>DATLIP010000099.1:0-73198 GCA_035539375.1 Bdellovibrionota bacterium | reverse complement strand
AAAATCTCCCCCCAGCGCTTGATTTGCCCCGCGCCCAACACTAGAACCCTTTTGACCGCGCGGAGCGGTAGTTAAGTCGGTTATAACGCCTGCCTGTCACGCAGGAGGCCGCGGGTTCGAGTCCCGTCCGCTCCGCCATTTATTTCCCCACCTCAGCATCTAGACCTTTGTCCCCTGAATCGAAAGGGCCGTTCGGAACGCTGCGCTCTCTTTTACTTCTAATCCCGCGTGGCGCAGGCTCTCAACAATCTCATCGTAGCTATGCAGATACAAAACGTCCTTAGACTCCATTCCATCTGCTAACTTTGTGAAGCCCTCAAAACGCGCGCCATCTCGATGGGATCTTGCGTAGTTCTTAGTCCACTCTTCGTAGAAATCCGGATTCGCCGCCACGATCATGAAGTCTCCACCCTGGGCTAGCACACGGCTCAACTCTCTTGCAGCCTTAGCTTTGTCCTCAAGCAAGTGCCAAAGCGCGATTGAAAATACGGCGTCAAAAGAAGCCTCTCTAAAAGGAAGCTCATACGCGTTACCGGCGACAAAGCGCTTATTAGCCTGCGGATAAAGCGCCTTGGCGCGCTCTAGTAAAAATGTCGAAGCGTCGACTCCGGTATAATTGAAATCCTGAAGGCCTAATTTTTCTGAGCAAACTCCCTGCCCACATCCCAGATCCAGAATGTTCTGAGGTGCCGCCATCTCTGCCCACTTTTTTAGAAGGGGATAAAGGTCGTTTTCTCGAACCCGGCTATGCTCTGCCTCAATCGTCGCAATCCATTCGTTTGCTGCTATTTGGTCAAACTTTCGATCGTCCATGCTGAACACAAACCCTATCAGATCAGTTACATCTTACCTTATAGCCATTACAGTTGTTGATCGTGTAATGATCTCCCGGACAGCAGGAATAAACATTGCGGCCACATCGAATGGTAGTGCCGCAATCACTAGTTAGCCCTTGAAAATCAAAGTCACTTTCGTTCTCATCTTTTTCGACAGAAGAGCCCTGACCTTCCTCACCAACCTGCGACATGTTTTCGATCCAACGAATCCCATTTTGCGATGCCGAAGAATCATAAGCTCGGGCACTTGCGCCCACATAACAAATTGAGATCAAGAACCCTAAAACGGATACGCTAATTTTCATGTACGACACCCTCTTCCTCTTGGTTTTTTTAATGCTCTATCTCAAAGAAAGAAAGTACCGGCGCCATTCGGCGGGCTCGTGCGTCAACAACGACCAGGGCTCCGAACAATTTCGCCAGGCCTAAGAACCCCATCCCCCCGCCCCCACGCAAAAGGCACGGACACACTTCTGGGACCGCCCGCTTCACGCGCAGCCTCTCTTTCCTCTTAAAGAGACTCTAGCGTCAGCAATCGGTTGATCAGCCCTTTGCAAGTCACCGGCGCGCTACCGATCTCAGGAACAAACGAATTAGCGCCATAAGATTCGCTTCGCTAGGCCTATAGTCCCCGTGTTACCAGGCGACGGTCCACTATGGCTCGCAGCGAAAGGCTCTGCAGGTCCTGTAAGGAGACGTACTTTGGCAAGAATTCGTCAACCCCGGCGCGAAAGGCCTCTTCGATGGTGAGGGCGTCGGTGTTGTTGCTGATCATCAAGAGTGCCGTATGCTCAAAATCGTCGTTCGATCGAATCTTTTTGCACAACTCGATGGCCGAGGGCTTGTCACTCCAAAAAGATCCGTCGACGACAATCAAATCGTAGGGCTCGTGGCGGCCAAAGAGCTTACGCTGCGCCTCACTCAAGGTATGTGCGACTTCAACGCTCTCCACGCCCACGCTCCCGTAAGCTTTTTTATAGGCCCTTTCGCTTTCGACCATCTGTTCAATCAAAAGCACCCGAAGGGATTTTTGGTTTTTACAAAAATTGTGAGTTCTCGTTAGTTGCGTTTCCATACAAGACGTTTCGGATCCTTCCGTAAAAAATGTACGAAAAACTCATCAAGTTAGTATCGAGATTTCTTAACAAGATTGCGGAAAATGTTGCTTTAGCTCCGCGTTAAACGAAAGGTCGCCGGAGCCTATATCGAGAGATCCGTCACTACGCAGCAGAGTCCAATGGTTGTCGCGCCTTGTCGCGTCCGCAAGCCCCTGCAAAAACTTTTGGTCGATCGAATAAAACTCGATCTTCTCCACTTGATGAACCTCACCTGCATTGACTTCGTTCATCAGAAGCTCGGGATTCTTGTACGTGTAGACCTTCACCAGATCCGAAGCCTTGGAGGCCTTGTGCAATTTGCGCGCGCTGGGGCTCCCGATTTCGATCCAAAGCACGGACTTTCCGTGTTCGCTGAGCGCTTGGATGCAAGGGGAGTCGGGATCGCTAAGTCCCCCAGGAACAAAGCCCACCCCTTCACCAACGTTCAGCGCATAGGCGATCACTCGGGTCATCAAATAAATGGGTGCTTCGGAGGGATGCTGAGCCACCCTAAAGTCGAGGGTCTCGTAAATTCCGCGATCCACATCCGAGAGGTCGATGCGAAAACGATAAAGTGTCGAAGGTTGTGCCATTTGCGAAACGTCCAACCTACTTCGTCGACAGTGTCAGCACCACACAAATGCTCAAAGAAACTTCTTGCTCTGGTTCACTTTTGCAAGACACGGCCGGACTTCAATTGCTGCTTCCCATCCTCGTCTTGGTAGCTCCACTCCGTGACACCGCGAAGATAGCGAGGATCCATAGGCGAAAGCACAAGGCTTTCCAATTCGGGAAACGGCATCCCATCAAAAAGCACGCGTTTCTTTTTGGTGGGTTGGTCGTAGTCCCAGCCTAAAGTTCTTTGAAACGAATAGTCGTACACGTCCAAGATCGGCACCTCGAGTTCAAAGAGAAAGCCCGTGCCTCCATGAAAAGGTCGAGCAAAGGTTTCCGCAAGGCTTTTATGGGGACTTACGGGGAGGATCAGCGAATGGTCGTAGGTTAAGGTTTTCTTTTTGATCTCGCCCAATACGCCACTTCCGCTCCATAGATTATCGAGCGATGATTCTTGGGACGCAGGGATCGAAAGCTTGGCTCTCTCCTTGATGTCCGTAAAAAAGTTGCCCTCCATACCCTTCTCAAAAATCGATTTGGCCGTTTCAAAATCCACATCGCTAATCCCTCGGTACAATTTGATCGTGCCGAGATGATCAGAAAACGCCGATCTTAGTTCTAAGGCGCTGGCAGTGGGATTCGCTTCTCTAAACTCACGTCGAAACCCCAAAAATTCCTGTCGGCGGGCCATGATCCCTGGGTCCACAAACAAAGAGAAATCACGATCTCCAACAGCCTTGCGTAGTGTTTCTAGCTCGGAGTCCCGCCAGGGGACACTCGTAGCTCTATGTTCAGAGAGACGAAACTTTTGGTAATGCTTTTTGACATAAGCCGCCACAAAGTCGGGATGCTTTTCCAAAAGGGCGTAGGTCTCGGCATCGTGAAAAGGATGGCCGCCTTTTTTAAGTGACAAGTCGACAAGCTGCCTAGCAACCGTCGCCGCTTCACCACTTCGAGCCAATGAGTCGATCAGCGGTGGACACAGAGAGGTTCCGTAAGCCGCGTGAACGCCGCTCGTGGCCACCAGGAACGCCAGCGAAAGCCTAAAAAACCTCATTCTTTTTCATTATTAGGGCTTCTTATTTTTAAATCCAGATTTTTCTGAGAAGCCTACCTCATAAGCCCGTTCATGTTACCGTAGTAGGCATATGGCAAAACTCATCTACGTAGCCCTCATGTCGCTCGATGGTTATATGGGCGATGGCGTTTACGATTGGTCGGTGCCCAGCGAGAGCTCGACCGCCTTCATTTCTGAGATCATGCGCCCTATCGGCACCTATTTGTACGGCCGTCGCATGTTCGAAACCATGGCCGTCTGGGACACGCCCGAACTCATGCCGGGCATCGGGGAATCCGACCTGGAATTTGCGCGTGTCTGGCAAGCTGCCGATAAGATCGTCTATTCCAAAACTCTTAGCGCGGTGAATACCAAAAACACTCGCCTGGAGCGAGACTTCGACATCGAATCCATTCGCAAACTCAAAGCCCGCACCACGGGCGACATCGCGGTAGCGGGCCCCAATCTGGCGATGCAAGCGATTGGCGCGGGTCTTGTCGACGAGTTCCAGCTATTTGTGGTGCCGGCAACCCTGGGCGGTGGCCTCACGGTACTCCCCAAGGAACACTCTCATCTGGAGTTGCTCGAAGAACGCCGCTTCGGCGACGGCTGGGTTTACCTGCGCTATCGCCCGCTCAAAAAACCCTAAGGAATCGTGGCTGGATCTTTGCCGAGCGCCAGCGCGTACGCCGTGAGCGCCCGTGTCCAAGCCGGACGCGCCAACGCGCGCTCGTAATAGCCCATTACACGGGGATAGGGCTTCATGAGATCCGTCTTACGAATTTCACGCAACACACAGGTCATAAGAATGTCCGCCACGGTGAAGTCTTCACAGGCGATCCACTCTCGAGTGTTGAGGCGTTTTTCGAGTCCCCCGAGCACTCGATTGGCCCAAGAGGTCAAAAACACGAGGCGCTCCTTGTTTTTGTCGACACCAAAAAAACCATGGATCATCTGAATTTCGGCGATAGGCAGTTCTACGGTGGCCTGCGCCGCAAAGCACCACTGCATGACGCGAGTGCGACCTTCAAAATCCTTGGGAATCAGCTTGCCCGACTTTTCGGCGAGGTAGATCAGAATCGCGCCCGATTCGCTGAGTACAAAGCCGTCATCGTCGATCGTGGGGATTTGGTTGAAACAGCTTTTTTCGCCGTAGCCCTCAGAGCGGTGCTCCCCACCCGTGTGATCCACCCCGTGCACTTGATAGGGCAGGCCCATCTCTTCGAGTGCCCAACGCACGCGCAGGTCGCGCGTTTCGCCGATGACTTTGTCGTTAACCCGGCCAAATCCATAAAGGGTGATCATCGTTATCTCCAGGTATTTAGTTTAATACCTTTCCTCACCCTTGGAAAATCAGTGACTCCGAGCCGAGCTCACTTCTTTTTGGCGAGAGACATTTCGGGAAGGCCGGGGATCTTAATGGGTTCGGGATTGACCCAACTGACCACCTTACGCCCCTTGGCATCTTTGGGGTAAATGTCTTCGTCGAGCACGCGGGCGTTGCTAGCCAGCGCGAGACCTTCGAGCACCCGCATTTCGGCTCCGGTGCACGAGATTTTGTTCAGGCCACAGGCCTTGTGAAATTGCGCCAGAATATCGGCCGCTACCGAGTAGGGACCGTTAGACATGACATCGCAGTCTTTGCCAGCAAAGGGATGCCCTTCAGGACAAATGCCGTGCACAAATCCGCCGTCCACAAAGTAATTGCCATCGCTGTGCCGAGCTTCGTGCAACATCACCGAAATGCGATACATGCTACCCACCGGTGAGAGCTTTGAGAAATTTGGCGATTTTTCATCGCTGACGATGACCATTTGAGCGGATCTTGAGTGGCTTCGCGCAGGTTCTTGCGCAGCACCGGGGCGTCGGCTTTAAAAATTTCGTCGCTCGGAAACAACTTTCTCGATACAAGCGGCTCAAAAATATCCCACAGCTCGTCTGCGTCATCGTCGACGAAAAGATCGTAGATCGGATTCTCTAGAATCACCCCGAGATGTTCATTGGATGCTAAGACGTGATTTTTTTCGTTGGCCCTGGAAAGAGGCGCCGCAGTCAAAAGAGCAAAGCAAATGAAGTGAGCAGTGAATAGATTCCGTTGTATTGCCATAGCGCGCCCGGGTTAACATTTTTGGGCGCGGAGAGTCTAATTCAATGTGTCTCATCAGCGCACAAGATTACTTAATACGAGAGTTGTCCAAGCCTTCGCCACCCCCTCCAAAATTTAGACGCCTCCCACCTCAAATGAACCATATAAATCAATGGTATAGTTGGGCACATGTGTTGCAGAAAAAGCCCTATGGGGCGCTTGGGGATATTTACCTTAACCATAGTTTTGCTCTCGGCCGCTGGCAGCGCCCGGGCGCAAAAGTACGCATATCCCCTAGAGATGGAAATTTACGATTTGCTCGTTTCCGGCGTGACGGGCGAGAAGGTCACCGCGCAACTTCGAACGGCGCGAGCCAATCTCGAACATCATCGCCAGCAACTTGAGGAGCTCAACGATGAGTACCGAGCCGTGGCAGGAGAGATCCCCCTCAGAACTTACAACACCTTCAGCCAGGGAGCTCACGTCGTGGGCGGTAGAGCGAAGCATTCCGTGGACCTCATGGATCAACTCGACCGTGAATACGGGCAGAATCGAGGCGTGATCGAAGCCTGGATCAAAGAAGAATCCAACAAAGAGTTCAAATGGCTCACACTCAGCGAAGTCAGAACCCCTGAGCAAATTCAAAAAAAACGCCAAAGTCTAGAATCGCTCCTCGCCAATGACCTGGCCAAAAGAAGCGCGGCCGGAGCGATTTCGTCGGCCTGTGGCGAACGCCTGACACGAGCCGCTAGCGCAACCGCTCGGTAGCCGGCATCCGCTGCAGGCGCTTCTGCGAGCGCACTAGTCGATCTGTAGAAGCAAGACGGCGCACGGTGCGACCCACCCGGCGAGCAAAACGAGGGGGCATGCGACCTTGCTTGACCCAAGCGCCACGCACACGCGGATTGGGCAAGAGGTTTGCCAGCACGGCGCATTCGTATTCGCTAAGCTGCGACACGGACTTTTTGAAGTAATAGCGAGCGGCGGCCTTGATGCCCACCACCCCAGGTCCCCACTCCGCAATGTTCAGGTAGATCTCTAAGATCTGTTCTTTGCCGAGCATCGCGTCCATGCGCTCGGCCACCGCGATCTCCTGCAGTTTGCGGGTGATCGCCGGACGGGCGCCAAAATAGAGGTTCTTAGAGATCTGCTGATTGAGCGTGCTCACGCCTCCCGGAAACTTACCCTTGTGGATGTCCGAGCGGATCTTGGCAAAGGACTGCTCCCACTCCACCCCATTGTGTTTAAAAAATCCGCCATCCTCGGCTGCAATGATCGAGAGCCACGCAGCACGTGGCATCGAAGAGAGCTTGACCCAATCCTTAGGGCGCTCTCCGCTCCAGGAAACCTCAGGGCGATACGATGGCGCGGGATAGAGCACTTGTGGGTAGCGATCCTTGTTCCACCAAAGCTGGGCCAGGGCGAGGAACGTGGAGAAGGCCAGAAAAAGAACGCAGACCAGAGCGAGGACTTGGGTTCTTCGTACCCACTTCGAAGTTGAGCGTGCCACGTCTGCTCATTATCGCAGAACGCTCCCCTCACTCACAAGGCCCAAGATATAAGTATTAAGGGTTCAACCTTCTAAGGCGCTGATAGTCCTTTTTGCATGACAAAATTCATTCTGCGTGCCGCACTGCTCTTGGCTCTTTCGCCTAGTGCCTGGGCGGCCAAAAAAATTGAACTGTACCACGCCTCTTACGGCAAAGGCACGACGGGCTACTGGTTCAGCACGCTGTATTCCACCAGCAAGGATCCCTTTGCTTACCTCATTCTGGCCAGTCAAGAGGACTGGGAAGCGATCCTCCAAAGCGGCGCCTGGAAAGTGGAGTGCCAGGCCGACTACACCATCAACGAGCCCCTGCGCCGCGTGATCGTGAACAAGATCGGGCGCTGCACTCCGCTCGCCTTCGCAAGCAAAAAACGCTGGCCATTTTAGGACCACTTTTCAGCACTTTGCTCCCTTGCGGCTTCCCCCTATAGTTTGACGCTTTTTGGCCCGATAAGTTCAAAACGCATGGTGGGGATACTGCTTGTAGGCACAGTTGCCTTTATTCTTTCTTTAAGTCGTCGCAAAAGGGTCGCGCCCGAACCCACAATCGAGCTTTTTGTAAAAGTGCTGCACATCTACGACGGCGACACCATCTTGGTCAAAGCTCTTTCAGAAAACCTCTGCGTTCGATTTTTTGCTATCGATTGTCCCGAAGGTGATCAAGAGTGGGGAGACGTCGCTACATGGAAACTTCAAAAACTCATCCTGAATCGTTTTGTTAAAATCGAAACCCATGGGCGAGATATATACGGACGAACCTTAGCGACACTTTTTTTAATCGATGAATCAGAGTCCATCAACGTGAACGAATACATGGTGAAATGTGGACACGCATGGGTAGCACGCAAATACTACCGCCCACTCTCCGCCGATCGCCGACGTAAATTAGACAAACTGGAAACGTGGGCGCGAACTAACAGGGTTGGATTGTGGAAAAACAAGAATGCCATTCCACCATGGGAACACCGACACCGCCAGAAACGCGCCTCCTAAAACATCACAACCCTCTAGTACATCGGAGAGGGACCACCTTCGACGCTATGTCGTTTGGAACTCTGCTGGGAACTAGAGGCTCCTGCAGCGTCAAGATTCACCCGACCTTCGGCGAGGCTCGTGAGTTTTTGGTCCGTAGATTTTTCTTCGACGAGCGTTTGCTCCAGCACCTTAGAAACGTTGCCAAGTCCCAATAGATTGGCATGTGCAATGGCACTGCCGTACGAGGCAATTTCGTAATGCTCGACCTTTTGCGCAGCCGCGATCAAAGCGGCATCTTTTACTGCGGGATCGGCCTTTTTCTCCTCGATCACTTCGGAGCCTTCTTTGATGAGGCCTTCCATCGCCTTGCAGTGCTTGGCCTTGGCGGGCACGTCCATCAATTCAAAAACTTGCTCCAGGCGAGAGACCTGCCGCTGAGTTTCTCGTAGGTGGGTTTCGATACCGCTGCGCAGCTGGGCATTGCTCGCGGCTTTGGCCATTTTCGGAAGCGCCACCATGAGCTGCAGCTCAGCGCTGTAGAGGTCCTTCACTTCGTCGACTAAGAGGTCTTGGATAGATTCTAATGACATGATTTCTCCTTTAAAAAAATACGTTTTGAAACAATGCGAGAATAGAATCTCGAAGGCGCCATTAAAGCGGAGAAAGATGGAGTCCCAGCAAAGATGTTGCGATGTTTTTTTAATCTGCAGAACGGCTTAGGTTAGCCACTAGCAACTTTCTATAACCCTAATACTTCGCGAGCAGGGCCTGCGCGGCCGCCACAACCTTTTGGCATTCGCTCTTAAAGAGCACAAAAGTGCGCTCAGCACCCGCCTGGTCGTGCTTGACACCGCACTTTTCAAGATCATGACAAAGCTGCTGTAGTTTGGTGGCGCCCAGATTGCCGCTGCTTGACTTGAGCGAATGCGCTTCGCTCTCGAGCGTAGGATGATCTTGGGTCTTCACGGCTTCTTCGATCTTTGCCACCACTCCGGGGGCCCAGTCGACATAGAGTTCGAGCAAATCCTGCAGAAGCGTCGGATAACGATCGCCTTCGAGTTGTTTGAGTTCTTCAAGTACGCTGCTATCAAACGGTGTCATTTGCTTGTCTCCCACCCATCTCACAGCGTCGCAAACCGGTACTTCGCTGCTAAAATCTTGTCCCATTAAAATCCATCTCAAAGAGAATATCCACTCCAGGTTCCTGAGCGAGCGAAACATGATCGCTGACGGCAAATTGACACTCAAAGACCTGCTAGCCTTCTTAAGTTTCACCCTCCAAGAACCGATCAAAACAGCATGTGCAAAGGCGACCTAAGATGATCAAAGCCAAGCATTTTCCCCTCACCCTCCTCATTCCGACCTTAGTGCTCTTGGTGTCGGCACCCACACTCCTCGGCATTGTCGATGCTTCTGGCGATTCGATGTGGAAACTTTGGGTGCCTTTTCAGTTCAACACCGCCCTCGGCTTTGCTCTTGTGGTCTTCGCTCATCTTCTCGAGATTAAAGGGCGCCTGCGGAAAGCGCGCGCTCTGGCGGCTATCGCCCTCACACTCGGTGTCGCAACGCTCATGGAACATTTGGGCAATCTAAACCTCGGCATCGACACCCTCTTTCGCGAAAGCTTGATCTCTATCTACCAAGGACACCCGGGACGGATGTCCTTCAACTCGGCGGTGGGCCTCTCACTTCTCGGCGCGTGCTACCTACTGCCCGAAGCCTCGCGCTTTCGTACCCTGCTCGGTGCCCTCACCACGTCGCTGGGAATCATAACGCTGGCGAGCGCCGGGCTGGGTCTGAAACCCAACCCCGACATGACCTCTTTCGTACACATGTCCGTACCAGCCTCTACAAACTTCACCCTTTTCGGTGCCTTTGTCACCCTCAGCAATCTCCTTCAGCTACGCCGAAAAAAAGAGCTCCGCTATTTGCTCCAACCCACACTGATCACCACCATGCTCTTCACGATCACGGTCTTCATCTGGCAATACGCCCTGGGCATGGAGTCCAACCACATCCGCGAGCAGGTAAAATTCCTCAACAGCAAGTCGCGCGACAAACTCAGCGAGACCATCGAACAAACCTCGCTCGCCCTTTCGCGTTATGCCAAGCGCGTGGAACTTCTGGGAACCCAAAATCACAAGTTCTTAGAGCTCGACAGCCAGAGCTACCTTAGCCAGCTGCCCATCCTCACTCGCATTGGCGTGGTCAATGAGCGCTGGGAAGTCACCTGGTCCTACCCTGAGTTTTTAAGCAATCAGGTAAAGAACTTTAGTCAGGCCACTATAGCTACGCGGCGCGAGGCCTTTGAAAACGCCAAAGACATGCATCAACCCTCACTGAGCCGTACCGTGAAACTACGATCGGGCGGCATCGGCAACATTCTCCCCGTGGCACTCTACAAAAATGGTCGTGCCACCGGTGCGATTTACGCCACTGTACAAACCCAAAAGCTTTTCGGCGCTGTTTTCGATGCTCGAGATTTTTTTGTGAGCGTGCAAGAGTCTGGCCATCTGGTTTTCCAACAAAACGGCAAATCCTCGCCCGTAGAACTTCTCTCAAGCAAGGTGCGTTTGCGCCACGGTCTCGCGTCCTGGAACATCACCATCGTTCCCACTGAAAGCTTCGTCAAAAGCAGGGCCTCCAACATTCCTCACATTCTGCTCCTAGCGGGCTTCCTCTTTGCTTTTGTCGTGGGTGGACTGCTCGAAATTGCCAGCCGAGCTCAAAAAGAAAAAGAGGCTAAAGACAAGCAAGACCTTCTCTGGAAACGCACGCTACTAAACGCTGCCAGCTATTCGATCATCTCGAGCGACGCGCAGGGCATGATCCAAACCTTCAACCGCACCGCTTCTCAAATGCTCGGTTATTCCGAAGACGAAGTTGTCGGTAAAACCCATCCCGGCATCTTCCACGATCCCGACGAAGTGAAGGCCCGAGCCGTACAGTTGAGCCGAGAACTCGGCTTCAGCATCGAACCCGGATTCAAAGTCTTTGTGGCCAAAACACAGCTCACAGGCGCTACCGACGAGCATGAATGGACCTATGTGCGTAAAGATGGCACTCGCCTTCCGGTTTCACTCACCGTTACCGCTCTACACAACGCCGACGGCGAAGTGACCGGTTACCTGGGCATCGCCGCGGACCTTACCGAACGCAAAAAAGCCGAAGAAGAACTGCGCATCACGCACGAGCGCTTGTTGCGCGTGATCGATTCTACTCAGGAGGGCATTTGGGAGCGCGATTTTGAGAGTGGCGAGATCCAGTTCATGGATGATCAGGCAAAGAACATCTTTGGCTACGCCGCCCACGAAAACCCGACCTTCGCCGAGGTCAATGAGCGCGTAGAAGCTGCGGATCGAAGCAAACTTGTTCGCGCCGTCGAGGCCTATGTCAGCGGCGCTTCGCCTAACATCGATGTCGAGTTTCGCGTCACGCCGGGACCCGGCTGCGGCGTTCGCTGGGTGCGTGCCTTTGGGCAAATCGTGCGCGAAGATGGCAAGCGCCAACGCCTCGTAGCCACCATTGGAGATGTCACGGCTGCCGTACACTCGCGACACGAGCTGCTCGCTGCGCTCGACGCCGCCGAAACCGCCACTCAGGCAAAGTCGGCCTTCCTCGCTAACATGAGTCACGAGATCCGCACGCCGCTCAACGGCATCATCGGCATGACGGACTTGATTCTCGAAACCAAGCTAGATCATGAACAGCGCAACTACGCCGAAATCGTACAGCATTCCGGAACTGCGCTCTTGAACCTGATCAATGATATCCTCGACTTCTCCAAAATCGAGGCCGGTCGTCTTGTGCTCGAAGAGACACCTTTAAGCCTCGTGCAAGTGGTGGAGAGCCAAGTCGACATCCTCATGCCCAAAGCAAGACAAAAACGCGTGGGCCTGAGCGCTTTCATCTCTCCGGACTTGCCAAAGCTCGTCGTCGGCGATTCGGGGCGCATCGGCCAAATCTTGCTAAACCTCGTGGGCAACGCTCTCAAATTCACTCAAAAGGGCGGCATCTCGGTGCGTGTCTTCAACACGGCCTCCGAAAATGCTTACAGCGCTCCGCGAGTGCGCTTTGAAGTTCAAGACACAGGCATCGGCATGAGTGAGAGCACTATGGGCAAACTCTTTCGGGCCTTTTCGCAGGGCGAGAACGACACCTCCCGCAAATACGGTGGAACAGGACTTGGTCTCTCGATTTGCAGCCGCCTTGTGGAAGCCATGCACGGCAAGATCGGCGTCACGAGCGAAGTGGGCGCAGGTTCGACCTTTTGGTTTGAGATTCCGATGACGGTTGCCCAAGAAAACGATGCCGCCACGCGATCCGAACAAGTACGCCTGCTAAGCCACCTGCGCATTCTCGTCATCGAAGACAACGAAAGCGTGCGGAGCTCGGTTTGCAGTTACCTCAAGTCATGGAGCATTCACAACGTGCTCTTCACCTCGCTCGCCGAGGCGCCTCAAAAGCTCAAAGCCCTACCCGCCGCGGAAAGACGCTTTGAAGTGGTATTCTCGGGTACGCATTCGCGCAAATCGGACTTACGCAAAGTCCTCACTTCGCTGCGCGAAGGTTATCCGCGCCTTAAAGCGGTGCTCATGGCGGATTTTGGCAAGTCCCTCAAGCCCGAAACGCTCAATGAACACGGCTTTGACGACGTGGTCACCAAGCCCATCAAGCAATCGGATCTCTACAACGCCATCGTTCGCGTTACTGCCCATGGCGAAAACGCCACCGCCGACACGTCGCCGAGACTCCTGAGTGCGGGCTCTCAAGTCAACGATACAGTGAGCGTGGGCACACGCATCCTCGTGGCCGAAGACGTTGCCGTGAACCAAATGCTCGTGAAGAAAATCCTACAGAGCTTTGGCTATACGGTGTCCGTCGTGGCCAACGGTCTCGAAGTGCTCGACGCTCTAGAAAAAATGTCCTTCGACCTCGTTCTGATGGATTGTCAGATGCCAGAAATGGATGGCTTCGAAGCCACCCGCCGCATCCGCGATTCGGAAAACGAGCGTATCCGCACGATCCCCATCGTAGCCCTCACGGCCAACGCACTTTCGGGCGATGACAAAAAGTGTCTCGCGGCGGGCATGGACGATTATCTCGCTAAGCCCATCAAAAAAGAGTCGCTGCGTGCGGCCATTGAGAAATGGACAGCGCGCCAAAAACAGGCGGCTTAGTGTTTTTCAAAAAGTTTTTTGATTTTTTCGTGCAGCGGTTCGGCCTTTAATGGCTTCACAATAAAGTCATCTGCGCCGTGCTTGATCGCCTCATCCACGAGCTCGCGCTCTGCCGTGGCTGTCATGATGATGATCTTTGTCTGTTTCAAACGGCGATTGTGGCGCACGTACTGCAGCAACTTGAGCCCATTGGCTCGAGGCATATTCCAATCCAGAATCACAAGATCGTAGGCTTGGCCAACGTCCACGGCGGCCACCATTTTGGTCTCGGCAATGGATCCGTTCTCGGCACCCTGAATCTGCGTCACACCGAGGTTCGAAACGAGGGCCTTGCACAGCAATCGGTCACTTTGGTTGTCGTCGACGATGAGGACTCGCAAATCACTATGGCCCATATATGAGCATTATTTACCATTTTCGAGGGTCTGCCGAGACCGGCCAATGATTTATTCGCTCGGAAGCCCAGCGAGCTGCGCCCCGGGCCCCCAAAGCTTGCGCAGGGCGCCCTCGCCAACGCTCAGATCCCCCGAGCTAAAGAAAAGCTCTCGGCCGTGGCCCTCGAGACGTCGGCCATTCACCTCTTCGAGCTTGCGCTGCACCTGGCGCGCCACGGCAGCACCGGTGTCGATGAGAGACACCCCCTCGCCGGCCACTTCGGCTATCGCCTCGCGCAAAAAGGGGTAATGGGTGCAGCCGAGCACGATCACGTCGACCCCACGTTCCCGCAGCGGGCGCACAAAGGATTCTACGAGCCGGCGTGTTTCGGCTCCCGTCAGATCTCCGCGCTCCACGCATTCCACGAGTCCCGGCGCGGGCTGCATCACCACCTCAACCGTGTCAGCAAAACGATCTAGCAGTGCCGCAAAACGAGCACTCTTGAGGGTGCCCACCGTGGCAAGCACCCCTACCCGGCGTGTGCGAGTGACGGCCATGGCGGGTTTCACAGCAGGCTCCATGCCAATCACAGGCACGCCCGGAAAACGATTGCGCAGGGGCATGATCGCGGTGGCCGAAGCCGTATTGCAGGCAATGACAATGGCCCGCACGTCGTGCTGATCTACCAAGAATTCGCCGATCCGCAGCGAACGCTCATTGATGTATTCAGGGGCTTTGTCGCCGTAGGGAACGTGCCCGCTGTCGGCCACGTAGACAAAGTCCTCTTCGGGCAATCGTTTGCGCATCTCGTGCAGAACAGAAAGGCCGCCGAGTCCACTGTCAAACACGCCAACGCTCATAGGTAAATTCTAGAGCACCGACCTTCACGCGACAAGCACCCACGCACGATGTCTTTCGCCGGGGAGCTGCGGTATTCTAAGTTTATGAACCACGCGATGCTGAGTTCCCCCCTGCGCCGAAAACTGCGAGCCGCCGTCTGGCGCCTCTCTTTTAACATTTGGCCGTGCCTGAGGCGTGCCGGCGGACGCGTGACCCACATCGCCGAAGACTTCACCCGCCTCGACGTGCGACTGGACCTCAACTGGAAAACCCGCAATATCGTGGGCACCATCTTCGGTGGCAGCATCTACGCCTCCACAGATCCCTATTATATGCTGATGCTTATGCAGATCCTAGGCCCCGATTATGTGGTGTGGGACAAGGGTTGCACCATTCGCTTCAAACGCCCTGCGCGCGAGACCATCCACGCCCGCTTCGAAATCAGCCCCGCGATGATCGAAAAGATCATCAGCGACGTCGCCGCCCAGAATGAGATCACCTTCACCTGGCCGCTACACTACAAAAACGCCTCGGGTACGGTCTTCGCCGAATTCGACAAGGTTCTCTACGTCGCCAAAAAAGATTTCTACAAAGAAAAGCTCCGTACCCGAGAAATCGCCGCGACTTAGACTTTGACTTCGTTCACGAGCTCGCGACCGGCCTCGAAGTCGGCGAGATTCTGTAGCGTGGTCTCGCAGATGTTGCGAAGGGCGGTGTCGGTAAAGAAACCCTGATGTCCCGTGATCAGCACGTTCGGAAAGGTCAGCAGCCTCATGAAGACATCGTCGCGCACCACGCTCGCTGAGTAGTCTTCAAAGAAAAGGTTCTCCTCTTCTTCGTAAACGTCGAGACCCAGGTGTCCCACCTGGCCCGACTTCAGCCCCTCGATCAAAGCCCGGGTGTCCACCAATCCACCGCGTCCAGTGTTCACGATCATCACACCATGCTTCATCTGCGCAATGGCGGCCTCGTTTAGCAAGTGGTGCGTCTCCGCGTTCAGCGGGCAGTGCAAAGTCACAATGTCCGAAGCGCGGTAGAGTTCCGGCAACGAAACGTATTCAGCACCTAGCTTGCGGCATTCTTCACTGGGATAAGTGTCGTAAGCCAGCACGCGACAGCCAAATGCGCGCAGGATGCGCACCACGATCGTGCCGATCTTGCCCGTGCCAATCACCCCGGCCGTTTTGCCGTGCATGTCAAAACCGAGCAACCCATCGAGAGAAAAGTTGGCCTCGCGCACGCGATTGTAGGCCTTGTAGAGTTTGCGGTTGAGCGCCAGCATCATGGCTACCGTGTGCTCAGCCACGGAATAAGGTGAATAAGCCGGTACCCGCGTCACACGTAGGCCGCACTCGCGCGCTGCCGCCAGGTCGACATGATTAAATCCCGCCGAGCGCAGCGCAACAAAGCGCGTGCCACCTGCAGCCAAAGCGCGGATCACTTCCCCGCTCAGACAATCACTGACGAAGGCGGACACTGCCGGATAGCCTTCGGCGAGTTTCACGGTCGAGGCGCTGAGATGCGCCTCGAAGGGCGTCCATTCGTGGCGCCACATTTCGTTGGCGGCGACAAGAAAGGGCTTTTCGAATTTGTGAAAAGAAAAGATCGCGACTTTCATGCGGCACATCATAGCGCAGGGCGCGCAAGGTGCAAAATGGACCAAAATTCAGGAATGCCCCGTAAACTTTGTGATGATTTCGCCCCAAATCTTTGTCTACTGGCGCTACAAGAAGGCTTCAGCGCTGGCACGACGGTTGCAGTTTTCTAGGCATGAACCCAAAAAACAAAAACAAAAAAACTTCCTTGAGAGACCGTATTGGTGGCGCTGTTGAAAAAGCAGGACACAAAATTGCCGAAAAAGGCGCCCCCAAACTCGGTCAAAAGGTGCACGACCTGGGTGATAAGATCGAAAAAAGTCATTCGAACCCGAATCATCCACACAAGGTCTAAGGCACCCAGCCGCCACGAGGATCGCCCCGAGGTGATGAACCAAGGGAATGATCCTTGTGGCGTTTTTTTTTTGCGAACTACCTATTGGTAACGACGAGCGGGCGGAAATAAGCCCAACGATCCCAAATCACAATGACGAGCATGATCGACAGCGCAATCGCCATCGGCGCGCCTTCGGGCGCAACGAAGAGATTGATGCCGAGGATATTCACCATCACGGGCGTCAAGAGAACGATGCCGAGATTCACGTAACGACCCAAGAGAAAGGTCAGCCCAGCCACAAACTCAATGCCCTTGGCGAGCGGAAAGAGATACTTCATCCCCATCAGGCCGGTCATCACCGTGACGAGTTCAGGAGAAAGGTTTGTCGGTTCCGGAAAGAACCCCTGTCCTGTGATCGCACGCATCAAGCCATCAGCTCCGAAAACCACGAATCCCAAGCCCAAGAGCATACGAACACCAATAATCATTTTTTTCATAATACCAAGCTCCTCCCTAAGAGCTCAGAATAACGAATGCGACTGCAAAAGATAGATTAGCGTCGGACGGGAGCAGGAATTTTTTTGAGCCGATCGACTTCGGCTTTGACTTCGGCCTTGGTGGCCGCGTTTTTGGCGTCGATAGAAGTGATGAGGGCCACGAACTCTTCACTGAATTCGATGGCTTCAAATTTTGAAGCCAGTGAGGTGTAGAGCATGCTCTTCATCTCATCGATGAGGGCTTTTTTGCGATCGTAGAGAACTTTATCTTTGGCACGCAGTTTGAGCGCTTCTTCTTCGAGCTTGGCAAGGGCACCCTCAAGCTGAGTGCGCGTGATGGCCACGCGGTTGAGTGCAAAAGCTTTGGGACTAGAGGCGTCGGAAGCCAATTTGAAAAAGAATTTGTCCTGCGAAGAAGCGTTCTCTCCGTCGCCCCAAGAAACTTGAACCTGAATGATCATCTGAGCAAAAATCACGTTCGCCTTGGCTACCATGCTCAACAAGAAAAAAATGACCAAGACCCAAGACTTCATTTCGGGGAGAAATAACATGATAGACCCAGAGCGTCAATGAAAGTTCTTTAGGCGAGAACTCCCAACGGTCGCCCCTGAGCCTTTGTTGCAGCATTTTAATGCCACGCTCCGATCGGGTTTTTGAAACCATACATTTGTATGGTATACTGATCCTACCCCCCATGAAAAACGCCTTCATCCCCCTCCCCCTAGATCCCAAACGTGGCCGCGGCACGGGCCTCAACCCCACAGGACGCTTTAACGAGGTTCGCTACGACGCCACTCAGGTGATCGACGAAGCCTATCCGGACGAAATGGACAGCGGTCCTCGCCTGCGCACCACCTTTTACACCGATGCTTCCCGCACGATCGTCACCAAAAACGACAGCCCCGACGTGGGTTTCGACTACGGTATCAATTCCTACCGCGGCTGTGAGCACGGGTGCATTTACTGCTACGCCAGGCCCACGCACGAGTACTTTGGACTTTCAGCCGGTGAGGATTTTGAGTCCAAAATCTTCGTCAAAGAACGAGGCCCCGAGCTCCTGCGTGAAAAGCTACTTGGCAAATCGTGGCAACCCCAGGTCATCATGATGAGCGGAGTGACAGATTGCTACCAACCTGCCGAACGCAAATACTTTCTCACCCGGCGCTGCCTTGAAGTGCTCGCAGAGTTCCGCAACCCGGTGAGCATCATCACCAAAAATCATCTGGTCACACGCGACATCGATGTGCTCAAAACCCTCGCCAAATCCCACGCGGCGATGGTGATTCTCTCAGTGACCACCTTGAACAGCGATCTCTGCTCCAAACTCGAACCGCGTACCTCGCGCCCCGCCTTCCGACTCGATGCCATTCGTCAACTGGCCGATGCGGGCATCCCTGTGGGGGTTAACGTGGCTCCCGTGATTCCCGGCCTCACCGACGAAGAGATCCCCGCCATTCTCGAAGCCGCCCACCAGGCCGGGGCCCGCTTTGCGGGATTTACGATGCTGAGGCTACCCTACGGCGTCAAAGACCTCTTCGAAGATTGGGTGAAGCGAGAGTACCCCGATCGCGCCGAGAAAGTTCTCAATCGCATTCGCTCCATGCGCGATGGCAAGTTGAACACGGCAGAATTTGGCTCACGCATGCACGGTGAGGGAATCTTTGCCGAGCAGATTCGCGCGCTCTTCAAGCTCTCATGCAAAAAGATAGGTATGAGCAACGTCTTTCCCTCGCTCTCCACTTCCGCATTTCGGAGGCCCTCAGCACAGCTCTCATGGCTCGACGAAGCGAACGGCGCATAAAGAGTCTTTTCATAGTTAAGATTGCTTAACGATGGACTTCCACGTTGATCGCTCGAAGAGGCGCGCATACTATTTTTTCTATGAGTCTAAAATCAACGTGGCGCCCGATGAAGGACTACATCAATCGCTTTATCGACAACTTCAACAAGCATGAGGTGCTCACCCTGGCGGCGGCGCTGGCCTTCTATACCGCGCTCTCGCTCGCCCCGCTGCTGCTGATCACGATTTCGGCCCTAGGGCTTCTGGGTACCGAATCCCAAATAAAGCTCACCGAGCAAATCCAGGCCCTCCTCGGATCTCAGGCGGCAGAGGCTGTACAGCTTGTGGTGGATAGCGCCAAAGATCGAGCCGACTTGTCGAAACTCGGCGGCGTGCTGGGGATTTTATTTTTGCTCTTCAGCGCAAGTGGTGTCTTTTCGCAGCTGCAGTATTCGTTGAACTCGATATGGGAAGTCAAAGCCAACGCACCGAGTGGCCTGTGGCCGTGGCTGCGCCGTCGACTGGTATCGATGGGCATGGTGCTCTCGCTCGGTTTTTTGTCGGCCGTTTCACTCGCCGTCAGTGCTGTGCTGAGCTTTGTCTTTCCAAACGAAGGGACCACCTGGGATCTCGTCAATCAAGTCGGAACGGTATTCATCTTCACCATCCTCTTTGCTTCGATCTACAAAGTGCTACCCGACACCTTTCTGCGTTGGCGCGAAGCCTTTAAGGGAGGCTTCGTCACCGCGATGCTCTTTGCCCTGGGTAAGCAACTCATCGGGCTCTACCTTGGACAGAACGCCGTGGGTTCCGCCTATGGCGCCACTGGATCGCTGCTCGTTTTTCTTGTGTGGGTGTACTACTCGGCGATGATCCTCTTTATCGGCGCTGAGATCACAAACACGCTCACTCCTCATCGCCGTTTGAGGCACGAGAAATCCGGCGCTCCTGCGTATTCCCGTTGAGAGGATGTCCCCAAGAACCGGTTCCGTTCCCCCAAAAATCAGTTAATCTGAGAAGTGGGAGGACCTCGTTCGATGGATATTCTTCAAATTTTGTTCCTGAGTCTTGTGGGCACGTTTTCGGGCCCCAACCAAACGCTCGTACACCGAGTAGAACCCACCAAAATGGTCAAAAGCGGTCACGTCACCCTCAAAACGGGTCCCGATCGCGGCGGCAAAACCATGGTGAACATCAATTACGAACTCAAAACCACGTGGTACGCGCCGGTGGGCGACCAAAAAGGCACCGAGTCGCAGTCCATGCCCAGCAAATATCTCAACGAGGTGGGTTACCGCGAAGTCGAAGCGGCCGGATCGGTGCGTTTTGAAGACGTCATCATCACCCACCTGGGCCGAGTGAACTTCGACGGCCACCGCAATGGCCACAAAGTGCAGATCGACAAGAGCGGTGAGTGGCGCGCGGTTGCCTACTTTCACCCGGAGATACCAGCCACAGGATGGGGACGACTGACGCTCACCATGTACAAAGTGCCCGTGCTCGGTTCCTACACTATCAATTCGCAAAGACAGTAGTTCACGCAACGGTCGCCGTATGGAGAAATCCTTGCATAACCTTGGCAGGAATTTGTTCGGCGGCCGTTAACCTAAGTTTGCGCGCGACAATCGCGTCGCGCCGACACTTAGGGAGTGAATATTATGGCAACCAAAACCACCCATCCCAGTAAAAGCACCAAACGGGGCGCCACGAGCCAAAAAACCACCCGCAAAAAAGTCGCCACCAAAAGTTCCAAATCTCCGACAAAGATCACGTCACGCAAATTGAGCGCCAAAACCTCTAACAAACAAAAGCCCTCCCCGACGGCGAGCGGGGGCACTCCGCGTGAGTCACCCTCGGTAAATCAGGGATTCAACCAGCGCAGCCCGGATCAAATGCCGGCCAATGTTCATCCGCATTCGGAGATCACCAACGACCAGCGCAACCTCAACAAATTTGCGCATTCTGGCACCTCGCGCATCCAGGGCGCCGTCCGCTCTCGCGTGCGTCACCAGCAGGGACGTCGTCAGTCTTAATACAGACAAACGAAAAGGCACAAAAAAGCCTCCGGATTCGCGAGAATCCGGAGGCTTTTTTATAAATCAGTATTCAGAATTTCAGTTGGCGTTGGGGGCCAAGACTTCACCCACTTTGTTGATGAGCTTGTCCAAATCCACAGGCTTTTCAATGTAGCCTTGAGCGCCACAGTCGCGGGTCACTTCGTCGAGGTCTCCCCAACCCGAAGTGAAATAAACAGGAGTCTTCTCAAAGCCCGGCTGGTTGCGGAACCTTTCGATAAACTCTTTGCCATTACAGCCTGGCATGCAGAAATCCACGAGCACGAGGTCGGGGGTTTCACCGCCTTGGATGCGACTAAGAGCGTCGTTGCCGTTGGTGGCTTCGATCACGGAAAATCCCTCTTTTTCGAGGGCCAAAGACATGAACATCAAAGTGTCAGGATGATCTTCAATCACGAGAATAGTTTTGCCGGAAGCGCTAGTCATATCAGTTATGAATCCTCCTGGATTCTTGGGCTTTTTACAATCTTCAAACACCGTTAACACGTGCCGGAAAGGAGACGTGGAGGCATGATACGCGATTTTCGATCCCAATGTCGAGAACTACTGAACAAGCCCCAATACTCGTTCTGCCAAACGATAGGAACTTAAAGTACTTTCGCCCTTGATATCCAGTCATGCTTTCTTAACAACTTGAAGCCCCGGCCCTAGGAACTAGGGGCAAAGGCCTCATTTCCTTATGAAAACTTGAATTCGGGGATCTCCCCTCCCCTTTTTTAAAGAAAGACCCCCAAAACCAAGAGAGGTTCCGGGGGGTCTCCGTGTAACGATGAACGGGTTAAATGAACTTAGTTTAAAGTGCTGATGATACGGTCGAGCGCCACCACGTGAGCGCGCTGCTGAGGCAGTAGCTGATTTTGAATGATGCTGCGAGCGGAGGCGTCGAGAGTCTCACTCTGCAGAGCGTCTTCGTATTGCTTGATGCCATGCTCCTCACCTTGCTTAAGCGCACCGAGAGCCGCACGATCTCCGAAGAATTTTGCTGTGCCCATCACGGTTTCCGCCCATGTTCCCCAGGCACCGCTATCCACAGACGGCTTGGCACCGCAGGCTTGAACTTTGTCGGTCAGCAAACGAACGGCTTGCTCGTGATCGGCAAAGAGGGGACGCAAATCCTGCACACGCGGGTCGTTGCCGACCTTCGCAAAGGCTTGTTGATAGGTTTCCACTGCCGAACGTTCGCCCCGGATAAGCTCGTTGAGCTTGTCCGCGGTGGCTTCGGGATTGAGATCTCGGTTGAATTCTCGATTGGTGTTGTAGTTTCCGGTATTCATGCTTTCTCCTTTGTTTTGATGACTCGCATGGCGAGCCCACAATTTTACACAAAGAAGTTGCAAGAGAGATGCCAGAGGCCCCCTGATCGAATTTGACACTTCCACAAAGCTGCGGGGGCCGAAGGCAGCAAAAGTCGCGACAAAAAGACTCACCGTGAGTCCTCTAGCCATAGTCATTCTGGGGTTTAAAAAGATCAGAGCCTCGTTAACCAAATCCGAACTTGGATTTCGTTAACGAGGCTCTAGAGAAGGATAGATTCTAAGTGGGTAGCGAGGTTGCTGCCTTGGCGGCGGCCGCGCGTTTTTCGGCCTGGAACTTTCGGTACAAAGTTTTGCGGTTGATGCCGAGTCCGGTGGCCACGTCTTCTTGAGTCATGTTCGGATGTGCCTGACAATAGGCTTTGATATAACGTCCTTCGAGCTCTTTGAGCGAAACGCTCAGAGGGATTTTAAAGACGCCATTCTCAATGACCGGCAAGGCAAAGTTCTCACCCGGCATGCTGAGTTTGGCCGAGAGCCAACCAAAATCTTCCATGCGAAGTTCGTTGCGCTCGGTGAGCAGCACCGCGCGTTCGATGGAGTTCTCAAGCTCACGCACGTTGCCTGGCCAACCGTACTTTTTAAAGGCTTCGATGACGTCGGGACTGACTTGAGTCACCGACTTCATGTGTAGATGTGAAAACTTTTCTAAAAAGTGTTCGGTAAGCACCTGCATATCCTCTTCGCGCATACGCAGAGGCGGAATGACTAGGGGGATCACATTAAGGCGGAAGTAGAGATCTTCGCGAAATTTCTTTTTCCGCACGAGATCACCGAGGTTTTGGTGGGTAGCGGCCACAATGCGTACGTCGACTTGAATTTCGTCGTTGGACCCCACGGGCCTGACTTTCGATTCTTGCAGCACACGCAAAAGCTTGGACTGCAGGAGTATAGGCATATCGCCAATTTCATCTAAGAAAATGGTGCCGCCAGTAGAGGCTTCGAAGAGCCCCTGGTGTTGAACACTTGCCCCGGTGAAAGCGCCCTTTCGGTGACCAAAAAGTTCTGATTCAAGCAAATCGCTCGGGATGGAGGCGCAATTGATGGCCCGGAAAGGTTTGTCACACCGATCACTCATATCGTGAATCGCGCGTGCAACAAGCTCTTTTCCTGTACCACTTTCACCCTGAATCAAAACGTTGGCAGAAGAGGGAGCCACTTTTGCCATGGTCTGAAAGAGATCTTGCATGGACGGGGAATTACCAATGATCTTTCTCAAATTTTCATGCTTCATCATGGGGCTATTTTTAATCTAACCTCGTGGGGCATCAAGCACGTATGGGTTAAGTTTTCCTGACACCATCTCAACAAATTTTGGTGAGGCGTTTTGCAGAGGCTTTGGTCTTTTTTGGGGCGAGTTCTCATCCCCACAAGCTTCTAGATGCCATAGAGGAGTCTCTCAGGCGTTCTCAGTCTTGGCATTTCCTTTGCAACTAGGTCTGAGGCGATGCCAACGCGAGGCTCAGACTCGCGTCATAAAAACAGCCAAAAAGGAGACCCATCCCCATGACCACCTCATTAAAAGACCTCTACTTTGAACAACTTAAAGACCTATACGACGCCGAATACCGACTTGTAGAAGCCCTTCCCAAAATGATGGATGCCGCTTCGTCAAAGGAGTTGCAACGAGGCCTCAACAAACACCTCGAAGAAACCAAGGGTCATGTCACCCGCCTCAAATCCATTTTTGAAACTCATGGCATGAAAGCGGAGCGGGAATCTTGCAAAGCCATGCAAGGACTCATCGCTGAAGGCGAAAAAGAAATTTCCGAATGGAAAGCCTCACCTGAGGTCAAGGACGCCGCCATCATCGCCAGCGCTCAACGCGTAGAGCATTACGAAATGGCGGGCTACGGTACCGCACGCTGCTACGCCGAGATGTTGGGCTTTGTGGAAGACGTGGATGTGCTGACGGAAACTCTTGAAGAAGAAAGGTCTGCCGACACGGCGCTCAATGACATTGCACTGAGTTCAGTAAACCGCGACGCCCTCATGGTGCCTAGCCATAGCAAATCTCATCAAGGTGGGGCTAGAGCTTAGCCCCACTTCTACAGTCGAGCGGACGGCTTGGGGTGGCCTTAAACCCTTCTGAATAATGCCTAAGTCGTCACGCTCGGCTGCATTTCGCTAGATTCCCCATGACGGCGATTCCATCGCCGAATAGAAAGCCACGCGCAAAAAAACAAAAGTGCGGCCACCACGTAGGGCGAGCCTGGAAAGTAGACGTCTTTGCTGCGATCTGAAGTCGCAGCAAAGAGCGCTGTCATGATGAGAGGATTCACAATGGCCGTGAGGCTCGTGAGACTCATCAGTGCGCCCTGAAGCTCCCCCTGCTCGTTGGGAGGGATCTGTTTGCTGATCAGCGCCTGCAACGCCGGATGTGCCGCCCAGAAAATCGCGGATCCCACGAGGACCACGTAGAGCATCGTACCGGTAGCGGCGAGACCAAAGAGTGTGAAACTCACAAATTCGCCGAAGCTACCCCAGCGGATCACTCTGCGTTCGCCGAAACGAGCCACCAGGGGGCCCGTCAAAACACCCTGCGAAAGGGCCGAAAGAATTCCCACCACCGCAAAGGAGATGCCCACCTGAGCCGCGCTCCAACCGTAGCGATGCTCCGTATAGAGCGTCCAGATCGAAGGGTGCGTGTGGCCGGCAAGCTGCATCAACACATAGGCGAAAATGAGGCCGTTGACAGCAGGCATCCGGGCCAGGGCAGCCAGAGATTTGAGCGGATTCAAATCGCGCAGTGTGAAATTGCGGCGGCGCTCAGCGTTCAGCGACTCGGGCAACACAAAATAGCCAAAGGCAAAGTTCAAAAGGTTGAAGGCGGCGGCAGCAAGAAAGGGCATCATCGCACCGTGCGTGGCGAGCACTCCTCCAATGGCCGGCCCTAAAATGAAGCCAATGCCGAAGCCTGCACCAAGCACTCCGAAGTTTTTAGAGCGGTTGCTGTCGTCGCTGATGTCGGCGATATAAGCCGACGCTACGGTAAAGCTCGCTCCACTGATGCCGGCGATGACGCGACCCACGAAGAGCAGTGGAAGCGTAGGCGCGAAGGCCATGAAGATATAGTCGATGCCAGCCCCAAAAAGCGAGAGCAGCAGAATCGGCCGGCGACCATAGCGATCGGAGAGTCGACCGAGCAGCGGAGAGCTGACGAATTGCAAGAGGGCGTAAACCGCAATGAAGTATCCGTAGATTTGGGCGACCGAAGCTTCATGGGCCACAAATTTGCGAACCACATCGGGCAAGACGGGAAGAATGATACCAAGACCGATGGCATCAATGGCCAGGGTGACGAAGATGAAGGCGATGCTGGCGCTGCGAGGTTTTTTCTGAGGAGTGTCCACGCTCCTCAGTATAATGGCTTGGGATTTTGAAGACTAGAGAGGCTAAGCAAGACTCTCAAAACGATCGCACTAGGACTGAGCGCATCAAATATAAATCATCTTCCTGATCATGCCGCCGTCGCAAACAATGTTCTGACCACGGATGAAGCCGCTCTTGGTGGCAGAGGCAAGAAAGATGCAGAGCTCGGCGATGTCCTCAGGGCGGCCCACCCTACCGGCGGGATGCTGGGCGCTTTCTGCGGCTTTGTATTTTTTTTGCGGGTCGCCGATCCACCCGGGGCTGATGCAATTCACCTTGACCTCAGGCCCGAGACTGATGGCTGCCGCATGGCTGAGACCGACGATGCCGCCCTTGGTGGCCGCATAGGCCTCGCAATCGGGTTCCGACATGATGGCACGGGTAGAACTGACGTTGACGATGCTGCCCCGAGCCGCTTTGAGCTTGGGGCTCGCGTGCTTCATAAACAAAAAGTAGCTCGTGAGATTGGTCTGCAGATATTCGTTCCAGGTTTCCAGAGAGAGGCGCTCGAGAGGGCCCGCGTTGGGATCCGAGATGCCCACCAAATTGATCAAAACGTCCAGCCGCGCACAGCGTTTGACAGCGGCGGCGATCTGCGGAGGTTTGCGAACGTCGCATTTGACAAAATCAAAGGGATCCCCCGGTGAAAAGCTTCCCTTGGCGGGCCCCGCCCGATCGACGCAGACCACTCGGTAGCCTTCCTTAAGAAACAATTTGCACACAGCGATGCCAATGAGCCCCGAGCCTCCGCTCACCATACAGAGCGGAGGCTCGTCGCCAAAACTTTTGACCATCGCTCAAAGTCCCGGATTGATTTCGGGTCGAAGGGGACGTGACCGGGGTTCTTCGATGCGATGGGGACTGAGGTGATCGAGATGACGCTGCGAACTCACAAACGCAGCGATGTCCTCGAGCAACTCGTCCTTATGCGTGATGAAAAGGCCGTGTGGAGCACCTTCGTATTTTTTGAGCGAGGCTCCCGGAATCGCCATCGCAGCCTGCAAGCCCGTGGCTTCCATCGGAACGGTTTTGTCTTCGGTGCCGTGAATCACGAGCGTCGGCATGGTGAAGGCGCTGAGGTCTTCACGAAAATCCGTCAGGGCATAGGAACTTACACACTCGTAAGTGGCTTTGGGCGAGGCTTGCATGGCCATGCCGAAGGTCCAATGCATGATTTCTTCGGAGACTGGAGAGGTCAGCAGCCCCACTCCGTAAAAATCCTTGGTGAAGTTTCGTACGAAGTGTTGGCGGTCGTCTTTGAGCGAGGCTTGGATCTTTTCAAAAACGCTCTCGTCCACACCCTCCGCATTGTCGTAGGTCTTGAGCAAGTAGGGAACGACCGAGGAGACGAGCACGGCTTTCTCCACGCGTGCATGGCCGTACTTTTTGAGGTAACGCGCAATCTCGCCGCCCCCCATTGAGAAACCCACGAGCGTGATATCGCTCAAGTTGAGGTGAACGATCAGCTCGTGCAGGTCCGTAGCGAGTTGATCGAAATGATAATCCTGGAAGGGTTTGGACGAGCGCCCGAATCCACGACGATCGTACTTGATCACACGAAAGCCCTGTTCGACGAGACCCGAAGCTTGGTATTCCCACATATCACAGTTCAGCGGCCAGCCGTGGATGAGCACGATGGGTTTGCCTTGACCCCAATCTTCGAAGTAAAGTGTCACACCTTCACTCGTTCTAAAGTAATTGTTGTGATTGAGAACGCTGCCGAATATTTTTCCGGTGGTTTTGATCATCTCTCCCATACCTGCTCCTTTTTTAAGGTTACGAACCACGTTCATTGTAAAGACGACATGTTGCGGGATGGATAAAGGTCTCAATAAGAAAACTTGTTGAATCCAGAAGCTTCGAGGCGGAAACTTCGGCGGTCTTAATAAGAGATCTTTATAAAGAGAACTTCGCTTGAGCCGTTGCGAAGAGGCCCGCTAGAGTTGAGCCCATGGGATATCTAGAACACGGCAAATGGATGGTGGGGGACGTCGTGCCCAAAGCGGCCTCGAACGGTGAATTCCTTCGACACGAATCGAGCTTTCGCGAAACCATCGACAACAAAAATTCCGTACACAAACCCGAATCTGGTCGCTACCACCTTTACGTGTCGTACGCTTGCCCCTGGGCCACGCGCACTTTGATCATGCGCAAGCTGAAGCAACTCGAAGAGGTCGTCTCGCTTTCGCTGGTCTCACCGAATCTCGGAGACCACGGGTGGAGTTTCTTGGCGGACTTCGCCGGCGTGACGGCAGATAACCTAATGGGTAAGAACTATCTCTACCAGATCTATACCGAAGCGAGCCCCACCTACACGGGGAAGGTTACCGTACCGGTGCTTTTTGACACCAAACTCAAGACCATCGTCAACAACGAGTCGTCGGAGATTGTGAGAATTTTCAATTCGGCCTTCGACGAGCTTACGGGCAATCGCGACGACTACTACCCTGTAGAGCTGCGCCAGGAAATCGACAAGGTGAACGCCTTTGTCTACGAAAACATCAACAACGGGGTCTACAAGGCGGGCTTTGCCCAGACCCAGGCCGCCTACGACAAAAACGTGAAGGGCCTTTTTGATGCCCTCGACAAGATCGAAGAGCGGCTCAAGGGCAAAAGCTATCTTGTGGGTGAGCGCTTGACCGAGGCCGACGTTCGGCTCTTTGTCACGCTCGTACGCTTTGACAGCGTTTACTACGGACACTTCAAATGCAACCACAAGATGATCCGCGAGTACCCTGACCTGCACCGCTACCTCAACGCTCTCTACCAGCGCAAACCCTTCCGCGAGAGCACGCATTTCAACCACATCAAGCAGCACTATTACTACTCTCAGCCCTCCATTAACCCCTACCGCATCGTGCCGATTGGTCCGGAACGACTCATTTAAGGATTTTTTTCTGGACGATCCGCCCGTGCCTTCGCTATCTGCGTGGACGTGACTCGGCGGCGCTTAAGGTTCGTAATTTTGGGGATTTGCGGGCTTTTCTTGATTCCCAACACGCACGCGCGCGAAACCCCAGGGCGCGTACATCTGATCTGGGATCTGGACGGCACCCTGGTGGACCACGCCGACGATTTGCCCGAGGACACCCCGGGCCTCGTGGAAGTTTACGGCCGGCGCTACAAGATCGCTGCGGGAGCGAGCTGGATCTTGCCCGCCCTGGCTGCCCACCCCCTGGTAGCCTCGCAGTCTTATTTCAGCGGCGGGAGCGAAGAGCGCAACCACAGCTTGCTAGACAAGCTCAACACCGAAGATGGACCAGAGCGCACCTTTAGGGAACTCGGCCACGAAGTTTTCTCCAAGCACCACCTCAAAAAACCCGACGGATCCCCAGTGCTCGATTGGGACGACGTTTTTTTTCGCCGCGGCAAAAAAGATTTGCGCCTAGCGCATGACGACCTCGAAAATGTCATCCTGATCGACGATTGGGTGGATTTCGTGCCCGACGACCAACGAGGCAACGTGCTGGGCCTGGGCAAGGCCTACGTGCCGTTTGCCACTTACGCCGAGGCCCGCTCATGGCTGCGGGAGAACTACCATATTGAAGGTGCAAAAGCCCTGGTGCCGCCCAACGAAGAGGAGTGGTTGCGCCATCACTTCCGGCTCTACCGGGCTTATAACATCATCATGGAAGCGCTCGATGCGCTCGCCGCCCCCGCCAACCAGCGCAGCTTTCGCGAGCTCGTCGCCGAAAAGAACGCCGAAATCCGCCTGCTGCATGTGCACCGCGGTATCCGCAGACTTTCTGAGCGTTGCGATCGCTTGCTTGATCTCGTGGCCAATCCTCCAGAGCTTCTGCGCGCCATGCGCTAAGCGCGATGGCGTTTACCTTGGCCGGAGCGCGCGCTACAATTGTAATAACGGGGGATACGCAAAGCACATGGCTCGAGTTGAGAATTTGGATTTGATCGTGGGGGTGGTTTCTTGCCAAAAATACGTGGATCGTCTGCAGGCCTGTGTCGATACCTGGATTCCGGACTTGCTCGAAATCTGTCCGCGCACGCGCGTTGTGCAGGTGATCGCTGACGAGAATCAGCATGCGCTCTTTGATTTTGATCGCGATATCGGGCGCCTGAGCCTACGCTGCCCTGACACCTACGAAGCACTGGCGCAAAAGTCTCAACTTTTCTTTAAGTGGGTGCTCGAGCAAAACTCGGCCACCCACGTGTTCAAATGCGACGACGACACCCTGATCAACGCGCGTGCCTTTGCCGCGCACGAAGTGAACACAGCGTACGAGGGTTATCCAATGCCCACTCCCGAAGCCCACTTCGAGTACGGAAGCGGCGGAGCGGGATACTTTATTGATAGACGCGCCATGCGCTGCGTGGTGGAAGATGAAAACTTTGCGCAACAACCCTACGAAGATCTTGCCGTCGGGCAATGTCTACATACGAACGGCATCGTGCTACACGCAAATCACCAGCTGGTGCCTAGCCTAAACTTTTGGAACAAGCAGGATTATATCGAAGTCTCAGGAATGAAACTTCCGAACCGCGCTTTTTTGGCTAAGCATCTCACAGTGCATCTGCACCGCATGGAGCCTGAAGCCATGTATGAGACCCACGCCCTGTTGACTCAGCCTTAGTAGCCAGTCGTGGTAGGCCACGGAGTCGTACCGTAAGGGTCGTAGGTTGTGGTGGCGTACGGATCCGAAGTCGTACCGGCATAATACGAAGTGGTAGGTGACGGTGTCGTTCCGTAAGGATCGTAAGTCGTCGTCGCATAAGGATCCGAAGTCGTACCTGCGTAATACGAAGTGGTAGGTTCCGGTGTCGTTGCCATCGGCGTGGTAGGCGCCGCGGTCGTAGGCGCCGGAGTCGTGGGAGCTGCGGTTGTCGGAGCTGGAGTGGTCGGTGCCGCGGTCGTAGGCGCCGGAGTCGTAGGAGCTGCGGTTGTAGGTTCCGGTGTTGTCGGAGGAACCGTCGTCGGAGCCGGAGTCGTAGGAGCTGCGGTTGTCGGAGCTGGAGTGGTCGGTGCCGCGGTCGTAGGCGCCGGAGTCGTAGGAGCTGCAGTTGTCGCTTCCGGAGTCGTGGTTGCGTAAGGCGTGGTGGTCACCGCGGGAGTCGTGCCGGGGTCGGCGGTCGTCCCCGGATCCATTGTGGTGTTCGGATCGTAAACGATGGCTGCGCGATCTTCGAGATCGGCATTGTAAACAATACCGAAGTTCACGTTTTCAACGTCGGCGCTGCTCACGAGCACGTTGGTCGCGCCGTCGAAGCGTCCGTCGGACGTCGATTCCCAGTTGAATTGCATGTTGGTGAGCTCGGGAGCGACGACAACTTTATAGGAGTCCGCCGCAACTTCGAATTCATAACGACCATTGGAGTCGGTTACGGCGCGTATGGGATAACCGTCACCGTCGAGCACACGCGAACCTTCGGTGCGCGAGCCCCAGGGACCATAATAGAGCTCAACGACCGCGCCTTCGAAGAGGCCGTCAGCTCCGTCGAGTGCCGTTTGCGCGTCGCTAGATTTGTTCATGTACACCACACCGGAGATGCGGAAGCAGTTGGGATCGCAATCCGGAGCGAGTGTGGTGGAGGGAACTTTCTTGGTAAAATCAAAGGTCAAATATGGCGTGTCCGAGAGGCTCAGATAGCCGAGCACCGAACCATCGTTGACGCCGTCGGTATCCATTTCGGAGTCGAGGGCCGGAACGAAATCAGCTGGAGGCACCGCGATCACGCGATAGGAATCGTCGGGAACGCCTTGAATGGTGAAATTACCCTCGTCGTCGGTAAAGGCCACAAGCACCGAAGTGTCTGTATATACCGTGGGGCTACCGAGCACTGAGGTCAAACGAATCGCCCAACCTTTGAGGGGTTTGGCGCTAGGGTCGAGGGTGAGAATGTCGGCCAAGGTATCGTCGTCGAGATTCACCTTGCCGCGAATCGAAAGCGAAAGAGCCGAGTCTTCATCACCAAGAGGTGGGATCGCTTCTTGGTCGGCGGTCGCCATATAATAGCCACAACTTGTGAGTTGGGAGACCGAGACCACCAGCAGTGCCCACGTCGCGCAGCGATTGAGCCACTGTGGTGATCCAAGACCCGGGAGCACCCTTCGCGATGTAGAAGACTTTTTCATACCTCTATCGTATCGGCAACATTAGGGTGCGGGGCGTTGAAGATTTGATTAAGATTGATGCAGCGGCCAAACCATTGAAATTAAGCTCCTTTTAAGGATAGCCGCATTCTAAAGGACCGCCAATATGCTCATCTCCAAAATTGGAGCAAAACGTGCGATCATATTATGGTGAACCTCCCCAGCGAAAATCTACCGCCCGAGGCTCCCCCCACGCTGGCACCGCCTCCGCCCAATCAAAAACTAGGCATTGTTTTCATGCTCACCAAAATCTCGATCGTATCGCTGCCCGGATTGGGAAATCTTTTGCTCGCGATCTACATCTCCAAACGATTGCTGCCTGAAGCTCGCGAAGACGAGCATCTTACGAAAAAACTAAAACTCCTGGCCGCCTTCAACCTGATTCTTGTGGTGATGGCGGGAACGCTCTTCGGAGTGATTTTTTTACGCTAAGTCGAAACCGATTAGGCTGCTTTGCGTTTGGCAGCTGGATCAAGCGCCGCATCTTCGCTCAGCACTCCGTCTTTCACTTGCTCCACGATTTTTGGACCTACGATGGTCGCAAAATGCGCTTCGAGCTCCTCGGTGGGCAAATTCAATTCGCGCCAACCAATGAGGTAATTACGAATGCGATCTTCCCACTTGTTGCGGTAGATGGTGCCATTGGGGCGACCAAAACGATGCAGCCAACGCAGAAAGGGCAGACACAGCGCCTGGCGACCCGCCTGACGAAACTTTTCGTGAATGTAAAATTCTTCACCGCCAAATCCGGAGAAACGGCGGTTGAATCCGAGCCACGCCGACTTACGGCAAGAAAAAAGTCCGAGGCCCTGCGAAGGAATCGCGAAGGGCGCATCGTTCTTGTGACGTGCGCGTTCGTCCCACGCCCAAGTACCGTACATGCCACCGCGCCACTCGGGCTGAAAGTGCGAAGCCATGTGATAAATGTCGTCGTAAACTAGCGGCCCCTGCAGCAAGTCTTGGCTCTGGGGGTGTTTGTCGTAATACTCAAGAAGCTGACGAACCGCGCCAGGCTCGATGAGCACATGCGAATCCATACAGAGAACAAGCTCGGTTTGCGCGCGTTCAAAAATCAAATTGCGTACGGCCGTGCCTTTGACTTCGTCAGTGCCGATGTATGTGCCCCCGATGCCTTCGACGAATTTTCGGATCGTCTCAGAATGTTTTCCGGATGGACAGTTGTCCACAACGAGAAACTTGATGCGACTCATCGGCGCTTCTTGGTGATAATAGCGCAGAGCCTGTATCGAAAAATACACGCCGTCGAAATCTTCGTAGACGGCCATCCCGATCGTGAGCTGTTCCATAACTCTCTTTCGGTGTTTTGAGAAAAAACGTTTACGCGTCAGGATTTTGGCTTATTTTTAAGCTGGTTTGTAGGTCAATCGACATCCTAGCGGGTTGCGCCTACATTTTAGCCATGAGCCCATCTTCTCAAGCGCAAAAACACGTGGTGATCATCGGAGCCGGACCGGGGGGGCTAGCGGCCGCCATGATCCTGGGTGCCCGGGGTTACCGGGTAACGGTCTACGAAAAAGAATCCGCCCTAGGTGGGCGCAATGCCGAGGTCGTGCTCGACGGCAAATACCGTTTCGACCTGGGCCCGACCTTTCTGATGATGAAGTATCTGCTCGACGAGCTCTTTACAGAATGCGGCCGTGACATCCGCGATTACCTCGACTGTCGCCGTCTCGACCCTATGTATCGACTGATTTTTGACGCCAAGGAGATGCTCGTCACTGAAGACCGCGAGCGGATGAAGCTCGAGATCGAAAAGCACTTTCCCGGTGAGGGACCGGCACTCGACAAATTTCACGAGCGCGAATCAAAGCGCTTCGAACGCCTCTACCCCTGCCTGCAGCGCGACTACGGCCGTCTCAGCCAATTCTTTAGCACCACTCTACTGAAAGCCTTCCCGCATTTGGCCGCGGGCAAATCGCTTTACGATGTGCTGGGAGAATACTTCCGCTCCGAAGAGCTACGCCTAGCTTTCACCTTTCAGTCCAAATACCTCGGCATGTCGCCCTGGGATTGTCCGGGGCTCTTTGCAATGATCCCCTACACCGAACACGCTCATGGCATTTATCATGTGATGGGTGGACTTAATAAAATCACCGACGCCCTGGCCACGGTTGCTAAGGAATTCGGTGCCCAGATTCATACCGAGCGCCCAGTGAAGCGGGTACGCCTCGAGGGTCAGCGCGCCGTGGGCGTCGAGCTTGCCGATGGAGAGTCGGTGGATGCCGATGCGGTCTTTGTAAATGCGGACTTCGGTCATGCCATGGAACATCTGTTTCCGCGTGAACGAATCAAAAAATACGCTCCCGAAAAGCTCAAAACTTTGAACTACTCCTGCTCGACCTTCATGATGTACCTCGGCCTGGACCGCACCTACCCCGACTGCGAGCACCACATGATTGTCTTTGCCAAGGATTACCAAAAAAACCTCGAAGACATATCGCATCGCAAGGTGGCCTCTGAAGATGTCTCCGTCTACGTACGCAACTCGGTAACCCTCGATCCGGGCTGCGCACCCGAGGGACATTCGGCTCTCTATGTGCTCTGCCCCGTGCCCAACAACACGAGTGGCATCGACTGGGCCACAGAAAAAGCTGTCTACCGCGAGCGGATTCTCAAGATTCTCGAAGAGCGTAGCCCTTACAAGAATGTTCGACAGCACATCCGCTCGGAGCTGATACTCACCCCGGACGACTGGCAGAACAAGCGCTCCGTATTTTTGGGAGCCACCTTCAACATGGGCCATAACATTTCGCAAATGCTCTACCGCCGGCCGCACAACGAGTTCGAAGAAATCTCGGATTGCTACTTGGTAGGAGGCGGTACGCATCCAGGAAGCGGCTTGCCTACGATCTTTGAATCGGCCCGCATTTCGGCAAACCTGCTCTGCGAACGCGACGGCATTACCTTCCCTAAGGCTAAAGAATTCTCGGAGTTGAGGCTATGAAAGCCTTGGCTCTCGTGACCACACTCATCGCCATGCCCACCCTAGCTGCCGAACTTCGCGTTGAGGTGGAGAATCTTACAGGACGCTCGGGCCAAATCGCTTACGCGCTTTTTGATAACAAAAAGGGGTTTCCTTCGGAAAAGGAGCACGCCTTGCGCAAAGACTTCGCACGCTTTGATCTTAAAGAAGGTGAGAGCGTAGCACGCTTTTCGATCAACGACGTCAAAGCTGGGGAATACGCCCTCGTGATTTTCGAAGACTTGAACGGTGATGGCGCGCTCAATAAAAACTTTCTCGGCATTCCGCGCGAACCTGCGGGGGCCTCAAACAATCCCAAGTACCGATTCGGACCACCGAACTACGACGAGTCCAAGTTCACCGTGCACGAGGAAATCCATCCGCTGAACGTGCGGATGGTGAAGTGAGGATCGTTCTATGAGCAAACCCAAGACTCCCAAGGTGATTGTTGTCGGTGCTGGACTCGGTGGTCTTGCCGCCGCCACATCGCTTGCTATGAAGGGCTACCGCGTGGAGATCTTTGAACGCAACGATCGCATCGGCGGCAAACTCAACGTGCTACGCGAAGGAGGTTTTAGCTTTGACCTAGGCCCTTCGATTTTCACACTGCCACATATGTTTCGCCCCCTCTTTGAGCAAAACGGGCGTCGGCTCGAAGACTACATCAAGCTCGTACGCGTGGATCCGCAGTGGCGAAACTTCTTTGAAGACGGCACCACCGTGGATTTGTGGGAACGCGAAGCGGACATGGAGCGTGAGCTCGAACGCCTTGGCCCCCACGCCTTTGCCGAATACCGCGAGATGCTGCGCTACTCCAAAGCACAGTACGACATCACAGAGCGGGGATACTTCGCAAAAGGACTCGATACCTTTTGGGATTTTGTGAAGTTTTACGGCTGGCGCGACGGGCGGGGCTTTGACTTTTGGCACTCCATGCGCGGCGGCATCGCCAAGCGCACGCGCGACCCATACCTGCAGGCCATCTTTGAGTACTTCATCAAGTACGTCGGCGCTTCGGCCAACGATGCGCCAGGATTTATGAACCTCATGCCCAACATTCAACTCGAATTTGGCCTGTGGTACATTCAGGGCGGCCTCTACGAATTGGCGCACGCTTTTGAGACACGTCTCAGCGAACTCGGTGTGACCGTGCACCTGAACGCCGAAGTGGAATCGATCACCCGCCAGGGCGATCGCGTCACCGGAATCCGCTCCCGTATCGAACGCGGCCCCAGCCGTGACTTTGAGGCCGACTACGTGGTCTCCAACATGGAAGTGCTTCCCGCCTACCGCGAGCTGCTTGGTGAGAGCGACGGTTTTATGCGCAAGCTAGAAAAATTCGAACCCGCTTGCTCCGGAATTGTTTTGCACCTGGGCCTCAACCGCACCTACCCGCAACTGGCGCACCACAATTTCTTTTACTCTAAAGATCAGCATCGACACTTCGATCGTGTTTTTCGTGAGGGCAAGTTGCCAGACGATCCTACGATTTATCTCGTAGCCCCCACGCGCACAGACCCTTCGCAGGCTCCCGAGGGGCATGACAACATCAAGATCCTTCCGCACATTCCCTATCTCAACGGCAAGTACACCCGCGAAGACTGTCTCGCACTCAAAGAACGGGTTCTCGACAAGTTGGAGCGCATGGGACTCGAGGGATTGCGCAAGCACACCGTGGTGGAAGACTTTTGGACGCCCTTCGACATCGAAAAGCGCTACCGCTCCAACGGAGGTTCGATATACGGCGTCGTCTCCGATCGTTTCAAAAATTTCGCGTTCAAGGCACCCAAGCGCAGCAACAAATACCGCAATTTGTTTTTTGCGGGCGGTAGCGTGAACCCCGGAGGTGGCATGCCGATGGTGGTTCTCTGTGGACGACATGTGGCGGATCTCATCGATCGCGACGAGCGTGGATCCCGCTCATGAGCGCTCTCGCGTGGCTGATGCTGGGACTCGCCCTCACTTGGCTCGCGGGCTTTGGAGTGATCGGAGCTCGACGTGGCGTCCCCAAGTCAAACGCCCCTTCTGCGCTCCGCGTGTCGATCATCATTCCCGCTCGCAATGAAGCGGAAAATCTGCGCGTTCTCCTGCCCTCGATCTTTGCCACCTCTCATCGCCCCGAAGAAGTCCTTGTCGTAGACGACGATTCGAATGATGACACCGCCTCCGTGGCAACCGAGCTCGGTGCGCACGTGATTCGGGCTCAGCCACTACCCGCCGCGGGATGGACGGGAAAAAACTGGGCCTGCCACCAAGGTGCCACGGCAGCGAGAGGTGAGCTCTTTTTCTTTGTGGATGCCGATGTGTGCTTCGAGGCCAACGGCTTCCAATCGATCCTCACTCATTTTGAAGAGCTCAACCGCGAAGCTCCCACCGCGCTTTCCGTGCTGCCATGGCATCGCGTGGTGCACGCCTACGAAGAGCTTTCGATCTTTTTCAATCTCATGATGTCTGCCGGCTCACGGCGCCTCGTGGGCCAGAGCCTTGTGGTTCGACGTGCCGACTATGAACGCGCCGGGGGGCACCAGGCCGTGAGTGGAGAAGTGTTGGAAAACTTTTTCATGACCGAACGCTTTCACAGCGCCAAGGTACGCACTGTGACTCGCCTCGGGCGCGGCGTGCTCTCAGTGCGCATGTTCCCAGGGGGACTGGACTCGCTGATCGAAGGTTGGACCAAGGCTTTCGCACGCGGCGCGCGGCACACGGACAAACGCGCGCTCCTCGCATCGGTACTCTGGCTCACCGGCTTTGGTACGGTGATCTTCGCTGCGCTCGTGACACTCGTTGTGCCCATGCCCGGCGTGCGGGAAGGACTCCTGGTGGCATATGTCTTGTTTGCCGGTCAGCTGGCCTGGCTCGCGAGACGCCTGGGATCCTTTCGCCTGCTTACGGCGGTACTCTTTCCTGTGGCGTGGTTTTTTTATCAATTCGTTTTTGCGAAATCCCTGGGCATTGGTGCGACGCCGAAGACCTGGAAAGGACGGACCCTCACGTGACGATGGTCTGGATCGCAAACCTTCTTGGCTGGCCCATTCTGCATCTCCTGGTGTCCAAGATCTTCACGGATTTGCCCCTTCGAATCTTTGACCCGAACTCACCGCTCTTTCGTGAGCGCCGCTGGGAACTCGGTGGCGATCTGTACAGCCGAGGATTGCGTATCAAATTTTGGAAATCGCATTTGCCCGACGCCGCCGCTTGGTTTCGTGGCGGCTTTCCTAAGGGCAAGATCCTCTCACGAGAACCTGCGTACTTAGAACGTTTTGCGAGGGAAACCTGCCGCGGCGAAGCGGCCCATTGGGTGACCCTTGCCACGTGCCCGATCTTTTTTATATGGAATCCGCTTTGGGCGAAGCTCGTGATGCTTGCCTACGCCGTACTCGCAAATCTGCCCTGCATCTGCGCGTTACGCTACAATCGCATTGTGATCCGGCGCAGGCTTCAGAGATCTTCGTGACCACGTGTGATGAGCGTGTCGAAGTTGAAGGACCTTAGCTCGCCCGAAAAGGGATAAAGATTCACGTGCCGCATGTCGACCTCAAGCCCCACCCTCTCACCAACACGGTGGTTGTGGTGGCTGGGCACGAGTGCGAGCACCTGACGCCGGCTCGGGAGTTCGATGGTATAGAGGTGCGCAGAACCGCGAAAACGCTTCTTGAGCAGTGTGCCGCTAAAGTGGCCATCGCCGTCGACGTGCACCAAATCATCGGGGCGCACGAGCAATTCGCACACCTCGCCAATAGGCCATTCTTTGGCGCAGGGCAGGCGACCGATTTCAGTTTGCACAAAGCCCGCACTCTCGACCGTGGCAGGTAGGAGCGCCCCTTTGCCGAGAAAATCCGCGACAAAACGATTTCGAGGTGAGTGGTAGAGCTCAAAGGGATCTCCCCACTGCAGCAGGTCACCACCCTCGAGAACTCCAAGATGTTCGGCTAGGTCGTAGGCGTCTTCTTGATGGTGAGTGACAAGGAGCGTGGTGATCTTGGTCTCACGCAGCACGAGGTTCATGACCTGGATGAGCTCTTCGCGCAATTCGGGATCGAGCTGCGAAAAGGGTTCATCAAGGAGCAGGAGTTTGGGGTTGGGCGCGAGCGCGCGGCCCAGGGCAACTCGCTGCTGCTGACCACCGGAGAGTTGTTGCGGATAGCGCTTGGCAAAAGGCGCTAGGCCCAAGAGTTCAAGCACGTAGGCACTACGCTGACGACGCTGCTCGGAAGTGGCGCGAAAAAGGCCGTAAGCGACGTTCTCTTCGACACTGAGATGCGGAAAAAGCGCGAAGTCTTGGAAGACGATGCCGATGCCACGTCGTTCGGGAGGGAGCACATGGACTGGTGAGGAATAGGTCTCGCCACCGAGAACGATGCTGCCTTCAGCAGGGCGTTCGAAGCCCGCGATGAGCCGCAGGAGCGTTGTCTTGCCCGAACCACTCGGCCCTACGAGCGCACCGAGAGCGTGAGCAGGGAGTCGCAGCGAGATGTTTTTTAAGATCACCGTTTCGCCGCGAAAAAAACTCAGTCCATCGATGCGCAAGTCGTCTTCACGAAAGGTCATTGAATGCGTCTCCTCAGCAAAAAAATGGGAACGATAGAAGCCACAACGATCATCAGCGAGGGAGCCGCAGCTTCGCGCCACATGAAGTCCGAAGTGTACTGATAGACGCGTACCGCGAGCGTATCCCAACCATAGGGGCGCATGAGCAGCGTCATGGGCATTTCCTTGAGCGTGTCGATGAACACAAAAAGAAAGCCGATGAGAAAGGCGTTCTTCAGAAGCGGCACGTGAATATGCCATAAGGTGCGCCACAGCGAAGCGCCCGTGCTCTGAGAGGATTCTTCGATAGATGTGGAGATACGACTTGCGGCGCTCATCACGGGGCGCTGCGCGAGCGCCAGAAATCGCGTCGCAAGTCCGATGAGCATTGTCACGAGCGCCACGAGCGCGGTGGATTGCAGCGAAGCTCCCCAGAGCCGCGTGACGGCGGCCATCCATCCGACGGCAATCACCGTTCCGGGAATGCCATAGCCGAGAGAGGAAATCTTTTCGGCCCACGCGATGTCCGCGCTCTTTAAAAACCGATGAGCAAACACGAGAAAGGCTGCAAAGAGCACCGCGATGAATGCCGCAAGCCCAGCCACGAGCAGCGAGTTGGTGGCGCGCTCCAGCAAACGCGGGTCGAGAAAGGTTTCGGGGCGCGAGAAAGACCAATAAATCAGTTGCAGCACTGGCAGCACAAAGGAAATGAGCCAGAGAACGCCAATAAAGAGGTTCGCCGCAAGCGATGGCGTTTTGTTCAAGCGACGGCGTTCCATCTTAAGGCGGCCCGCATAAGGGTCTGTGTACTTTTTTCGACGCGCGAACCACAGCACCACTCCCACGAAGAGCGAGAGAAAAAGCACGTGAATCATAGCGAAGAAAGAGGCGGTTTCGATGGATTGCAAACCAAACCACGCACGGTACACCACCGTGGTGAAAACGTTCAGATTAAAGACGCTCACGGAACCGAAGTCTGCGAGGGTTTCCATACCCACGAGCAGCACCCCGGAGGCGATCCAAGGCACGAGGATCGGCAGATCGAGTTTGTAAAAGCGGCGCCAGCGGCCAAGCCCCAGACTGCGCGCGGCATCGGAGAGGTTGCGGCTCTGGGTTTCGAGGCCCTCAAAGATCAAAAGATACATGTAGGGAAATTGCGCGAGGGCAACGGGCACCAAAAGACCCGGTAGCGAACGGTAATTCGAAAAGACTCCAGTCCACGTGGCGCCGGTGTGATCGCGCAGCCAGGTGGGCACGAGGCCGGAGTAATCGAGCCATGAGATCCACAAAAAGGACTGCACGTAGGCTGGCAGCGCGAGCGAGAGCAGCAGCGACCAGCGCCAAAACGAGGCGCCCCAAAACTCGTAGCGCGAGAGCAGCCACGCGCTCGCGCCGCCCAGCACGAGGCAGAGCAGCGTCACCCCCACAAGCATTTCACTTGTGGTGACGAGCGCGTCTTGCATTTGCGTGGAGCTGACATGCGCGATGAGTTCGGCCGAGGAGCCGAGAGACTGAATCAACAAAAAGCCGAGCGGAGCCACGAGCAGCAGCCCCGGAAGGTAGGCGATAAGCCTGAGCAGAGAGCGAGCCATAGATCGCCCTCCTTGAGATTTGCTACTTGTAACCCACACGATCCATCAACTGCACAGCGGCGCGCTGTTTTTCGCCGGCTTTGTAGAGAGGCATTGCATCGGGCTTGAAGTTGCCGAAAGCTTGGATTTGCGGACTCACCTCGGCCTTGGGGTTCACGGGATACTCGTAGTTCATCGCCGAAAGCAGCTTCTGAGCTTCGAGGCGCGAAGCCCAAACGAGGAACTGTGTGGCGAGTTCTTTTTTCTTGGAAGCCTTGAGCACGCCGCCGCCCATCACGTTCACGTGAGTGCCGCGACCACCCTGGTCGGCCCAAAAGAGTTTCACGTCGAGGCTGGGTTTGTCTTTGATGAGACGGGCAAAGTAATAGGAGTTCGAAATGCCCACGGCGCACTGACCAGCAGCGATGGCTTCAAGCATCGGAGTGTCGCTAGCGAAGACCGGCGCGGCGAGGTTGCGCACCCAGCCCTTGAGCACGGTTTCGGTTTTCTTCTCGCCCCAGTTTTCGATAAAGGAGGCGACGAGCGACTGGTTATAAACGTTGTTGCTGGTGCGCAGGCAGAGCTTGCCTTTCCACTTGGGCGAGGCAAGGTCTTCGTAGGTGCTGAGCTGCGAGGCTTTGACCTTTTTGGGATTGTAGAAAATCGTGCGCGCGCGGATCGAGAGCCCTACCCATTCGTTGTGCGGGGCGCGGTACTGCGCGGGGAGATTGGCTTCAAGCTCAGCGCTTTGGGTAGGCGCCAGAAGGCCCGCCTCGCCAGCGAGCCAGAGGTTGCCCACGTCGACCGTAGTCAGCAGATCCGCAGGGCTATTCGCGCCCTCGGCCTTGAGCTTTTCGATAAGCACGGGCCCCTTGTCGGCAACGAAGTTGATCTTGATGCCGCTCTCTTGGGTGAATTTTTCAAAAATGGGACGGATGAACTCTTCGTTGGAAGAGGTGTAGATCGTCAGAGCATCAGTACTTTTTGCGGCGCCACCGGCAAGGGCCAAGGGGGTCACGGCGCAGAACAGCGGGGTGAGAACGCTCAAAATTCGGCTTTGCATCGTAGGAATCTCCTTATAGGAGGCAAACCTATAGACTTTAAGACCACTTTCAAGCCTTCTTTTGCGTTAATGATAATTATTATCGATTAGGATGCGAACAATAGATAACGCAGCGTGCGCTTAGTTCCAGCTACCGAGTATCCAGGTACCGCGGTACCTGGATACTCGGTAGCTGGAACTTTGGGGACGGGTACGCTAGTTGGCGCGTTCCCAGGTTTGGGTGCGACCCAGGAGCGAGAAGCCGAGGAAGCCTCGGACTTTGAGGCGTTGGCCGCCTTCGGTGAGCTCCATTTTGACGTCGTAGGTTTTGCCGTTGTTAGGGTCGAGGATGTTGCCCTCGCCCCAATCCGATTCGCGCTTCTTCAGGCTGTCGATGATTTTGAGCCCGAGAATCGGTTGATCCTTGCGCTCGTCCTTGCACTTGTCGCACTTGGGGTTTTGATCTTGGGTGGGCTCACGGAAGAGCTGCACCACTTTGCCTTCATAGGCCTCACCGACTTTGGTGATCTCCACGATCGATTTGGGTTTGTTGGTTTCGTCGTCGATGGTGCGCCATTTGCCGGCGATGTCCGTGAGGTCGGCGGCAGAGGCGGCGCCAGAAACGCCAAGGCTGAGTGCTAAGATAAATAGTGCGCGCATATGATGGATCTCCTCGCGAGGAACTTATTCTTCTACTTTCGGTTCCTCGGCCCAAATATAGGCCTTTTTCGCGACGAAGAAACGCAGCAATTTGATTTTTTTGAGGCCTGGGTACATCTGCACTTCGATGTTCTTTACAGGAAGATTTTTTACCGTGCCCTTGGGCTCGAGTTTGTAGCGATAAAAAAGCAAATCGCCATCTTCCATCACCGCTTCACGCTTGACGCTAAAGGCCTTGGCGAGATCGAATTTTCCGTCGCCGCCCCACAACTTGCTGTAGAACGTGTCCAGCGCGCCGCTTTTCTCAGCCGGCTTGGTGCCTTCGGTATAGCGAAACCCCTGCTTAAGAGAAAACTCAAAGATAGCGAACGTCTTTTTCGCATTTTCGTTGGAAAGGAGGTTTAGCGAAAACGTTTGTCCCTCAGTGTTCCAAGAGAGAATGGCGTCGTGAGTGATGAACTCGTCGCCATCGTCGTCATCGTTCTCAGAAGTAAAAGAGAAGACACCGCTTTGCGGGGCGGGCTGCGATTTTAAAAAATTCCCTAGTTCAACGACAGGCTCTAAATTTTGCGCAAGCGCAGGCATCGCCATGGCCAACATCAGGAACCCGAAGCACTTTGATGGAATCCACATTTTTTGCATATAATTTCCTAACCCGCTCCGGTGTTATTGCTGTCGATGACCTTCGCCCCCGGAAACGCTTTCGTAGGACGCACAGCGACCGAAGAGTTGCACTCTGGTGCGAGATCCTTAAAGGTTTTCATAAAGCGCGAACTCAAGTACCTGCTCGGGCGCATGACCGACCAGTACGATTGATTGTTCGCAATAGGCAGGCCCTTGCGAGTGTATTGACCATCAAAAATTTTGTAAACGCAGTCGAGGTTCGAACGCCAGTCCATGGGCTTGTAGCCACCTTGCCAGCAGCCCCAGCTTTCGGCTCCGTGTGAAATCTGGAAAGGGCCGTAGGAGCGGCGGTAGCGATTGTGCTCGCCGCCATTGCCCTTGAATCCGAAATGACTTTCGCCGTAAGAGAGTGGAGGCGCCACTTTCATCAGAACGGTTTTACGCTGTTCGGTATTCAGCGACATGTAGTTATCGCAGATCCCCGCCAGGGGGTTGCCGCGGCCGGGAATGCCGTTCACGAGATTGGGGTGCGAGTCGATTTCTTTGCTCGCCATTGCATTTACGTAATCAGGCCATTTGCCTTTGGCACCCAAGAGTTCAATGCCATCCATATCGCTGTGCGCGTCGCCGCCGCCGCCAGACCCACCACCGAAAAGAGAAGAGAGCGACCAGCCGCCGCCTCCACCACCACCGTGATTCGAAGAGCCGGAGCCTTCGCCTTTGAAATCGGTGGGGACGCAACCAAAACGGCCGCCCCCTGCGCTCACCGCAAATAAAACCGTGGCCATCGCGAGTTTCATCATGATGCCTCCAGTGTAACCAGAGAATCTGACTATATATATGACAATTTTCCTACGACGCGCTGGTCAGAGGTTCCCTTAGAGCCCCAAATCGTGGTGCGGTTTCTCGAAACGGCTCATGTGCACGTAGGCAATGGGCACGACAAAGTACGTCATAAACGTCGAAAAAATGACGCCCCCCACGATGCCGATCGACATCATCGAACTCGAAGCGGTGTCAGTGCCGATCTTGAGGGCCGGCGGCAGAGCCGCGGCGACCGTCGTGAAAGCGGTCATGAGGATAGGTCGAAAACGATTGCGACACGACTCCACCATGGCGGCCGCTGCGCTGAGTCCTTTCGTTTCGCGGCCTTGGTTAGCAAACTCTACGAGCATAATGGAGTTCTTCTTGACGATGCCCATCAGCAAAAGCAAACCGATCATCGAAAAGAGGTTGAGCGTCGAACCCGTTACCCACAATGCGAAAAACGCGCCCGACACACTAAAGGGCAGCGCCAAGAGCACCGTCACGGGGTGAATGTAGGAGTTGAACTGCGAGCCGAGCACCATGTAGGCCACCGCGATGCCGAGCACCAGCGCAAAGATCAGATCTTTAAAGATTTGATTGAAGTCGCCACTCGCGCCCGAGCTCTCGTCGTAGCGCACGTCGCCCACCACCGATTCGTTGGCGAGCTTTTTCATGTGCTCAAGCACGGGGCCGAGATATTGTCCGTCCGCGAGGTTCGCCGAGAGCGAGATTTTGCGCTCGCGGTTTTCGCGATTGATCGAAACCGGAGCGAGCGTGTCCCTCGCCTGAATCAACGTCGCGAGCGGCACGAGTTGACCGCGCGAATTGCGGATGACGAGCTTCTTGAGCCCCTCAATGTTTGTCGGAGCAGCCTGGGGATCGGCCTTGACGATGACATCAACGCGCTTGCCTTCGTCGTTGTACTTGGCCGCATCGATGCCGTTATAGAAAAACGCCAGCGTCTCGGCGATCGTCTCCACGGAAACGCCGTAGAGACGAGCCTGCTCACGGTTCGGAATGATGGCGATTTCGGGATTTCCTTGATCAAAGCTCTGTCGTACGTCAACCACGAGCCCCGAAGCTTGCATTTTGCTTTCTAGGTTCTGAGCCGATTTGATAAGATCCGGCCACGCCCCACCCCGCAGAGTGAGATCCACAGGATAACCGCTCTGACCACCAATACTCACGCCGCCCGTGGGCTGCAGTCGCACTTTAAAGTCTTTGCCCAGGGTACGAAGCTTTTCACGCAACTGAGACTCGATCTGTGCCTGAGTCAATTTGCGATCTTCACGATCCTTAAGGGTGACCATGAGCATCGCTTGGTTCACACCGCCCGAACCGAGAATCGAGTACGAGCGCAGAATGCCTTCTTGTTCTTTGATGATTTTTTCAACGTCTTCGAGGCGGCGCGAATTTTCTTCGAGCGAAGTTCCGAGCGGAAGCTCCGAGCGCACCATCATCGTGCCGGTTTCTTCTTGAGGAATTAATTCCGTGGGAATCGAAAGCACCGTGGCTAGCGAGGCGCCAAAGAGCACCAGCGCGGCGGCGTAAAATGCGAAAGGTTTGGAACGCGAACGGAAGGTGGATTCTGCCCAGGCAGCGTAGCGATTGGCCGCGCGTTTGACGAATCTCGAAAAGATTCCCGGGATGCCATTCGGCTCGCCCTCGTCCTTGAAACCCGCCATACGCATTGGCGTGAAGGTCAGCGCTTCGAAAGTGCTAAAAAGCACCGCCACACTGAGCACGATGCCGAACTGCGTGAGATAGGCTCCGACCATGCCGCTCACGTAGATCACGGGCAAGAAAATGGCCACAATGGCAATCGACGTGGCGATGGCCGCAAACTGCACTTGCTCGGCGCCGAGCCAGGCGGCGCGCGCGGGATTTTTCTCGGTCTCGCGCTTTTTAAAGATGTTCTCGAGCACCATGATGGCGTCGTCCACGATGATCCCCACCGACAAAATGAGCGCCAGCATCGTAAAGAGGTTCAGCGTATAGCCCAGCCACTGCATGACGATGAAGGTGCCAAAGATGCTCGTCGGAATGGCGATGATGATGTTGATGGTTGAGGAAATCGACCCCAGAAAGAGCCAGCACACGACACCCGTGAGCAAGATGGAGATGATGAGTGTCACGCCGAGCTCGTGAATCGATTTTTGAATTTCATGGGTCGTGTCGAAGTTTACGCTCAACTTATAACCTTCGGGTAAGGAAATCTGCGCCATGCGCTCGCGCACACGCTCAGCCACGGCCACCGAGTTTTCGCCCCGTTGCTTTTGGATCGAAATGCCCACCGAACGCTTGCCATCGATGCGAGCAAAGCGGCGCTGGTCTTCGAGTCCCGCCTGAACCTTGCCCAATTCGCCGAGGGTGATCTTGGTGTAGAGCAGCGAGCCCGAACGTTTGGTGATCATCAACTCTGAGATCTCTTTGACCGTGGCGGCCTCGCCCAAAAACCGTAGAGCCTTTTCACTCTTGGCGCCCACGATTTGACCCGTGGGGATTTCCTTGTGCTCGCTCTTGAGTGAGGCGAGCACGTCGTCGTAGGTGAGCTCGTACTGCGCGAGCTTGTTGGGATCGAGCCACACGCGAACCACGGGCTCCAAAAAACCACCCAGGTCCACCGCCGAAACGCCTTCAACCGTCGCGAAACGATCCGAGACGCTGTTCTTGGCAAAAAACATCAGATCGCGCGTTGGCACATCGGCCGAGAGTCCGAGCCACAAGATCGGGCGATCTTCCGGATTGCGCTTTTGAATGGTGGGTGGGTCGATGTCCTCGGGGAGCTGACGGATCGCCGCCTGCACGGCAGCGTTGACGTCTTGAACCGCGATATTGATATCTTTAGAAATGTCGAACTCGAGGGTCACCGAAGCCGAACCATAAGACGCGCTCGAAGTGATGCGCTGCACGCCCTCGACCGTGGTGAGCGCGCTCTCAAGTGGCTCCACGACGTCGGTTTCCATAAGTTCGGGTGCCGTTCCTGGATACCCCACCCGCACACTCACCATGGGGTAGTCGACATCAGGATATTGTGAAACACCGAGATTGTTGAGCGAGATCGCTCCGAACAAGAAGAGAGCGATGGTGGCCATCCAGCCGAAGACCGGACGTTTGATCGAAATTAGCGGCAGACTCATAGCTTAGCTCCCAGTTCCAGCCCGCTGACGCGAGCGCGCGTGATTTGGTTCACGAGATCGATGTCTTCGGTTTGTAATTCCAAATAGTTTTGGATGCTCGAGAGCACTTCGAGTTCGGTGACAATGCCGCGACGGTAATCCGTTTGCTGTACCTGAAAGGCTTTGCGAGCCATTTCGCTGGCTCGTTTCACAGAATCGTGACGATCGACGAACGTTTTGATCTCGGAACGCTTGAGTTCGGTTTGGATTTCGCGGTCGAGCGTGGCCTGTTTGATTTGCTCTTCTAGCACACGCGACTGCGCATTCGCCCGGCGCATCTCAGCCGGCAGAGCAAAGCCCTGAAAGAAAACCCACTGGGCGCGCAGGCCCATGCCAAATTCCGCATCGCGCCCTGTAGCTCCAGAAGAGCCCGCATTGCCATAACCCGCAAAGGCACCCACTGTGGGCAAGTGCGAGCGCCACGTGCTGCGAGCGTCGTACTCGAGCCCGCGGTGTTCTTGGCGCAACGCTTCAAGGCGATACTCGGCGCGCGGTTTGAGCTGCGCGGTGATTTCGGAGGCGAGCTTTTCGAGCGGCGCAAAAACCACCGCTTCATCCGAAGCCATGCCGAGAAGGCTCTTGAGATCTGATCCCGCCTGGAGCAGCTCTTGTTCTAAACTGATGGTGCTGCGTCCGAGCCGCAGCGATTCCATTTCGGTTTGCAGCAGATCGGGCTCGCGCACTTGTCCCAGACGCAGACGACGACGCTGTTCGTTGACGCGGTTGTCGATGGTCTTTTGCGTTTTCTTGAGGATTTCGATTTTTCCGGTGGCGAGTGAGCCTGCAAGCATGATGCCCGCAAGGCGCACACGCAGGGTATCTTTATAATCTTCGAGCGCCAATTCCGAAGCGCGTCGACGCGCTTTGAGCGCCGCAATCGTGGCGTATTCGGCTCCACCGGCGAAGAGCGACATCTCCGCGTCGAGCGAATAACCACTCGACCAGCTCTCTTCACCGCGCTTTTGATGAGTCCAATTCGCTGAGACCGTGGGCAAGCGTGCGGCGTAGGCCAGCTTGAGATTGGCCTCAGAAATCTCGACTTCCTGGATTTTTTGTTTGAGTTCGAAACTCTGCGTGAGCATCCGAGTCTCGGCGTCTTTGTAACTCATCTCGAGAGCCCGAGCGGCACTCGCCGAAAAGATGGTGGACAACAACACGGCGTGCGTCGCAAAACTCTTCATCCCGTCGAGAATAACACGTCTGGCTTTTATTCGAATCTGGTCAAGACTCTTTTTCACGGAAACGATCGATGAGCCATTGCTTCTGAGCCTCGGGCTCGCTTGGCACTTCCGAGATAGGATAACGCTTCACCGTTAGCGAATAGTTAGGGAGTGTGCCCGAGATAAAACTCCACAAGCTGGGGGCCTTGGGCAAATGATAATCGATAGTCAGATCGTAAACGGCTTCCACGCGCCCCCGAAGCTGGTCGAGCGTGGCCCACACGCCTTTGGTGCGTGGGCACAGATGGTGGCGCAGGGGCTCGATGCCGAGGGTCTGCATATAACGCGTCGAAGCTGCCAACTTGGCAGGCGTTGCCCGAGTGCCCTCGGGAAAGGAGACAATCCAAAAGGGCAAATCGTTGTTCTTGATGTGCGCAAAGGTCTTTTCAATGCGGCTCGTATCGGAATCCCAATTGCGCTTTAAAAAAATCGAATCGTAAAACCACAGACTCCAGCCCGGCCCAGGCAGCCAGCGCAGCGAATCTTTGGCAAAAAACTTCAGGTCGCCCACACGGCGAAAGATCGAGCCAAAGTGCATCAGAACGCACACGTCAGCGAAGACCTGATGGTTGGCGATGAGCAGGGCATTCTCTCCCGGTGGCAGGTGATCAAAGTGGAATTTCGGGCGCATCCCGTAAACACGCACAAGCCACCAAATGCAAACGTCTGAGCAGAGCTCGGCGAGATAAAAACGAAATCTGCGCATTGCGGGCTTGGAGAAGATTCCGATCAAAAGGCTAAAGATTTGAAAAACATTGAGAGTGCCAAAAGAAAGAGCGAGCACAAGCACCGACAAAGCGGATCGCAAAAATCGAATCATGTACCCATCTCCTTGGCTCGCACCGCACAGTCACCTAGAGCGCGCTCGAGAGCCGTAAACTTGTCGAGGGCCGAAAGGCCGCGTTCGGTGCAGCCCCCAGGCGTGGCGATCTCGCGCATCAATTGCGCCAAATCCGGCTGCTCAGTAACGAGAGCTTCGTTGGCACGACCCAGCGCCGCCCACCAGGCGCGAGCCACCTTGGGCGTCACGCCACTCTGCGCGGCGAAACTTTCGTACTCACGCTGCAGATGCAGCAAAAAGGCTGGTGCAGACCCCACAAGAGCGGTCACTTCGGGCATTTGAGCTTCGCCGTAGAATCCGCAAAAATGCCCGAGTTTGGCGAACAACCGCGAGAGCTCGGCACGAAAAGACGGAGCCAAAGCTTTCGCGTAAAACACGGCGTAGAGCCCCGCATTGGCACGAGCCGCGGTGTTGGTCATCACAGTGATCACGACGGAGTTTTGTTTTAGAACTTTGGCCAAAGCAGACGGCGTCCACCCCGCCAACAGCGAAATCACACGGGCGCCGCTTTTGATTTTAAGCGAGGGGGCGAGCTCGCGAATTTGGGCGGGCTTCACCGCGAGCCACACCTCGCGGGCGCTCGCAAGGGCCGAATAATCACCGGCCACGGCGCGCACGCCCCAGCGGCGCCAGCGCGCTGCAGAAGCTTGGCTCGCGGTGATCACGAGGATTTTGGATTTGGCGTATACGCGTTTGGCGACAAGCGCCTTGATCACCGCGCCGCCCAAGTTCCCTGCCCCGACGAAAACAATTGGTGTAGAATGCGACGAATGACCGAGCGGCTTAACACGGACTTTTTGGACTACTTTCCCATTCGTCATGGCCTCTCTCCCTCTCAAATCGGCTTGCGCCGACTGCCGACGGATCGACAGGACGCGAGAAATAAGATCTTCCAAATGGGTACCGATTGGCAAGAGTGCCTTGAAAATAAGCGGCTCTGTCGCGTCGAACGCCTCGGCAAGTACTACCAGAGCCACGCAGCGCGGCCGCCCCGCGCCATTTCGCTATGGATCATGAACGAGCTCGCCGCCGAATACCCAGACTTATTTGCGCTCTCGCAATCCCCCTCTGGCCCGTCTTTGCACGCCAAACATACGGGCGACGTGATCGCAGCGAGCGCCGAAGGCGATCTCGACCGCACGCGCTCCCAGCTGAATTCTTTTGCCGTAGAAGCCGTGGATCTTTTCGATGCTCTGGCGATGCAGGTGCCCGAAGATCTCGTGGTGCAGGGCTGTGCGGATGACTACTCTCAGGACGAGTGCCAACAGGTGCACCTCTGCCACGCCAATGGTTGGTCGGCCGAGTGGGCCATTGGCAAGAGCTTTGACGCCATCCATGCACGCGTGCCGCGCATCGAAACCATCATCCGCGACACGGCCAAAATTTTGCGCGCCATTGTGGAGTCTCCCGCAGTCATGGAGCGCATCGGCGCGGTGAACTTTCGCACCTCAGCGCAGCTCAACCGCCACCCCGAGATCCCCGAAGAAAAGCGTCACGTGCCCTTTCACCACCGCGACAACGCGCACCTCTACCTGAGATTCGAGCGGCAGTGCACGGTGGGTTTTGCAGCGGAGAAGGCCTTTTTGTTTACGATCCGCACCTACCGCACACAACTCGACCCCGGCATGCCACTGGACGCCTGGAAATCATTTGTGCAGGCCATGGCGCAGTCGAGCGACGGCACCAATCCACACCGATTTTTGGCAAGCAACCGCGATGAGCTGCTGCGCTGGATTCAAAGTTCGGGATGATCTCTACTCGCCGAGAAAACGTTTGGCGAGATAACGTGCCACCGCGTCTTCGTTGCAGTGACCGATGACTTCGCTTGCGAGCGCTTTGACGGGCAAGATGGCGTTCGCCGTGGCCACCGCGTGACCTGCGTATTCGAACATCTTTTTGTCGTTGTCCTCATCGCCAAAAACCAAAAGGTTCTCGGCCTTGAGTCCGAGTTCGAGCACGAGCTTTTCACAGCCGAAAGCCTTGGAGACCATGGGTGAGGCGAGCGAAACCCAGTGCGAGCCCGGCTGGTAGCGCGATTCAAAACGTACGTAGCCCACGCGCTGGCCGATCTCGCGTTGCAGACGATTGTAAAACGCCTCGGCCTCAACGGCCGTGCCGATGACGTTGACCTCGAGCAGCGGCTCTTGCATCGCCTGAGCAAAGTCCTCGACCTGCACGAGTCGACGATCGCGATTTTCTACAAGGTCGTGCATGACATAGTTCATGCCTTCGTTACGAATCTTACGGAAATACCGGTGTTCTGCACCGCGCGAGTAGGTCGAAACGAAGGGCTCAAGGCCCATATCGTCGATGATCCGAATCAATTCGCGAAAGACGCTGACGTCGAGCGCGCTGACGGATTCGTAATCGGAACTTTTGAGATGCGTGATCACCGCACCGTTGTAGGAAACCACGGGCAGCTGGATGTCCAGATCCGAAAAAATGCGGCGAATGGACACGAGCGAGCGAGCGCTCGCCACTGTGAAGAGGTGACCCTCCGCCAAGAGGCGTCGGATCACCGATTTGGAATACTCAGAAACTTGACCATCGTCGCGCATCAGCGTGCCGTCGAGATCCGAGACGATCAGCGTTTTGACGGTCATCGGAATCTTTAGGCTCCTACTTTAAGAAGTTCGACTTCAAATACAAGGGTCGAACGAGCAGGGATCAGACCATTGCCAACGGCTTGGTCACCATAAGCTTTTTCGGGGGGAATGGTCAGCACGCGTTTGCCGCCAACTTTCATACCCTCAACGCCCACGTCCCAGCCGCGGATCACCATGCCCGAGCCGAGCACAAAAGAAAAAGGCTGACCGCGATCTACCGACGAGTCGAACTTTTTGCCGCCCTCTTTGAGCGTGCCTGTATAGTGCACGGTCACGTTTTGGCCGGCGGTAGCCAGGTCACCGCTACCCACGAGTTTTTCTTCGATAATAACGCCTTCTTTTTCCATCTGTGCTCCTGTCTGAGCGCTCGAAACGGCCGCGGGAGCTTCGGCTCCACCAGTGGCAGCTTCGTCAGATTTCTTACAAGCGCTCATCCCCAAAGGGGCGATCATAACTAGCATAAAAATATTCTTAAGTCTCATAATTTAACCTCCTAAGGTGTGATCACCGTTAGCATACCATTTAACTCGTCCCATTCCATAGCGCGACGGACCTGATGCAAATTTCCGCGCTCATCGAGCCAATATTCCGCTGGCAAACGGCGCATGTTGTAAACGCTCGAGAGCACATAACCGTAAGCCCCGGCCGAGCAGATCACAAGCACATCGCCCACGGCGAGAGCTTCGGGCAAGCGGCGCTCACGCCCGAGCACGTCGGAGCTCTCACAAACCGGACCCACGATGTCGAAAACTTTGGCGTTCCCCTGCTTGGACGCTCCGTGCGGCAAGATTTCATGATGGGCCTGGTAGAGCGCCGGACGCATCAACTCGGTCATCGAAGCGTCCACAACGCAAAAATTCGTACCGCGATTGCTCTTGATGCCGAGCACGCGCGTAAAGAGAAAGCCGGCTCCCGCCACCAATGAACGGCCGAGTTCAAGTGCCAAGCGCGCCTCAGTGCCGGCCACGGCACACCACTCGGTGCGCACTTCAGACAAAATGGCGGCGTAGCTGGCAAAATCGGCCATCTCCGTGGGATTTTCATAAGAGATGCCCAGGCCACCGCCCAAGTCGAGCACCTTGAGGCTCGGATAACGTGCACACCAGGGCTTCGCCTCTCCGAGCAACTTGAACGCCGCTTCGCGAATCGCCGAGAGGTCGCGAATCTGCGAGCCGATGTGCATGCTGAGACCGCAAAGCTCCACAGCGTCGGCAAGATCCGCGAGACCCGCAAGTATCTGACGTGAGTCTTCAAAGGAGATACCGAACTTGTGCGCGCGCAGACCTGTGGCGATGTAAGGATGTGTTTTGGCGTCGACGTCGGGATTGAGGCGAAACCCCACACGGGCGCGCTTGCCAAGGCGACGAGCCACGGCCACAACGTCGTGCAGCTCAAACTCGGATTCGATGTTGATAAGTCCGACGCCACTTTCTATCGCCAGCTCTAGCTCGGGCAGACTCTTGCCGACGCCCGAAAAGACAATTTGCTCGGGGCGAAACGATTGCGCCAATGCGTAGCGCAGCTCACCACCGCTGACGATATCGATGCCAAAGCCCTGCTCTCGGTAAAGCTGAAGCACACGCGGGTTGTGATTGGACTTGAGGGCAAAGTGCACATCCACGCCCGCCGGCAAAGCGCCGCGAATCTTGCGTACCATGGCGTTGAGGTTGGACTCTGAATACACATAAAAGGGGGTCGGAGGCACTTGGCGCAGCGACGGAAGGGTTAAAGATTCACTCATAGCGTCTCCTCTTTAGCAGATAAGTAGTGGGCCATCGCTTCCAAAACACCGTGCGCCGACCTTCCGCGAGTGATGAAGCTCGGACGCTGCCAGCTCTGATCGTCCGCAAAGATTTGCAAATTGGCCACCCCCACGGACACCGGAGCGAAGGCAAAGAGCGGCGCATCGTTGGGCGAGTCGCCAAAGTAAATCGTGGTGTCGAGACCCAGCGGCCAACGCACGTTCGCGAAGAGCGTGCGCAAGCCTAGCGATTTGTCGAAATCTCCCCACCAGCCATTGACGTGGATGCTAGAGACCTTGGCCACCGCGCCGTGCGATTCGAAAATCTTTTTCACCGCCTGAGCTTCGGCAAGGGGCCGGGGTGGCGTGACGGATTCAGCAAAGTCGATCGCGAGATCAAAAATGCGAAAGGCTTGATCTGAGGCTAGCGTCATCTTCGGAAATTTGGCGAAGACCTCGCGCTCCACTTCGCGCATGCGGCGCGCGCGCTCAGAGGCCGGCGCAGATTTGAGGTACTCCTCGTAATTCACGTAGGCCGTGGGAGTCCAAAAGAGCGAGCGCGGCTCTTCGCCGCTGCGACGGGCGAGCTTGCCGCCGGGCCAAAAACAAAGTGCGGCCCCGTTTTCGGCGACAACCGCATCAAAGGGCAAAACTTTGGTAAAGGGCTGCGCCCAAGACGTGGGACGCCCGCTAACCATCACCGTGTGGTGCCCCAGCTCTTGCAACTTTTCGAGCGCCGCAAAGATTTCGGAAGGCACGACCCCTTCGTGGGTCAAAGTGTCGTCGAGATCGAAGGCCCACACGCGGCGAGAGCCAAAGCGCGCGTCCGTCTGCGAATTCCATTTCGAGAGTTCTAACATGCGCTCTAGCTTAGCAGCAGGCATGAATCTTGTAAGGGCCCTGATCCTATGAACATGATTTCCATCAAATCGGCCCAAATTCACGGACTTGAACAAAAAGAAATTCGAATCGAAGGCATCAAAACCCGCGGGCTCAAGCAGCTGCACCTCACAGGCCTGGCCGACACCGGGCTGCGCGACTCGCGCGAAAAAATCGCACAGGTGATACAGGATTTCGTGCCCTGGTCCCCCGTAGAGCGGCTGCTGATACACTTGATGCCGCCCGAAGTGAACAAATCCGGCGCTCACCTCGAAGTGCCTATCGCGGTGGCCTGCATGGTGCTCTGTCACCCCGATCTGCTGAGCGAGGCAACACAGCAAGTGCTGCGGGAGCATGTCTTTGTCGGCGCACTGAGCCTCGACGGTTCGCTGGTGCCGACGCCTATCTCTTCGATGGTAGAAGCTGCCAACGAGAACGCCATCGGCCCCCAGCGCATGCGACATCTCGAAGACTTGTGGTTGTGGCTGCTCAATCCCGAAACTCTGCCCACGCGCAGCGACGCAGCTTCCCCGCCGCCAGAGACCCTCACCCCCACTCCGCTTGTCAAAGAACGGCAATGGGAGCGACTGCTACTGCTCGCCGCTTCGCTCGCCGAAGTGCCGGTGCTGCTCATGGGGCCGCCGGGCGTGGGCAAGAGTCACCTGGCGCGCTGGGCCGCGAGCACCAAGGTGCCGGCGCCTCCGGGGACTGAGCTCGAAGAGCTGCAGCAGATTTGGTCGCTCGCCGGCATGAGTCTGCCCAGCCGCAACCCCCTTGTGACACCGCAACCGCGCGCGCATTTGAGCGAATTCACCGGCACCGCTTCGCTCGGCGCCACGCGTCCTGGCTACTTTTCGCTCTCCCACCGCGGCACCCTACTCGTGGACGAATTCACCGAGCTCTCCAAGGACTGCCGAGAGATTTTGCGCTTCATTCTCGACGAGAAAACCTTCATGCGCTTTTCGCGAGCGGGCAATGTGGTGTGGCCCGCAAATTTTTGGTTCATCGCAACTTCAAACCCCTGTCCCTGCGGCTATTCCATTGGCGAAGATTTCAGCAAATGCCGCTGCAGCGAGACGGTACGTCTAGCATACCGCAATCGACTTTCGGGTCCCATTTGGGATCGCCTCGGACTGAAACTTTTTGTCGACAAAAGAAGTGGTGCGACGCTGCCTCTCTCCGCGCAAGTCGCCCAGCGGCTCGACGCTCCCGCCCCACTGCTTCATCAGCATCTGCTCGAGTGCCGCGAGCCCTACGCCGAGCGCCTCACACGCGATCGCGAGTCACTTGCCACACACTCGATTTTTGCCGAAACCTCTCCGCGCAATCGTGAACTCAAAACCCGCGTGTGGTGCGCACTTCAGGTGCTCGAGCCTTCGCACGGTGCCGAAGAGTGGCTCGGCATGCTCGCCCTGATGCAAAGTTCCGAAGACGGATGGCGGCGTTAGCCATGTTCACGCCACAATGCCTGCTCTGCCACCGCCCCGCTCCGAAGGCACTCTGCGCCCTTTGCTCGGCGCAGGTCTCGGCGCTCGTGCATTCGCGTACCGAACCCTTGCGTCGCGTGCCGGGAACCCTCGTGCCCATTTACTCCTTTGCTTCGTACCACGGTGTGGTTCGCGATCTGGTGCGCATCGCCAAGGGCCTGCGCCTGGAGCGCTCAGAGCTGCTCGACCCTTGGCTCTGGCTCGCCGCCTCGCGGCTCGGGGACTCACTGCTGGGGCTGCGCCCTTCGCTCATCGTGCCGCTGCCAGAGCCTCGATACGGTCTCGACAGCCGGCGCCGACTCGCGCGGGACTTTGCGCAGCTGCTGGCCTCGCAGTTGCAAGTGCCGTGTCACGCGCAGCTGCTGCGTCACGCGTGGCCGCTGAAATCCTACTTCCGCACACCGCAAAAAGAGCGCCGGCGCGTCATGCGTGTGCTCGAGCCGCCAGACTTTTGCGTGCCAAGGTCCTCTGGGGCTCTGCCCGAAGGAGAACGCATCGTGATTGTCGACGACGTGTGCACCACGGGCGAAACCTTACGCGCCGCCATCAAAGCGCTTAGTACACAGGGCATCACGGTTTCAGCCGCGGCGCTGCTTGCCGATACGCCGAGCTATGGATAAATTTTTTTGTTCATGAACGAATTCAGCACCATCATCGAACCCTTTCGCATCAAGAGCGTCGAACCCATCAAAATGACGAGCGCCGAAGACCGCCGCCGTTACCTGAACGAAGCGGGGCTGAATCCCTTTCTCATCGATTCGGCAAATGTGCTGATCGACCTGCTCACCGATTCGGGCACCACGGCCATGAGCACCGAGCAGTGGGCCGGGGTCATGCGCGGCGACGAATCCTACGCCGGCTCGCCCAGCTATTTGCGCTTTGAAAAAGCTCTGCGCGACGTCACGGGCCATCGCGAGATCATTCCCACGCACCAGGGACGCGCCGCCGAACGCATTCTTTTTGCCACGCTCACCAAACCCGGCCAAACCGTGATCTCGAACATGCTCTTTGACACCACCAAGGCCAATTGCATGGCTTCGGGCTGCACGCCACTCGACCTGCCCTGCCCCGAGCTCGCAAACACCTCGGAAGCCGCACCCTTCAAGGGCAACATCGATCTGGGCAAGCTCGAGGCGCGCCTTGCCGAGAACGCGAGCGACGTGGGCTGCGTGGTGCTCACCATCACCAACAACTCAGGCGGTGGTCAGCCCGCCTCTTTCTCCAACATCGAAGGCGCGGCAAAACTCTGCAAACAATACAAGGTTCCCTTTGTGGTGGATGGCTGCCGTTTTGCTGAGAACGCCTGGTTCATCAAGCAGCGCGAGCCGGGATTTGAGAACGTGTCGCCCATCGATATTGCACGCAAGGTTTTTGCCCTCGCCGACGTCATCAGCGTCTCGGCCAAAAAAGACGGCATGGGCAACATCGGCGGATTTCTCACGATGAACGACCCCGAACTGGCACAGGCCTGCCGCAACAATTTGATCCTCACCGAAGGGTTTCCGACTTACGGAGGACTCTCGGGTCGCGACCTCGACACCATCGCCGTGGGCATCTACGAAGCCCTCGAACCGGATTACCTCAAGTACCGTATCCAGAGCATCAAGTACCTGGGCGAAGGCCTGCTGAGGGCCGGCGTGCCCATCGTGAACCCTCCGGGCGGACACGCGATTTACATCGACGCCAAGCGCCTCTGCCCGCACCTGAGCCCCGGGGAATTCCCCGGCCAGGCACTCGTCGCCAAGCTCTACGAATACGCGGGCATCCGCGGCGTGGAGATCGGTTCGGTGATGTTTGGTTCCGAAGACGCTGAGGGCAAAGAGATTCCGCACCGCCAAGAGCTGGTGCGCCTCGCGGTGCCCCGACGGGTGTACACGCAGTCGCACATCGACTACGTGCTCGAGGCGCTCTCGAGCTTCAAACAAAACGAAGCGGCGAAGCTACGGGGGGTAAAGTTCACTTACAAACCCCGCGTGCTTCGCCACTTTACGGCGCGCTTTGAGTGGATTTAGTCCACCCTCGCCCCGCTATTTTTTGATCAAGAGAACCCAGTCGTCCGCGCTCGGAGCGCCGCCGATAGCCTGCGTGCTGCTGCCGCCGGTGATCGTGGTGCTCGAACCCTGGAACGCTCCGTCGCGCGGGTTGAACCAGCGCGCGGTGAACGATCCGCTCGCCGCCGAGAGGTTGATCGTTCCGTTAGAACTCGCCGAAGCCGCCGGGAAGTAAATCGCGTAGACTTCGTTGGTCTTAGCGTAAACTTGGTCGCCCGTGACCGAAGTCAGCGAGTCGGCCGGCGCCATTTGGTGGAAAGGCAGGTTGTCTTCCATAAATTTGCGCGCCCGCGACGACCAGAGCCAGATATCTTCGAAATCCGTGAAGTCGTTGCGGTCGAAGGCCGTGGAGCCCATGTAATACTCGAGGCCCGCGCCGCCCGAGAGCAGCGACGGCCAGAGGAGTTCCTTACGCAGGGCCACCATCGAGGTGGAGTTCAGTTCTTTGAACTCGTCGAGGTAAATAGCCAGCTTACGTCCCGCACTCGCCGAGTGCGAACGGAACCACTCCACTTCGGAGCCCTTGCCGGCGTTGCTACCCGCGGGGTCACTACCCGTGTACTGTAGCGAAGTGGACGAGATTTGCGGTTTGCCCAGGAGATCCGCGTAAGACGTCTGCGCGCGCAAGTTGTTGTGCGCCGTAATGGGGTGCTTCATCGGGTCGACCGATTGAATGTAACCCGCAAATTCGAGCACCTTATCCGCCGACCAAGGGTCGCGGGTCGTGCTGCTCGAACTCGGATAATCATATTCCTCGGAGATGTTCCACTGTACGGCCTGGTGATGGCCGAAACGAGCGACCATTTCGCGATAGAAGAGAGCGCGTTCGACCGTGAGGTAGTCAAAACCACTCATCGAACCGCCACCGCTGAGCTCGGCTTTGTTATTCAGCTCACCCTCGGCGAGCACGAAGTGCAACTGAATGCCTTTGCGCTGCGCGTGGGCGAAGACGATCTCCCACTGCGCCAGCTTCGAGATGTCGTAGTGCGTGTTGTCGTTGCTGGTGTTGCCGCCCGTGTAGCTGTTCGTCGTTTTCACGAAGGGGTGCGTGTTCTTACCGTCACCGCCAATGTTCATCGGCAGGAAGTAGATGTTGTTCACACCCACCGAGCCGAAGTAGTTCAAGAGTCCGAGGATGTTCTTGCCCGCACCGGTAGCCCAAGTACCGGCCACGGGGTCGAGGTTAAAATGCGCCGCGTGGGCCGCGTAGTCGTGGTCCGGCTTGGTGTTGTCGAAACCCGCGTACCCGAGGAAATCTTCGGGATCGCCGGATCCGGTTTTGATCCAGTACGGACCGTCTTTAAACTTCAGGTAGTAGTCGTTCACGTGTTCGAGCGTGCCGTACTTGAGGAAGCCCGGAGCGCTCGCGTTTTTGTTGGACACCACAAAGTAACCCGTCTGGCCGTTGAAGCTGGTGGCCGTGCCCGCGTTGGGGTCGAGGCTCACGTTGACGTTGGTACCTGTGCGGAACGAGGCCACGAAGTTCCAGCGACCGGCGAGTTCGGGTGTGAAGCGAATGCGCCACACGTTGCCCGTACCGCCGCCATTGCCGTTACCGTCGTAGAAACCTGGCACTACGTACTCCTTGCCCGAGGCGACGTGCCTGACCGTTACGTTAAGACGGTACTGAAGGTTGGGACTAGGGTTCGCATCTTCTTGGGTCGAAGGACCCTCGAAGTTGATCACGCTAGCCTGATGCTGGATAAAGGTGCCTGTAGCTTGACCGCCATCGGCGAGGTCTTGGCAATCGTAATAGGTGCTCGGCGTCGAGGTGATCACTCCGTTCGAGCAGCTCTGCGATACCGTGATGGCGTGGTTCGAGCAGAGATCGGGGTCCGTTGCATAAGCCACCGATTCAAAGCCTGAGAGCGTACGGGTCGCGCCATGAGCAAAGCCTGTGCCGCATCCGAGGGGTTCGCCGTTCAGCGCGGAGAAGCTCAGGTTCGACATGGTCAACGTGCCGGTGAGGGCGATGAGCGAGATGTGTGTGATGCTCGTGGTATCGGCCTGCTGCGTGCGGTACAAGTAGTTGCTCGCGATAACCACCTCAGAGCCACCCTGCGGGGTGATGCGCACGGAGTATTTCTTGAGGGGCACATCGATGTCCATCACCACGTGATAGCTCTTTTGGGCGGTGTGCATGAGCGTGTTCACCGCGGCGTAGCCGGTGTTGTTATAAGCATCCACTTTGCCCGTGTTCGAGAAGCGAACGATTGCGGCAAGTTCTTTGAACCCGTTCTCGATATCGCTCGGCGAAGGCGGCGAATCCGACAGGCCCACGAGGGCGTCGATCGGAGACGACGAGGCGAGCACGTCGAATTCAAAACGGAAGGCCTCTGTTTTGGCAGGGCTAATGGCGATGTTCTGGAAGCTCGCGGTCGACACGTAAGTGCCGTTGCCGCTGGTGCCGCCACCGGTGTTGCCACCGCCCGTGTCGCCGCTACCCGAAGTGGTGCCGACGGGCGCGTTCAGGCGCACGATCTCCGAAGCCGACGAGCGGTTGAAGACGTGGTCGAAGACCCGCACGCGGAAGGTGCGCGAATCCGAAGCGCTGACGTTCGTGAGTGTGACCGAGTTGGTCATCGCCACGCCAACGGGTGAGTCGTCGAGGTAATAACCGTAGTGGCTAATGGGGTAACCTTCGGGGTCGACCGAAGCATCCCACTCAAAACGAACGGAGTTTCCGCTGCGCGAAGCGAGGCGCACGTTGCGAGGCAACGAGAGTGGTTCGAAGTCGTTGGTAACGTACACTTTATCTACCGTGAAGCCTTGCGAACGACCCGCGAGTTTCAAGGTATAGGAACCGGCTTGCGTGAAATTGAGACGCAAGGTTTCGCGAGCTTCATCGCTAGAGGTCATCACCTTACCAACGGTCACCCAGTTGTTCCAAGGGAATGGGAACTCTGGGAAAAACTTACGGACGGGTGTGAAATTTGGTACCTGGAGGTAGACGTCGTTGGAGCCGTCCGGGCCGGGATCTGTAGAGGCAGTATCGCGACGAACGCGCGCCACCAGTTTGTATTCACCCGGTTCGTCTACCTGAAACATGTAGTTCAACCAGCTGACTTCGAGGGGCACGCAAGAACCGTTGCGCATAAAGCAGCCGCGAGTTGCGTCTTCGTAAGAATAAATCTTGTCGGCGCTCGACCAGCGCACATAACCCGTGCCAGAAAAACCGGCTTTTGAGGTTTCGCGTACCCAGCCGCTCGAAAGCGTTGCCGATTCGCCTTCGATTTCGATGGTGTTAAAGCGCGAGTTGCTGCCTTCGGCAAGCATGGGCACTTGGATTTCGCTAGAATCGGCCGAGACGTTGCCCGAACGATCCACTGCCGCAACTTTCACGCGGTAGTTGGCCGAAGGGGTGAGGCCGCTGAGCGGTAGTGAGGTCGACGTGGTTTCATCGACCGCCGAGCCATTGAGCTTGACGACGTACTTTTGCACGCCGCTGCCGCCGGTGTCGGTGGAGGCCGCCCAGGTGAGCACGAAAGTGCGCGCCGTAACTTGGCTAGCCACAACGTTTGTGGGCACCGACGGCGCCGTCACGTCGGCTTCGCTGCTCGAAGGCAGCGTCGATTGCGAGAACTGAGCCGAAAGAACCGATGATGCGCCATCGGAGTCGATGGCAACTACGCGCATGCGATACACGGTGTCGGCGCTGAGGTTTTCGAACTGATACTGGGTATTCGAGATCAGCTGCGGCATCAGCACGCCATCAAGCTGAATTTTGTAATCGTCCACCGTACCGTCTTCAGCGTCGGCGGCGGCGTTCCAACTTAGCGTAAAGCCAGTCTCCGAAATGTTAGAGGCTTGCAGGCCGGTAGGCGCCGAGGGCGCTTGGTTGGGATCGGGCTGTGAGCCCACTTCTGGGGTCGTATAGCGTAATACAGACAGCGTCGACTCGTTGAGCGAGCGGTCTTCGGCTTGCACCGCGAAAGCATATTCACGATCTGCGACAAGAGTGCCAAAGGCATAGGAGAGGCCCGTGGTGGTACCCACGAGGTTGTCATTCAAAAAGATCTTGTAGCGTTTGATGCCCGAGCCACCCTCGTCCTCGGATTCGTTCCAGCGAAGCACCAGCGAAGCGGAGCTCGCCGACTGAACGTTGACGTTCGTGACGCGCACGCTTGCAGGGGCATCGGGGGCGATGCGGTCGATGATAATGTCTACCCGATCGGTATCTTTGACTTGTTCGCTGGTAGAGTCGGTCAGCTGGCAACCACTGAGCACAGCGATCGAGAGCGTTAGGTAGAGAAAACTATATAGTCCTTTTAAGTTTCTTACGTTCTTCATATCGTTCTGCCTTTACTTAAATTTTATTTTTAAAAACTTTTTTACTACTTAAACACAAACTCGGCGGCCCCTAGCGGGACCACCGAGTCTTGGGGTCATGGACTAATCACAAGGATTGCTCCAGATCTGATTGAGTCGAGCATCGGTCGGTCGAAGTGGATGAGGCTGGGTAATTTCTAGCTTCTGGGTGTTCCCCGACCCATCTTGCACTGTCCAACTACCACTTCCAGGCTGGTTCAAAGTGCCGTAGGCCTTATTGGTCTTGGTGTTGCTGACGGAACTCCACGGTTGGTTCGAGTCCCTATCGTTGAGCGCCATGCCACCGATGATGAACGAGTCTTTGGCGACAAAGTTCTTACCCGACCCGTTAAAGGCGTTATTCACGCCTTCGGTCGCACCGCCGGGCATGAAGGGATAGCGGTCGAGCGACATTGCACCGGAAATCGCGATGCTGTGCTCGAATTTGAGCCCATTGACGTTACCCACCTGAATCGAGCAGTTGTTGGCGCTATAGAACACGCTGTCGCGGAGGGTAAGATTGCTATAGGCCCCACCGTCAGTTGCGGCGATCTGGAAGGTGTCGGTGTGAGGCTTAGCACCCGTGTAAGGATACTCGAAGAAACGAGGCGCAAAGTAAGAGCCAATGACGTGCACGTTGTTGATATCTCCGGTCGCCGCATAGATATCGAAAGTGTCGTCACTGATGACCTTGGCATCGGGCATCGCAACTTCTACGACTTCGACGTCTTGCATGGCTAGGGGGGCACCGCGTTTCGAAGACACTTGCAGGTAGGTATCCACTTTCGACCACGCAATGGCGGACTGCGTACAGTCTTTGCACCAAATGCTATCGAACTTGAAGCCGGCCAGAGCCACTTTATACATACCTTCGATGATGGGCTTACCGGTGAAGACGACCGAACCGTAACCACTTTCAGGAGCCACCGTCACCCGCTTCGACCAAGATTTATTTCCAACTCCCACGAGCACGTTGGATTTCTCGGAAGGGCCTGCGATGGTTCCTCGACGAATCAGGATCAAGGTACCCTCAGCCGCCTGGGTGCTGGTCACGGCCATCAGAGCATCCTTAATCGCCGTCCAGCTCGGATTAATCCTGATGATGTGTTGAACGCGGCCGCTAACCCGTTGGGGGTTAAAATCGTACATAAAAGGTGTGGGGAACATCTTAGGCCAGTGAGTGCCGTTGGGCCCAAGGAAAGCGACTTCGGTGGGCGTCAAGGTGTTAGTAGAGTTAGGGCATGTAGGTGCGGGATCCACAGGATCTACCGGATCGGGATCCACGGGGTCCACGGGATCTGGATCTACGGGATCGGGCGAAGAGCCACCCGAGCTCGAGAGATTCTGGAAAGCCATCTCGGTCACGCGGTCGAAGCGGGTGTCGCCGTCGCTACTCCCGCGGTCGGAAACCACGTTAAAGGTGCTGAGCGATGCGCTGCCGGTATAGGTACTGCGGAAAGCGACGGTAAGCTGTTGGTTGGCGGGAATGCTTTGACCAGAGTTGTTTTCAATTTTCACCGTGAACGTTTTGGGGGTCGAGGTGGCATCAACGTTGATCTCAATCATATAGGCTTTGCCAATCACACAAGGGAAATTGAGATCCTGAAAACCACTCACGCCCCGCGCTTGGAAAGCACCGCTGTTGCAACGAACCGTCACGGCCGCTTGGTCAAAGCTATTGGCTTGACCGGCAACAAGGTTGCGATCCGAGAGGGCGACTACCGTATTCGGAAGCGAGTTGTCGGCGCTGCGGGCGTAAAAGAAAGTCGCTTTGAATTTGTTTGAAGGCGTGAAGCTGCGCGATTGGAAAGCTGCCGTGGTGTCGAAGATGTCGAGTGACTGCTTGCCCTTGAGGTTTCTGAAGACTTCCAACACGTCGGCAGGATCTTGGGGGTCCACCGGATCTTGCGGATCTACGGGGTCCTGGGGATCCACGGGGTCGGGTTCACCCGCCGGGTCACGGGGGGCACAACTTTCATAGGTTTGGATGCTGGGCATGTAGCTGAGATCGCCATCCGAGCAAGATAGGGTCACGTCCACCCGAACCGAATCACAGCTCAAGTCGGCGGCGACGCTGGGGGCGGAGAAGCGGTGCAAGAGGATGCTCTCGTTATGGTCGAGGGCTTCACAGTTTTTGCTTCCTTTGATGCTGACTTTGCCGTTTTCGGAAATCTGCACTTCACAGCCCGAAAGCACGGCAACGAATAGGGGAATGGCTAACAGAAATTTTGAAAGATTTTTCATGGTACGCTCCATTTTGGGTTGATCTCTCAGCTGCTCCGCGGACGTACCTCTCAGCTAGTTAGACTATTGTCGGCATTTTACGGGCACCAAAACAGTTAATCTTTGGTTCAGACCCCGCCTAAGTTCTGATTTTTACATCGCCTTCCCTGGCGACCATATTAAGGTTTGAACAAGCATCCGCTGCCGACGCTCGTACCGCGGCTGCGGTCGTAGGTCAGGCCCACCCCGTTGAGGTTGCGGTAGGCGATCCAGCTGTTGTTCACGAAGGTCGAGATGCTGTTGGCCCCGCCACCGGCGTTGCCTTTTTCAATCTCATAGTAGCGATCCCAGTATCGGAATATCGCATCGTGATTCCATTGGGCTTCGATGCCCATGATGCGGGCGGCAAGCACGCTACCAATGGTCGAAGAACCATTGACCGTACGATAGTTTTGATCCCAATCCGCGTTGTCTTCAGAGGGGCGCGTTCCGTGACGCACGCCCCACTCAGGGCACCCCACCATGTGACTCTGATAAGCCATTTTACCGTCCGAAAGGTTTCGACCCACATCGCTCGAAGTGATCATAAAGGTCTGCATGTCTTCTTGGAACATGCTCGGGTTGCTCGCGTAGTTCAGGATCTCTTGGTCGTTAAGCAGCACCCCAGCGAGGAGGATCGGCATTTTACGACCGTGCTTGTGACCACCGTCTGGATCAAACTTCTGACCGTTTTTGAGGTAACCGTAGATGTCGATACCAGCCTGGATCACGCGAATCGCGAGTTGACGCTTTTTGTCTTGGTCGTAGTTCATGTTGAGCGCCAGGGCGGCGTTCGCAAACTTCTTGGCGATCTCGCGACCGTAGTTTTCGTGAATCGTGTTCTCGCGCGGCTGCGCTTTTTTACAGATATAACTACCGCACCAGTCGATCCACGGCAGCACACTCACTTGTGAGAGCACCGAATCGATGGTCGGCGCGCCTGCAGGCAAGGCAAGGTTCTTAAGTTTCGACCAATTGATGTTGTTGTAGTTGAACTGGTTGTGGGCCGAGCGGAAAACCGCCGGGCGGAAGGCGCCAGAGGCAGGAGGAGCGCCCACTACCGACAGCGCTACAATGTGTTTGAGGATTGTGTCGTAATTCGAATTGAAACTGCCGTAGGTCGAAGCCGAGACGAGCATGTCATTGGCCTGCACCGTTTTGGGCAGCTGCGAGTTGATGTTGAGAGACGCATCGTAATCTCGACTCGACGAGTTCAGGGCGTCGGCGTGGAAGCCGTTTTTGCCACCGGGCACGGGGTTTAACATGGTGCCCCCGCCGCCTTCGGTTGTGATCTGCGTGATCGTTACCGGAGCCTTGACCCAGTAGTCGCCGTTCACGTAGTGACCGCACTGCACGGCGGTGCTGAATTTCCAAGTGACTCCGCGCTGGGTGATCTGTGATGCCGAACCACTAGCACAAGCAGAACCACCGGGAATCTCGGGCTCTTCTTCGCTCTCCACGAAGCAATTCGCATTGGTATAAGTAGTGCTGGGCAGGTACGCGCTCAATTGACCATTCGTGCAACTACGTGACTGATCCACATAAGAACACGTCTGACCATTCGGAACGGAGGGATAGCGGTAGAGCCTCTGCGTTTGGGATTGGCCGTGAGCCAGGCCATTCGAGCACGAAGCTTCGCCGGGTTCGGGTTCTTCTTCGGACTCTTCGTTATTATCAAAAACATGATTCGTAATGCGGTCAATTCGAGTGTTACCACTCGAAGTCGCACCGTCAGAGATAAAGTTTAATTTCGAAAGCCGAACGTCTCCGCTGTATGAGGTACGGAACGCGAGATCATTTTTAGTAGCCACCACACCATTCTTGTCTTCGATGCTCACATTGAAGCGACGATCGGTAGCGTCAAGCACCGTAACGTCGATCATATAGGCGTTGCCGATAGCACATGTCATGTCCATCTGCACGACGGACGAACCGCTGCGCACGTCGAACGCGCCGTTGTTACAACGAATCGTGATTGCGGCCTGGTAATACGAATCCTCACGGCCAGCAATAAGGGGACGATCGGAAATTGCGATGACGGTGTTTGGCGTGACGTTGTTCGCACTGCGAGAGTAGAAAAATTTTAGCTCAAAATCTTTAGATGCCGTAAAGCTGTGCTGTTGAAATGCGGCCGTAGTACTGACGATGCTCAGATCCAACTGGCTCTTGGCGGTCATGAAGGCCACGAGTGGGTCTCCGGTACCGCCCGGTGCGGGCAAGTCTGAACACGCGAGATAAAAATTGCTTGGCGCGGGATCTACCGGGACCTCGTCACCGTTTACACAAGAGGCCACCACGCGGTTCACGCGGCGGTCATCACAAGAGTAACCTAAAACATGGGCAACTTGCGGCACGCTAAAGCCATCTCGGCTAATTGGACCACCGTGTTCAACCTCGCCGCACGAGAGATACTCTTCTTCAGGGTTCGAATCCTCTTCGCAGCTCAGAAAGCTAACGACGTTTGGAACGATCGAAACGGTACCATTGAGGCACGACATCTCGAGGGTCACACGTTCGGATTCACAGCTCTGGCCTTCGGGGACCGAAGACTTTTTATATCGGTTCAAATAGACAGTTTGGTTGTGATTGAGATTTTCGCAGGCCTCACCACTCAGTGGCTGGTCGTTGGGAGACAATTGCACATCGCAGGCCGTAAAAACAGCCACGCTGATAAAGGTCATCAGACCATAATTAAAGATATTTTTTTTGAGTGACATGTACGCTCCGTAAAGATTCAAAATTTCCTGCTACTTCCGAAACGTACCGCTTAGCTGGTTTGATCATTCTCGGCGCTTTGTGTGGAGCGAAACAGTTAAGATTTGGTTCATAAGACGCTCAAGCGTCTGAAATGAGAGCCTTCATAAAATCTTAACGCAAGAAAACGTCCGCGAAACGCGACAGGCCGCTGCACTTAAGGAAGTGGGTACTGCGGATTGATTTGCAAGACGAGATAGGAGTATTGCCCCGGATTGCGGGCGAGCCAATTCATAAAACTGCGCGTGTAGCGGTAGTGCGGGGTTTCTTGGACATTGCCAAGACTCACGAGTTCGTGAAAGAGGAGGAAAATTCTTTCATTGTCCGAGTGCGTTTTCCAGCGTTCGTAACTGATGTAAAGCATGTTCAACACGGGATAATTGATGGCCGAAACTTCACGCACCACTACCCCAGGTTCTTGGCGAAGCTTTTGGGCCTCTTCGAATTCTGCCTGGCTAATGCGAGTCCAACGGTGCGCATGAATCTCCTCACGAATGAAGAGCCGCGACTCGACGATGACTTCCAGCTGGCCCGTCTTTCCCATGAGGGAGTCGATACGACTTTGAGCCATTTTCGGCAACGCTTCGATCCTGAGGTAATCAAAGGAGAAGGCCCAATGGTAGGCATTCCAAATGCTATTGGCGATTCCATAAATTTTGATGGCGCGAGGGTCGCCGCCACCTCCGATGGCGGTGCGGCCCCCACCGACTTGCGCCAAAGCACTTGCAGAGCCCATAAAGATTGCCAGCGACAAAAGTCCTTTGAGCATCACTCAGCTCCTCTCGTCAGCGGAAAAAGCTGAACGTTCAAATGATAAACTTCGGTGCAATTGCCCAGGGTCAAGTGATTGGCTAATCGGTGCTGAAAACGTTCGATCAGTCTTTTTGCCACGGGCAACTTTGCAGAGTCCACAGCGAGAGTAAGTCCCGTTACGCTGCGACGCTCGTAAGCCGATTTGTCGGTGGCGGTATTGAGTTGCTCAACGGCCTTCTGCGACATCTGCGTGTGAAAGTGTCGCACTGCTTGACGCGACTCTTCGGTGGCGCAATAAATGGCGTCGGCGTTTTTGCGCCATTTCGGCGAAGAACGATCGAGGAGTCCAATACGCTCGAGATGCGCCAGGCCCCACGACACCTCTTCGGAGCTTAAACTCAAGCGCTTGGCAATCCACTCCACATTGGGTTCAAAATTCGTGCAGGTGACCAGGTCGAGGAGTGCAGGCAAGTACCAACGCGCCAGCAATCCGCTCTGAGCGTTTTCATCGAGCAGAGCGTATTCCTGAAGCGTGAAGGGCGTTGCAGCATTGGCAACTTCGTCCAAGGCTTTCAACAGAGTTACGCGAGCCTCACCGCGGGCCGAGTATACGGCAACCGATTGCAAAAAGGCGGCGCGCTCGATGCGGCTGAATTTGAGTTTGTCGGCGATGGCATCGGCCCTTTGGATGGAAATCGTGCTCTTGCCCGACATCACGCGACTCAAATAGGCGCCGCTGACGCCCGTAGCCCGAGCGATGGAACGAATCGACAGGCTGGGATTTTTAAGAATCTTAAGCCGAATGATCTCTTTCAAAAACAAACCCGGGCTCAACATGGCGAGAAACGCTATTCGTGGGTCTGATAATAAGCAAGGCAAAAACCCTTTACTTCCTTAGGTATTTCGATCTTTTAAGTTAACCAATTCAGTCAACATCAGTCAGTTACGGAGCGTACTCCGGCCACGCACTGTTGTTCTTTTGAAACTTTGCCTTTTTTCGTGTTCACGTTCTTGACGTAAAACCAGAGGTTTTTTCCGTTCACGACCTTGCGATAGCAAAGACCAATCACGGGTTGTGGTGCCGCCGCAAAGGGCTGGTTGATATTCGTATAGGCCGGGTTGCCCGCGGCATCGGTCAAATCGGTGACCATCGAGTCACACGCTACTTCGCCTTTGGCTGAGCCGTCGATACGACAGTTTGTGGTGTGTGTGTCCGCGGAGACGCCCGAAGGCAGCGCCTCTTCCACACCGACGATCACTTCTTTACTAGAGTCAGTCGTGGTCACGCCTTGCGAGCAGGACCTCACGAGCTTGCCGTTACCGTCTTTAATATAGTACCAACCCGAACCCGCGCCAGAGCCTTTGGCCAGCGCATCGGCGGCGTTGAGATAAGTGCAACTAAAGCCTTTAGCGGAGCAATTGTACGAACGGGTCGAGGCACCATACGTGTATTCGCAGCTAACTGGCATGTCACCTGGAGCTGCGGGTTGTGAGAAGCTCAGCTTCTTAGATCCCTGCTCGGCATCAACCGGACGGCAGTCCTTTTCACCATCGATATAGGAAAACAAAAAGGTGCCCTCGACTTCGCAGTCGATGTCAGGGAAATCTGCCGTCACCGTAGAATGCGACGAGCAACTGACGACCTTACCGGTGGCATCCACATAAAGCGCTACAGGCATAGCTGGTGTGTTGTACGCGATACGCGGGCCGTTGATCTGTGGCGGTTTTTCACCTGTCGCTGAGAAGTTTGTCAAAAAGCGTGTGGTGGGCACGTTCGTTCCCGGGTTCAAGGGATCGGCAACCGTAGCTGCGGTTCCAGCCGTAGGAAACTCAAGCTTGATGCTTTTTATGATGATGCCGGACAAAAGCTTTTCGTCTTTTTTGATGATCGGAGCACTCGCAAAGTTTACTGAATCGAGATCGATCACCGTACCCAGGGGCACTGGCAGCGTCACCTGAATGGCTGCGTTGTTTTTGATGAGGGCCTGCGAGCAGCTGGCCGGGTCGGCGAGCACCAGGTTTAGTGAGTTGAGAACCGTGGAGAACTCCGTGCCGCGTTCCACGTGCTTTTGCATTTCGTTAGAATGTTTGAACATCGACGTGAACACGAGGCTCAAGATGCCAATCAACGCTGCGGCGACGAGTACGGCGATGAGTGAAAACCCTCGTTTCGATCTCATAGTCCCAGTGTACCCCAAGGGCCACTAAGATTGCGCAAAACTTTGGTTAAGGAGAGAGCTCAGCTGCCTCAAAATCTGCCTCGTCAAGGATCTCCGTCATCGCCAAAACTGGGGCATTGGCGAGAGCTTCCTTTAAAAACGGAGCGGTTTGAGAGGCACGAACTTTAATGACCTCTTCGGGAGTGCCTTCGGCGACGATGTCCCCACCGTGCACCCCACCGCCGGGGCCGAAATCTACCACCCAGTCGGCGACCTTCATCACATCGGTGTTGTGTTCGATGACCACTACCGTGCCACCGCGCTCAACGAGTTCGTGCAGTACTTTGACGAGCATTTTGACATCGCCAAAGTGAAGGCCCGTCGTGGGTTCGTCGAGCACATAAAGCACGTTCGCAACATCGCCCTGAGAGAGCTCTTTTGCGATTTTGAGACGCTGGGATTCCCCGCCCGAAAGTGTGGTCGCGGGCTGCCCAAGTCGCAGATAACCAAGACCGACCTTCTCTAGGATACGGAAAATTTTATTGAGCTTTAAATTGGCACCGAAAAAAACCTTGGCTTCGCCGACGGTCAGCTGCAACACCTCGTGAATGCTCTTGCCGTTGTACTTGATTTCTAGCACGCCAGGTTTGAAGCGCTTGCCTTCGCAGGCATCGCAGAGCACGAACATGTCTTCCATAAAGAGCATTTCAACGCGAGTGTACCCTTCGCCCTCGCAGGTTTCGCAGCGTCCACCGGGAACGTTGAACGAGAAAAAACCTGGATGATAGGACTTCTTGCGTGCCTCGATAGTGGAGGCAAAGAGCGTGCGGATTTCGTCGAAACCCTTCATATAGGTGATAGGGTTCGAACGGGGCGAGCGGCCGATGGGTTGCTGATCGATGAGAATGGTGGATCGCAGCGACTCAAAGCCTGATATGGATTTGAATGCCCCCACCTCACCTTCGGGATTGCCGAAGATGCGAGAGAGCGCCGGATAGAGAGTTTTTCGCACAGCCGACGACTTGCCACTGCCCGAAACCCCCGTCACACAGGTGAGCATCTGGAGCGGCAGCTTGAGGTTCACATTGCTCAGGTTGTTTTCGCGCAACCCCTTGAGTTCGAGCCAATGCACGCTACGCTTTTTGTCTTTGAATCGATCCATACGACGACGCTTGGGCACGGGCGTGGCATCGACGCCTGTCAAAAATCTCAACGTTGAAGAGTCCACGTCTTTGGCCTTTAGAAATTTTTGGTAAGCGCCTTGGTACATGAGTTGACCACCGTGCTCGCCAGCGCGCGGACCGATGTCGATGAGGTATTCAGATTGCTTAATGAGGTCCGGATCGTGCTCCACCACCACCACCGTATTTTTGAGCTCGGCGAGTTCCTTGAGCACACCGATGAGTCGCTCGGTATCGCGCGGATGTAGTCCAATACTGGGTTCGTCGAGTACGTAACAGGTTTGCGTGAGACGCGCGCCGAGCTGGTTGGCGAGTGCGATCCGCTGGGCCTCACCACCCGACAGCGTCTTTGCGAGACGTGAGAGCGTGAGGTAATCAAGGCCCACACGCAGGAGAAAACTTAGTCGCGATTTGATCTGCGGCAAGATCTCCTTGCCGGTTTCGATCTCGGTGAGCGTGAACTTGGTGGCCTCGAACCATTTGGAAAGATCTTCAATGGTCATGCTGGAAAGTTCGGCGATCGATTTGTTCTGGATGCGCACATGCAGAGCCTCTGGGCGCAAGCGCCCGCCCTTGCACACAGTGCAGTTCGATGGAGAGCGGTAGCGCGATAAGAAGACGCGCACTTGCATTTTATGCTTTTTGGTTTCGAGGTAGCGGAACATTGCCGAGATGCCCTCGAAGTTCCCCTTGCCATTCCAAATAGCGTTCTGCGCTTTTTCGCCGAGATCCTTGTAAGGCATGTTGAGAGAGATCTTCTCGGCTCGGCAAAAAATGAGCAAATCCTTGAGCCAATCTTTGGCCGAAGGCTTGGTAAGCGGCTCGATAGCTCCCGAAGCGATGCTGAGGTTCGGGTTGGGCACCACAAGGTTCGGATCGATCTCGAGCGTGGCGCCAAATCCATTGCAGTGCGGGCAGGCGCCCATGGGTGAGTTGAACGAAAAGAGCAAGGGGCTGAGTTCGGGATAGGTCTCCTCTTCGCCCGCGGCGGAGGGAAACTCGGTGTAATGACAGATTTGAACGAGACGGTTTTCATCATCGGCCACCACCACCACGGCGCGACCGAAGCCTTCGGCATAGGCGTTGACCATGGCGTCCTCAAAGCGTCCGAGACTCTCGTCGTCGATGGCCATGCGGTCGGCGATCACGTAGATGAGGTTCTTTTTGCTGGCCGAGCCAAAAAGGGATGACGAGCGTTTGGCCACTTCGGACTGGATGTCCTGCACTTCGATCTCGCTCTTGGTTTTGGGCAACGGGGTCATGAGCGCCATGGTAAAGCCGCGCTCCATGAGTGAGCCAAGCAGACGCTTGCGGTCTTCGATCTTGGCCTTGGCCACCATCTCCACGGGAAATCCCACGTAAACCCGCTGCTCGGGATGGGCGGCCCTGTGGTGGGCGACCACCTCGCGCACGAGGTCCTTTTTGACGGGGGCCCCGGTCTTTGGCGAGTACATGACCCCGGCCTTGGCATAAAAAAGGCGCAAATAGTCGTAGACCTCGGTGGCCGTGCCCACCGTGGAGCGAGAGTTCTTGGTGTGGTTCTTTTGTTCGATGGCAATCGTGGGACTGATACCGTGGATGTCGTCTACGTCGGGCTTTTCGTGCTTGTCGAGGAATTGCCGCACGTAGGTGCTCAGGGATTCCATAAAGCGACGCTGTCCCTCGGCGAAGAGCGTGTTGAAGGCCAAAGAGGATTTGCCCGAACCGGAGGGGCCTGTAATCACCGTGAAAGCCCCTTTGGGGATCTCAACGGAGATGTTTTTGAGGTTGTGCTGCCGCGCTCCGATAATTTGAATCAACTTGTGGTTGGCCATTGCAGTTCCGTATCATACTCTATGATCTGAGGTAGTCGATGTTCAAAAGCTTTAAGTACCATCC
>DATLIP010000098.1:0-13814 GCA_035539375.1 Bdellovibrionota bacterium | reverse complement strand
TTTCTAGGCGGCTATGGATCAGGCGCTGGCGATTCTCACTTCTTTAGGCGTCAACCAAACGTTTTTCTTAATGTTTGCGGTTGTCGTCGTCTTTTTCTTTTTTATGAACTTTGTGGCGCTCAAACCGCTGACCAAAGTTCTTGTCGAACGCGATGAGCGCATCGACGGACGCCTTGAAAAATCTCGCGTTGCCGCGGAAGAGGCTCAAGCGCTCGAAGCGAATGTGGCGTCTAGCCTCAAAGACGCACACCGCGATGCCGCCGCCGATTACGCCAAACTTAAAGCCGAAGCTCTGCAAAAACAATCGGCGCTTTTGTCGCAAGCCCGCGAAGAAGCCCAAACTAAAATTCAACAAGTCCGTCAAGAAGTTGCCAGCAGCGTGAGCGGAGAACTTGCCAAAGTTTCTTCGGAAATTCCCGCGCTCGCAAAACTCGTGATGGATCGTGTTCTTCTCGATCGCAGTGGCGCAAAATCGAACAAGCCCGCGATGAGCAATCCGGAGGCATAAACACATGGCAGTTGGTGGAACTCACGCAATCGGACCTGGACTCCCAGAACTCGTCGCACTCCTTAACCTCGGCGTGGTTGTCGCGGTCGTTTATTTCGCTGGCCGTCGCGGCATCAAAGCAGCTGTTGCAAGCCGCTCGGAAACCATCGCCAAAAACTTGACTACCGCTCGCGAAGAACTCGCCGCGGTGGAAGCGCGTCTTGCGAAGGCCAACAATGAGTACAAAGATCTTGCCGCACGCAAGCTCGACGTGATCGAGTCCGTTCGCGCAGAAGGCGAACGCATTGCTCGTCAGATTTTAGAAGAAACCAAAAATAGCGCCGCTCAAGTTTTGGCCGACGCCGAACTCTCCGCGAAATCCGAAGTCACGAACGCTGCCCGCAAAATCCGCGCAAGCCTCGTTGAGCAAACTTTCGAAGTGACCCTGGACCAGCTCGAAGGCTCGACCGCCAAGGCCCACGAACAGAAGACCGAAATCCACGACAAGCTTTTTGAAAAGTTTGTAAACGAAATTCCGTCGCAACTTAAAAACGCTGGGAGCCCACGGTAATGGCACACAATCACGTCCTCGCAAAACGTTACGCAAAAGCCTTGAGACTGCTCGTCTCTTCGACTGACGAAGCCGCCAAAATTTTGCCGTCGCTTCAAAAAGTCGCAACGGCGATTTCGGAGAGCAAACAGCTCACCGAACTTTTGAACTCGGACGCCTTTTCGGCCACCGAAAAGCAGAAGGTCCTCAAAGAGATTCTTACAGGCGCCGACATCAAGGGCACCTTGTCTGACTACATCCTTAAAGTTGTGGAGTTCGGCCGTGCGCCGATCATTCCGCAAGTTGCTCAGTACTTCACCAAGCTGGTGCACGAAGAACAAGGCACGCTCGACGTCCGGGTGGAATCCGCCATGGAATTGTCGAAGCAACAGGAGGATAGGCTTCGGGTCGAACTCGAAAAAGCCACCGGAAAAAAGTTCTTAGTGCACACCGTGGTGAACCCGCAGCTGCTCGCCGGATTGCGCGTGGAGCTGATGGGCAAGACCTTAGATGGTTCGCTGAGAACATTGCTAGCGAGCATGAAGCAAGGCCTGCTCGATAAAGGCGCTTAAGGATCTCTTAACTAAGTAAAAATCTGGCACCGAGGGGAACTCGGTGAGCAGGCGACCAAGAAAGGAAAATGCAGGAATGCAACAAATCAGGGCAGAAGAAATCAGTGCGATTATTAAGAAGCAAATCGCAGACTACGACACGCGCGTAGAGCTTAACGAAACAGGAACGATCCTCTCCGTCGGTGACGGGGTTGCGCGTGTACACGGTCTCCAAGGTTGTATGGCCGGCGAGCTGCTCGATTTCGGCAACGGCCTTTACGGTCTTGCGCTGAACCTTGAAGAAGACAACGTCGGTGCCGCCATTTTCGGTTCGGACGCTTCGGTTCGTGAAGGCGATACCGTGAAACGTACCGGTAAGATCATGCAGGCCCCTGTGGGCAAAGAAGTTCTGGGACGTGTACTCAACGCGATCGGTGCTCCGATCGACGGCAAGGGCGCGCTCGGCACCAAAGAAACTCGCGCGGTAGAAACCAAAGCTCCCGGCATCGTAAAACGTCAACCTGTAACTCAGCCGCTGCAAACCGGTATCAAAGTTATCGACGCTCTGATTCCGATCGGTCGCGGTCAACGCGAACTTATCATTGGTGACCGTCAGACAGGCAAAACCGCCGTGGCTCTCGACACCATTGTGAACCAAAAAGGCAAAGGCGTTTACTGCGTTTACGTAGCGACCGGTCAAAAACAATCGACCGTAGCTCAAGTAGTCGAAAAACTCCGTGCCGCTGGCGCGCTTGACTACACGGTGATCGTAGCAGCTACCGCTTCGGACACCGCACCCCTTCAGTACATCTCTCCGTATGTGGGCGTGACGATCGCCGAGTGGTTCCGTGATAACGGCATGCATGCTCTCATCGTGTACGATGACCTTACCAAACAAGCGCAAGCTTACCGTCAGTTGTCGCTTCTGCTCCGTCGTCCTCCGGGTCGCGAAGCTTATCCCGGCGACGTTTTCTATCTCCACAGCCGTCTCCTTGAGCGCGCCGCAAAACTTTCGGACGCCGAAGGCGGTGGTTCGCTTACCGCATTGCCGATCATCGAAACCCAAGCGGGCGACGTTTCGGCTTACATTCCGACCAACGTGATTTCGATCACCGACGGTCAGATCTTCCTCGAAACGGACCTTTTCTACTCGGGTATCCGTCCGGCCGTGAACGCCGGTCTCTCGGTATCTCGCGTAGGTGGTAACGCGCAAACCAAAGCGATGAAAAAAGTTGCTGGTCCGCTCCGTCTCGAACTCGCTCAGTTCCGTAACCTTCAAGCCTTCGCAGCTTTCGGTTCGGACCTCGACGCTGCCACTAAGAAACAGCTCGAGCGCGGCCTGCGTCTGCAGGAAGTTTTGAAGCAAGGTCAGTTCCAACCCCTCGACGTCGAAAAAGAAGTTGTGGTGGTTTACGCCGTCACGAACGGCTACCTCGACGACATCGCGGTAGACAAAGTTCGTGCCTTCGAAGACGGTCTCTTGGCGTTCCTCGATTCGAATGCCAAAGAGCTCGTGGAGTCGCTCTCGAAATCGAAAGCTCTCGACGACAAAACGCTTCCGCTCCTGAAACGCGCCCTCGAAACTTACAAGAGCAACTTTTTAGCTCAAGCTTAAGGGAAGAAGTAGGAAAGACTGAATGGCTTCATTAAAAGACATCCGGAGGCGAATCTCGAGTGTGAAAAGCACTCAGCAGATTACCAAAGCGATGAAGATGGTAGCTGCGGCACGCTTAAGGCGCGCTCAAGAAACCATCAACGGCGCTCGACCGTTTGCCGAACACATTGAAGGTCTCACGCAACGTATCCTTACGGATCTCGCTGCGGGCGTCGAAGCCGGCAAGCGTGAAGAGTTTTTGTCGAGTCTGCACCCGCTGCTCTCGGGCGGCAGTGGTGTGAGCCAAAGCGACGAACAAGATCTCGTCGATGGCGCGACTCAATCCACCAAGCGCGTGGCGCTCATCGTGGTGACTTCGGACAAGGGCCTTTGCGGTGGTTACAACACCAACGCGATTCGCAATGCCGTTCGTCACTACGAAGAACTGCAGTCGGAAGAGTCGGTGAAACCCGATCTCTATTTCGTCGGTAAAAAAGGTTTTGAGTTCTTTAAAAAGAACGGCATCGAAGGCCACTGGTTCAAGGATTTTTGGACCGGAGCGTTTTCTTCGCAAAACACCGATGCGATTGCACGCTACTTTGTAGACAAGTTTGTTGCTGGTGAATTCGACCGCGTAGAAGTTTGCTACACCGAATTTCGCACGGCGCTCACCCAGATCGTCAGCTACAAAGTGCTCTTGCCTCTGGGCGCGAGCGCATCGACCGAAACCGCTGCGGATTCGGAAACCAGTGCCGAAATCATTTACAAGCCGGGCCGCAAGGAACTGCTTAGCAAACTGATTCCGAAACAAGTAGCGATGCAGTTTTTCCGTGTCTTTGCCGACTCGATGGCCAGTGAATTTGGCGCGCGTATGACGGCAATGGACAGCGCAACCACCAACGCAAAAGATATGATCGCAAGCCTCACCCTAGAAGCAAACCGCGTACGACAGGCGGCGATCACCACCGAACTTATGGAAATTGTCAGTGGGGCAGAAGCCCTCAAGGGTTAAGGAGATATAGATAAATGGCAACTCGTGTTTCAAAAGATGTAGGACAAGTTCTGCAAGTCTTGGGTCCGGTAGTAGACGTTCAATTTGATGTGGATGCTCTGCCAGCCATGTACTCGGCCCTCAAAACTACCAACAAAGCGATCGACGATCGCGAGGGCAACCTCGTTCTCGAAGTTGCTCAGCACCTTGGTGAAGGTACCGTTCGTTGTATCGCGATGGACGCCACCGAAGGCCTCGTGCGCGGACAAGAAGTGGTCAACACCGGCGCGCCTATTCAGGTGCCCGTGGGCGATAACGTTCTTGGTCGTATTCTCAACGTTACCGGCGAAGCGATCGACGGTGGCGAAGAAGTGAAGTCTGAAAAGACCTACCCCATTCACCGCAAACCACCTGAGTTCAAAGACCTCGCCGTTATCGCCGAGCCTCTCTGGACCGGCATTAAAGTAGTAGACCTTCTCGCTCCTTACGCTAAGGGCGGAAAGATCGGCCTCTTCGGCGGTGCGGGTGTAGGCAAAACGGTACTCATTCAGGAACTCATCCGTAACGTAGCTACTGAGCACGGTGGTTATTCCGTATTCGCGGGCGTGGGTGAACGTACTCGTGAAGGTAACGACCTCTGGCTCGAGATGCAGGAATCCGGCGTTATCAAAAAAGCTGCCCTCGTCTTTGGTCAGATGAACGAACCCCCCGGCGCTCGTGCGCGCGTGGCGCTCACTGGTCTTTCGATCGCAGAATATTTCCGCGACGAACAGAACCTAGACGTTCTGCTCTTCATCGACAACATCTTCCGCTTTACCCAAGCGGGTTCGGAAGTGTCGGCTCTTCTCGGTCGTATCCCTTCGGCCGTAGGTTACCAGCCTACCCTCGCCACTGAGATGGGCGCCATGCAAGAGCGCATCACCTCGACCACCAAAGGATCGATCACTTCGGTACAGGCCGTTTACGTACCTGCGGACGACTACACCGACCCTGCTCCGGCAACGACCTTTACTCACCTTGATGCGACAACGAACTTGTCGCGTGAGATCTCGGAGATGGGCATTTACCCTGCGGTAGATCCTCTCGCGTCGACCTCGCGTCTCCTCGCTCCTGAAGTTGTTGGCGACAACCACTACAAAGTGGCTCGCGGCGTTCAGGTGATTCTGCAGCGCTACAAAGAACTCCAAGATATCATCGCGATTCTTGGTATGGACGAACTTTCGGACGGCGACAAACTTGTGGTGTCGCGCGCACGTAAGGTTCAGCGTTTTCTCTCGCAGCCTTTCTTCGTAGCAGAGCAGTTCACGGGTCTCGTGGGCAAGTACGTTCAGATCGAAGACACCGTTCGCGGTTTCCAAGAAATCGTCGACGGTAAGCATGACCACCTGCCAGAACAAGCGTTCTATATGGTGGGCACGATCGAAGAAGCTGTAGAAAAAGCTAAGACGTTGGTCTAGTCGGTATGACTAGACAGCGTGTCGGGTAACTTACCCGACACCTGACAAATAGGAGTTAATATGGAACTCAGTGTGATCACACCTCAGCGTAAAGTCGTCGAAGGCGTAAAAATCACGGAACTCTTTGCTCCCGGCATCGAGGGTCAACTCGACATTCTGCCGAATCACGCGAACCTCGTGACGGAACTCGAAACGGGCGTGCTGCGCTGGAAAACCTCTGACGGTCGCAGCAATGCGGCCGCCGTGTCGTACGGCTGGCTCGAAGTGAACGGAAGCCGGATTACCGTGCTCGCCGACGTGGCCGAAATGGGTTCTGACATCAGTGTTGAGCGTGCCAAAGCTGCCGAAGGCAAGGCCCGCAAGGCCATCGAAAGTGGTGGTCTTGATGATTCGGATTTCAGAAAACAAGAACTCAAGCTTCAGCGCGCGATGGCGCGCCAAGCTTCGATTTCGTAGTTCGCGACGGTTTCAACCGGACGGTTGCCAGGTAATTTACCTGGCACGCCGACTATTTTATGTCTAAGAAAAAGAGCACCGCGAAGACGATGTTTTTCTGCACGGAGTGCGGAGAATCCAGCCCCAAATGGCAGGGACGCTGTCACCAGTGCGGCGCCTGGAACTCTTTTGTCGAAGAAAAGATCATCGAGCCTGCGGGCGGCGCTGGTCCCAGCGGTCGTGCCCAAGGCCCTGTAGAACCCCTCAAAATTGCCGGCCTCTTTCACGAAAGTGAAGAAACCGCCTCGCGTGAAAAGCGCGTGTCCTCGGGCTTTAAAGAAGTCGATCGCGTGCTCGGCGGAGGATTCTTCCACGGCTCGCTCGTGCTTCTCGGCGGTGAGCCTGGCATTGGCAAGTCCACCATTCTCTTGCAGATCGTTGGCGCGCTAGCCACACGTGGCTCCAAGTGCCTTTACGTCAGCGGTGAAGAATCTCAGTCGCAAGTCGCCTCGCGCGCCACGCGCCTGGGCATTGCGGACTCCGCGCAGATCGGTTTTCTTTCCACCTCTTCGCTCGAGTCGGCGCTGCAACTCGCCAACGATTATCAGCCACAATTTCTCATCGTCGATTCGGTGCAAACTCTAGAGTCAGATCAATTTGATTCAGCAGCCGGCACGGTGTCGCAGATTCGCGAAGTCACGCACGCGCTAATGAAATACGCCAAGAGTCGCGGCGTGACCACAATCCTTGTGGGCCACGTGACCAAAGAGGGATCCATCGCCGGGCCCAAACTTCTTGAGCACATGGTGGATGCGGTATTTTATTTTGAACAAGCCACGAGCGGTGGTTATCGGCTCCTCCGCGGACAAAAAAATCGCTTCGGTCCCACCAACGAAATCGCGGTGCTTGAGATGAGTGGCCGGGGTCTCGTGGAGGTCGACAATCCTTCAGAGAGATTTCTCGCCGAGAGATCTAAAGAAATGGCCGGCTCGTCGATTGTTGCACACCTCGAGGGCACACGCCCCTTTCTCACCGAAGTGCAGGCGCTCACGCAGCGCTGCTATAGCGGATTTCCGCGTCGCACGGTGCAGGGTGTGGATCAAAACCGCATCTCGGTGTTGATGGCCGTGGCGGAAAAGGCCCTGAAGCTGAATTTTGCTGAGCAGGATGTTTATTTTAAAGTTGCCTCGGGCGCACGCGTGGTAGAGCCCGCCGCGGACTTGGCGATTCTCTTTGCCCTGGTGTCGGCGCTCAAGAATGAAGCGCTCCCGCCAGACATGCTCCTCATTGGCGAAGTGGGACTCGGGGGAGAGATTCGCTCCACCACGGGCATCGAAGCGCGCCTCAAAGAAGCGCGCAACGTGGGCCTTGCCCGCGCCGTCGTGCCTAAGTGGAATCTCAAAGAAGCCAAGCATGTCGAAGGCGTTAAGGTGATCGCGGTGTCCACCGTGGCTGAGCTCGCGGACATCGTGAGCCGATCCTCTGTCAATTTTTAGATCTTATTAGTGCGACGTCGACTCGCTCTTCGCCGTTTCGGTGAGCGTGCGGTGTTTTCGGCTTTTGAGCGTCTCTAGCGTGCGGTCGATGTTGTTATTCACCTCGATGTAAATGTACGAAAGCAGGTTTTCGTAGCGCGCGTGAATCTGCGCAGCGAAGTCAGGGTTCGCCTCCATAAAATCCGGATCGATGATATTGATGCGCATGCGCTCGCGCAAGTCGGTGAGCGTTTCGCTGGGGCGGTTGCGGGGATCGCGATCGGCGTACCAGCGGCCGTAGCGATTGAGCGTGCGCAGCTCGGGGTTTAGCAGTGCAAAGAAGACTTCGGCGTCTTCGCGTGCCATGCGGATGCAGCCTCCCGAATCGGGCGTGCCGAGGGCATCGTAGTGCGAGAGCGTGGTGCCGTGAAAGGCGTAGCCGCTCCAGGATTTTAGGAGGTCCTTGCCGGCGTTGTCGATGAATACCGAAAAGGGCATCTCGGGGCCGATGTCGGCGCCTACGGGGCGGTAGGTTTTCGAGTGGTGCAGCGGGTTCAGATAAATCGGAGCAAAAGCACCGCTGGGTGTCGTGGGGTGTTCCCACTGGTCGCGCGCGGGTACAAAGCGTTTGCGATAGGTCGCGCTCGAAACGGCAAAAACGAATTCGAGCTGATCGTTTACCCACACGGCCATGAACTCCACTGGAGTGGGATCGTAAACGATTGAGTGCGATTCGCGTCGTTCCGAATAAAACGTCACTTCAGGAAAAATCGCTCGACGCTCGAGCAGCTCGCCTTCGTTGCTGCGCGATTCAAAAACGCGGAAGACGTCAACACGAATGTGCGGGCTCGTGGCGGCGAGCTCTTTGGCGCGCGCCAGGAGTTCTTCTTGCGTCCAGGTTTTTCCCGCGGCATGTGCAGCGACATAAGTGGCCTCGGGCTGCGAAGAAAAATGATCAGGGGATGCGTCGTCTGCGATCTCCGAAGCCGTGGCAGGATAACGAGTGGCGCTCGAAAGCGTGGCGTTTTGAGCATAAAAAATCACGGCCACCACTGACAAAGCGATGGTCACTCGGGCAGCTTTTACGGCGAAATGAGACACGTCTAGATCCCCCTCTGTACAGAGATACAAAAGGTGTGCCTGGCTAAGCGCCCGTTTTTGGGTACAGAGACGGGCCTAAAGCGGGATTTTTTGTACAGAAAACCTGGAAATGTCTAGAATTTCGGCGCTAGGAAAATCAAGCACTTAAAAAGGCTTACTTCAAGCTAAGTGTCTGAATTTATGTGAAAAAGCTTTTTGACTCATTTTAAGCCCGTCGCTATCAAAGAACAGCTCGGAAACGGGGGCTAAGAGTGGGGAGACGTTCGCAGTCCAAGAGCAAATTCCGCATTGTCGCGATGAGCGACGGTGGTTGAAGGAAGACTCCAATTCTTCAACGGTCACACCAAAAAAGGTTCGCAAGAGACGTGCTCTCTTGCGGACCTTTTTTTAGTTGAGGTTTAATTCGGCCACCATTTTTTAAAAGGAATTTTCTTTGCGAGCGTGTATTCGCAGAGGATTTCAACGCTCTCATCGATAGATCCCACGTCTGTCCAGTGAACGACTTCGACTTTGTTGAAAAGCCGGGATTCGTCGTCACCGTAAAGGGTGGCCGAGAGACCTCGCTTCTGGTTACGGTAGGAGCTGTACATCAGTTTGTAGTTTTTTGGATCACCGTTGCCAGCGCGTCCGCCACCCGCAAAACTCATCTCAATATTTTCGGATTCCATCGCTAGGGCAAAAGACTTGATGCCATTCGATTTGGCATCGTCAAAGCTGACCTCTACTGCACGCAGGCCTTGGCATTGCGGAGCCGGGATCAGATCTAGGGACCGCGTTTCGCTGCGCAGGGCGAACGCCTGCGGAACCAGGGCAAGGGACAAGAACAGATAAACAGATTTCATAAGACCTCCTCTTCCTCTCAAGTCGAAGTCAGGATTAGCAGAAGGCAACTACGATTTCAGCCACTGGAGGACGTATTCTTTGTACTCGGCCTTTTGGTAGATGTTTGAGTGATCGGCATCAAAGACTTTGAGCGTGGCCGCCGGGTTTGCGGACTTGAGTTTTACAGACTGCGAGCAGGGAGACACGGTGTCGTGCTGTCCGTGCAGGAGCAAAATCTTTCCTTGAAACGTTTCCACGACTTTTCCACAAGCAAAGTCTTTGCCGAGCAAGATGTAATCGGGCAGGTGCTTGGTGCCGAGAATCTCACGAATGTCGAAGTATGAGGACTCAAGGATGAGAGCCTGAAAAGGACGTCGCGCCGCAAGGTCACAGGCCACGCCGCCACCCAGTGAGCGGCCGTAAACGCTAATCCGACGTTCATCGACATAGCCCGTGCGTAGAGCTTCGTCGTAAAAATAACACAAGTCGCGATTGATAAGGCTTCGCTCGGGATGACCGCCCGCTTCGCCAAACCCGCGATATTCGCACACAAGCAGGGCATAGCCCGCAGCCACCAGGTGCTCGAGCCACGCAGTGGCCTCTTGAATGGTGGCGCCGTTGCCATGGGTGTATATGACAAGTGGATAAGGCTTGGAAAACTTTTCATCTGGAACAAAGAGATGAGCAAAAGTCTTGCGTTCGCGCACTTCGGGATTTTCGCGGCTAAAGAAGCGTACCAAAAAAGATCCCATCCAGAGTTCCCACCAATGGCGAGCTTCGAGATGGCGAACGAAGATGTGTTTGGGTTTGATTTGTGAAACGACGTCGGGCTGTGAAGAGTGTTCTTTGCCGAAATAGGGTCTATTGAAAATGCGCATGTGCACATAGGTCATGAGCCCCACGGCAGAAAGAGCCAGCAAAAGAGTGATCACACTAAGGAACGTCATCATCGTGTAGGGGTACCTTTCCTAAATGAAATGATTTGCGACGCCGTAGCTCATCGACGAGCGCACGCTGCAAATGGTGGCGCATCTTAAGGCTTTCACGGTCAATACGAGCATTGTCGAGAGCCTCGGTTTCCATGCCCTCGAGGTGTCTGGGGGGTAAAAACTTGATGCTCCACTTGATGGGCAGGGGAATCAAGTTGAGAGGCAGGGGAATGTCTGTTCCGATGATTTTGTTAAAGATGCGAATGCGGCCAAGGTTGATATTGCTTTCTTCGGCGCCCACAATCACGCACGGCACAATAGGCGCTCCGGTGATCAGTGCGGCGCGCGCAAAGCCACCGCGAAAATCCTGCAAACGATAGCGCCGCCGGGTGGGCTTGAAGTTGCCGCCCTCGCCTTCGGGAAAAAGAATCAACGCTTCGTCACGCTGCAGAGACATGAGCGTGGCATTGAAATCGGCACGTATCAAGCCGAAGTGTTTGCGCAGGGGCTCGAGGCCGTCACTCTTGAACCACAATTTGTGCGCAAGAATTTGTGGGGCCGTGTCACGTACTTTTTTGATTTCGTTTGCGAGGATGATCGCATCGAGTCCTGCGAAGCCGGAGTGGTTGGCGACGCAAATCATGCGCCCGCTTGTGGGGATGTGCTCAAGGCCGTGCACCTCGAGACGCAAATACTTGACCAAAAAATCTAACGCTTTTTGGCTCAAGTCGGGGACTTTCATGATGTGGCTCACTCTAGCACAGGGGGCCAGGGCTTCGCCCACCCTCCCTTGAGCATTTCTGAACATAGATCTAGAACGGAGTCCCATGAAATACCTATTGGCGATCGATCAGGGAACCTCCTCTAGCCGGGCCGTCATCTACAATGAAAATTTCGAAGTTGTCGGTGTGGGGCAAGAAGAATTTCCCCAGCATTTCCCCCAGCCTGGCTGGGTGGAACACTCGCTCGACGAAATTTGGAATTCCGTTTCGTCTTCGGTACGCACCGCCCTCGATGTGGCCAAGCAAAAAGAAAGCTCCTTTTCTCCGCATCTGATCGCTGCCATCGGCATCACCAACCAGCGTGAAACCTTTGGCCTGTGGGATCGCACCACCGGCAAGCCCGCCGCTCGGGCCATCGTGTGGCAATGCCGCCGCTCGCAAAAAATTTGCGAGGCGCTGAGAAAAACCGCTGCGGGCAAAGAGCTGAAAAAAATCACAGGCCTGGTGCTCGACCCCTATTTTTCGGGCACCAAACTTCGGTGGCTTCTGGAGAGCGACGCCAAGATCGCGCGCGCGGCCAAAGGTGGCGAGCTGTGTTTTGGCACCATGGATACCTATCTTGTTTACAAACTTAGCGGTGGCCAGGCGCACGTCACCGACACTTCCAACGCCTCGCGCACCATGCTCATGGACCTGCGTCGCCGTGAGTGGAGTCCCGCGGCCCTGCGCACGCTAAAAGTGCCCAAAGAAATTTTGCCTCAGATTCTTGCGAGCGATGCGCTTTTTGCCAAAACTCAGGGGCTCAAGTTTTTGCCCGATGGCATTCCGGTGCACGGCGTGCTGGGCGATCAACAATCGGCTCTCTTTGGTCAGGCCTGCTTTGCGCGGGGTGAGGCCAAGATCACCTATGGCACGGGTGCGTTCATGCTCGTGAATTCAGGTTCGAAGCCCAAGCCCTCCAAGACCGGCGTCTCCACCGTGGCGTGGACTCTGGGCAAACAAAGCACTTACGCCGTTGAAGCTTCGGTATTCATCGCGGGAGCGGCGGTGCAGTGGCTGCGCGATGGAATGCAGATGATCGCAAAGAGTTCGGACATCGAACAACTGGCCGCCTCTGTGCCTTCGAGCGAAGGGGTTTTCTTTGTGCCTGCCCTCACCGGACTCGGATCGCCCTACTGGGCGCCTTCGGCGAAAGGCCTGATCGGCGGACTCACGCGCGGCTCCACCAAAGCGAACCTTGCGCGAGCTTGCCTCGAGGGGATTGCCCATTCCGTGGGTGATGTTTTTGAATCACTGATGAAAGACGCTTCGGTGAAAGCCAAATCGGTGCGCGTCGATGGAGGCGCCTCGCGCAACGGGCTCATGATGCAGTACCAGGCCGACATTTTGCGCTGCCGCATTGAAAGACCTGCGGATGTGGAAACCACAGTGCGGGGCGCGGCTTATGTGGCAGCTCTCGGAGTGGGGCTTGTGAAGAATCTTGCGGAGCTTTCGAAACTTGCGGCGCTCGACAAGTCCTTTGCACCAGAGATGCCCGCCCGCGAAGCCTCGCAGCGCAAGGCCACTTGGACAAAGCGAGTCAAAGCTTCAATCGCTCTTGGATAACTTATTGATCGCAGTACTGATCGCGAATTTGCTGAATGCGGTCAACGTCTTCGGGGCGCGAGCCCTGCTTGAGCGCTTCCCAGCAGGCAGCTTCATCTTTGCATTCGTTGGGCGCTGCCACGCGGGGCCAATACTGGCAGACCCATACCGAGAAGAGGTTGGCGCGGACCACCAAAAATACCGATCCGAAAATCACCACGGCTATGGCCACAAGCAGCACCCATTCCACGAGCACTTGTCCGGCCTGACCCTTGCGCACTTTGACGCCTTCCACCCTCTCCCCCTCAGCGACCCCGACGGCGGGGCCTACTTCTTTAGTAAATCACGAATTTCGCGCAAAAGCGCGACGTCTTCGGGGGTGGCCGGGGTCGGGGCGGCCTTGGCTTCTTCGTGGCGCTTCAAGGTGTTGATCAGCTTTACCAGCAGAAAGACCGCGAAGGCCACGATCATAAAGGAGACGATGTTCTGCAGGAAAAGCCCGTACTTGATGACCGGAGCGCCTGCGGCGGTGGCCTCGGTGAGGTTGGCGTGCTCCGTGCCCGAGAGGTCGATGTAAAGTTGGGAGATGGTGGAAGTGGCCTTGCCGCCCACGATCGAAAGGGGAGGCATCAAGACGTCGTCCACCATAGACTTCACAATGGTGGTAAAGGCACCGCCGATGATGATACCCACGGCCATGTCGACCACGTTCCCCTTAACCGCAAACTCTCGAAATTCCTTTAAAATTCCCATATTGCCCTCCTGCGCCACTATAAATTACGACCAAACCCCAATGGAGTCGAGTGGGTTTGATGCAATAGCAAAAAAGAGCTAGGTTTTTTGAACCGATGAACGCAAAAATCAAGTCCGTACTGGCAGGCTACTGGTGGGTATTACCCCTACTCGTGCTAGTGATTTTTTCGTTCGTGCAGGCCTTTGTCCCCGAAAAACCCGCATACGAGTCAAAGCTCGAAACGCGAATTGATCTGCGCATCAAACTCGACACCCCCTCTGACGAAAGTCTACCGATCACTTCCGTGCTGCAAGGAAAACTTTCGGCAACCGAAGAACAATCCACGCAACATCGTTTCGTTTTGCTTTCGATGTGGGCTACGT
>DATLIP010000097.1:0-7160 GCA_035539375.1 Bdellovibrionota bacterium | reverse complement strand
CGGCACAACCTTTTGCGACTCAGAATCCTGAGCCGTAAACTGATAGGCGTAAAGACCACCCAGGAGGGGGGTTCCCACGAGCACGAACAGTTTAAAGAGTCGAAGTGCCGTCAATTTCATAAGAAATTATTCAGCGCTCTTAGCGGCCTTAGCGGGTTTCTTTTTCGCGGCGGCTTTCTTCTTAGCGGGCTTCTTAGCAGCTTTTTCGGTGCCTTGGGCCTGGTAGAAGTTTACGAGAGACTCATCAACCCATTCGATAAGCGACATGTCGGCGCAATCGCCGGCACGAGGCTTCGCAAGTTTCAAGATGCGCAGGTATCCACCGTTGCGATCTTTGAACTTAGGAGAGATGTCTGCCGCAATTTTAAGCACAGTGTCGCGATCGTTGAGGCGCGATACGGCGAGGCGAAGATTCGCTACCGAAGGCTCCTTGAGGCGCGATACGAGCTTTTCTACGAAAGGACGCAGCGTTTTAGCGCGCGCCGATGTGGTTTTGATTCGACCGTGTTCCACGAGGGCGCGGGCGAGGTTACGGAGCATCGCCGTCCTGTGGGCGGACTTCACTCCGAGTCGAGTACTTACTTTTCCGTGACGCATAGATTACCTCTTTAGCCTTGAATTTTCTTCTCGCGAGTTTTCTCGGCGATGAGTTCTTGGGGGATATCGAGCTTCATGCCAAGTCCAAGACCCATTTGCGACAAGATGTCTTTGATCTCGTTGAGCGACTTGCGACCAAAGTTTTTGGTGCGCAGCATTTCGGCTTCGGTTTTGTTGACGAGTTCGTAGATGTAGCGAATGTTCGCGTTCTGCAAGCAGTTCGCGCTACGAACCGAGAGTTCGAGTTCTTCAACGCTCTTGAAGAGGTTTTCGTTGATGTCGCTCTCACCCGAGTCTTTTTTCACTTCAACCACTTCAACGCCTTCGTCGAAGTTGATGAAGATGTTCATTTGCTCTTTGTAGATCTTCGCGGCGTACGCCAGAGCGTCTTCAGGCGACAAAGAACCATCGGTCCAGGTGTCGAGCGTCAGCTTGTCGTAGTCAGTCGAAGAACCCACGCGGGCGTTCGATACAGCGTAGTTCACGCGCGTAACAGGCGAAAACACGGAGTCGATGGCGATGGTGCCGATCGGCGAGTTTTCGCTTTTGTTGCGGTCAGCGGGAACATAACCACGGCCCCACTTCACAACGATTTCGCCGCGGATGTGAGCATCCTTACCGAGTGTCGCTACTTTGTGGCTGGGGTTCAGAATTTCAACCGAATCGTCGACAGCGAGGTCAGCGGCAGTGAGCTCGCAAGGACCTTTTTTGTCGATAAGAATGGTTTTCTCGTCGCGGCCGGTGAGACGCAGGCGAACACCCTTGAGATTCAAGATGATGTCGGCCATGTCTTCGGTCACGTCGTTGAGAGTTGCAAACTCGTGCAAGACGCCGTCGAATTTCACACTGGTAATCGCGCAGCCCTGCAGCGAGCTGAGGAGAATGCGACGAAGGCCGTTGCCGATAGTGTGACCAAAGCCACGCTCGAGGGGTCGTGCAATGAAACGTCCGAAGGTCGGAGTCAAAGTCGAACGATCGACCTCAACACCACGCGGACGAATGAGAGAGGTCCAATTTTCGCGGATCAAATTTGTTTCTGCCACTTTAGTGATTCCTCCAGAACTTTCTTAGACACGACGACGTTTGGGGGGACGGCATCCGTTGTGTGGGATAGGCGTCACGTCTTTGATTTGGGTTACTCGCAGGCCGGCAGCAGCGATCGCACGGAGTGCAGATTCGCGGCCAGCGCCCGGACCTTTGAGCTCAACGGCAACCGAGCGCATGCCCGAGTCGAACGCCGCTTGGGCAACTTCTTGAGTTGCGACCTGTGCAGCGAACGGGGTGCTCTTACGAGCGCCACGGAAACCGTTCTTACCTGAAGAGGACCAAAAGAGAGCGTTACCGGCAGTGTCGGTAACAGTCACCAGCGTGTTGTTAAAGGTTGCGTAAATGTGAACCACGCCTACAGGAGGCGCTTTTTTTGCGGATTTTTTCTGTTTCGAAGCTTCTGGTTTTGCCATGAATCTATTTCTCCTAGTCCTCTACTACTTCATGCCTTTAACCGATGCCTTACCAGCAACAGTTTTGCGGGGACCTTTGCGCGTACGCGAGTTCGAACGCGTGCGCTGACCACGGATAGGCAAACCACTGCGGTGACGAAGACCACGGTAAGTTTGAAGATCGATGAGACGTTTGATGTTCAGACCGGTACGGCGACGCAGGTCACCTTCTACCGTAAGATGTTTTTCGAGATATTCGCGAATTTTCGCGACACCGTTGTCATCGAGCTGATCGGTGTTCGTTGCAGGATCAAGTCCTACAGCTTCAAGCATTTTTTGTGCGGTCGCGGTGCCAATTCCGTGGATATACGTAAGGGCAACGTCCATTCTTTTGTTACGAGGTAAATCAACACCTGCAATACGAGCCATATAACTCTTTTCCTTTATCCTTGTTTCTGTTTGTGTTTCGGATTCTTACAGATCACACGGAGCACACCTTTGCGCTTAATGACCTGACATTTGTCACAGATTTTTTTAACTGACGCACGTACTTTCATACACTTATACCCACCTAAATAAAAATTTGAACCAAACTTCTAGTCCCTTTTTTTCCCCAGTCAACACAATAGGATGGCCTGCATCAGACCAAATCTAGGGTTCACGGGACAAAAAGGTTGCCAAAGGAATCACGCCGGGAGGCATGAGCCGCTTGTGGCTTTATTATGAAAAGTTCTCCACCCGGCTTTTGGGGCCCAAACCCCGCCAGATCTCAACGAACTAGTCTAAAATGGACGCGATCGTGGTCTCCAGTTTGGCTTCCACGAGATCGGGGGCTAACCCGGCCTCGATGGCCACTGGGGACTCAAATCCGCCCTCGACAAGACCTTTGACGATTCCATCGCGCTCTTTGACATAAAGTCGGTAGCGCGACCGAATGGTTTCGGGCTTGTCATCGGCACGTTGCACGAGCTCCGTACCGTCATCATCACACCGCCCCGGGACCGTAGGCGGGTTAGAGACCAAATGATAAATCCGCCCGGTCTTCGGATTGATCCGTCGACCCGAGAGGCGCTCCACTAGGAGCTCTTCGGAGGCCACGAACTCGACGATTTTGATATCGGCGAGGTCCGGGCGTCTTTTCGTCAGCGCCACCAAGGCCTGAGCCTGAGGTCGCGTCCGTGGGTATCCATCTAGCAGCAAAACCTTCGTTTGTGGCTTAGATTTTAAAATTTTATCCAGTTGCGAGGCAAAAACCTCGTTCGTGGTCTCGTCCGACACCAGATTCCCGGCATCGATCGTCGCTTTTACCGAAACCCCGAGGCCAGATCCCGAAGAGATCTCGGCCCGGAAGAGGTCTCCGGTAGAAACATGCACCCACCCTTGGTGACGGCCCACGAGTCGCTTGGCCTGGGTACCCTTGCCCGATCCCGGAGGACCTAGGAGCACCACACAAACGACCGAAGCTGCTGTTGCCGTCATCAGGCCACCAAATCGAGGGCCCTTAGGCCCGACGACCCCGAAGCTTCGCTTGTTTGAGGAAGCCATCGTAGTTTTGGTTGACCAAATGCGCTTGCAGCTGGCTCATGGTATCGAGCGCTACACCCACGAGGATGAGCAGCGAGGTACCACCGAAGGGGATGTTCACGTTAAAAGTGCCGGTCACCACAGTCGGCAGAATACAAACAGCCGACATGTAGAGAGCGCCCGAAAACACGAGGCGCGTGATGATCGTATCGAAGTAGTCCGAGGTGGCTTTGCCGGGGCGGATGCCGGGCACGTAGCCGCCGAACTTGCGCAGGTTCTCGGCCAGATCGTTCGGGTTCGACTGAATCGCGGTATAGAAGTACGCGAAGAAGAAGATGCCGAGAACGAAGATGATGTTAAAGAGGTAGTTCGTTTGGTGGAACTGAAAGGTGTCGCGCCACTGCTCAGCAAGTTTCGCCGAAAAGAACCCCACGAACGACACGAGCGTTGCCGGGAAGAAAAGCAAGGTTTGAGCGAAAATCGGAGGCATCACACCCGCAGGGTTGATCTTGAGCGGAAGGTGCGAATCCTGTCCACCGTAGACCTTACGACCCACCATACGCTTGGCGTAAGTGATGGGGATCTTGCGGTTGCCCTGCTCGACCATGACGATGAACGCGATCACGGCGACCATCAGGGCCCCGAGGAGCACGAGCGAGCCGAAGTTCAATTGGTCGTTTTCGAGCGCGAGGCGTAGGGTCGAGATGCCTTTGAAGAGCGCCGAGGCGATACCCGTGAAAATGATGATCGAAGAACCGTTGCCGATGCCCTTTTCGGTGATCTGCTCACCGATCCACATGGTGAACATGGCACCCGCAGTGAGCAGCAGTACCGCAAAGAGACGGAACGAGAGACCGCCGTCCGACACTACCGCTTGGTTGGTGACGGGGCTGGTCAGCGCCTCGAGGTTGCCGGCAATCAGGAAGCCCTGAATGATGGCAATGAGGAGAGTGAGGTAACGAGTGTATTGAGAGATCTTGCGACGACCGCTCTCGCCTTCCTTCTGGAGGCGTTCCATGGCAGGAAACATGAAGCCCGAAAGCTGCATGATGATGCTGGCCGAAATGTAGGGAGCGATACCGAGACCAAAGATTGAGAGTTGCTCAAGAGCGCCGCCCGAAAAGAGGTTCAGGAGACCGAAAACCGTGCCGGCTGCAGCCTGGTTAAAATATTCCGAGAGTGCCGTTCCGTTAACCCCTGGCGTAGGTACGTGCGTGCCGAATTTGTACAGCAACACGAGACCAAAGAGCCAAAGAATCCTCGACCGCAAATTTTTATCCATGATGAAGTTTATACTCTCAAATCTCAAATATGGCCCCTCGAGAGGGGCCATATATCGTTATTTTTTCTGTGATTTTTTGCGGCGGGGGAGGACGCGAGCACCGTCTTTGTGCTCGATCAGCTCGATTTTCACGCCGGCCGACTCAAGGAGCTTCTTAGCGGCCGGAGCCACGTGGTGCGCCTGGATCGACTTAGGCAAAGATTTCGCTGCATGAGTTCCCATTACCGAAACGCGCACGCGCGAGCGGGCTTGGAAAGTCTTGGGCAGAAGGTCTTTGAGCGAAACTTCTTTACCGGCAAAAAAGCCGAGGTCCGAAATGTTCACTTGGTAAGCGTTCGCTTTGAGCGGGCTATTGAAGCCAACTTTAGGCGAGCGACGTTGAAGTTCCATCTGACCACCTTCAAAACCTTGGTGGACGTTACCGCTGGTGCGGGCGCGTTGACCTTTGTGGCCACGACCACCGGTTTTGCCAAGGCCAGAGCCGATACCACGGCCCTTACGCTTGGGAGCGTGGTTCGAACCCACGGGGGATTTGATGTTATTTAGCTTAAACACTTTTCACCTCGAGCCATTGAATCACGTGACGAATCATGCCGCGGATCGCGGGCGAATCGTTGTGAGTTTTCGTTTTGCCGATTTTACCGAGGCCGAGCGCTTCAAGAGTTTGCTTGTGCGGAACCTTGGTACGGGTCGTGCTACGAATTTGGCGAACAAAAATTTTCGCCGAAGAAGTCGATTTGGTTTTTGCGGTTGCCATAATCTATTCAGCTTTCTTGCTTATGCGTCTTTGCCCAAACGCTTACGGTATTGCTCTTTGGTGCGGAGTTGCTTCAGACCATCTACCGTAGCTTTGAGAACGTTATGTGGATTGTTAGAGCCGATACATTTGGTGAGAACGTTTTTCACGCCCGCACATTCCATGACCGCACGTACGGGACCACCGGCAATAACACCGGTACCAGCGCCTGCAGGCATGAGTTTGACTTTACCGGCGCCGAAGCGACCGAAAGTTTCATGGGGAATCGTGTCACCGACTACGGGCACGGGGAAGAGGCTTTTCTTGGCCTGTTCACCGGCTTTGCGGATGGCTTCGGGAACTTCGCCCGCTTTGCCGAGACCAATGCCGATACGACCTTTTTTGTCGCCGACGACCACGATAGCGTTGAAGCTAAAGCGACGACCACCTTTTACCACTTTGGCAACTCGGCCAATGTGGATCACGCGATCGATAAACCCAGAGTCTTCGGTGTTGTTGCTGCGTCTTTCGTTTGCCATTTAATTACCCATTTCCCTTTAAAATTTGAGTCCGCCTTCACGAGCGCCTTCGGCGAGAGCCGCGATGCGTCCGTGATAGAGGTAACCACTACGGTCGAATACGATCGACGAGATGCCCTGCGCGCTAGCTTTAGCGGCGAGGTCTTTGCCGAGGGCTTTGGCGAGCTCACGATTCGCCGTTTTGCCTTTAGGCGTAACAGCCGACGCTAGGGTTTTGCCCGAAGCATCGTCGATAAGCTGCACTTGAACGCTGCGGTTCGAACGAACCACGCTGAGGCGTGGACGCTCGGCCGAGCCAATAACGCCTTTGCGAATGCGCAGGTGGCGCTTCGCACGCGTTGTAACTTTAGAAGAAGTTCTCTTAGTGAGTTTCTTAGACATACTAATCGTCTTTCCTTATTTGCTGGCGGCAGATTTGCCGGCCTTACGAAGAATGACTTCGTCAGAGTATTTAATACCTTTGCCCTGGTAGGGCTCGGGCGGACGGAGAGCGCGAATTTTCGCGGCCACGTCGCCGAGGAGTGCCTTATCGGCCGACTCCAGAGTCACTTTGGTGTTACCATCAACCTTAGCGGTCACGCCTTCCGGAAGCGGAAAATCTACCGGGTGCGAGAAGCCGAGGGTCAGACCGAGGGCTTTACCTTTGACTTGTGCACGGTAACCAACGCCTTTGATCTCGAGAGTTCGCGAGAACCCTTTGGAGACGCCTTCGACCATGTTGCTCACGAGTGCCCAAGTAAGGCCGTGACGAGCTTTCGAGTCGGCCGTATCGTCGGGACGCTTGAAGCTCAAAGTGTTATTTTCAAGGCTGATCGCAATACCGGTTGGGATCGCGAGAGCCAATTTGCCTTTAGGGCCTTCCACGCGGATTTTGCCGGCTTCGATTTGAGCCTTCACACCGCTGGGGATCGCCACTGGTTTTTTTCCTAGTCGTGACATGGTCTTCTAATCTCCTACCCTACCGATTACCAAACCGAGCAAAGGAGTTCGCCGCCGATTTTTTGTTCGCGGGCTTCTTTGTCCGTCAAAAGACCTTTGGAAGT
>DATLIP010000096.1:0-5237 GCA_035539375.1 Bdellovibrionota bacterium | reverse complement strand
GGGCCGCCATGTCAAATTTGCATCTGAGCAGAAGTGACCCTAGGATTCAAGCAACATGATGAATCGCAAAAACCGCGGGGGGCGGGATTTGCATCCAGAAACCCTCGCCCTCGGATACGGATACGACCCAAAACTCTCGGAGGGTGCCGTGAAGGCGCCCATGTTCCTCACCTCGACATTCCAATTTGAGCGCGCCGAAGACGGCAAGCGCTTCTTCGAGCTGGCCTACGGCCTGCGGGAGAAGGATCCGGGCGAAGTGCCGGGGCTGATCTATTCGCGCATCAACAACCCCAACGTACAGATCTTCGAGGAGCGCATGGCCGCCTGGGATAAGGTGGACCGCTCGGCGGCCTTCGCTTCGGGCATGGCCGCGATCACGACCTTCTTTCTGAGCACCTGCAAACCCGGCGACGTGGTGCTCTACGCGGGGCCCATCTACGGGGGTACCTTCTTCTTTTTTGAGAAGATCCTGCCGCAGTTCCAAATCCGCTGCATCGAGATCGACGGCGGCGGGCTCTGCCCGGCGACCCTCGAGGCGCACATCCACGAGCACGGCCTCGAGCGCGTGAAGGTCGTGTACCTGGAGACCCCCGCCAACCCTTCGAACGTTCTGGTGGACATGCGCGCCATCGCGGACGTCATCGACCGGGTCGCCACCGAAGCGCACCGGCCGCTCTTCGCGGTCGACAACACCTTCCTGGGGCCCGTCTTCCAGTGTCCTAAGGATCACGGCGTGGACGTGGTGCTCTACTCGGCCACCAAGTTCATCGGCGGGCACAGCGACCTCATCGCGGGCGTGGTGTCGGGCCCGGCGGCCGTCATGGAGGCGGTGGTGGGCTACCGGAGCATCCTGGGGACCTTGCCGAGCGCCTTCGATGCCTGGCTGCTCTTGCGCTCCCTGGAGACGCTCTCCGTGCGCATGAAACGCCAAGCGCGCACCGCGCAGGCCATTGCGGGATTCTTAAAGATCCACCCCATGGTGAAGTCCGTGGCTTTCCCGGGAATGGAGCCCGACGGCTCCCCCGAGCGGGAAATCTACGATCGCCAGTGCTCAGGCACGGGTTCGCTGATTTCTTTTGAGATTCACGGCGGCGAGGCCGAGGCCTTTGCGGTGCTGAACCGCTTTGAAGTCATGCGACTTGCGGTTTCGCTCGGCGGTACGGAATCCCTGGTGCAACACCCGGCGAGCATGACCCATTCGGACGTGCCGGTGGAAATCAAAAATCGCTCGGGCATCACCCCGGCGCTGATCCGCATGTCCGTCGGTCTCGAGCACGAGGAGGACCTCATCGACGACCTCAAGCAGGCGCTCGACGTCCTCCCGGCACCGCGCGTGACGCTCACGAGCGGTGCTCAGGCAGATTTCGATGCGCCCTAGGGGCAGACCACCGGTGCTTGGCTGAAGAATTCTAGCGCCTCGGTGAACGAGGCGGGAACCGCGTGGCGGAAGTATTGTTGAAATGCACTATTGTGAGACATGACCGAATAGATCCGGCCTGACTTTACCACTTTCTCGAGGTCGCGAAATTCCTGCGAATCTGAGTGGTAGAACTCCAGCCCGTACTTGCCCAGCCGTTGCTGCGAGGCCGAGAACGGCACCATGGAGCTCGCGAAGAGGTTTTCCCGTCCGATTTCGTCCATCCACTTGTCGCGTTCGCCGACGTTTGCGATGACCCTCTCCTGATCGGAGTAGTTGATGGAGTGATAATTTCTAAAGTTTTCGACGTCGATCCGTTCGTTCTCGATCGTGTCCGTTCCATCCCCTTTGGCTTCACCTTCGATCGAGAAGCTAAACGCATGCTTCGAAAGGCCGGGCCGGTTGGCCGGCACGAGGCCATATTTGCCGAGGGCCACGCTGATTTCTTGAGGTGTCATCTTCGCAAAATTCTCCGGGGCGGCCGCATCTTTGGTTTTGACGACGCCGGCGAGGCGCAGGATCTCTACCACCGCTTCGCCGAGAAGAGCCTTGCCGACTTTCTTGTCGATCTCTGGCGAGTAGTATTTGAGTAGAGCTTCGTGCAGCACGCGCGCTAGCATCTTGCGATACGGGGTCGCCTCTTCACGTTTGTTCCAATAATTTTCCCAGGCGGAACGCAGGAGGTACACTTTGGGGGAATCCGTGAGCCGGATCGCACCGTTGACCTTGGCGGCCTGGATCACGCTGCCGTCGTCGTCGGTGTAATAAATCGCATCGCCCGCATCGAGGGTCAGCACGTTGAACTGCGTATCTTTGGTGAGCGCCTGGTGCAACGTGATGGCGGCGGCGGGATTCTTTTTGAACAGCTCGGCAACGATGTGGTTCAGCAGCGCTCGCCATTCGCGCGCTTCACCCACGCCGGTTTTTTCTCCCGCGAGTTCGCAAACCTCAACGCGCTCGGTGCGGTCTTCGAGGTAAAGCTCGACCGGAATTTGTTCGCCGTCTTTGGTGACGACGTCGATGCCGCCGTTGCCCTTGCGGTTGGCCTGGGCGAGGTTACCTACGAGAATGGAGAGAATGAGGGTTTTAGAGAGAAAGTTCATGATTGGGCTCCTTGGCGATTTTGGGGGAATCGATTTTTGATAGTGGGAAAAACTGCAAATTCAGTTGGTAGACGGTGCTACCGGCGGAAGATTTCATCAGGCTCGCAAAACGTTCGCTGAATTCGCGCATCAACGCTTTGGCCTGCGGAAGTTTCTTGAGGTCGAAGGCGATGGTCTCCGAGGAATACTCGCGCGATTTGACGTCCACCGCGGTGAGTTTTTTGAGGGCGAGTTCCAAGGCTTCCGTGTGCGCGCGTTGCAGGGACTGCGAGAGCACGTCGTCGGAGGTCTCGAGGCGGGCCATCTGGCAGGTGTGCCGGCCCTTCGCCGTGCGGGTTACGAGACCCGCTTCGAGGAGACGGTTCAGAACGTTCTCGGCGCGCGCCGGGGTGATGCCCATGCGATCGGCGATCCACGCCACCTCGGTGCGCGAGCCGCGGCTTTCGAGCAGCGAATAGACGGCGTAGTGCTCCCACTCCGCGATGATGCGGTAGTGGAGCTCTTCCTTAAGGAGCGAGGCCGGAGCGAGTTGCGGGATGGCGTCCGTGCCCGCAAGACTGGCGCGGGCGTGGTACACGCTGCGCACGAATTCTTGTTTTTGCGCGGGCGACATGCCGAGCTTTTGCGCCACGCGTTCGGCGGACTTTAGCGGCAATCCCCGCTTCCGGCGCAGGATCGAGGCCAGCGTCGAAGAATCGAGGCCGAGGAACTTGGCGAACGAGCGGAGCGAGTAGGCCGGGTTGGCTTCCTGGCGGCGACGAAACTCACCTTCGATCCTTTCTAAGTAGTAGGGCGCTTGCATAGGCGAGCTCCTAACATTGTCGCTATATGCGGCGCAATATAAATTGCCACAAAGTGCGGCAATCGCTTGCCGCAAAGGATTCACTAAAGACTTCAACTCACCGAAATGACGCTATTTTTTGAAAATAAAGTATACCGCGCCGACCATGCAGAGGGCGGCGTAAATGAAATTCTTATTGAAGGGCTCGCGCATGTAAAAGTACGAGAACGCCGCGAAAACGATGAGCGTGATCACCTCTTGAGAGATCTTGAGCTGTGCCAGGCTCATGTGCTTGTAGCCCACGCGGTTGGCGGGCACCTGAAAGCAATACTCGAAGAAGGCGAGCCCCCACGAGATCAAAATCACATAGTAGAGCGGCGCCCCCGCATGGTTCTTGAGATGCGCGTACCAGGCAAAGGTCATAAAGACGTTGGCCACCAGGAGCAGGCCCAGGGCGGTGGTCACGGCTGGCCTCCTGAACTTTCGTCGTCGCGAATCCAGCCCGTGAGCGACCAGCGCTCGGCCGTGGTGGGTAGCACTTCGTGCACGATCTTGCCGCTTAAGAAGGCCACGAGCGTGCCTGAGGTGGGGCGCACGGTGATGTTGGTATTCGATTCGTGGAGCGTGTTGTGAATCTTCAGCTCACCGCCCTCGTCTTCGCCGAGGTCCGAGAGATAGAGCACGAGCGAGATCTGGCGATGGTGGCTGGTGTTGTGCTGGTCGAGGTGGGCGCGATAACCGGCGCCCGGTGGGTAGACAGCAAAATGGCCCTCAAAGCGTTTGACGCTGAGGTAGAGCTCTCGTCTTGCACTTTCCATGATCTTTGTCACGAGAAGGTGGAACTCTTCGAGCGCGGGGATTTGCTTCCAGTTGTCGACCCACAGCGAGAGGTCGCCTCGGATCTTGGTGGCCAGCTGCAGGGAGCCCTCGCGTCCGATGGATGCGGGCTTGAAATGACCAGCTTCGTGCGCGCTGCGGGCAAAGAGTTTGAGTTGGTCAATGGAGGCGGGGTGCAGCGCCTGCGGCGTGATGCTGTAGCCGCGCTCGCAGAGATCTTGCATGATCTGTTCTAGCTTGGTGGCCGATTCGCTCTTGTCGCTCATACTCGAAGTGAGTTGAAGTATAGGCGGCAAAGTAGCGATTTTTCAAAGAGGGAATGAAATTTTAAAGACGCGTCAAGAAAGTGTCGATCCGTGGGGAATGAAGCTTCGCCGACGCTACTCTCTCACGCTGGCCCTCGTGGCGCTCAGCGCCCGGGCGCAGGAAGAATGCCCTGCTCCCGCCTTTCGCCACAGCTCGCAAGAGCTGCGGTTTTTGCTGCGTCCCGGGGCGAACCCTTTGCTCAAGGCGGCCGCCAAGTTTGACATTGGCGGTGTGGATTTTCTCCAAGTCACCGCCACGCCCAGCGGCGTGGAGCTCGAAAACCTCGGCGGTGAGGTGGGCCTGCCGGTCAACGTGCTGCGCGTGACCTTGGGGGTGGAATCTGAGCTTGTCACGCCAGAGACTTGTCGGCTCGTGACGCTCTACCCGGGGCAGCGCGTTCAATGGCTCAAGTGGCCGGATGCCGTATGGAGTTTTTTGCATGCTTCGATGCACGACGTCGATCCCCACGTTGCATTTCCGTTACGGGCGCTTCTTCGCATCGAAATTTATCGCTAGTGTTACGCAGAATCCAAATTCCGGCTAAAATAGGAAAGATCGGCTCCTTGCTTTGAGATCTGTCCTGGTATTGTCCGGCGTTCCTCTCGAGAGCTTAGGTTGCTAAAAGCCACAGGAGGTAACACGTGGGCAAAAATTTATTCGTAGGTAATCTTCCCTTTTCAATTGATAACGATTCGTTGCGAGAGGCCTTTGCGGCACACGGCACGGTCGTTTCGGCTCGCGTCGTTAGCGATCGCGATACCGGCCGCAGCCGCGGTTTCGGTTTCGTCGAAAT
>DATLIP010000095.1:0-20981 GCA_035539375.1 Bdellovibrionota bacterium | reverse complement strand
AAATAACGCATTATACCAATAGAGGGTTTGCACCTGCGTCATTGGGGTTTATAAGTTCCCTCCCCCATGAGCCTCATTAAGAAAAATTATTGCACCCGTTCTGTTCTCGTTTTCGCGGCCCTTGCCCTGTCCCCAGGACTCATGGCCCATACCTCCAGCGTCGTCGTCGAAGGAGATCGCTGCGCCGAGCTAGCGCGGCGCATTTCGTTTGCTCAACTCGAGTCGCGCGCCCGTCACGCCTTTCACGTGGGCGAAGGCCAAACCCCCGCGCTGATGCGCCGAGCCTTCCCCGAGGGCCTAACCCTACTCACCTCGAGCCGCGTGCGCGACATTCCCGACGGCATGTCGCACCGAAACGCCTCGACGGTTTTCGTGGCGGCCAAAGCTCACTTCAACGTCAACGGCGTCGATTACTACCCAACCGTGATGTTCGACCCGGCCGCCCTCACCGATAACCTCTTCCGCGATCACAAGTCTCTGATCCCCGAAGACTCGCAGGGCGCCTTGCTGCACGGTCACGGCGGCGGCACCTGGGGGGCGGACGCCTCTACCGCGGGCGTGCTCGGTGGGTACTCGGCCAACTTAAAGCTCACTACGGTTTCGATCGACTGGCCCGGCCACGGCGACAACTTCCCCACTCAGTTCTCCACCGTGCCGAAGGATTACGATTTTTACAGTCTGCACTTCATGTACCGTTACATGAACGACGGCAAACCCCTCGCCCTCATCGGCCACAGCCGCGGCGGCCAGGAAGCCCTGCAGCTCTTTTACAACTACACCATGGACGACGTGAAACGAGAGTTCCCCGGGCTCAACTTCAAGCTTGCCATCGCAATGTCTCCGCCCGTGGACCGCACCGAAGGCGGCACCCTCGCCGATCGCTCGGCGGCGGACGCCGAAGAATTCAACAGCCCGGTCGCCGAGTACATGCTCCAGGGCGACATGATCAACTTGCCCTCGCAGATTCCGATGCGTGACGTGAGCTTCGGTTACTCCATGACTCCCGAACTGCTCAAAAAACGCAAGAACGTCATCCCCACGATCACCATCATGGGCGACAAAGACGATATTTGCTTTTTGGGCTGCGAAACCATTTACTACCGATACGTGCAAGACCACCCGCAGATTGCCGAGAAATACCTCTACAGCGACGTCGTCGACTACAGCGGCAAGAAACAGCCCCCCAATCACATCATCCCCAAATTCCAACTCGTCGGCCAAAGTGCCCTACCCGGCGTCGGCGCCAGCATGCCTGCCGCTTACGCCCATGCCCTGCAGGGCTTCATGCGCTACGCCATGGGCCAAAAGAACTACGACATCTTTAGCCCCGCGGCCAAGAATTTGCTGACCTCGACCCAAGTCAACGAAGCGGATCAAATCCGAGACCTCATGAAGTGGCGCGAGTCGCGCAAAACGCCCATCTCACTCGAGAAAGCGACCGAAGAGGTGCAAAAGATCAACGCCCTGCGCGCGTTCAAGAGCAATCTCACGAACATCTTCGGCAAATACGCCAGCAACCTGATCTTTCGCGAATTCATCAAATCCTTCCGTCTCAGCCGCACGGTCACGACTTCCAAAACCCTCTCCGAGGGCATCACGAGCTACCTGAGCTCCCTCGACAAGTTCAATCAGGAAGCGCGCATGTACGCCAAGTCGCTCACCATCAAGTCGATCAACGCCAACGAGCCCGAAAACTGGGCCCTTTTCTTTGACTGGATGAAGCACGGTTCTGACGAGAAACGCGCCGAAGCCGAAGCCCTGACCGAGCGCTGGGGACAATCGGATTCGGAAGGCCAGAAGTTCGCCGCGCACCTCCTAGCCCTCACCCTAGGAGAGAATTTTCAAGAATACCGACGCAACTCCGAGACCGATTTGCCCGAAACGATTCCCGTGAACAACCACACGATTCTCGAAAGCCTCCGCACACGAGACATCGCCTCGGCCGCCGAAGACATCGAAGGTCAATCGAAGCTCCTGCTCGGCTACCGCGACATCGGCATGAACGCGCTCGCGCAAAAATACACCGAACTGCAACCCCTCGCCTACGAGCAAACGCTACTGCAACGCGAACACTCGAGCCTCGAGAGCGCCCGCAGCGCGGCCCTCCTGGGCAACCTCATTCGCATTGATGCCCAGAGGCAGCAGCTGCATAAGCTCTTCTTAAAGGAAGATTCCACCATGCTCGCCCGCAAAGGCGCCGAGATCGAGCGCATGACGCAAGAGATCCCCGACGCTTCCGAAATCAAAACCTCCGATTACCTTGTGGCAGTGCGCATCTACCAAAGCTTCGTCGACAAAGGCTGGCAGCACCAGGCCTTTGAATCTTACATGGGTCCTGACATGCGCAACACCTGGAGCGGCCTCGACAAGGCCCTCAAGAGCATTGACCTCGAAGAAAAACTCGTCGGCACCGCCAACGACCTCAACGCCGCCTTCGACGACTTCATCGGGGCCATCAGCGGTCGACGCATCGACTCTCAGGTTCTCCAAGAAGCCGTCGCGTTTTACGACTCGCTCTACAATGCGGGTCTGATCAAAGAACCCACGCTCTTTAGCGCCATTCGCATCAAACAAGAAGACGCCACCAAAAACCCCGAAGCTTTTGTGGCGGCCCTCACCAAAATGAGCGCCTCTCTCAAGCAGCGCAACAAAGATCGCGCCAATCGCGTGGTCAAAGGCAAGGCCGCCTTCGCGCCATCCTGGAACGCGACAGTCGACCAGATGTTCGAATTTGCCGCCACCATTCGCGGCGCTTCGGATCACGTGAAGCCTCACTCCCCCAAACTCGAAGAGCTGCGCGGCATTCGCCAGCACGAAGAAGACAAGGTGAAACAAGCTTCCGTGCGTTACTGGAGCTTCACCGGCGACTTTATGAAAAAGAATCAGGACAAGTGGAGCCCCACTAGCCGTCCGAGCTATCCGGCAGAGCTCTTCCGTCTCGAAGCTGAGTACCAGGAACAGCAACGCATCTACCAAGCCGCCCGTCGCACCTACGCCGCCGAAGAACGCAAGCTCGCGGCCACGGGCGAACTCGGCCCCTATCTGCAGTTCATCTACAGCAAGTTCGACGAACTCGAGTCCCAAATGTCTCGCATCAGCGGCCACACCGACGACAACGGATCGGTCGTCGCCATCGACTCGACCCAGATCAAGGGAGAAAAAGAACTCAAAGCCCAGGGCGAAGTCATCGCCAAGGCCGTCGACGCGGCTGCACGCAGCGGCAAGATCACGCTCTCGGGCTCCGAAAACCGCCTGCAGGAGATCGAATCCCGCCTCGCGGAGATTCAAGATCTCGTGGTGCACGATTATCTCGGCGCTCTCTATGTGAACAAATGGGAAAGCGCCTGGGAGCTGCTCGATGATCCCGACCACCTGCCCACCACCGACCAGATGAACCGCATCCTCGGTGCATGGAACCGCATCGCGCGCGAGTTGCGCACGAGTGGCGATTGATTTTTAGACCGCTACGTTTGAAGACTTAAGAAAGACCGCATCCGAAGGGACCTGGAGGACGATCAAAATGGGAACGAATGTTGTGTGGAAACGGGCTACGCTTGCGCTGCCCCTTATCTTGAGCCTGAATGCCGCCGCCAAAGACAAAGATCACGTCTCCGCGCGCGAGGTGGGCCTCAGCGACCAATGCCAGTGGCTGCTGCTGAAAACCGCCTCCGGCCACGGCCGCAGCCCCTACGAAGTCACCTGGAAAGAGTTTTACACCGAAGTGCGCAGGCACGCCGCAGGCTACCCCGAAATGCGCGAAACCTTTCCGGAGCTCGCCACAAGCGATCATCGCGTGGCACGCAGCTTCGGCCGCCTCACACAGCCGCAGCGTGAGCGCCTCCTAGCGGACATTCTCGCCCACCGCTACCGCGACTACGTCGGCGCCCTGCAGAGCTACCAGGACGCCCTGAGGAGCCTACAGCTGGCCCTCCAGGCGCCGGGCGTGGGCAGCACCCGCATCCACTCGGAATGGACCAAAGTTCGCCGCGCTGAAGAGCACGCCGTCGAGCGCGAGCAGCATTTCATCGCTTATACAGAGCGCGCCGAGAACACCCTTGGCGAGCACACCGAAGCCCACCTCAAAGCTTACCCAGTGCTACATCTGCGCCCTGAGTACTCGCGCGACATTCTCGAAATCGCTCCACCCACCGCGGAGCTGATGCTCCACATGGCCGCGCGCAAGCATGTCGAACTCAGCTTCTCGGAGCATGCCATCGAGCAGAGCGACCTTCGCGGTTATTCCAAAGACCTCATCATGGCGGGTTTGCGTCAGGGCAAATTCAAAATCACCGAGGCTCGCCCCGAAGATGAAATGGGCTACGACGAATCGCTGCGTTTCAAAGTGAACATCACAAATTTTGTTTACGACGGCCGTAGCAAAAATATCACGCTCATCGTGAAATTCGTAGCGGGCGAAGACTCCGGCGCGCCTTTCCGCACAGAGATCATCACCACTTGGAACGAAAACATGCGCGAGCGTTTTAAGAGTGGTCTCGAATGGCAAGTCGTCAAAAACAACATCTCATTGGTGAACAAAGTCTTTCGCGGCCGATTCAAAACCGCGAGCCACAACTTGCTACACGACCTGACTTACTATGAAATTTCTGAATACCGCGCGCAGCGCCTCATCGAGCGTCTCGTGAAAGTCTTAGGCCCGCGCCCCGCCAAGGTCGTGCTGAATTACACGCTCTCTTTCATAGCTAAAGAGATGCCCAAAGCGAAGGTTGTACAGACTGTTAAAGATGCCTATCTGAAACTTTACAACGAAGCCCTCTAAGCTACCGTTTTTTAATTAAGTTGTATTAAGCATCCCTGGTGCCACATTGGCGCTAAATCAAGTCTCCATGAGACGCGCTATAAACAACTTAGTTTTGTTGGGCTTCGTGCCCGTCCTGACGAGCGTAGCCGTAGGGGGAACACACACAATCAATGTAAAGAAAGCCGGCATCGTGAAGCTATTGGCCCTGACTACGGGTGGCCAGTGCAGCGGTACCGTGGTGGGCGTCAAGCCCCTCACCGTACTCACCGCATTTCACTGCATCGGTCATCTTGAGAATGGCGACGTGGCCGTGGCTTTGCCAAACGAACGCAAAGCCATGGAAGCTAGCCCCTTTAATTATATCTCCACCAAAGCTGTGGTGAGCCCTAAGCTGCTGGAGACGCCCGAAGCGGGCGCCCTGAAACTCATCGACCAAGACATCAAAGCGGCCTCTGCCGAGATCGCAGAAGTGACCGACAAACTGAAAACGGATCCCGAGAATCCTGCATTGTTGGAGCAAGTGGAAGAGCTGCAAAGCAAGATCTACAGCTCCGTCATGATGTACCAACAAGGCCTGATGTCGGTACTCACCAAAGGCGCCTCTGAGGACGCCAGCTCGGATCTCGCGATCCTGGTTTTCGACCGCTACAACGGCCCCTTGAACCAAAAAAATCCCGCCGAGCTGATCGCCAGCGGGGCACTGATCCCGATCTCGCCGAGCAAAGAAGCTCAGGGCACCAAGGTGGCCTTCGCCGGCTTCGGCATCAACGGCGAAACCCGTGAGACTCCCAAGGAAATGGGCGCGTTCACCAACAAAGTGCACGTCCAAGCGGGCAATACCCTCGCGATCCGCGGCATGCTTCCGGGCATCACCGACTCGCTCATCGCCAAAGGCGAAATGGGTGCCGTGCTTCCCGGGGATTCGGGCGGCCCTCTTTTGAACGACTTCGGAGTGGTGGGAGTGGCCTCTTACATCAAGAACTCCCCCATGGAAGCCAAGCGCCCTCCGGCTCCCGGCTGGCCGCGCGACCGTGACGGGTACTACTCGTACCTGACGGGCCGCTTTGTGGACATCAGCTCCGACCGCGCCGCCGAGCTCTTCGCGACAGCAAAACTCACCCAAAAGGTGAACCTGGAGCAGAACTACGCGGAGAACCTGGCACTGACGGACCTCAGCACCTGGGACAAACCCGAGGCCGCAGAACCTACGCTCCCGACCCTGCCCCTGGAGCCGCCCGTGCTCACCCAGGTTTCCAAAACTTTGGCCACCCACAAGGGCCGCTAAGCCTACCAATATCATCGAAAAATCAAAGCGAGCTCCCCTCCCGGGGGGGGCTCGCTTTGGTATTTGGGTGCCAGGTATAGGTTCCTGGAACCTATACCTGGCACCCTGTCTAAAGAGTTGACACCTCACTACGCAATTTGCGTCTATTTTTACGACATTTCGCTAAGTGGCCGATTCCCCTGGAGCCACCCCCTGGCACGCTCGTTGCTCCATGGTCGTTGACCCTTGGAGGATATTGATATGTCGACCACTAAAGTTAGCATTGGATACTTGCTGAGCACCATGAGTCTCGCCATCATGCTCACCGCTTGCGGTGACGGCGGCTCGGGCGGCACTCATATGCAAATTCAAGAAAGCGGTCGCCAAGTGGTTTCGGACAACAACCAAGCCAGCTTTCAGCTCTGCGCAGGTGGCACTCAAAACAACTCGCAGAACAACTACAACAATCAATATAACAACCAGTACAACCAACAATACAATCAGCAATATTCAAACTACGGCGGCGAAATCCGCATCGAATATAGCCAGAGCTACGCCAACAACAATAACCAGCAAAACTACAATCAGAATTACAATCAAAACTACAACAACCAGTACAACCAAAACCAAAATTATAACCAGAATTACAACGCCTACCCCGTACAGGCTTCGATCGTGATCGTACGCGGCGGCCAAAGCGGCTATTACGGCGGCAACAACCAGCAGTCCTCAGGCGCTTACCAACTCGCCTCGCTCAACGTGAGCGGCTTGCAAACAGGCGTCTCCACGCAGTCTTGCCAAGTGCAAAACGTAAACGACAATGGCAATTCGATCTCCGGCTCGATCACCTGCGCTGGCTATAACGGTAGCGGCAACGTGCAGATCAGCTTCGCTTGCCAAAAACAACAGATCTAATTTGAATCAATTACAGCGACGCTGGGACTCATCGACGGCTTTCACAAGCCAGTTCGGAGCTCCCAGCGATGCGTTTTGGTACCAGCGACCAAATTCAGCTCCGTAGGCAGCGGCCACGCGAGCACTCTTCACCACAAGCAAAGTCTCATCGTTGTGCTCCGAGGCGGCGCGCGACCAGTTGTGCGAACCCACGATGGTGGTTTCGTCGTCGATCACCGCAAATTTGTGGTGCAAGAAATCCCCGTCTGCCACTCTAGGCACACCCACGGTGCGCACGGGTTCCGCCCACGGGTTTGAGCCCGGTGCGGGACGGCAGTTTTGCGGAAGTAGTTGCAGCCCCCACATGTCGAGAGCTTTGCTGTAGTAGCGGTAGGCAAAGGTCGGCTCGATGAGCGCCTTGACCTCGAGATCCCGATCCTCGCGCACCTGGCGCAGCGACTCTGAGAACTCGGATTCCGAAAAGACGAAGAGAGCCATGGACACCGAGCGGCGCGCCGACTTGAGCGTGCGCAAAATCAATCCGATGGTGGACTCTTCGTCGCTCATCTTGCGAGAGGTGCCCGCGAACTGCACGGTGACCTCTTCGCCCGAATCGAGCTTCACGGTGGTGGCCGGACGGAAAGGCTTCTGCACGCCGAACTTGGGCGAACGACCGGCACTGCCCCACATGATCGAAAACTCTTCGGCAAAGAGGGCTGCGAGCTTGGGGCTTTCAAAAGCGAGCAGCGAATTCGCATTGCCACGCGTTTGCGAACGCGAGTAGTCGCCGTGAACGTCGGACATCGTAAAGTTCGCCGAAGTCACAAGCACCCGGTGGTTGTCGATGATCATGAACTTGTGGTGCATGAGACCCGAGCCCGCCGAAGCGTCGGCCGTGTCGTCTTGAATCTTCACTCCCGCTTGTCGCAAGATATAGACTGCGTCCCGCTCAGCAGCCTCCGCCGTGGAGACCTTGCCGTCGCCGTTGGTATCGGCAAAGCGGAAATATTCCTGATTGCGCTCTCCGTGATAGCCCTGCTTTTTGGCCAGCTCCTGGAGCTGCGCGAGATCGTAGTTGTAAGAATTCTCAAGGAGCAAGCGCACCGATACGCCAGCGCGCTGTTTGGCCGCGATGGCCTTCGCGAGGCGCGGCAGGCGAATCTCTTGCACCGCAATGGCGAGCTGATGCTGAGCCGATTCGACGTGCTCGATGAGCGTGGCTTCGAGATCGTCGCCCTCGCGCGTGAGGTTGCGATAAGGTTCGGTGTAGCGTACTCGATCGTTGTGATTGAATTGCACCACAAGCGGCGCTGTCGCCGTCGTTGAAAATGCCTGCGTCGCGATCCCCATCGCTCCCCAGGCCACCAGATAAGCTAATGCCCTAAACTTAGCCTCTATGCCCACGAGTCCATCTTACCCAGATTTGCAGCTCTGTTAAGAGAGGCTTATGCATTTTTAAGTTTTTCTCATGTATTCGCCGCAACAAAATCAAAAGGCCTGGACTCCCGGCGCGTCACTCTTTAATACCCGGGGCATGCGAATGCTAAAACTCAGCCCTACCCTCGCGCTTCTCACTGTCTTTGCGGCCTGCACCAGCGGTCCCGCCCTCGATAGCTACCCGCGCCGCGAGATCGACCGCCCCCTCACGCTCCCCGCGGGCGTCGCCACTTGGCACATTCCCACCGTCGCCGGCCTCGTCAAAGATCACGATAGGTCGACCGGGATCCCCCCGATCACGGTTCCCCTCATTTGGGAATCTGCCATCGCGGACGATTGGACACTAATCTGGGCGCCCATTCCCCTCGGCGTTGTGCATCAACTTTGGAACAACGACGACAGCCGCGCCGGACTGTCGTTGACCTTCGCCATGGCCTACGGGAGCGAACGCGGCTTCGCTTGGTCACCGGCCGCAAGCTTTGCCTACCGCCATAAGTTCGACGAAACGCTGGCCCTCGACGTCATACCTTCGGCAACCATAACTTTCGAAGGCGACGAAGGACAAGATCACTGGTCGATTGGGGTGGCGAGCGGTCCCCTCTTCCAAATCTCGGACACTTTCGCGTTTTCGACAAAAATCATAGCGGGCGCTTCGAAGGGCGGACTGAAGATCAGCAGCACGGGGCTCGAAGGCATCAAGCGCACCAACGAAGAAGCCTTTAGTTTTGGTTTGTCGGTAGACGGCACTTGGAGTTTTGCGCGGCAGTGGGATTTGCGACCGCTCTACTCGTTTAGCATGATCGGTGGATCCCAAAATCAATTGCACCTCGCCGTTATCGACTTTGTGCACTTCTGGTAGAACCTAAGTACCGAGTCCTTCGACGACTTCGAGTTCCTTCATCCACGCCTCTTCGGCCGCCTCGAGCTCGCGGTAGGCGGCGGCGAGCTCGTTCACGTCGCCCCCCTCCCCGAGGCGCTTCACTTCGCGCTCCCATTTGAGGTAGCGCTTTTCGGCTTCCTTAGCCCGCTCTTGCGCCTCGCGCAGCTGCTTGCGTTTTTCTTTGCGTTCGGCGACCGAAGCTTCGGGCTCGGCGTTGGGCGCGGTGACTGCGGGAGGGCGCGCGACGTTAGTGGTCATCTCCTGTGCGGTGCCCAGCGAGCCATAAGAGCCGCGGGTCACAGACCACAAGTATTCCTCGTAATTGCCCGGGTAGAGGTTCACCCGACCATCCTTGATCTCGAGAATCTTAGAGGCCACACGCGAGATGAAGTCCCGATCGTGCGAAACCACCACCAGCGTGCCGTCGAATTGCTCGAGCGCTTGCGATAGCGACTCCACGGTATCGAAGTCGAGATGGTTCGTGGGCTCGTCAAGCACGAGAAAAGGCGTTTTCTTAAGAAGCACCTGCGCCAGCGCGACGCGAGATTTCTCGCCGCCCGAGAGCACCGAGATCGTTTTCTGCAAGTCGAGCTCGTCTTTAAAGAGCAGCGAGCCGCTCAGCGCGCGCACCTCTTGCGGCAACACGTCGCGATGGGCACCGCGGGCGATTTCACTCTCCACCGTGGACGTCATATTGAGCGCATCGCCCAAGTGCTGCGAAAAGTACGCCGCACCCACTCCCACACCCCACTCCAGCGCCCCAGCCTGGGGCTCAAGCTTTTGCGAAAGGGCCTTGAGCAGCGTCGACTTGCCCGCACCGTTGGGACCCACCACACCGATGCGATCGCCGCGCTCGATCTCGAGGTCGAGCCCGCGCAAGACGCGCTTGTCCGGGTAGCCGAGGTCCACGCCAGAGAGGCGCACAATGGAGCGTCCCGTGAGACGCACGGGCGGAATCTGGATGCGCGCCCGCACCGGCAGCGCCTTGATTTCCACAGTGGGCATCTTCGCAAGAAGCTTCAATCGCGACTGCGCCTGACGAGCTTTGGTAGCCTTGGCCCGAAAGCGGTCGACAAAGTACATGATGTGCTGACGCTTGGCCTCTTGCTTGACGGCCTCTTTTTCGAGCTGCTCGCGCAGGAGCTGCTTTTGCTCAAAGTAATCGTCTAGGTTCCCGGGGAACTTGATAAGGTCTGGAGATTCCACTTCGAGGATGTGGTCGGAGATTTGGTTCAAAAAACGGCGATCGTGCGAGATCACCATGTAGGCGCCCTCGAAGTCGACAAGCAGCGACTCCAAAAAGAGGAGCGATTCGAGATCGAGATAGTTCGTGGGTTCGTCGAGGAGCATGAGGTTTGGCTCTTCGGCAATCATACACAGCAGCTGCGAGCGCATGCGGTAACCACCACTGAGTTCGGCGAGGGGCTTGGTGAAAAGCGCCTCACCCATACCAAATCCATAGGCGAGCTCGCGAAGTTTCCACAGCGGCTTGGCGCTGCGTTCTTCGAGCAGGGATTCCAGACTGCGATCGATTTTCCAGTCGTCCTCTTGGGCGAGGTAACCGAGACGGAGTGAGCGGGACTTGGCGTAGATACCCCCGTCGGGCTTTTCTTGCCCGACGAGGATCTTAAATAGGGTCGATTTGCCGGCGCCATTGGCACCAATGACGCCGACGTGTTCGGATTCGTTGACCGCGAACGAAGCCTCCGCGAAGAGGGTCTTCAGTCCGTAGGTTTTGGAGACGTCTTGAAACTGCAACAGGTTCGACACGTCTCCTTCATAGAATTACTGTTGCTCTTCAGCAAGGACCTCTTTCACGCGTTCGCTGAGGCAAGGGTTGAGGGGCTCATATCCAGGCAACACGAAGGACGAAGCGGGTACCACCGACCAGCCGCGCGCTTGCAGCTCGCGGTACTTTTTCTTGGGGGCGGGCACGGGGCCCGAGTAGTCAAACCACTCGTCGTTGCTCACGAAGCCGCAAAGGGTTTCTTTTTTGGTCTCGGGAGTTACCTTGCGCCACAACAGTTGCAGGGCGATGTGGTAACGGGGACCTTGGAAATACTCCGCGTGCAGGGCCTTGATCTCACCACGGGTCAAACGCACGGTCGTCTTAGGACATACGAGCGTTGTGGCGTGGTGGTTGGGGCTGTTGAGGTAGAGCACGTCGTCGATCGAAAGACGCACACCGTCGTCCGAAAGCATCGCAAACTCGTACTCACCTTCGTCGTGCATGTCGCCGAGCGTGAGGCCCGACTCCATATTAAAGTGAAAGCGCTCCACCAGGGGGTTGCCACTTTCGTCGTCTACCAGGCCACCGCTCATCGTTGGGAAACCTTCAGTGAACTTGCGGGTAGGCACATCTAGGTTCTGTAAATAGAGCGGCGTCGAAAGAAGCACGGCGTCGGGCTTCCAATAACGGTCTAGGTTCTGTTCCCATTCCGAGTTCTTGGCATTGGCCGGAGGCACGCGAATCTCACCAAACCAACCGCGCATAACAGTATCGTCGCCCGGGATTTCAGGGTTCGTATAGAGAGGGTCGCAAACCGCTTCGGAATACTCGCTCACGATTTCGGCGCGCGTCATGCGGTAGGCCGGGTCGCTCGAGGTCGAATCCGGGGTGAGCGAAACCTCACCGTTGGGGGTCTGCACATTACAACCGGTCATGGCCATGGTCGCCACAACGGCGCCGATGGTCCATTGAGCACTGAAAGCTCTGATAAACATTTTCATAAAACTCAAATCTTATAATTGTGACTTAGCCCTTGCTTGGTGAACCTGCTTACATGTGCAATGAGGGCCGTGGAACCATCTTCCTACGCCCTAAGCCATGAAATCAAATGAAGCTTTAGGCCTTTACCAAATCTTGACTCCTCACCGGCGTTCCGGGGACTTAGAATAAAAGACGGGCAAAAGTTCGTCGCCCTTTTTCCAAAAACACAAAAAGAACCTAGTTCCTTAACCCGCTACCTCCCGTTCCTCAGAGCACAACCGGGAGACGGTGTTCTGAGGAACGGGCATCTATGCTGGACGAGACGATCTACATCGCATCAACCACGAGTTGAATCATTTGCTTGGTGGCACCGGGATCTTGGTCCAGCGCCTTGGCGATTTGCTTCACTCCCGAATTCGAGGGAAGTTTTTTCTTAGCCAAACGACCGGCGTCGTATCCGGAAAGCCCGAGGGATTTCACGGGTGCGTGGTTTTTGTAATAAGCCGATTGTTCCAGCGCGTAGATCAGTTTGTCGGCTCCTTCGTAGGACATTCCAAAGGTGTTGCCCACGGCAATCGCCGAGAGACGCTCCTTCACACCGCCACTTGGAGTCGATGCGTAGATCGCACCATTGGCCATAGCGTAGTTGTTCGCCCAGTGAGCACCGCGGCAGACGCGCTGCATGCGGCAACCCCGGCGCCAGCGGCCGTAATAATCGCGGTAGCTGTTGCAAACTTGGCGGCGGTAGCAGCGATCGCGGCGGCCATCGTGGCGATCCGCAATGGCATAGCCACCGATCGCGCCAATGGCGGCGCCCGTACCAAAAGCCACCTGTTCATCGGTGCAAGCCGACGTCAGTCCCACTGACATGAGCGTCACCAAACTCATTGCCCAATAACGTTTCGAATGTTTTCCCTTGGTCATTTTGAATCCTCCTCCTGGATCTTCTTTAGAAGTACTCCCGGAGGTGAGTGACCGCAATCAGGCGAGTGTTAAGTTAATTTGATTCGAATTTAACACGCGCATTGAGACGGGCATATGGACCCAACGCGAATCGACAAGATCAGACGAGCGCGATCTCTTCGCGCAAGATGCGCAAGAATCGACGCAAGGGTTCAGCAGCTCCCCAGAGCAACTGATCGCCTACGGTAAAAGCGCTGAGATACTCGTCACCCATTTGGAGTTTTCGCAAACGACCGATGGCGATGTCGAGAGAACCACTCACCGCGAGCGGCGAAAGCTGGCGTACCGTATCGGCTTTGTGATTGGGAATCACCTTGACCCATTCGTTGGCGCTCGCCAGACGCTCTTCGATTTCTGCAAGATGCACGTTGCGACGAAGCTTGATGGTGAGCGCCTGCGAATGACAGCGCATGGCGCCCACGCGCACGCAATTGCCATCGATAGGCATCAGCGCGCCTTCGCGCCCGAGAATTTTGTTCGCTTCAACCATCGCCTTCCACTCTTCGCGACTCTGACCATTCTCGAGTTCCGAGTCGATCCACGGAATCAAATTCGCTGCGAGGGGCGCCCCCATGGGCATTTCGACAAGGCCACGCTGGTGGCGCACGAGTTTCTTTTCGACCTCGAGAATCGAGATCGAGTTTTTTTCGCTCTGCAAATGGCGCGACAAGCCAGAGAGCTCGCCCATTTGATCGAGCAGCGACTGCATTGCGGCAGCACCAGCGCCCGAGGCCGCTTGATAGGTCTGCGAAGAGACCCACTCCACAAGATCGGCTTTCACGAGTCCATGCAAAGCGAGCAGCAGCAGCGACACGGTGCAGTTGCCACCGGCGTAATTCTTAATGCCGCTCTTGATGCCTTCGCGCAGGGCGTCGCCATTGAGAGGGTCGAGCAGGATCATCGTGTCATCTTGCATTCTCAGGTGGGATGCGGCGTCAACCCAATACCCCTTCCAGCCCGCAGAGCGCAGTGCGGGCAAGGTGGCGGCCGTATAATCGCCCCCCTGACACGAAACGATGACTTCATAAGTCTTTAGCGCATCGATGGATTTGGCGTCGCGCACCGTAGGGTCGGCGATGCGGTCGTCCCCGGTCGGGGATCCCGCCTGCGAGGTGGAGAGCAGGGAGAATTCAAAATCAATAAAATCACCCTCAGTGAAGAAACGATCCATCAAAACGCCACCGACCATGCCGCGGTAACCAACGATGCCAACTCGCAGTTTTTTCATATGCGCCTAATCACACACCACCCTGGTTTTGATGACAATAGTAGAGTAGGTCTAATGCTTAGAAAGCGATGACAAAAAACACAGCGAAAATCGTTTGTAAATTTGGCGGTACCTCAATGGGGTCGCCCGAACGCATCCACAAGTGCGCGGCCCTCAGCGTGCGCTCGAACGCCGCCATCGTGGTGGTTTCGGCCACCTCGGGCACCACCAATAAGCTCGTCGAGATTTGCGACTCCGCCAAACTCGGCCCCGAAACGATCAACCAGCTGGTGGAAAACGTCGTCACCAAACACAAAACTTTTGCCCAAGAGATGGGCATCACCACCAATTCTCCGTGGGGCCGCGAGCTTGAGGTCGTCTACGACGAACTCTACGCCCTGGCCATTGGCATCGGCCTGCTCGGCGAGATCTCGCCCAGCGCGCGCGACCGTATCCTGAGTGCGGGAGAGCGCCTGTCCTCGCCCCTCATTTGCGCGGCGCTCGAAAAGATCGACTCACGGCGCGTGGTGCTCGTCGATGCTCGAAAGCTCATCCGTACCGACGACAACTTCGGTTCGGCAACGCCCGATTATCCCAGCACTCGCAGCTCCAGTGGCGCGATTCTTAGCGAACTCAGCGGAGGCAATCTGCAGAACTGCCGCTTCGTCACCCAGGGCTTCATCGGCTCGACAAGCGACGAACGCACCACGACGCTCGGGCGCGGCGGTTCGGACTTTTCTGCTTCGATCCTTGCCAACGCCATCGATGCTGACTCGCTCGAGATCTGGACCGATGTCACCGGCGTTGCCAGCACCGACCCTCGCATCTGCTCGGCCGCAAAGTTCATGGACGAGCTCTCTTATGCCGAAGCGGCTGAGATGGCCGGCTTCGGTGCCAAAGTCTTGCACCCTATCACCCTCGACCCCGTGGCCGAGCTCCAGATCCCCGTCAAGGTGCTCTCGAGTCTCGACCCCGATCATCCCGGAACCCGCATCTGCCAGGACCCTAAAAATATGCCCATCGTACGCGCCATCAACTGCAAACGGAATCAGTCGCTGCTCACTCTCAAGACAGCCTCCATGCTGCATTCGCACGACTTTTTGAAAAACATCTTCGCCACTTTCAGCGCGCACCGCGTGGGCATCGACTCCATCGCCACTTCGCAAATTTCGGTGACAATGACCCTCGACGACGTCACGCTGCTAAACGAAGCCCTGCTGCGTGAGCTGCGTGAATACGCCGACGTCAGCGTCGAATCTGGATTCACACTTGTCTCGGTAACAGGAAACGGCATGGCCCATCACCCCAACCTAGCGGCGCAAATGTTCGGCGCCATCGAGGGCATCAATGTGCGCATGATCTCGGCCGGCGCCTCAGATCACAACATCTGCTTCATGGTAGAAGACAAACGTGCCGCCGAAGTGGTCGCGCGACTGCATAAAAAATTCTTGGAGTCGTGATGCGTAACGTGATCGGTGTCCTAGGTACAGGCAAAACGGGTGGCGAGGTGCTCAATCGCCTCCGCGCCAGCGGCAAACTCGACATCGTCACTTTCGACTCCCAAAACCCTCCAAACGCCGAAACGTGGCAGAGGCTCGACGCCGCCATTTGCTTTTTACCCGGGCCGGCTTTTCTCTCGTATTTCGACCTGCTCATTGCCCACCCTGTGCCGATGGTGATTGGCTCCACAGGCTACGAACTCAGCAAAGAGCAGAGCAAGCGCATCGAAGCCCTGCCCTGCCCTTGGGTGATGAGTTCGAATTTTTCCCTCGGTATGGCCCTCGCAAAATCAGTGATCACACTGATGAGCTCGTGGGCCGCACAGTCGGGCCTTCCCCTTGAGAGCTCCATCAGCGAGACACACCACGTGCACAAAAAGGATGCCCCTAGCGGCACCGCCCTGCTTTGGAAACGTTGGGCCACCGAGGCCGCTGGCACCAACGCTCCCAAAATCGATATCGAAAGCCACCGCGTGGAAGACCACTGTGGTCTGCATGAGTATCGACTTGCGTTGCCGCAGGAGACGATGACCTTCAAACACGATGCCGCCTCACGCGGCGTTTTTGCCGAGGGTGCCGTATGGGCGCTCGAGAAGATTCTTGCAGGCGCCGCAAGACCCGGCCGCAATGACTTTTTTGATTTGATACAGCGCTCGCTGAAGGAAGGAACCCCATGAGCCATCCCCTAGCCACCAACCACCGCACCTTTCCGCTCTGGACTGCTTTGGTGACACCTTTTCTTGCGAACGGGCTCATCGACTGGGTCTCGCTCGAAACGCTTCTAGACGAACAGATCAACGCAAAAAACGGCGTGCTGCTGCTCGGCTCTACAGGCGAAGCGCTGAACATGAGCCTCAACGAGAAAAAATCTCTGCTCGAATTTGCGCTGCCCAAACTGAAGAGCACCCCCGTGATGGTGGGCCTTGCGGGCTTCGAAGAAGCTGCCAACCTCGAGTGGCTCGCCTATCTTGAGAAGCTTCCCATCGATGGATACCTGGCGATCACCCCGATCTACGCCAAGCCCGGCCGTCACGGTCAGACAGCATGGTTCGAGAAAATCCTGAACGCGTCTTCGCGCCCCGTGATGCTCTACAACGTGCCCTCGCGCAGCGGCGTCAAACTCCATCCCGAAACCGTTGCCGACCTCGGCGCGCACAAAAATTTTTGGTCGATCAAAGAAGCGAGCGGTTCGCTCGATGACATGAAACTCTATCTCAGCAAATGCCAATCGCAGGTCATCTTTTGCGGTGACGACGGACTCTGCCCCGACTTCTGCGACGCCGGAGCCATCGGACTTGTCTCGGTCGCCTCGAACGCTTGGCCTACGGCCACGCACCGCTATGTGCGTCGCTGCCTCGAGAGCAGCCTCAGTGGCGAAGAGCGCGCAAGCTGGGCCGAATCGGCCGACGCCCTTTTCGTGGCGTCGAACCCGGTGCCCGTGAAAGCGCTACTGCACCACGAAGGCCGCATCGCCACAAACACCATGCGCAGCCCACTGCAGAACAAAGACCTCGCCACATATCAGCCCATCGCCCAGGCTTCGGAATTTGTGAACGCCTGGCACAAGGAGAACCCCGCATGAGCCAAACTTATTCTGAAATTCTCGACGCCCTCGAAGCCGGCACTCTGCGAGCGGCCACGCCCGTTGACGGCAAGTGGCACGTAAACCTTGAGGTCAAAGCCGCCATTCTCGAAGCCTTCAAGGCCGGCAAGAACGCGCCTTGCCCCGCACCTCACGCGGGCTACATCGACAAGAGCACGCTCATGCCACAGGTATTTCCTGTAGAACGCAACATTCGCGTGGTACCCGCCGGATCGGCCGTGCGCCGTGGCGCCTACCTCGCGCCCGGCGTGATCATGATGCCGCCTTCGTATGTCAACGTCGGCGCCTACGTCGATGAGGGCACCATGGTCGACTCGCACGCGCTGGTGGGCTCGTGCGCCCAAATCGGCAAACGCGTGCATCTCTCAGCCGCAGTGCAAATCGGTGGCGTGCTGGAGCCCATCGGCCAAGCTCCCGTGATCATCGAAGACGACGCCTTCATCGGCGCCGGCTCGGTGATCGTCGAAGGCATCCTGGTGCGCAAATTCGCGGTGCTTGCCCCGGGCGTGAAGCTCTCCAAGGGCGTGACCGTTTACGACCTCACCCGCGAGCGCCAAGTAGACCTCGTGAGCGAGGGCATCCCCGAGGGCGCCGTGGTAGTGCCGGGCTCACGCCCCGTGTCTTCTAGCTGGGGCAAGAGCCAGGGGCTGAGCGCCTACTGCGCACTTATCGTGAAATATCGCGATGATAAGACCTCGGCCTCGACGGTGCTCGAAGCTGCCATCCGCTAAAAGGCTTTTTGCCCCATTATCTTCGGGAACTTAAGCCATTGACACGGGGCGTCTTTTCCCGCTAGAGAGACCCCCTAATGTTTCGCGCGACTCGGCATGTCCTCGTGGGGATAATTCTCGGCCTCTTGGCCATGCCCGCGCGCGCCTCCACCCCCGACTTCGAAGCCAGATGCCACCTGCTCATCGACCGTTTGCACGGCATCAGCGTTCAAGAAACTTTCCTGGCCGCCCACCAAAATTATCGACGTGTGTACAACGACACGCGCATGCGCTTGGGCGCCGAAGAGCAGCTGCTCGACCAAGCCCCAAAGATGCTCACAGGTTCGGTGGTCTCCTTCGGTTCGGGTGTCGACGTCTTTCGGCCCTTCATCGACTTTCCTCTAGCGCGAGAAGTGCACCTCATTGAGGGATTCGACAATCTCGATTCGCGCGCCATACGGGCCGCGGTGCTCGAAATCCACCGCCGCTTGCTGCATCTCACTCCCAACGTACAGGTGCAATGGTTCGACCGCGGTTTCTCCGAAGAAGAGGTGCTGCTTGGCAACGGGCGCCCGGTCGTCTTCAAGATCATGTGGCGTCAAGATGAGGCCCTTGAAACTCGATTTCTCTACGTGCACGCCGCCAATCCGCACAGCGATCGCCAGATGAACGCGGTGCTCGACTCGCTCCCGCGCGACATCGACGGCATGATCGTCAGCGGCGGGCCGGCCCCGCGACGCCTCAGACAGCTCGTCAAGGATTACCTGCGCCCCGGTGGCAAGCTCGTGCTCGAAACCAACAGCTCGAACGCCTACCAAATGGAAATCCTGCAATCGCTCATTGATTTTCCGTGGGCCACTCCCCACATGATTTCTGAAACGATGGGCCTGCGCGATTACGATCGCGGTTACGAATCCACCTTCGTGCACACCTTCGATCGGCACAGCCATCGTCGCCCGCTCGTTATGAACTTCGATGGCGAATTTACCGGCAACTCTTTTGCCGATCTGACCTTCACCAAGTGGATACGCACTTCAAGTTTGCGCAAGATCAAACCGCTCATCGACAAGTCGAGCACGCGCGACGTGCTGCTCCTCGGGCAAAGCCGCGACATCGTGGAAATCGCTCGCGAACATCCCTTTGCACGGGAGATTCATTTCGCCACGGGCTTCGAAGCCGATTCTCACTCATCGCTCGCCGCGAGTTTGCATAGTCTCGTGCAGAATCTCGACATCGCCTTTCCGCTGCGCCATGTGGAACTGGTCGATGGCGGTTTTGCCGGTGCGATCTTCGGGAATTTGGATTTTCTCTTTGACGCCCACCCCACGAGCCGCGGCCATGCGCCCCAAGAAAATTTCCGCACCTGGGAGGCTTCCGCCCGTGGGGATTACGACCGCATGCCGCTCCGCTTGCGCTTGGGCAACCAGCTGATCACCGTGCACTATTCGACCCGTCGCTACGAACCCGGGGTCAACACGCTCGAGTGGACCAAAGACCACCAATTCGGAGCGATTTACATCATGGGGCAAGGCGAGATGCTCCGTTTGCCCGAAATTCTGGACGCCAGCCTCTTGCCCGATGGTTTTGCCTATCTAGAAAGCTTTGCCGGCACGCCCCTGAAAGATGCCGTGTTTGAGACCTTTGAGCGCGGCTACGAGATCACCCCCCTGGGCTGGCAGGACAACAACCCCAAAGGCCGCGTTTATTGGCTGCGAAAGCGCCCCCCACGGACCGTGACAGAGAACCCCACGCAAGGCACGGATCCTTAAGCCCCACTCACATCTCCACACGTTCTTAACTTGACCCTACGTGCCAAAGGTCTATACCCTCGAAACTATGAAACCAACGAAGGGCGCATTCGTCATTGGTCTTGTGTTCACCACCACCTCTTTCGCCATGGACTTTGACCGGCACCAGGGCTTCGAGGACGCTGCTCCGCCACAAGCACCATACCGGCCCTTAACCCGCGAAGATCTCGAAGCGCTCGGCTGCGAAGAAGACCCTCGCGTGACCGAACGTCTCTACAAGCTCTCTAAAAAAGACGAGAACGCCCCTGTGCCCGACAACCTCAACGAACGTCTGGATTACTTTTTGAACGCCGGTGGTATGCCCATCGCTCCGGGCGGACGCCCGCTCGGGCAGCAACGCGACGAAGACCTTCGTCCACCCACACCGCGTGAGCGCGAGATGCAATTTCAAGATCGTCTGCGCGAGCAAATCGCCGAGCTGCAAAAGAAACTCGCCGAACTCGAAGAGCAAGCGAAGCAGCAGCAGCAACAACCCCTACGACAATCTCTCTATTTAAATAAACTCAGCCCCCTCTTGCTCGAACACTTGAACAGGAGCAAAAGCGAAATGGAACTGCGTAGCGGTTTCAAAATGATGGAGAAGATCGAGCGCAATGAGTTCGACTCCTACATCGACAAACTACGTCGCCGCAACAAACTGCGCGGCTCGAAGCTCGAGCTCCAACTTTATAACAGCGAACTTGAATTCCAAAAAGTTCCCGAATTCGAATCGCTCAAAAGACTCCGCGAAGAAATGAAGCGTCATTCGGAGCGTCTCGAAGAGCAGCGCTTTGACTCCTCGCTCTTTGAGAAGTCGAGCCTCGAGAACCCCGCGGGCCTGATGACAGTGGGAGTGATGGGTGTGCGCGATTACGGATCGGACGATCCGGAATTCAACGAATTGATGCAGCAATTGGAACAGCGACAGCTCAAACTTAAGCAGCTTTCGCCCGGCCTCCTGGAAAGCTTGCGCGCCAGAAAGTCCTTCTCCTCGGATGACATGGCCGGCGACGATATGGCTGAAGGAAAAGAAAAAGAATCCGTGCTTCCTGCCGATCCGGAGCGCAAAGCGCTCGACGAGCAGATGGAACAGATCCGCCGGGACATTCAGATGCTCGAAGATTGTCTGCGTCCCGACGTTTTAGCTTAAATAATATTGAAATGAATTGCGCGCGAGCGGTCTAGTAACGACCGCCGCGTCCGCCGCCGTCACGGCCACCGCCGCCACGACCACCGCGATCGCCACCACGGCCACCGCCGCCGAAACC
>DATLIP010000094.1:0-14254 GCA_035539375.1 Bdellovibrionota bacterium | reverse complement strand
GAGATATTCACACAGAACTCCTAAAGCGGCCTAATTTTGGAGCTTTTTCGGCATTGTTTCATGCGCGAACCGCTACCCTCAGTTGGGGCAGCCGTTCGCATGACACCATTTGACCTGGGTCCCCAAAACTAGCAAAAAAAGCCAGAAGTAGATAAAAATAGGTAAAACCAGGCAAAACGCGAGAAGTGCATTATCCACACCCCCCTGTGGATAACCTGGGTCTGCGCCAGTGGTGTCAAGATTTTTGCCCGCAGAGGTCTTTTTCTGTGGATAACGTGTGCATAAGTTGTGGTTAAGGTCGCTTAACAATTTTGCCAAAAACCCCCACCCCCGACAAACACGAATCTAACAAATGTATTAAATCTACTCCTCTACTCAACGGGGAGAGTGGAATGGATTTTGTTGCAAATAGAAGAATAGCTATACCTAAAGCAGAAAGAGAGTGGTCACCGATTGACCTGGCGATGTTTGCGGATTCGCCTGACCTCAATCGTTATCTCCTCAACGCCTCCCTGAAAGAAACCGACGACGGCATCGTCATTGGCGTGCCCACGTCGTTCCAAATGAACGGTCTGCGCCGTCACATCAGCGGTCTCGAAAAAGCTCTCCGATGCTCGGTCATCGGCATCGAGGTCGCGAAACTTAGCCCCCCACGCACGCGTGAAGACTCGCGCGCGGCGTTGTCTGTGGTGGCCACAAATCAAAATTTTGTGGCCACCAAACAGTCTCCCATTCCGTTCGAGCCGCTGAGCATCGTCGAAAAGAATCCGATGCAGACGGTGCAAAAAGAGAGCGAAAAGCGTCTCACTGCCCCCGAACTGCTAACGAGCAACGTTTTCGACCAGGCCCGACTCCTGATCGACCAATGGGCCCACGGCGTGAACGATCATCCCTACTCGACCACTTGCCTCTGGGTACACGGCCACGCCGGTTCGGGCAAGACTTCGCAACTGCGTCAGCTTCACGAGCTGATCCGCATGGACAAGCGCATCACCCACGTCGACACCATGAGCTTCTTTACGGAGTGGAGAGAAGCGCTGCAGACCAAAACCACTCCGCGTTTTGTGAAAAAATACCGCACCGACACCGACGTGCTCATCCTCGAGAACATCGAAGAGCTGCGCGGCAAGCACAAGACCCAAGAAGAAGTGCTCTTCACGATCTCCTCGATCTTCGACCGCGGCGGCGCCGTGGCCGTATCGAGCTCGGAACACCCCCAGTCACTGCGCGAGGCCATCAACCCGCAGCTCTTTTCGCGCCTCTTCTCGGGCATGTGCGTAGAACTGCCGCGCCCGGACCGCTCCTTTATGGAACAGCTCTGGCGCAAACTCGTGGATCAGTTCTCGGTGGGCTCGTGGCCTGTCGACCTGCGCGCCGCCGAAAAGTTATATTCCATTCGTGTGGACTCGGCTCGCGTGGCCCACACACTTTGCATCAACGCGATCGCACGCCTGTCGCTGAACCAGTGCCTCAAACTCGAAGACATCCATTCGCTCGAAGCCCAGCATTGCAAGCAAAAGTCCGCCCTCTCGGCCGGTGAGTCACCGCTCACGCTGCTCGAACAGGTCGCCAAGGCCTGCGGCGTTTCGGCCTCGGCCATCAAGGGTGGCGTCCGCCGCAGCGACGTGGCCATTGCGCGCCGCTTCGCTTGCCTCGCGCTCTCGCGCTTTCTGGGCCTCACCAACTCCGCCATCGCCGTTTACGTGGAAAAGGATCCCTCGACGATCTGCCACGCCCTCAAGACCATCGAAAAAGAACTCGAGTCGGACCGCCACATCGCCAAACAGTGGAACTGGATCTGCTCGCAGCTCGGCCGGGAATAAGCCTCGCTCAATTCGGGCTTACATTTTCTTCCTAGCACTTTCCATGCTTTACCTGCCCCCAAAACGCGGTATCCTATAGAGCAGGATGACCCAAAAGCATTTTGTACTGGACACCAACGTTCTTTTGTTCGACTCCCAGTCCCCTTTAAAATTTCCGAACAGCACGGTCGTGATTCCGCTGGCGGTGATCGAAGAAATCGATCGCTTTAAAAAGGGTCTCAACGAGCTTGGCCGCAACGCGCGTCAGTTCAGCCGCATGATCGACGAGTTGCGCTCTAAGGGCTCGCTCTCGCACGGGGTGAAGCTCGACAACGGCAGCATCCTGCGTGTCGACCTCTTCGACAAAACTCACCAAATTCCCGCCGAACTCTCTGGTGAAGCGGCCGACAACCAAATCATGGGTGTCGCCTACCAGAATCTCAAAAAGCACGGCGCCGATAACGTGCGCTTCATCACCAAGGACACGAACCTGCGCATCAAAGCTGATGCGCTCGGGATTCCAGCGGACGATTACGAAGCCAGCACAGTGAGCATCGAAGAGCTTTACTCGGGCATTTCGGTATTCGAAGTCACTGCCGACTCGATCACCAAGTTCTACTCGAACAAACGCCTCGAGATCGACAGCCCCGACCTACACCCTAACGAACTCGTGATCTTGCGCGACGCCACCAACCCAAGCCACTCGGCCATCGGTCGTTTCGACGTGCGTCAAGGTGCGATCATTCCGCTCATCAAGTCGACCGAAGGCGTGTGGGGCCTGCACCCCAAGAACGTCGAACAGAGCTTCGCACTCGACCTCTTGCTCAACGAAGACATCCAACTCGTGACCCTGGTGGGCAAAGCCGGTACGGGTAAAACGCTCCTCGCCATTGCGGCAGGCTTGCAAAAAACTCTCGACGAGAACAAGTACCAACGCCTTCTCGTGTCGCGTCCGATTTTCCCTATGGGCAAAGACGTCGGTTACCTGCCTGGTGATATCGAACAAAAGCTCAACCCTTGGATGCAGCCGATTTTCGATAACATTGAATTCCTGATGGGCGGCACTGAGAACCGTCGTCGCGGCGGCGCCGCTCGCGGTATCCAAGAGCTGATCAACCAAGACATGCTGAACATCGAGCCGCTGACTTATATCCGCGGTCGTTCGATTCCAAATCAGTACCTCATCGTGGACGAGGCGCAAAACCTTACTCCGCACGAGATCAAAACCATTCTCACGCGCGCTGGTGACAACACCAAAATCGTGCTCACAGGCGACTGCTACCAAATCGACAACCCCTACGTGGATTCGTCGAGCAACGGCCTGGCGTACGTCGTGGAGCGCATGAAGGGCGAAGAGATCTCGGGGCATACGACGCTCGTCAAGGGTGAACGTTCGCCGCTCGCAGAACTCGCTTCGAACTTGCTATGATTGAGAATCGTCGCAATTACCGCATTCCCTTTCGCGAGAAGTTTGTCTTCTCGACTCCGATCGGGGTTTTTGCTGGCAATGGTGTGAACGTCTCCAAGGGCGGCGCCTTTGTGTCTCTGCTGGAAAATCCGCAAATCAAAACCGGTCTTAAGTGCCGCACGCTCTTTAAGCTCACACCCGGCTCAAAGCCCATCAGCCTTGACGCCACCGTGAAGCGCGTGATTGCCACGTCCACCAATCCTGAGACTGTGCCTGGCCTCGCCTTTGAATTTGAGAATATCACGCCCGACGTGCAGTCGCTCATCGACAACTACCTTGAAGAATCGCGCAAGAACTTTGAAGTGATTGCCACGATTCTTGCCAGCGGCGAGCCCGACCTCTTGACGCTCGAACCGCTCCTGGGCACCGTACAGGTGCCTCCCTTTGCGGACCTCGGCGAGCTGCGCTTTCATGTGGAGCGCATTCTGAAGTCGATCGAAATGGTCGAAAAAGAAGACAACGCCTAGGGCACCTGGAGGGTCGCTCCGCTGCGAGTGGCCTCTAACGACAAACGCAAAAAATTATGATCGGAGAGCTTTTGTTCGGTGGGCTGTGGGTAGATGCGCACCTGCGAGGCTTTGACCTTGAGCCGGGGGGCGAGGCTCGCCAAAAAGAAGTGATCAATGTGCTCGCGAAAGCCATAGTCGGAGTCGACCCAAGTGTAGGTCGCGCCGATGGCGGGCACGAGTCCAAGCCGCAGCGGTGAACGGTAGATGCTGTCGAAATCTCCGTCGTAGTAATACTCGCCGGGGCCCGTGTTGAAATCGCCCCCCAAGATGAGCATATCGGAGTTGTGCTGGACTTCGAGCTTGTGGATCCACTCCAGAATCTCGGAGATCTGAGCCTTGCGCGTGGCGCTCATGTAGGGCTCGTGCGCAAGGTGCGTGTTGAGGATGCGCACGAGGCCAATGCCTGGCTGCTCGATTTGAATGGAAAGTGCCAATCGGGCGTAGTCGTCAGCATTGGCGCGGGCCTGGATATGGTAGACGTCGGTGGATCGCACTCGGCTCAGGGGCGGGTACAAAAACGCGAGGCCTTCGCGGTCCGTGAGACGGGGGCGAAAATAGTGCTGCCAGCCGAGGCGCTTGGCCAGATCACTGGCGGTGGACGTGGATTCCGTAGTGGCAATGGATTCTTGCACCATGAGCACAGAAAGCTCGGGCAGGATCGACTCCTTTTTTAAGAAGCCCACGAGCTGCTCCATGCGCCAAGCCGCGCCGGGGGCCCAGCCCTGTAGGTTGAGCGAGCCCACCTGCAACGTGGCCGCCGGAGCCAATCCAGACGCAGCCAGGCCGAGACCGAGCACAGCGATCATCGCGAAATTATTAATGTCCAAATGATTCCCCACTCCACCCTAGTACCCCCACCGTCTTAGCTGTGCCTAGCGCCCAACTCAAGCCCCCTCCCCTCAAGGAGGTGCATGAGAATGCCGATAATGCCTAGTCATGAGATCTCCCCTCTTCCTCATTGGCCTGATACTGAACATGGCCACGGCCTGGGCGATTGTCGGGGCCAAAACCACGGGCGCCATCAAGGAAAACGTCACCCACCAGCCTCTGATGAAACCCGCCGACGGCAAATTCCGCATGACCTTCAAGCCCGAAGATGGCCCCCCAAAGATGATTCCCACCGATCGGCAAGAGAAAGACTTTGCCGCCTTCCTCGGCGAAGACGCGCAGAACGTCATGGCGCGCGATGAAAAGACGCTCTGCCACAGCTCCAATCAAGACTTTTTGTTTTTGTTCCGCACGGCCGACAACATGCTCCGCTCCTCGGTACACAATTTTAAGGGTCCCCTCGGCACCGGGGTCTGCTGGTGGATGAGCGACTTTCAATTTCACTTTTTGTTTTTGACCTACGTTAACCCCAAAGCGCCCCGACCCACGCGGGAAGCCAAGCAAGCTATCGTCCAGAGCATTCTGCAGGGCAAGAGCGTGACGGAACTTCCGGGCTATGCCTCGCTCGCCGAATTTATGCAGGACCCCGAAGTGCAGCACATCATCAAACGTCAGATCTCGGACAAATTCCTCGTCGATTCCTTCGTGAAAATGCGCTGGGCCAATCGCAAGCCTCCGGGCAACGCGAACGACATGAGCGGAGAGTTTCGTCGTATCCAAACCTTTTTGAATACCCACAAATTGCCCGCACCGATCTACCTGGATTTGCCCGGCCCACCCGCGCACACGATTTTCGCCGTGAAGGTCATGGAGGCCGCAACCTTCGGCAACGTGCCTCCCTTCCACAACATTCTTAGCCTCGATTCCAACGCCGTACCTACTCAGCTGTCGTTCACTCCAAGCGAGGCGAAATTTCGCGCCTATATGAGTTGGGGAGGCTCGGTCAAACGCGACAAAAACAACATGCCCATTCTCGACGTCCTCGAGCCCAAAGTTTATCTTGACCATCCCGAACGCTACCATCTAATCAAGGCGCTCTTAGATGGCTTCTGCAAATCCAAAGGCTTCAAAGGCCCGGCCAAACTGCAAGTGCCGAAAGCTTTTTAGCGTCCTCTCCGTGCTGCTCGCTGGATCGGCTTGGGCGCATGCGGACCGCAGCATTTGCCATTTTTACTTTGAACTCCTGCGCGGCCAGCATCCCGCCGCCGCCTCGAACCGTTTTGCCGAAATCTCCGACGTGATCCGCGCCCCGGAGAACATCCTCCCGCGCCCCTTCGACCCTAGCGAAGTGCTCGCGCGCAAGGGCCTCGACCCCTCGCTCCTTCGCTTCAAGGTTCACCATGTGCCGTCTTACGGCTTTCCCACTGAGCCCATGGTTGTCATTTACCTGCAGTACCCCGAAGGCACTCCCGCGGGCCACATCTACTTGCGACGCCACCATCTGGGCGATGGCCTGATTTACCGTGCGCAAGACATCAAGGTACGTCACGACTTCAAGAACCGCGGCCTGGGCACCCTTCTTTACCTCAGCGCGGCGATCTATTTGCAAAACTCGGGCGCGGAACTCGTGTCCGCTCCCCACAAATATCTTCCGATGGATCCGCACTGGTGGCTACGCCCAGGACATTCCCCCGAAGCGGAGCGCACCTGGGTGAATTTGGTGCGCAATGGCTACGCCAGCGAATGGCGCACCGACACTGACGAAGGACATATGATTTATTATCTCTTGCGTTCAGAAAATTTCGGGGAACTGCTGCAGCCGACTCGCGAATTCTTCGAAAGCCGGCTGCTCGACACGCCTTAGAGCGATTTCATGTCGATCACAAAACGGTAGCGCACGTCGCTGCGGATCACGCGCTCGTACGCTTCATTGACCTTTTGGATCGGGATCAGCTCGATGTCACAGGTGATGCCATGCTTGCCGCAAAAGTCGAGCATCTCCTGGGTTTCGCGGATGCCGCCGATGAGCGAACCCGCGAGGCTGCGCCTACCGCCCACGAGCGAAAAGGCGCCCACGGGAATTTGCTTTTCGGGAATGCCCACCACCACCATCGTGCCATCCACGGCGAGGAGGCCGAGGTACTGGTTCCAGTCGATTTCGGCCGACACGGTGTTTACGATGAGATCAAATTGGCCGGCGAGTTTCGAGAAGGTCTCGGGATTCGAAGTGGCGTAAAAATGATCAGCCCCCATGCGAAGGCCATCGTCGATCTTTTTGAGCGAATGGCTGAGCACGGTGACTTCGGCACCCATGGCGTGAGCGAGCTTGACGCCCATGTGGCCGAGGCCACCCATGCCCACGATCGCCACCCGTTTGCCCGGGCCGGCACCCCAGTGGCGCAGAGGCGAATACAAGGTGATGCCCGCACAGAGGAGCGGCGCAGCCGCATCGAGCGGCAAATTCTGCGGCATGCGCAGCACGTAGTTCTCATCGACGACGATATGGTTTGAGTAGCCGCCGTAGGTGGGTGTCTTGCCGTCGCGCTCCACGGCGTTGTAGGTGCCGGTCATGCCCTCTTGGCAGTACTGCTCGAGGCCGCGCTCGCACTGAGGGCAGCGACGGCAGGAGTCCACAAAACAGCCAACGCCCACATGATCGCCGACCTTGAAGGCTTTGACCTGAGGACCAACCTTGGTCACCACTCCCGCGATTTCGTGGCCTGGAACCATCGGGAATATCGAGCCTCCCCATTCGTCGCGCGCTTGGTGGATGTCCGAGTGACAGATGCCGCAGTACTTGATCTCGATGGCCACGTCATGCGCGCCGGGGTCTCGGCGTTCAAAGCTATAGGGCGCAAGGGGGCTCTGGGCGTTGGGGGCAGCGTAGCCTTTTACGGTGATCATGGTGGGGTCCTCCTAAGGGGGTCTTAACGCCAGCTGGGGAAGGCGACAAGTCCTAACGAAATCAAGGACTAGGCGCAGCAAGAACGGGTGCAAATTAATGGCCCTCGGACGCTCAAAAAAGGCTCCCAACCTGCCGATAACCAAGGGGTGAAACCTTATGCCCTCAAAAGCCCGCGCTGCGGGCGCTGCGCTGAGCCTCTGCCCGAAGACACTTCGTCGTATTGCCGCATCTGCGGCGTGCCCTTTTTTCGTGTGCCTCCCACCACCGATTTTCACCTCATCGCAGAGGAGCAGTATCGTCGCGCCCTGAAACGCCAGAAGCTTTACTCAGCGCTTTTCGCCGCTCTGCTGGTTTTTGTCACGCTCGCGGGTCTGGTCTTTGGCAACCAGCAAATGCGCATGCAAGAAGTCGCGGCACTGAAACCCTTTCCCAAATTGCGTTTTTACTTTTACGATTTCCCCGAATTCGCCACGCTCACCCGCGGCGAAAAGACCGAAGCCACTTACGTTGCCATTCAGGCTTTTGAAGATCACTTCAACATCAAGATCGACGAGTATGAAATCTTGCACAACGAAGTTCCCCCACAGCTGAGTTTTCTCGGCACGGGATACTTTTCTGAACTCTCCAAATTTCATTTTTGGGACGACCGCGTTTTCGAAAAAAACCTTGGCGCTTGGATAGGTCGCGACAGGCCGACGCTAGACATCGTGATCTCGAACTTTCCCATTTACCTGGGCGACTCCAAAAAAATCGAATCGCGCCACCTCAGCGATGAGAAGCTGATCTCAGGCCTAGGGCACCCCTCCCTTGTGGTGGCCACTTCGTATCGACTCCTCAACCAAATCAAACTCAAAACCTCGCAAGAACGCGCCCGTCACCTGGGTGAATATGTGATTGCGCACGAACTTGGCCACGGCCTGCTCGGCATTCCCGATTACATTGTGAAAAACGAACCCGTTTACCTGCGCGGCCCCGCTTCGGTGGGCTCGGCTCCTGCGACTCTTCATACGGGAGACTCAAACTACCTCAGCGAGCACTGCCTCATGCACACCGACGCCGGTGGCGGCGCGCTCGCCTGGAACAGCATCCGTCAGCGCGAGCTCGGCCATGCTGTAGAATGCACCGCTTACGCCCCAGTGCTCGGAGCCAACAAGCTGCGCCAGCAGGCGATTGAACTCGCCAAAGCAGGCCGCATGCGCGAGGCTGCCGACGCCATGACCCTCGCCCTTTCGCAAATTCGCTCCTCACCCGAGTATTCTAAGTCTTGGGTACGCGCACTGTGGGAAAAAGAATTAGACCTCATGCGTCCGGGGATTTGGTAAGAAAGCACGCCTATGAACCATCGCCTTTGGTTCATTTTCTTATTGGCTCTCGCCCAGCCTGCCCTGGCGCTGAATCCGCTTTGCAAAATCTTTTTACAATGGCTGGGGCCAAAGAAAAACCTCATCTACGACGACGAGGAATTTGAAAAATCCGGCCGTTTCGTAAGTCCGGAATATCTCGAAAGGGTCAATCAGCGCACCGAAGCTTTCCTAAAAAGCCACGGCGTGGAATTTCGTGAAATCCAAGCCAGCGAAGCTTTCAACATCCCTTCCCTCGAAATAAACTTGAATACGAAGGGTCCCTACCCGCTGCTCGGCAAAGTCAAAATGTACCAAATCCTCGGGGTTCTCCAGCCAAAGCACCGCAAACTCACGGGCCTGGCCTTTAGCCATAAGGATTTTAACGCCACCCTCCAGGAACTTCACCATCGCGGAATCGCGGTCCTCGTCGATCCTTCCATCGATTGGTTTGGAGCGGCTGGAACTCATTCCTACGGCGGCTCGGAGATTCGCCTGGCCCCCGATGCTAACTGGTCCACGTTGGTGCACGAAAAAGCCCATGCCGATTTCCTTAGGGACGTCATCGAGCGCATGCTGCGCGAAGGTTATTTTGACGAGATCAAAGCCCGTTACGATAAAGATATCGACGCCTTTCGTATCCCGGAACTTTCGAACGAGACGTTGCCGCTTTTGGCTTACCTACAATCTCCCTCAGGCATTTCGGACATCGAATACTTGAAAGCCCACGCATTCATCAATTTTGCTTACGAGATGCCCGAGGACGAGTACCGGGCGCTGCTCAAAGAAAATAGCGTGGTGGCCCACGTGGTAACGCTGGTTCGTAAAGGTGACTTTACCAACAGCCTGACCCTCAACGAAGGCGCGGCAACATCGGTGCAGCTTAAGTTGCATGAGCGATTGTTCTCTCTTCCCTGGGACGTCAACCGCGTTCACGCGGAACGCTACCAAATTCGTTATCAGCTGGAAGAACTTCGCGCACGCATTGAGATCAACCCGAAATCGGTCACAGATCTGGCCAAGATTAAGGAACTCGAACGACACGACTTTCTCCTGAGCCTACTCCAGAAAATTCCGCACGACGCGCAAGCCTGGGCGAGCTTTGTCAAAAGCGCCCTGCATTATGGCGCGCCGATCTCGCTACCGCTCACGCTCACATCTTCCACCGTCGAAGAAGATCGCAAAGAAGACGAGAAAAAACGTCGAGAGAAAAGCGTTACTGAGCGGAGGCTCAGTCCCGAATCCGCAAAACGTTGAAGCCGCGAATCGTGGGACTTGCGATAAAGGTTTTTAGGTAATCGGTAAAAAGAATCTCACTCACGCGGCCCTCGCCGCTCGCCGAAGCGTGGCGCAAGTAGAGTTGGCCGTCGGCCTTGCGCACGACGATGCCCTGGTGCGAGACGTTCATGTGCGTGCCGATCTCTTCGACGCGATCCCAGTTGGGGCGCACGATATTCACCACCGACACGTCGGGCATACGGCGCAGGGGACGCTCGTCGAAGACCTCACCCTTCTCATCAAAAATCGCGCTCAGTTTGATGTAAGGAAGGCTCACCTCACGCGCGGCTTCGCGCGCAAGGACAGGATGATGGTTGTTTTCATACCAGGCAGACTTGTCGACAAGGGCCGTGGCCGTGGTGACTTCCGCCGCGCCACCGAGACGAGTGGTGATGTCTTCCACGAGCCAGCGGTTGTTGGGGATCCAATCGGCGTCGATGAAATGGTTGCGTGAGTAAAAGTCCACGCGACCGTTTTGGTAGCGAAGTTTTGCGAGATTCTCGAGAAGGTCGCTCTTCATGCCTTCGGGGCTGATGGCCAGGGCGAGCACGGTTTCCACGTAGGTCGTGCAGTCGAAGTGCTTTAAGGTGACCAGGGGATCTTTATCGATGCGGCCGTCGCGGCCCTCGCCCAACGGGCTAAGGACGTAGGGTCGGCCGAGAAGCATGGCGGAGAAGCTTTTCACTCGCGCCTGAACGTCGAGCTCGAGGGCCGGGTAGGCCACCGCACCGCGCACCGCTAAGGTCAACACGGCCAGGCTTAGAGAGAATTTCATACGCCGAAACATCGCGGGAAATCTCAGCTATTGAAGTTCGGAGAGAAAATCGTGCATGAACTGGGTTTGCGCTCGCTGTCCCATCACATGAATCAGGGCGCGGTGGCGCATGCGGTCCACTTCGAGGTCCGAAGTGCGCAGCGGAAAGCCGCTCTCGTGTTCAAAGACGAGGGCTTCCAAAAGTTCGTCATGAGGCTGATCGTTATAGAACTCGACCCAGCGGTCGTAGACCCGCTCGGAGTCTTTGGCCGCCTGGAAAACTTTGAAATCAAAAACATCTGCCATACGTGTATCTCCGCATCCGCTAAAAAGCTCAGGGATACTACACGTTTTTACGCATTGCGTCAATTTATAATGGCCCTACCCGGGCTAAGTGCCCTTAAGTAGGACGGTTTTTGCTCAAAATGCGCTTGCGGGCCCGAATGGTTTTCGGGGTCACCTCAAGGAGTTCGTCCTCGCGGATCCACTCCAAGGCGTTCTCGATCGTGACCGTGCGGGGAGGCGTGAGGACGATCGCGTCGTCCTTGTTCACCGTACGGAAGTTCGTGAGCTGCTTGGTTTTTACCGGGTTCACATTGAGGTCGTTCTCTTTGGCGTTCTCACCGATGATCATGCCTTCGTAAACCTTGGCGCCGTGACCGATGAAGAGGATACCGCGCTCCTGCAGGGTTTCCAGCGAATACGAACTCGCGTCGCCCGCTCGGTCCGAGACCAGCGCGCCGTTCATACGGTGCACGAGGTCGCCTTTGAGCGGCTCGTAACCGGCCGCGGAGAAGTTTAGTAGGCCTTCACCCTTGGTTTCGGTGAGAAACTTGGAGCGCATGCCGATCAGGCCACGGCTCGGAATCAGGAACTCGAGGCGCACGCGGTCGGCGTTACGCGAGGTGATGTTCTGCAGCATGCCTTTGCGCATCTGGAACATCTGAGTGATGGTTCCCTGCGAGAACATGGGCACGTCAATGATCGCGTACTCCATCGGCTCGCACATCACGCCGTCGATTTCTTTGAAGAGAATCTGGGGCTGACCGATCGAAAACTCGAAGCCTTCGCGGCGCATGGTTTCGGCGAGGATCGCCACCTGGAGCTCCCCGCGGGCCATGAGCACGAACTTGTCGGCAGTGTCGGTTTCTTGCAGGCGCAACGCTACGTTGAGACGAAGCTCACGGTGGAGACGCTCTTTGAGTTTAGACGAGGTCACATGGTCGCCCTCGGTGCCGGCGAGCGGCGAAGAGTTCACCATCCATTCGACTTTCAGGGTGGGCTCGTCGATCTGCAGGCGGGGGAGCGCGAGGGTCACGGGATCCCAGCGGTCTTCGGCCTTCACGCCGGCGCCTGGCGCTTCGACGATCGAGTCACCGAGCTCCACTTCGTCCACACCCGCCAGGGCGACGATGTCGCCGGCGATGCCCGACTCTACGGGAACTTGCTTGAGGCCGTGGTAGCTAAAGAGCGCCTGCACGCGCAGGCTCTTCACGCGCGGTTCGGTGCTGCCGGGTTTGACGCCGATGATGGCAGCCGTTTGGCCGACCTTGATGGAGCCCGAAGTGATGCGCCCGATCGCGAGACGGCCCAAGTAGTCGGAGTAACCGAGGTTCGAAACGAGGAGCTTGAGTTTGCCGTCGGCTTCGACGACCGGAGCGGGCATGAAGCGCACGATCTCGTCGAAGAGCGGCTTCAGCGAGTCGGCGGTCGGGTGTTCTTCGAGGGTCTTGAAGGCCTTGCCTTCGCGGGCCACGGCAAAGATGTACGGGAAATCGCACTGCTCTTCGGTCGCGTCGAGGTCGATGAAAAGGTTAAAGACTTCGGAGAGGACTTCCTGCGGACGGGCGTCGCCGCGGTCAACCTTGTTGATGACCACGAGAACTTTGAGGCCGCGCTTGAGGGCCTTTTCGAGTACGAAACGGGTCTGGGGGAGCGGGCCTTCGGCGGCGTCCACCAGCAGGCAGCAACCGTCGACCATGCCGAGAATACGTTCTACTTCACCACCGAAGTCGGCGTGTCCCGGGGTGTCGACGATGTTGATTTTGTAATCGCCGTAGCGAATGGCGGTGTTCTTGGCCGCAATCGTAATCCCGCGCTCGCGCTCGAGGTCCATGGAGTCCATGGCGCGCTCGGCGACCGATTCGTTGTCTCGGAAGGTTCCGGATTGTTTGAGGAGTTCGTCGACCAGCGTGGTTTTGCCATGGTCTACGTGGGCGATGATAGCGACGTTGCGTAATTTATTGGAATCCGAGAATACAGTCATTCTCGGGCCTTTGTAGTCGAGAAACTAAGGCCCGTCACCTGAGAAGATCATGAGTTAGCCGGAAATTTGGTTCAAAAGATGCCAGGCGCAAGGCGCGAGAAGCGAAGTGTACTGACCAGTACATGAGCGACGAAGCAACGCCGCGAATGGCGTCTTTTTAGCCAAATTTACCAGGGGAGGTTCTTCTGGTCGCCTTTGTCCTCGCGCGCGGCCTGTGCGAAAGCGTCGAGGAAATCGACGAATTTCTCGAGGGCCGGGTACGACTGATTGGCCAGGTCAAAGCTGCAACCGTATTGCCAGCGCACGCCATAACCTTCGTCGAGCTTTTCGGCGCGAACGATTTTCAGTTTGGCGGGAACGTAGGCATTGGTCGAAAAGTAAAAACGAAAATCGATGTCTTCACCGACGTTAAAAGCGCCGTCGTGCGGGTCCATCGAAAAGAGACAACCGGACTTGGAGATGTCGTGCAGCTCAACGCCCTTGAGACCGAGGTTTTCGATCACGGTGTAGCCGCCGAGAAACTGTTTGTAGAGAATGCGCTCGTATTCACGGCGAATCACCGCCTGCTTTTGCTGCTGGTGTTTGGCAAAGTTAACGACTTTCGAATCCGACATCGTGTGGTTCTCCCTAAAGAACCTATCGGCGATGGTTAAGAAAAGGTTTAGCTCTGGCCCACTACCTTGTGGCGGTTCCGGCGCCAATCAATGACGCGGCCGCACTACCACAAGGTTGCCGTCCCCTCCGGCGTCAGGCGTTTGACGCCGAAACGGATTCGGTGGCGCGGTGGAGCCCCTGCCCCGTGGCGCCGCCGGCGACCACGGCCTCTTCGCCCGCGAATTCGAGACCGATCTCGGATTGCGGGTTCAGGAGCCAGGTCAGGCCGCGGCTCGCGCCGAGGAGGCGCTGATCCACGATCAGGCGCTCGGAGCTCGTCTGCATGTCGACCGCATTCTGGTCGACGAAGAGCATTTTGAGGCCGCGCTTGAGGGACTTCTGTAGCGAAAGCGACTCTTTGGGGTCGCGCAGGATGTCTTCGTGTACGTAGGTGAGCGTCTTCACGTCAAGACCCGACTTTTGCACCGCCAGGTGCAAAATCATCAGGTA
>DATLIP010000093.1:0-6554 GCA_035539375.1 Bdellovibrionota bacterium | reverse complement strand
GGGCTGAAGGCATCGAGTCGAGGAGTGTTCCGTCCATGTCGAAGATGATGGCTTTTGCTGGTCCGAACATGGGCCGCGTTCTAAACGGAAAAAACCCGCTTTGTCACTGACTAAAGACCCAGAGCTGGGCGGGAGAACGCGGATTGGCCGTGGGCTGCCAGGTTTTTGTCACGGTTCGCAGCACGGTGTTTTGAGAGCCTAAGATTTCGACCTCAACAGGGCCCGCGTCGGGCACGCGATCAAAGCGACACATATATAAGTCATGAGGAAGCGAGGTCCAAGAACGCAGGTCCGCCTGATCGAAGGCCAGAAGCACGATGTAGGTCAAAAGTCCCAAGCTTTCATTGTCCGAAGCGCTCGATACGGCTTGGGCCACCGCGAACTTGGCCACGGTGCCGGCAATTTTGGCGAGTTTCATGCGCACGATGCGGTCTTCGAGATAGTTGCGCGACATTTTAGCAAGGTCCATCACACGGTCGCGGCACTCGTAAGAAGCGCCGTCCACCTTGAGTCGGAAACCGGCTTCGGGCGAGCTCGAGTGGGGAATCATCGGCAGAGAGGGATCCTCGCCGCGCATCACCTTGCCGGGAATGCGCCCACTTTCGTAAACCACCACCCACTCTTTGCTGTCGCGCGTGATTCGGCGTGCAGGCGCTGCGGGAAAAAGCTTGGTCCACTTGCGAAGTCCTTCAGAGTCGCCGTTCTTGCGCGCCATCGCGATGAGCTGGGTTTCGATGCCCGGAAAATTAGGATCTAGCTCGTAGACCTTTTTGTACTCGATGTAAGCGTTGTCGTAGGAGTGATCGTATTCCCAGAGCATGCCCGAAAAATAGCGCGCCAGTGGCCACTCGCTATAATTGCGTTTGCCGTCGTGGATCATACGGGTGAGCAGCAAGTTCACCTTGCGAGCCTCTACCCTGGCTTCGTCGAATTCTCCGAGCGCACTGTAGCTAAGCATCAAGTAGACGTTGATCAGGAGCTTTTCAAAGTCTTCACCCTTGTAGCCGCGCACGTTGCCCGAGCTGAGCAGCGTGCCCACCTCTTCGGAGACGCTCGTGTAGTCTTTGATCTCAGATTCTTTTTCGGCCGCAAGGAAATGAACGATTGCCTCGCGATACTCACGCAGCCGAAAACGCGACATGCCAGCGTCGAGCAAGTAGAGCACCCGATTGGCTTTGGCGTCTTTGGCTTCGCGTTCGAACTCTTCGGCCGCCGAGGCGTAATCGCCATCGCGGTAATACTGGTGAGCTTTTTTGGCGGAATAGTTCTGCGAAGCGCAGGCGCACATAAGACTAAGCAGTGCGGCCCGCGCTAAAGGTTTCATTCTAGGAACCCTCTTATAAATCCCCGCCCACGCACGCGAAAGCAAATCGTTCAGATTCAAGGCTAGAGCGAGGATATTGGCCGGAGGCCCCAAGTGACGAGCGAGAAACGCCGAATCTGAACGATTTGGTTCGCGCCCTTCGGGAAACGTATAGGGACCCCATCTGCTGCGTTGTTCGTCGCTCACGTAGGGCCTCCGGCTATGATCGCTTCTCTCGCCTTGCATATGGAGTCCCTATACGTTTTGCGTGTCGCGCGGATTTATAAGAGGGTTCCTCAGAGTCCAACCGAACGTTTTTGGTAGCGCTTGCGGATAGGTTTCTCGTCGGACCACTCGATCAGCCCCGTTTCGAGGTTCGTGAGGTTGAGATTGAGACGGTAGTACACGAGTTTTTTGGAACCCACTTCTTGTACGTTGGAAATCAAATCGCCAGTAAGCACGTAGTCCGGAGAGATCAAACCGTCGCGACGCTTTTTGGTTTCTTGGCGCACGCGTCCCGAACGCTGCTGGTACTCGATCTCTTCGTCGAGGGTGCCGCGGTCTTCTTTGTTAGAAAAACGCACTTTGCCCGTTTTGATGAGTGCTGTACGCAGCGAATCGCTGAGGCTCTTGGTTTCGATATGTTCGTGCGTTTTGTTGCGCACACCTTCGACCTGCACGATGGGTGGAACTTTAGCCCCAGCAAAAACTGGGTGCTTGGCCATGGAATCGACCATGTCCACGATGAGAAGTTTGGCGTCGGACTCGTTGAACTTGTCGTCGAGCAAACGAGCTTCTTCGACGTCGTCGTACTCTCCTTTTGTGAATTGACGGGTTCCGCAGGCCGAAATGGACAGGACCATGATGGTTGCCATGAATAAGCGTGACACTTTAAGTTTCTCCCTTGTTGTGACCATTAAATAAGACCTTAACAGAATAGGCTCGGCCGGGTTTTGATGCAAGAGCGGCGCATTGGTCAAAGCACACAATCGGCCTTAGGGCGTGACCTCATTTCCAAACAAACACCTGCCGCGAGAGAATTTTTTCGCAACTAGGAGACTCGAAGGCGTCGTGGTGGTTCCACGTTGCCAAGAGTCGACAACGTTTGCGGGGAAATTCTCTCCGGCCCTTCGGGAAAGCCTAAATTTGCCTCATACTGTGTCATTCGTCGTTCAAAGGGAACCGCCCTTATCACTCCTCATTCCGTGTCTGCGCCAAATTTAGGGTTTCAGGTGCTTGTTTGGAAATGAGGTCACGCCCTAGACACCTGAGGGGAAAGAGGGCATTTTTGAAGATCTATGTCCTCTCGCGCGCTGATGCATTTTATTACCGGCAAGGGCGGCGTTGGCAAGAGCACCTACGCCGCGTCATTGGCTGCGCAACTTGCCCAAAAGGATCCCGCACACCGTGTGCTGCTGGTTGACGTACAGGGCTCGGGTTATGCGCTCGAAAGCGCGTGCATCGAGCGCGTGCAGCAAACACCCCTGCGCTCGGCTCGCACAGGCAACCTTTGGGGGTGTCGCATCCTGCCCTTTGACACCTTTAAAGAATACTTCTCCGTGCTGCTCGCTATGGGCAACACCGACACTGCCATCGCCCAGATCACTTCGGCCTTTCGCGACCGGGTTGTCGACCTTGTTGTGGGCAATTCGGCAATCTCGGCCTTCATCCAGGCTTGCCCCGGACTCGAACCTGCGGTCTTGCTAGGAAAACTCGAATACGAAAGCAAAGCTGGTCGCGCGCCCGGCACGCGCGAGGCCTGGACCCACATCGTGGTCGACGCCCCCGCCACCGGTCACGCGTTGATGTTGTTCAGAAGCACCTTTGCCCTTTTGAACGTCTTTTCGGCCGGGGTGGTATTCAAACAGGCCGGAGAGATTCGCAGCTTTGTCACGGATCCGGATCGCTTCGTGGTGAATTTGGTTTCGGTGCCCGAAGAACTCCCGGTCGCGGAATCGGTTGAACTCAAGGCGGGACTGGCAGACCTCGGCGTGCGCGTGCAACGCGCCGTTTTGAACCGCAGCCCTCGCGACGAAAGCGACGATCTGCACACGCACGAGGCCAAGAACCAGGCGCTCCAGCGTGAACTGCAACACGAGCGCGATCTCTTGGCCGATCGCAAACGTTTTCGCGAAGAGTTTTTGCGCATGCACGCCGAATGCAAAATTTTTGAGGTGAGCGAATTCATCTCTGCCAACCAAAATGAGGTTTCCCAAAAATGGCTAACGCAAACTCACCTCATTTGAATACCCAACTGATCGCAGTGCTGGGCGCCGGTGGCGTTGGCAAAACCACCTCAGCGGCGGCTGTGAGCCTGGCCCTCGCTGACCAGGGACTGCGCAGCGTGGTGATCACCGTAGATCCAGCTCGCCGTTTGGCAGGTGCCCTGGGTCTTGATTCTCTGAATTCTGAGCCGCAGCGGGTTTACGAGTCGCCCAATGGCGGCAGCGCCGACGCCCTTTGGCTAAGCCATAACCAGGGACTTTCGGAACTCGTGAATCGCCGGGTCTCTGCCGATTCACGCTTCGCCGAAGTCAAAAATCATCGCCTCTTTAAGATCATCGAATCGCAACTCGGAGGCATTGAAGAATACCTCGGCATCGAACGCATTCTCTCGCTCGCCCAGAGTGGCAACTACGACGTCTGCGTGCTCGACACCCCACCCTCGCGGCACGCGCTCGACTTTTTTGAGAGCCCTCGGCACATCCTGCGTTTTTTCGACGACGGCGTGCTCAAACATTTCATTCGCGAAGAAAACCCCGACGCCAAAAGTCCCGGCTTCTTTACTCGCATCATCCAAAAACGCGGCGCCGATGCGTTCAAAATTTTCCGCAGCTTTCTAGGCTCCTCTTTCGTCGAAGAGCTCTCCTCGCTGCTGGCACAGCTCAAGCCCGTGCGTGATTTGCTGCGCGAAACGGCAACATCGATCGAATCCTGGCTCGCCTCAGATCGGGCACACCTTGTGCTCTGTTCGACGGTGGAGCACTACGCTCTGCGCGAAACCACGATCCTCGCCGCAGCCATCGCCGACAAAAAACTGCGACCGGCCGATCTGCTCGTGCTCAACCGCTGCATCGCCCCCGAGCTAGGAGCCGCCCAGCTCGACGAATACTTGCAAACGCACGGGGAGTCCCGGGTAGCCCAGATTCTGCGTGAAAAGGTGAAGGTGCAGCAGCTTCGGCTGCAGCAGTCCACCCCGGCTTTCGGCAGCTGGGCGAAATCAACGGCACTGGTGCCCAGACTCTTTTTTGATGAGGGTTCTCTTGATAGTCTACGAAGCCTGGGAAGGACGATTCTAGATCAATGGCCAAACAACCCTGCAAAAAAAGCTTCGACGATCTCCTGAACGAATTCCCAAAAGTCATGGGTTTTCTGAATTCGCAGATTCCCGTCTGCGGCATTCCCATCTACCACTCGCTCGATCTGCGCGACGGTGGCTACAAGATTGCGGCCGTAGACGTGAACCTCTTTCCCGGAGGATTCAACAATCTCACCCTTGAGGAACGATCGATCGCCGCCCGCCGCTTTCGCGAGTTCTTTTCGGCACGTCTCTTGAGCACACCACCTTGGCGCATCGCGATTTACCCCGAGGCACACACCAACAACTTCTCGTACCTAGAAAACGTTGCCGCGCTCATCGCCATTCTCAAAGAGGCCGGCGCCGAAGTCAGTCTCGCATGGAGTGGGCCCAAAATCGCCAAACCCTGGACCATCAAAACCCCCAAAGGCTCGGAACTCACCTACCTGCCGACCGAAGAAGCCTTCGCGAACGCGAACTTTCTACTGCTCAATCACGATATGAGCGAAGGCGTGCCCGAGGCGGTCAAAAACTTCCCCGGCCGCGTGCTCCCCAACCTGAACCTCGGCTGGTACAAGCGACGCAAGTCCCACCACCACACCATCGCGGCCGGCCTCTTGAAAAAACTTCAGCAGGAATTTTCCTTCTTCGACGCTTGGTGCTTTGATGCCAAGACGCACATGATTGCGGATCTGAATTTCGACGACACCGAATCGTTTTTGCGTCTGCTCAAAGAGGCCCAGGCCTTTGAAGAAAACCTCAAACGCGAATACGAAGCCCGCGTCATCGAACAGCCTCCCAACATCTTTTTAAAGAACGATTCGGGGACCTACGGCATGGGCGTTTTGAACTTTCGTTCCATCGACGAACTCAAAGAAATGCACTCCACCGTCAAGCGCAAGCTCCGCCGTGGCAAGGGCTCGACTGTGGTCGACCAAGTCATCTTGCAAGAGGGCATTCCTACGTGTTTTTCGAGCCGCGACGCCTCGGGCGCCCAGGTTTCCGGAGAGCCGGTGCTCTATAGCGTAGGTGGCTCACTCGTGTCGTGTTTCTTTAGGGTGCACCGCAAACTCGGCGAAAATGGCTCACTCACAAACCTCAACCAGCCAGGCGCGGAATTCATTAGTGCCAAAGACTCGCCCTTTGCTTGGCCCCGCGACGAACACTTCGTGGTCGATACCAAGGAACCACACATTTATCAGTTCATCGCCAAGCTGCACGCCGTTGCGGCCGCCCTGGAGGATTGCCCATGAATACGCCGCAAATTTCTACCAACCCCAAGCAGTTCAAACGTCGCTCGTCGCGCCTCGTGGTGGATCGCAACTTTCAGTTGCGCTTTGCCATCAAGATCTCGCTGCTGACGGGGAGCGTACTCCTGCTTTTTACGGGCTTTGTGCTTTTCTTTGTGAAATCCAATTACGACATGCTCGTGCGCGAAGCGCTGATTCAGATGCCCGACTCGGCCGAAACCCTGATGCAGGAGTTTCGCTTTTTGCTGTTTTCGGTGTCGACGGGACTCGTGGTGCTGATTCCCACCCTTTTCGCGATCGGATTGTACTTGTCGAAATCCGTGGCCGGCCCTGTGCTCGCTCTACGCCGACGCCTTTCGGAGATCTCCAACGGTCGCCGCGGCGTGCGACTCCGCCTACGCAACGGGGACGAGCTCAAGAGCCTTGAAGTGGACTTCAACCAGGCCATCGAGGCCCTAGAACTGCAAATTCCAAAAAAAAATCCGGAATCCCAGCCTTAGGGATTCCGGATCTTGGTTAGCGTCTTGGTGACGGAAACGCTTTAGGCGTTGCCGCTGCGCAGTTCGACGGCTTCGATCAGCTTCTCGATGTTGCCCAGCTGAGTGCTGAGGTTCTTGAGCTGAGCTTGGGCCGCAGCCAGGGCTTCTTTGCCACCGGCCGAGTTCGAAGCGGCGCGTTGGTCGATGGCCTTTTTGAGGTCATC
>DATLIP010000092.1:0-12043 GCA_035539375.1 Bdellovibrionota bacterium | reverse complement strand
CTGCAAAGAAATATTTAAAGACCCGAACAAGGTCTTCGAATACACCGCGCGCGGCAACCTGGTGGCGGTGATCTCCAACGGCACTGCGGTGCTGGGCCTTGGCAACATCGGCCCCCTGGCCGCCAAGCCGGTGATGGAAGGTAAGGCCGTTCTCTTTAAGAAATTTGCCGACCTCGACTGCTTCGACATCGAAGTGGATTCGCAGTCGAACGAGCACTTCATTGAAACCGTGGCGGCCCTGGAGCCGACCTTCGGTGGCATCAACCTCGAGGATATCAAAGCGCCGGACTGCTTTGAAATCGAAAAGGCGCTGCGCGAACGCATGCAGATCCCTGTCTTTCACGACGACCAGCACGGCACCGCGATCATCTCGGGTGCGGCTCTGCTCAACGCTCTCGAAATTACGGGTCGCAAGATCGGTGATGTGCGCGTGGTCTTTATCGGCGGCGGTGCCGCTTCGATCTCCTGCGCGCGTTTCTGGCTCTCGCTCGGCGTGCGCAAAGAAAACTGCGTCATGGCCGACAACGTGGGTGTCATTCGCAACGACCGCACCGAGGGCATGAATCCCTACAAGAAGGATTTTTCCATCTCCAAGTCCTGGCACAAAACGCTGCCCAAAACCGTGGCCGAAGCTCTGGTGGATGCCGACATTCTGATGGGCTGCTCCGCTGGGGGCATCGTTTCGGGCGAGATGATCAAACCCATGCGCAAAAATCCCATCGTGTTTGCGATGGCCAATCCCGACCCTGAGATTTCTTACGACGACGCCTTCGCGGCACGCGATGATATCATTTTTGCCACCGGACGTTCGGATTATCCAAACCAGGTGAACAACGTGCTCTGTTATCCCTTCATGTTCCGTGGAGCGCTCGACGTGCGCGCCAAAACGATCAACGAAGAGATGAAGGTCGCCGCCGCGATGGCTCTCGCCGCGCTCGCCAAAGAGCCCGTGCCCGATTCGGTGGTGAATGCCTATGGTGGCAAGCCGCTCTCTTACGGACGTGAGTACATCATTCCCAAGCCCTTCGATCCGCGCGTGCTGCTGTGGGTTGCCCCCGCGGTGGCCGAGACGGCCGTCAAATCGGGAGTGGCGCGCGAAGAAATTCCGGGCGGCACGCTCGTGGAATATGTGCACCGACTTGAATCCCTGCTCGGCAAACGTCGCTCTATCATGGCCGATCTGCGCGGCAAGATCACGGCGTACAACAAGTCTGCCAAGCGCAAGATTCGCATCGCTTTCCCGGAAGCTGAAAACGAAAAGGTCCTTCAGGCGGCCGAGATTTTGCGTGCCGAGGGCATCGCCGAGCCGATTTTGCTGGGCAACAAGAAACGTATTCTGCCCAAGCTCGAAGAGCTGCGCTTGCGCGAGCTCGAGAGCGTGGAGATGATTCGCCCCTCGAAGTCCAAACTCTACGAGACCTATTCCGACGAGCACTGGCACAATCGCCAGCGCAAGGGCCTGACGCGCGACCTCGCGCTTCAGCAAATGAAAGATCCTTTTTATTATGGCGCCATGATGGTGAAAAAGGGCGACGCGGACATCCTGCTCGGCGGCATCACGCGTCCCTACCGCGAAACGCTTCTGCCCTCGCTCCAAGTGGTCGGCGCACAACAAGGGCGAAAGCTCTCGGGCGTTTACATGGCGATCTGGAAACAGCGGGTGATCTTTATTGGCGACCCGACAGTGAACATCGACCCTTGTGCCGAAGACCTGGCTGACATTGCCATCAACACGGCCAACGTCGCCGCCTTTCTCGGCTTTGAGCCCCGTGTGGCGATGCTCTCGTTTTCGAATTTCGGCTCCAACGACCACCCCGAAGCGCGCAAGGTGCGCGAGGCGACGAAGCTCGTGCGTCTCAAGCGTCCGGACCTCATCATCGATGGTGAAGTGCAGGCTGACACGGCGGTGAATCCCAAGCTCTTTGAAGCGCGTTACGACTTTTCGCCGCTGCGCGAGCGCGGCGCCAACGTGCTGATCTGCCCGAACCTTGCGTCGGCAAACATTTCCTACAAGCTACTCGGCCAACTCGGCGGGGCGGAACTTGTGGGGCCGATCCTGGTGGGCATGAACAAGCCGATCCACGTGATGCAGACCTCCTCGTCGGTCAACGAGATCGTCAACATGGCTCTTATCGCCATCCTCGACGCTCAACGCCGAGGCCTCCACCAGACCGATCTAGGCAAAGTCCTTCAGTATAATGAGGAGCTCTACCTAGAAACATAGCGCCCCGACGGCCGAAAGGCCGCACGGGACGGGTAGGTTACCCGTCCCTGAAGAACGGTCGAGCTCATCCGGCGCATCTTGCCGCCCTGCGCAAATCCGCCCATTGCCCGTTGTGTTTTTGCGAGGCTCTTTTACACTATTATTTAGGGGACTTAGGAATCATCGGGGGGGCTTATGGCGTCATTCGGCGATTTGCTACCAGTTACTCAAGGCAAAACTTAAGAGGGGAAGGCAAATTATGGGTTCATTATTAGAAATTTATCGCGAGGGTGGCGTATGGATGCACCTCATCACTACGGTTGGGATCATGTCCCTTACGGTCTTCGTCGAACGTTTCATCGCACTCTTCATGAAATACAACATCGATAAAGACAAGTTTATCGCCAACGTACAGCGTTCGATCATCGCAGGCGACCTCAACTCTGCAGTGAACCACTGCAATGACCGTCAAACTCCGCTCAACCAGATCGTCAAAGCCGGTCTCATCGCTGTGATGAACCAGGGCGACGAGTCCGAAATTCAGACCGCTATGGACGTTGCGGCTCTGCGCGAAATTCCTAAAATCGAAAAGCGCACTCCTTACCTCGCGCTCTTCGGCAACGTTGCGACTCTCGTAGGTCTCTTTGCTACGATCGTCGGTCTGATCACCTCGTTCAAAGCCGTAGCTAACGTAGACCCTTCGCAAAAAGCGGTTCTCCTGGCTCGCGGTATTTCGGAAGCTATGAACGGTACTGCTTACGGTCTCGTTGTGGCGATTCCTTCGCTCCTGCTCGGCGCGTTCCTCACTTCGCGCACTCAGGCGATGCTCGACGACGTACACGAAGTGTCCGTTTCGACACTCAACCTGATTTTGCAGAACCGTGACAAGTTCCCTTCGGTAGCCCGTAAGTAATTTTTACTCCGGGTTCCTAGTTAGCGTTATTTGTTAAGGTGGAGTTTCGCTCAACGCGAGCGGAGCTCCTCACGGAAAGGATCAAAACGTGGTTAATTCAGGCGGATCAAGAGGTGGCAAGCGTGAAATGCCTTCGAACCTCAACCTTGTGCCTTTTATCGACTTATTTTCTACGATGATCATCTTCTTGATTATTACGGCGGTATTCGACCAGCTTGCCGCCGTACAGATCAACATGGGTGCCGAAGACAAGCCGGCGGATGCGGTTCCTGCCACTCCGATCAAAAAAATCGAAGCCAGCCTTAAGGTCACCATTCACGAAGACTCCATCGAACTTTTCGATGCGGGCCAGCGTGAAGTGATCAACAAACAAGATGGCGAATACGATTTTGCTCCGGTTCGCGCGTTTGCTGAAGCCGCACGCGAGAAGTATCCCGAGAAAAAAGACGTCGTGGTCTTCTCGGACGACAAAGCCAAGTACAAAGATCTGGTTTCGGTGATGGACGAATTCCTGGGCGAAAGCTTCACAGAAGTCGTTGTTACCGGTGGGGGAGGTAAATAATCTATGGGAATTCAAATTCCGGGCTATCGCCTCGTATCTGGCCACGATCTTCCCGAAATGCGCGCTCGCCTTAAGGGCGCCAACCGTCACCGTGCCCTGACCGAGGAGCTCACGCTCACCTCGCTCATCGACATGTTCTCGGTAATCATTCTCTTCCTCATCCAGTCGTTTTCGGTGACGGGTGAGGTGATGTTCCTCAATAAAGACCTTCAGGTTCCCTACGCGAACCACGGACGCATTCTCGAGCGCTCTCCGATCATCACGATCACGCCCGAGAAAGTCACCGTAGAGGGCCTTGCTGCCGGCGATAACGCGGGTATCGAAGACAAGATCGAAGAAGAAGACTGGAATCTTCCGCTGATGAGCGAAAAACTCATCGCGTACAAGACCTTTTTTGAATCGATCCACAACGGTGAGCCGTTCCCTGGTGAGGTGATCCTGCAGGCCGACCAAGAGCTGGACTTCCTCTACATCAAACGCGTGATGTTCTCGCTGGTGAAAATCGGCTTCAACAACATCAACCTCGTGGTGCGAGGGGAAGCCTTCCCTGAAGCCTACGCGGGTGAAGAAGCGCACGCCGTCGATCCCGCCGGCATGTAAGAACTTAAGTTAACGTCATAAAAAAAGGCCGGTTCCCTTGCGGGGAACCGGCCTTTTTGTTTTTTGATGTTTATCGTTTTTAGAACGGCAGTGCTTGTATCAAGTGCTGGCAGTATTCCAAACCGTGTGAGACCACGCGGCCGATATGCTCCGCGCCCTGCTCGCCGATACGCTTGGCGTCAGCCGCAAAGGTCAGCGTCGCGATACCACCGGCGAAGGTGATCCACGCGTACGGGATGCTATAGAGCGTTTTCACGATCACGCCACCCATCGGCTGGATGTTCTGCGTACGGAACGCACGCTGCAGCCAGAGGCTGGGGCCCTTGATCAGGAAGACCGTCATGTAGCTGAAGGCCCATACCGACCAGGGGATCTCCACGCGCCATACGTAGGTGCTAAAGAGGTAGGTCGTAGTGATGCCCGGAATGTAGATCTTCGCGTTCAGTGTCAGACCTTTGTAGACCAGGTCGTAGTAGCCAGGCACCGAGCGCACGAGGCGGGCTTTGAGGCCGGTCTTGTAGCCAATCTCGTCACCGAAGAAGCTCTCCGCCAAGCGGACGCTACGGGTTAAGAAGGCACTCTTGCGGACCCATTCCTTTTGGCGCGTGCGCTGGAAGCGACCAGGCTGCTCAGGCGAGAGCGGCGAGAGGACTCGTTCTTGGAGGTGCGCGGCTTCGGAGAGATCGCCCGCGCTGCCAGCTTGCGACTTGGCGTATGCCGGAGTGTATTTCCCGTCGTGCGATCGCTCATTGTACGCAGTGAGGTATTGTTCACCGTAAACCTCGCCGATCGCTTGAGCACGCTGTGCGCCTCTCAGTTTTTTGAGGTGGTCCCAGGCTCCCGGAGTTTCGCGGAAATAACCGATGGTGTTCTTTTTCGCTTCGGCGTGCATGGCTTCGTTGAAGTCCGATTCCGCGACGGGATAGATCGCAACTTCACGCGCCAGGTTCTCCGCGTAGTAACGACGGTAGAGATCGCGGTACTCGGCCGAATTGACTTCGTGGCCTTCGTAGAGCAAGCGGGAAGCCGCTTTTTGCGAAGCGCGTTCGTGCTGGCGGCTCTCGAGGGTCTTCACGTTGTACTTGAGCTTCCACAATTTGAACGCATGCACGTCCTGCTTGGGAGGGGTGTAGTTCGCAGCTTCCACCTCTGCGAGGTGGATTTCGTAAAGGCGAGTGATCTCAGACTCGAGTTTGATTCCGTAGAGCGGATCCGCGCGCGTCACACCTTCTTCGACGAGCAGCCTGCGCGCTTCGGCGCTAAACTTTTCTTCGGCTTCGAAGGGCAACTTGCGCAGGTAGGGCTTGCTCGACTCCAGGGAGTAGATGGTGCGCTGGAAGAGCCAGGCGGCTTTGGCCGCAGCGGTCTCGCCGTACTTGCCTTCCCAGAGTTCGGGAACGATGATGGCGCTCTTCTTAGCGGTCTCGAGCGGGAGCGAGAGAACTGTCAGGATGCGCGCCAATTTGCGGCCGGCTTTGGCCGTTTGGATGGGCGAGAGAGTCACGAGGCCGCGCAGCGCGTTCACCTCGCGCATCGAATTTTCGTAGAGGGCGATGACGTCTTCGTAACCACCGATTTCGTTCTGACGACGTTTGGCTTCGTTGAGCGACTCTTTGAGGGCGCCCCACACAAGGCCGGGGCGACGCTCACCGATGAGCTCTTTGTTGCCGTCGGTTTCGGTAGCTTCCCCGAGGGCGGTCGACGAGTGACCCGAGAGTCGCTTCGCGTAGGCGTCGAGGGTCGTGAAGTCGTAGATGAATTCTTTTTCGCTGGGCAGACCCATGCGTTGGAGTTCAGCGTCTACGATCAATTCCACGCGGCGCTCGTACTCCTTGGCGTTTTTAGAGTCCGTGGGGTCGAGGCCTTCGCGGATCATCGTGTCCTTCACGCGTTTCTTAACGTTGTCGAGCGTCTGCATCTTGATCTCTTGCGAGTATCCGGCGGCGCCCTGAGCAATCCAGGCGATGAGGTTACGTACCGTATCGTTGACGATCAGCGACTTGGTCGCCGCGTTGCCCGGATCAAAGGCGTGCATCACGCGCGACGCCAGGAACTCGTGCAGTACGGGGACGGCAGTGAGGCACATCCAGGGGATGAACATCGCCATCTGAACGAAGACCATCGCGGAGTCCACCGAACCCATCACGATCGCACCTAAGAAGAAGGTGCGCGCGTTGACGGGCGTGCGGCTAGTGATCTCGCGCTGGAAGTTGAAGGTCCAGTTCATGAAACGACGCAGTTTCGAATCCTTTTGCGAGAGTTTCAACGGCGCGATGCGGTCAGAGAAGTTCTCGATGCTGTTGGCGGTCAAGTGGATAAGGCTCTGGCCCACGAAGGTGAGCGAGGCGGCGAAAACGTCGACGGTCTCCACAAATTCACGTTTGACGAACTTGTAACCTGCGACAGTGTTGTCGCGGGCTTTTGCTCCGAGGGTGAAAATTCGCGAAGGATCTTTGGTGGTTTGGGCTTCTTTTTTGGCGTCGACAAAACGTTCCTTGAGGAATTCGAATGCGGGCCATTTACGATCGGACTTGCCGGCTTCTTCGAGCAGATGTTCACGCTCGAGCAGAGCACGTTGATCGGCGCGGAAGTCGCGGATCTCTTGGATGCGGTTTTTGAGTAGCGTGTACTTCAGCACCACGGAGCCCACGTAGATGGTTCCGAAGATCCAGCCGAAGGTCATGAGACGCTCAAAGAGCTCCTGATAACCGTCGGGTCCGATGGCGTGAGCCGAAGGGATGATCTGTTCGAGGATTTTGCGCGAAGCGCTCTCCAGGAGCGAAACCTTGACGCCGGCGTCGGGCAGGAAGGTCGAGCCGAAGTTGATGGTAGAGTAGGGCTTCGGCAAGAGCACGGGGTTTGGTACGACAGGGGTACCTTCGGTGGTCGGTGCGAAGTTGGTAAAGATGGTGCGCACGCGTGCGGCGTTTTCGCTCTCGTTGACAACCGAGGCGAGCATCAAGTTGATGTTCTGCCACTTGGCCACGTCGCGCAAGTCAGCGCTGAACACAGAGAGCTGCGCCGTGGCGTTCTCGTCACCCAGAAGGAAGGCATCCATCTCGGGAATGTACGAAGAGTAGGCAAATTTGCCTTCGGGCAGCGGCATGTAGTGTACGGCGACAGGATTCTTTTCGGCTCCAGCGAGGCTGAGTTCGGCGGCGTTGATAAAGAAGAAGCCTTCTTTGGTGAGCGGGCTCGAGAAGAGCACGAACTCTTCGTTCGAGGTCAGAAACTGTGCGCGCAGCGGGAGGCTGAGGCAGAGGTCGTGATCTTTGATGATGAGGGTCGAGGTGTCGCTGCCTTCGGGAACGACGACGACGTCTTCGCTAAACTCAGCGGTGTCGCGACGGCCATCACACTGCGACCATTCCTGGCCGCGCATGAAAAACGGGTTCGCGTCTCGCTCGTTCTCGAAAGCCGAGAAGTCCGGCAAAGGGAGCTTCGGGGTTTTCATCAGCTCTTCGAGACGGGGGTCGTTCTCGGCTAGCTTTTCGACGAGACCTTTGCGGATCTCGTTCACGTCAAAATTGAGGGCCTTCGAAGGGCTGGCGACGGGGTTTGCCCGGGCGAGGTGAGGGCTATGACCACCCACAACCATGGACAACATCATCGCGGTCATCATGGCATGATTGCCAGCAACCTTAAGCAACTGAATTGACTTAACAAAATACTTCGAAATGTCCTTTTTAGATCCCATTAGCTTCCCTTATTTGGTTTGCGGTTTTTATGCCACGCCCGATGACTCGCCGCGTATATCTTGAAGAAGGGTGAAACTTAAAGAAATTGACAAAAAGTGTCAAGTGACTTGGGGCTCAGTTTCGTGCTAATCGCGCTTAATATGTCTTTACAGACCACCGGTAAGATCAACCTCAAACAACTTGAGAAACAAAGCCTCGAAATCGAGCTGTTGCCCAATGAGCAAAAATGGCTCATTCGCGCCTTTGCGGAGGCGGCCCCCAGCGTCGAACTCGTGGGGCTCGAGCCCGAGGAATGGGCCTCCAAGGTCCATTTCAGCGGCCAAATGAGCCTACAGGCCCTCAAGCCCGACTATATGGTTCGTGGCTCTTTTACCGCGCAGGTCCCATCGGTCTGCTCGCGCTGTCTGGAGCCTTTTATGGCCGAGCGCGAAGGCGAATTTCAAATCTTTATCAAACGCCTGGAGCGCGGCGACGAGCGTGATCCCTCGGACGATCCGGACTACTGGATGGTAGACTCAGACGAGCTCGATTTGGTCACCATCATCACCGAACAATTGGTGGTTTTGGAGCCCATCGCCGAGTCTCCGCACAGGGGTGAGGACGGCGAACCCACTTGCACGGGCGAAGGTCTCGCGACGGCCACATCTGCGGAGGATGTGCCCACGACGAATTCACCCTTTGCCGCGCTGGCGGGCTTCAAAGTCAATACGGGTAAAAATTAGGCTTTACAATTTCGCGTAAAACGGCGAATGTACGTGGCTTCGTTCGAATGGTGTGCCCAATCGAACGCAAAAAGCATTAAGCAATTAGGAGTCGATAAGTTATGGCAATGCAGAAGTCGAAACGTTCACGATCACGTCGCGGAGCTGGCCGCGCTCATTTCTCTTTGGTACCCAAAGGCTGGACCATCTGTAAAGAAACTGGCGAAGTGGTTCCTCCACACCGCGTTTCCGAACTCGGCTACTACAAGGGCAAAAAAGTTCTTCTGAGCAAAGAAGAACAAAAAGCTCAGAAGTCCGCTGCAAAAACCTAACTTCCGCTTTCATCTCAACTGAGCATGTACAGCGCAAGAGTCCTGGGGACAGGATTGGGTTCGCCCGCCAAGGTTCTTACCAACGCCGATCTCGAAAAGTTTGTTGATACCAGTGACGAGTGGATTCGCACTCGCACCGGTATTCACGAGCGTCGCCTCATTGACCGCGATGCGGGCGAAACGCTCACGTCCATTTCGGTGATGGCTGCGCAAGACGCGCTCAAAAATTCTGGCGTCAAAGCCTCCGAAATTGATCTCGTTGTGATGGGCACCACGTCGCCCGACACTCTCATGCCCGGCACCGCAACGCGTGTTGCGGGTGCTCTAGGACTGAATAAAATTCCCGCTCTAGATATCAATGCTGCCTGCTCGGGCTTCATGTTCTCCATGCACACTGTCGACGCTCTTGTGCGAACGGGCGCCTATAAAAAAGTGCTCGTCATCGGTGGTGAGCACATCTCTTCGATTCTCAACTGGAAAGATCGCACAACCTGCGTGCTCTTTGGCGATGGCGCCGGTGCCGTGGTGGTGGAAGCCGTCAAGGACGCTGATCCCACCAAGGATTCGATGATTCTCGGTTCTAAAATCTACACGCTCTTCGACGAAGCCAAAGCGCTCGAAGTGCTGGGCGGCGGTTCGCGTTATCCTTCGCACCATCCGGAGATGGGAAAAACCGTACACGCACACATCACCATGAGCGGCCAAGACGTGTTCAAAGCCGGCTCGCGCGCTATGGCCGAAGCGGCCAAAGAGGTGATGGAAATGTGCCGCATCACTCCTGATCAAATTCGCTGGTTCGTTCCGCACCAGGCCAACCGCCGCATCATCGAAATGGTCGCCCAACTTTTGCATTTTCCCATGGATCGCGTGTTTGTGAACATCGATCGATGGGCCAACACGTCCGCGGGAACCATTCCCATTTGCCTCGCCGAAATGGAGCAACAAAAGCTCATGAAGCGCGGCGATCTCATCTTGATTGACACCTTTGGAGGAGGCTTCTCTTACGGCGCGATGTTGATTCGTTGGTAAAAACGCCCCTTAGAGGCACAAATTTTACCTTCGCTGCGAGTGAAGCTATAATAATCCGCACGACATGAAAGCATTTCTTTTCCCGGGACAGGGCGCTCAAGAAATCGGCATGGGAAAAGATTGGTACGACCGATTTCCTGAGGCCAAAGCGACCTTCGAAGAAGCCTGCGAGGCCACCGGCCTCGATATGATCCGACTTTGTTTTTCGGGCGGCCGCGATGAACTCGATATGACTGAGCTCACGCAGCCCGCGATTCTCACTACCTGCGTGGCAATCTGGCGATCGCTGCTCGTGCACACGGGCCTCGCGGACATGCTCCGCGGCGGCGCAGTCTTCGCCGGCCACTCGCTCGGCGAGTATTCCGCGCTCGTTTGCTCGGGCGTGCTCGACTTCAAAGAAGCCGTGCGCACGGTGCGCTACCGCGGCAAATTCATGCAGCAGGCCGTGCCACTGGGCAAGGGCGGCATGGCCGCATTGCTTTTCAAACCCGGCACGCCGAACTCCGATCAATTGACGCTGCAACTCTGTGAATGGGTTTTCAAAGAAACCGGTAAGCGCGTGGAACCAGCGAACTTCAACTCTGACGAGCAGGTGGTGGTGGCCGGCGAGAAAGACGCCATTTTATACCTCACAACCAAAGCGACGCCCAAAGACTTTCCCGTGCGCCGCATCTTGCCGCTGCAAGTTTCGGCACCTTTTCATTCGAGCATGATGAAGCCCGCGGCGCAAAAGCTTCTGCCTCAGCTCAAAGAACTTTCGGTGCGCCCCATGAAGGCCTTTTACTATGTGCCCAACGTGGAGCCTAAGATTGTAGATCTCGGCACCGCGGGTGAAGACATCAAAGACCGTCTGGTGAAGCAGATCTACGGCTCGGTGTACTGGACGCAAACGATGCGTCTTTTGCTTAAGAATAACGATATCAAAGTGGAGCAGGCTTTCGAGATTGGTCCCGGTTCGGTGCTTTGCGGCCTTAGCAAGCGCATCAGCGTCGATGGACAGACCATGCCCTGCACGAGTATATCCACGGTAGAGGGGATCCATAGTGGTGGAGACATACACCTTTAATCTTAAAAACAAATCCATTCTCATCACCGGTGGTGGTCGAGGCATCGGCAAGGGCATCGCGCTCGCGCTGGGCAGCTGCGGCGCCAAAGTGGGCGTTACCTACACCGGTTCGAGTGAGTCTTCTAAACGCAATGCGGAAGCCGTTTGCGCCGAGATCGAAACTCTTGGCGGCCGAGGATTGCCGATTGCCATGGACGTGGGCTCCGAAGAGCAAATCGAGGCCGGCATCAAAACGCTTGTCGCCGAATTCGGCGGTCTGGATGGCGTGGTGAACAATGCCGGTATCGTGATCGATCAGCTTGCCATGCGATTCAAAGCGGAAGACTTTGATAAGCTGATGGATGTGAATCTTAAGGGTGCGTTTTTAGTTGCAAAACATGCGCTACGCCCTCTTACAAAATCAGATTCACCTGCTATGGTTTTCATCTCATCTGTCGTAGGTCAGATGGGCAACGCGGGCCAAGTGCCTTACGCGTCGACGAAAGCGGCTCTTATCGGGATGACCAAGTCTTTGGCTAAAGAAATGGCCCCCCGAAAGCTGCGCGTCAACTGCGTAGCGCCGGGTTTTATTGCGACCGAAATGACCGATAGTTTGACAGCTGAGCAAAAAGACAAGATTTTATCGGGGGTGCCCCTGGCAGATCTTGGTCGGCCCGAGGACATCGCGGCCGCGACGTTGTTCCTGCTCTCGCCCCTCTCCCGTTACATCACGGGACAGGTGCTGGGTGTGAACGGCGGATTGTACATGTAAGTTCGTATTGGCCTTGTTTCCCTACGGGAAACAAGGGACGTGTCGGGTAAATTACCCGACACTCAAAAACGACGCGAAATATAGCAGTTAGTTAGTATTTATTTTAAGGAGAAAAGAAAAAATGAATATCGAAGACCGAGTGAAAAATATCATTGTTGAACAGCTCAACGTCGACGCCGAGTCGGTAA
>DATLIP010000091.1:0-6666 GCA_035539375.1 Bdellovibrionota bacterium | reverse complement strand
AGGACTTCCAAATTCATAGTCAATTTGCGGTTTCAACGCTAAAGTAGCCGCCACTATGCCTCAAATTTCACCAATAAGCGACGCAAATTTTGATACCGAAGTTCTCGCCGAATCCGCGAAGCAACCCGTACTCGTGGACTTCTGGGCGACTTGGTGCGGACCCTGCAAAGCGCTCGCTCCCAAACTCGAAGAACTTGCCGCAGAATTCGACGGCAAAGTGAAAATCGTTAAGATGGACGTCGATCAAAACCGCGCGTCTCCTGCCAAATTTGGCATTCGCGGCATTCCAACATTGATCCTCTTCAAAGACGGCAAGATGTTTGACCAAGTGGTCGGCAACCAGCCTAAAGAAGTTCTACAGGATCTCTTTAATCGCAGTCTATGAAAGGCACGCTGAGCGGGTCGCTCAAAAAGGCCCTCGGTCCGCGCGCCGAAGCGGTGATGATCGCTGTAGACGCGACCGAATCTGTCGATGAACTCATGCGCCGTCAGTTGGTGTATCCGCCTTCGATGTACCATCTCGGGCAGGCCGCTGTGGCCGCCCTGCTGGTGCAATCGCTTAGCGACGCCGAAGACAACGAACGCGTCGACTTTCAGTGGAAAATCGAAGACGGGCCTTTCGGAAACCTTGTGTCCGAATCGCTCGCCACCGCCAAGTACCGCGCTTCGATTGCCAAAACGCAAACCGACGAAGACACCTTTGGAAAATCGATGGGCACGGGCATTTTGCAAGTGCGACGCTCGAACGCCGAAGGCCGCCAGATCGCCGCGGGCATCGTGGAGTCTCGTGGTCACGTGGCTGAAGATCTCAGTGAATACCTTGAGCGCTCCGAACAAAAATCCTGTGCGGTAGGTCTCTACGTGAAAGTGGCATGGGACGAATCGCGCGGCAAAGAATTTCCCTTCAAGGTGGAACGCGCCGTGGGTTACCTCGTGCACATCTTGCCCTCTTCGAACGAGGCCGAACACAAAATGCATGTCGCCATGTGGGACAAACATCTCAAGGAACTCGGACCGCTCTCGCAGTGGGAACTTCCGCGCGATGCCGAAGCCACCACAAAAACCATCTTTTCGTTTTTAACCGGTCATCAAGAAAATCCGGTCTCCTTCACCTCGCCCGTGCAGATCTACTGCCCGTGCTCGGAGTCGCGAATCATGAAGGCGGTGGAATTGCTCACCCGTCGCGAAAAGAACTGGCTGCTTGAGGGCAAAGACCAGCAAGATCACGTTGAAGTTTCCTGCGAGTTTTGCGGAGAGATCTACGAAATCGCTAAAGACGAATTCAAAAAGCGCCGCAGCCCTCGCATGGGCTGATCGTGCTCATGGCGCTAAGGCGCGTCCACGGGATAGGTTTGTTTTAGGTACGGCTCCATGTTGTTCGTGTCCGCCGCACGCATCGGGTGCGCGGCGAAGGCTTCGTGGAGACGCAGTCGCTGCTCACGGCCCAAGAGCTCCGGCGGCCAAAACGTGATCATGTGCGAGGTGATCTTCTCCACGTGGTGGGGATCGTCAGCACTTCTTAAAGCGTTGAGCCCTAAGGTCCAGAACATTTCACGACTGACTTCATCGAGCGACCAGGGTTCGCGAAAACTCGTAAAGAAAAGCTGGGCCGCCTCGCCCGTGATTTGGGCTTCGTGCAGCTTGTGTAGCGCGCGGTAGCGCAGACCCGAATCGCCGAGGGCGTGACCTATGTGGAAGGCTACGGGCGCAAAGCCCAGATCAAGGCCTCGATCGGGATGGAATCTTTCGTGCACGATATTGAGAATCGCTTCGAGATAGGGCTCAGGGATGCGTTCTGCCCAGGCGAACTCGTCCCACTGAAGGAGTGTGAACTTTTGCGGGCTATTCTGTCCGCGGATCGTTTGCACATACCAAATCAGAAGGTCTTCAATCTGTTCGTCGCTGAGGCGAGTCGCTTTTGAAAGGTTCTCGAGTTCGCTGCGGTAGCGACCGGGCTTGTTGGAGTTTTGCAGCGATGCGATGAGCGCGTCGACACTGGGGGCGTGACTGCTGACGAGCAATTTGCCCCGGGCAAAATCGCGCACGGAGGTGTCGCTCGAAGTGGCCAAGGCTTCGAGGGATTCGACGAGGACTGGTACTCTGAGCTGGCTTTCGTCCAATTGTCGCAGGATGCTCAATACGAAGTGGTAATTCTTTAGGTGATGCGCGTGATCCAGCAGCTCGGCGAGTTGCGGAGAGCTGAGACCCTGGTGTTTGATGAGATGCAAAAAGAGCAGCTCACTCTGTCGACTCGCAGACTCGCGCGTGTCGCGGTTGAGATAGGACTTGATGAGGGCGAACTCTTCGGAGCTGGTGATCGAATGGGAACCGAAATGGTTCTCGTAAAAGGCAAAAAGCCAAGGCTGATCGCCCGCGATGGAGTAGTAAGGCTCGTGGAGGGCTTTGAGGGCAAGGAACTTGCGCAGCAACGGCGTATCGGCGCTCATGCCGAGGCCCATGCGGAACGTTGTGGCCATTTTGGAGTGGGGATTCTTTGCTGTGGCGCTAGCCACATACTCCAGTACCGCGGAGTACGTCTTTTCGCGCATGAACTCGTTGCTAAAGCCGCGAGGAACTCCTGGGTCCGCGGACTCGGCGATGTGGTTGAGGGTGTTCTCTACTGTGGGGACAAAGCCCTCGTCCGCGGGATCGACTTTGATCATGACCTGCAGCAATTCGAGCAGGCTTGGCGCCTCGGCATCCCTTCGCGCGCGGGCGAGCCACTTGCGTTGGATGCGCATGAACTCGTCGAGGTTGCCGCGTTGGCCCTTCACGCTAAGTTTGGGAATGAGATCCAAAATGGCTTGGCACTGAGCCGAACTTGCCATCGCTGAAGTGTTCACAGCGAGGGCCAAAAAAAACAAAAATAGGGCCTTCTTCACGGGCTTCTCTTCATAGTGGAGACCTCGATACGGGGTCAATGCGCGGAAACCCTTTGTGGGGCACTTTTGGAGCGATTAAGTTTTTTTAAGGAATCTTAATTCCCTCACACCTTGAGCCTTGCGGGAGCGAGCGCTAGACGAGGAAGCACTATGAAGAAAAATCTCCTCAAAAAATTGTCTTTTGCCTTAACCATCGCCCTATCCGTTTCGGCACTGAGCACGCTGGCTCGCGCCGAGAAAGAAGAAGAACCCGTGGAGCGCGCCAAGATCGTGCCCACCGAAGAAATCTACACCTGCCCGAAGTCTCTTGAGATGAATGCCGACGCCATCGAACAGAACATCGCACACTACATCAAAGAAAAACAAATCACCGTGGCAGCCAAGCTTGCGGCTGACTGTGCTGTTTGGGGATCGAACATCGACGTGGCCATCATCTCGCCCGTGAGTGAAGCGTTCAGCGCCGATTTGGCAAAAGCCCTAAAAGATGAGCAGAAGAACGAACTCAAAGCCAAGCTCAAGCTCTGCAGCGACCGCTACACAGGTGGTGTGGACGGCGATGGCTTTCCCAAAAACGGCAGCATGGGCGCTTCGGCGTCCGCTCACTGTTCGCTCAAAGTTTATTCGGCCTACGATTCGCTCTACGGACCGCGCGATCTCTAAGCCCCTTGTGATTTGACTCTTGCATAAAAAAAGCCCCGGACTCTCGATCTGAGAGTCCGGGGCTTTTCATTTTAGTGGCTGCGAATCGCCTAGGCCTTGGCGGCGATTTGGCGGAGCACATAAGGCAAGATGCCGCCGTGCTTGTAGTATTCGACTTCGATCGGAGTATCGATTCGGCAAACGACGTTGAACTTTTGTTCTTTGCCGTTTTTCTTGGCGATGACTTCGAGCTTCTGGCGGGGCTTGAGGCCCGCTTCGATGCCGAGAATCGAGAACTCTTCGGTGCCGTCAAGGCCGAGTGAACCGGCGGTTTGACCGTCTTCGAAGCAGAGCGGGAGAACGCCCATGCCCACGAGGTTCGAGCGGTGAATGCGCTCAAAGCTCTCGGTGATTACGGCGCGCACGCCGAGCAGCTGGGTGCCTTTGGCAGCCCAGTCACGCGAGGATCCCGTGCCGTACTCTTTGCCGCCGATCACAACGAGTGGCACTCCGGCTTTTTTGTATTCCTGAGCGGCGTCGAAGACCGCGACCTTTTCTTTGCCTGGGGAGAGAAGGTTCAGCGTGTAGCCGCCCTCTTCACCGCCGAGCATGAGGTTCTTGATGCGCACATTGGCGAAAGTGCCGCGGGTCATGATGCGGTCGTTGCCGCGACGCGAGCCGTAGGAGTTGAAGTCTTCGACCTTCACGCCTTCACCAGTGAGGAATTTGCCGGCCGGGGTGGCGGCCTTGAAAGATCCCGCGGGCGAGATGTGGTCCGTGGTGACCGAATCCCCAAGCAGCAACAGGGCGCGCGCGTTTTTGATGTTGGTCACGGCGCTGGGCTGTAGCGAGAAGCCGCTGAAGAAGGGAGGCTCCTGGATGTAGGTGCTATCGCCTTTCCAGTCGTAGAGATCGCCCGTGGCGGTCTGGATGTTGTTCCAGTCGGGGTTCTGCTTGTCGACGCCCTTGTAGAGACGCGTGAAGGCTTCGGGTTTGAGCGAAGCGTTGAGCGTGTCTTGAACTTCTTTTTGCGTCGGCCAGATGTCCTTCAGGAAAACGTCCTTGCCGTTTTTGTCTTTGGTGAGGGGTTCTTTTTCGGGATTGAAATCCACGCGCCCGGCAATGGCAAAGGCCACCACGAGCGGAGGGCTCATGAGATAGTTGGCTTTGATTGCGGGGTGAACGCGCGCTTCAAAGTTGCGGTTGCCCGAGAGTACCGAGGCGGCTACGAGGTCGCCCTCAGTGATGGCCTCTTCGATAGGAGTCGCGAGTGGGCCCGAGTTCCCGATACAGGTCGTGCAGCCATAGCCCACAAGGTTGAATCCGAGTTTGTCGAGGTGAGTTTGGAGACCCGCCTTTTCGAGGTAATCGGTGACCACGCGTGAGCCGGGAGCGAGCGAGGTTTTCACAGTGGGGGAAATCTTCAGTCCCAGTTCGTTGGCTTTTTTGGCCACAAGGCCTGCGGCAACCATGACCGAAGGGTTCGAGGTGTTGGTACATGAAGTGATGGCGGCGATGAGCACCGAACCGTTGCGGATGCTCTGGCCTTCGAGTTTGGCGAAGCCGCGCGCGGAGGCGTTCTTGAGAGCGAGGTTCTGCCCTTTGAGGTCTTCTTTCTTCTTGCCGAAGCCGCCTTCGCTCTTGGCAAGGTCAAAGAGCTGCGTGAACGAAGCTCCGAAATCGCTCAGCACCACGCGGTCTTGCGGGCGTTTGGGGCCGGCCACGCTGGGCTGGATGCTGCCGAGGTCGAGTTTGATGACCTTGGTGTACTTGATCTTGGTCGAAGCTTTGGGAATTCCAAAAAGTCCTTGGGCTTTGTAGTAGTCGCCCACGAGTTTGACGTTCTCTTCGGAGCGGCCGGTGTCTTTGAGGTAGCGCAGGGTTTCGTCGTCGATGCCGAAAAAGCCCATTGTGGCGCCGTATTCAGGGGCCATGTTCGCGATGGTCGCGCGGTCAGCGAGCGCCAGTGCGGCAGCGCCTTCGCCGAAGTACTCGACGAATTTGCCCACAACTTTTTCCTTACGCAGCACTTGGGTGATGGTGAGCGTGAGATCCGTTGCGGTCACGCCTTCGCGCAGTTTTCCGCTGAGTTCCATGCCCACCACTTCGGGAGTGAGGAAATAAATCGGCTGACCGAGCATGCCGGCTTCGGCTTCGATACCGCCCACGCCCCAGCCCACAACGCCGAGTCCGTTGATCATGGTGGTGTGCGAGTCGGTGCCCACGAGAGTGTCGGGGTAGACCATGTCGCCGCTCTTCAGAACGCCGCGAGCCAGGTACTCAAGGTTCACTTGGTGAATGATGCCGACGCCTGGAGGAACCACTTTGAAGGTTTCAAAAGCGCCTTGACCCCATTTGAGGAATTCATAGCGCTCTTTGTTGCGTTCGAATTCGATCTTGAGGTTTTTGGTGTAGGAATCCACGTCGCCAGCGAAGTCCACTTGCACCGAGTGGTCCACCACGAGATCCACAGGCACAAGCGGCTCGATGGCCTTGACGTTCTTGCCGAGTTTTTTCATGGCATTGCGCATGGCCGCGAGATCTACGAGCAGAGGCACGCCTGTGAAGTCCTGGAGCACGATGCGTGCTACGGTGAAGGGAATCTCTTCTTCAGCGGGCTTTGCGGCGTTCCATGCGGAGAGAGCTTTGATTTCGTTGTCGGTGATGGCCGTGCCGTCGGCGTTGCGCAGTACAGACTCGAGCACGATGCGCAGCGATTGCGGCAGCGTCTCAAGATCGATGCCGAGTTTCTGCGCGAGCTTCGGCAGCGAGTAAAAACGGTAGTCTTTACCGGCGGAGCTGAACTGGGCTGCGGTGGATTTTTGGATTTCGGTTTTGGCTTGATAATGTTCCGACATGCTGAAGCGTATTCTTCTACAAATTGGCCGAATTGTCACGACTTTGCCGGGCATTTAGAACGCCGGCTTATTGACAATTTCACTCAATAAGGGGAAGCGAAAAACTATTTCACGTCACATTCTTTGGCGGTCGCGGGTTGAGGTTTTTTGGGCAAAAGTGCCTTGGCGCCGGCGGGAAGCTGGGAGCGAAATTTCTTCATGTTGAGTCGCTGCGTCGGTGGCTTGGAGCTCAGGTCTTTTTCTTTGGGCGCTTTCATATGTCACTTATCGGCGCGAGGTGTGGCGAG
>DATLIP010000090.1:0-23436 GCA_035539375.1 Bdellovibrionota bacterium | reverse complement strand
TGGCAGAGTAAAAATGGCTGGCGCGCTAGGATTCGAACCTAGGAATGGCAGAATCAAAATCTGCTGGCTTACCGCTTGCCGACGCGCCAACCCTGCGCCAATACTTAGCACAGCCAGGCTTCGTGTCTAGCGGTCGGCCCGAATATCGTTTGAGTTTTTGTTGGAAGGAGCGGAACCGGCGCTAAGCCGATTCCGAACCCAGCAGGCGCAGACCTGAGGTCTTGTCTTTGAAGGCCTTGAGGATCCGCTCTTCGAACATCACCCGGGTTTCCTTGTTGATAGGATGGGCGATGTCTTTGAACTCACCGGTTTTGGAGCGTTTTGCGGGCATGGCCACAAAAAGGCCCTGGGGACCGGCGATGATTTTGATGTCTCGAATCACAAAGCAGTTGTCCAAAGTGACGACCACAAAGGCCTTGAGCTTTTCTTCGTCGACCACGTAGATCTGGATGTCCGTGATGTTCATAATAAATCGATTATAACTCACTGCGTTACAAAGCTCCACAAGAAAATGCTCTAAGCTTTTCAAGTAAAATCAGCGGCTTAACAAAAGCATGAGAAAAGGTATCCGTTACCTTAACCCGGTACTTTAACCCGTCCCCGCTGTGCGGTTTCCCCTCCCCGAGAGCACTTAAACCCGCTCCTGGGGCTCGTCAGGTGGGGGCGTTGACTATATATAAGTCGAAGCGATGGAGTTTTTCAGAAAAGACAACAAACGTGCGCTCGAAGCGAAAAACGAAGCCCAGCGGATCACCTGGGGACCCTTTGTCTTCCAATCCGCCCGCGCGCTGCGGGACCTGGGCATTCTGAAGATGGTTGAAGATGCCGGTGACGATGGCGTGGCGCTTGAAACCATTTCCAGCCAGCTCCAACTATCTGTCTACGGCGTGCGCGTGCTGCTCGAAGCCGGTCTCGGTATCGGGCTCGTCTACCAGAACCCCAGCGACCACTACGTGCTCACCAAAACGGGCTACTTTCTTCTGCACGATGAAATGACCAAAGTGAACATGAACTTTGTGCACGATGTCTGCTACCAAGGGATGTTCCACCTCAAAGAATCCATCCAAAACGGCAAACCCGAAGGGCTCAAGGTGCTGGGCGACTGGCCCACCGTTTACGAAGGCCTCTCGCAGCTCCCCGCCGAGATCCAAAAAAGCTGGTTCGGCTTTGATCACTTCTATTCGGACATCTCGTTCCCTGTGGTAATGCCCATACTCTTCAAGCACAAACCTAAGATGATTTTCGACGTGGGCGGAAATACGGGCAAGTTCTCTATTCAATGCGCCAAATACGATCCGTCCGTGAAGGTCACGATCGTCGATCTGCCCGGGCAAGTGGGCATGGCCAGCCGAAACATCGCCGAACACGGTCTCCAGGATCGCGTGTTTTTTCATCCCACGGATTTGCTCGATCCGAACGCCGCCTTCCCCAAGGGCGCCGATGCCGTGTGGATGAGCCAATTCCTGGACTGTTTCTCCGAAGAACAAATCATCTCCATCCTCACGCGTGCCAAAGAAGCGATCGGCCCAGACGGAGCGATTTACATTCTCGAAACTTACTGGGATCGCCAGAAATTCGAAGCCGCAGCGTTTAGCCTGCAGCAGACCTCGCTCTATTTTACCGCCATCGCCAACGGCAACAGCCAGATGTACCACTCCAAGAACATGATCAGCTGCGTGCACAAAGCGGGGCTTTACGTAGAAGAAGACACCGATGACATCGGCATCTGCCACACGCTCTTTCGCTGCAAAAAGAAATGATTTAGATCCGCACGAAACGTTCGAAAGTGGGCGCGCAAGCTTTGCGCCTCTCTCCATCAAAGTCATAAACCTGCAGCGTGTGTCCCGTGCTGCCTAGCGTGCAGAGGGCCAGATTTTCACTGGAGTCCAAGAAAAACTCTAAGGCTCCCGTATAAGGGGCGCTCAGGATCTTGCGTGACGCGAGGTCAAAGTGAATCGCCTTGGATTTTGCCGCAAGTCCCTCGCCCGTCGCCTTGAGATACGCTTCCTTGAGGGCCCAAAAGCGAGTGAACAAACGTGCGCCTTCATCGCCCGCCGCCAAGAGCGCCTGAACCTCTTCGGGTGCGAAGTGCTCGCGGGCAATCTGCATAAAGTGTCGACGTCCCTCGCCTAGCTCCACATCCACACCGACTTCGACATTGGTGGCCAGCGCGAGCACCACCGTATCCTTGCTATGCGAGAGGTTAAAGCGCCAGGGGTCGGCGTCGACGAGTGTTGGTTTGGCGTCACTAGGGGAAAGAATCCGCGCCGAAGAAAGCCCATGGTAGTCGCGCAGCACGCGTCGCAAGAGATAGCGGCTCGCCAAAAATTCTCGCGCCCGCTTGGGACTCGAGATGGTCGTCAGGCGCGCCTGTGCGTCTTCGTCCAGCCACTGGCGCGGATCCACCGCGAAGTTCTCGGAAAGACGAAAGCGGTAGAGAAAAACTTCGCTACTCATTCCATTTTTTAAAGATCAGCGAGGTGTTGATGCCACCAAAAGCAAAGTTGTTGCTCATGATGTAATCGCATCGGAATTCGCGTCCCGGTCCTTTGATGTAGTCGAGCGCCGCGCAGCGATCATCCACCTCACCCAAGTTCAGCGTCGGAGCAAACCATCCGCGCTTCATCATCTCAATCGAAAGCCACGCCTCCACAGCGCCGCAGGCGCCGAGCGTATGCCCGTAAAAACTTTTCAGCGAGCTCACCGGCACTGCACCGCCGAGAGCGCGGAAGGTGGCCCACGATTCGGCGATGTCGCCCGCCTCGGTGGCCGTGCCATGCGCGTTGACATAACCAATTTGCGAGGCCTCGACTCCGGCATCTTGGAGTGCGAGCTCGATGGCTTTTTGCATGCACCCAGCATCGGGCTGTGTGACGTGCTGAGCATCGCAGTTGGTGCCGAAGCCCACGAGTTCGGCGTGGATGCGTGCCCCGCGGGCCTTGGCGAACTCGTACTCTTCGAGAATAAACGTGCCGGCACCCTCGCCAAGCACCAAGCCGTCGCGATGCTTGTCAAAGGGCGCAGGACTCAAGTGGGGACTGTCATTTTTGGTGCTCGTTGCAAAGAGTGTGTCGAAAACCGCCGCCTCGCTGGGGCAGAGCTCTTCGGCGCCACCGGCGATCATCACCTTTTGGTAACCGTTGGAGATGGCTTCGTAGGCGTAGCCGAGTCCCTGGCTGCCCGAAGTGCAGGCCGAAGCCGTGGGAATCACTCGGCCGCGCACGCCAAAGAAAATGGCGATGTTCACCGCGCAGGTATGACTCATCATCTTGATATAAGTCGTCGCTGTGATGCCGCGAGTGGTGTTCTCGGAGAACATGTTCGTGAACGCCAACACGGGTTCGGTACTCCCGGTGCAAGAACCGTAGGAGATGCCAGCACCGCCATCGTGGAGCACGTCGTTACCGAGCAAGTCCGCATCGAGCAGCGCGAGTTCCGTGGCACGCGTCGCCATCTTAGCAACGGGTCCCATCGAGCGGGTGCGTTTGCGATCGTAGTGCTCGGGATACGCAAATTCAGGAACTGGTGCAGCGAGCTTGGTGTTGAGGGTACGGAAACGCTCCCATTCGGGCATGTAGCGAGTCGCGTTCTTGCCGGCCTTCAAATTGGCTTCGATGGTGGGATAATCATGTCCGAGGGCGGTGATGCCGGCCATGCCGGTGACGACAACTCGTTTTTTTTGCGCAGCCATAAAGGTTTAAACCATTCCTCCGTTGACCGAAATCACTTGGCGCGTGACGTAAGCGGCCGAGTCGGACATCAAGTAAGTCACCAGTCCCGCCACTTCTTCGGGCTTGCCCATGCGCTGCAGGGGAATCATCGCTTTGGCATGATCAAAGATTTCGTCCGACACCATGCCGGTGTCGATGAGTCCGGGAGCGACGCAGTTCACGGTGATCTGACGTTTGCCGAGTTCCACGGCAAGCGCTTTCACCGCGCCCATGAGTCCCGCCTTGCTAGCGCTATAATTGACCTGACCGCGGTTGCCGGCGATGCCCGAAACCGAAGAGATCACCACGATGCGGCCCGGCTGACGACGATGCACCATGGGCATCACGCAGGGGCGAACGACATTGTAAAAACCACCGAGGTTGGTATCGATCACGGCGTCCCAATCGTCGTCGGTCATCGCGGGAAACGCGGTGTCGCGGCAAATGCCGGCGTTGCAAACGATGCCGTAGTAGGCACCAAATTCTTTCATGTCCGACTCAAGTGTGGCTTTCACGGCTTCGCGAGCTTTGAGATCAAATTGCAAGAGACGTGCGCTTCCGCCATGGGAGGTCACTTCGGCCAGAGTGGCCTCAGCGCCCGCGCGATCGGAGCCGTAGTGCAGCGCGAGCGAAAAGCCCTGGCGTGCGAGATCGAGGGCGATGGCGCGACCGATGCCCTTGGAGGCGCCCGTCACCAAAATCGACTTTTCTTGATTCATGACACGCCTCCACTTCGCTTGAGCTGTTCCATAAAATCCTTGCCGGGTTTTACCGTAGTGATCATGGACTCGGCAACCATAGCCCCATCGATTGTGATTTGGCACTCAAAACTTCCTGAGTTTTCTACAATAAAACTAGGACTTATTTGCACGATAAGTGTGGCCCCCAGGGGGAAAACGGCACAGCTCGTGCGGTAATCGCGCACGCCCACCAAAAACCCGATTTCGGGTTCGCCATCCGGCGAGGGATAATTCACTCCGTGATAGGCAGCGATCGTCTGGGCCATGTATTCGACACCAAACCACCCGGGCACCCCACCATCCTCGAAACCCATCGAAGACTCGCGGATCTGAACGCGAGTTGTAAACACCTCGAGCCCTGACTCGACGACCTCGTCGATCAGCAGCATGGGAGCACGGTGCGGAACCACTCGGGTTAAGGGATTCATTCGCTCTCTCCTCGCAAGATGAGCGACACGTTGTTGCCGCCAAAAGCAAAGGAGTTGGACATGCAGATTCGGCGCGCGAGGCGATCGCCCCGGCGAACAAAATTCAACTCGGGCAGTTCGGGATCGTGCACGCCATCCCAAAGGTGTACGGGCAGCGGCGCCGGTGCGCTAGCCTTGAGCATCATGTAGCAAAGCGCAGCTTCTTGCGCGCCCGCAGCGCCGAGAGTGTGGCCCGTAAAGGGTTTGGTGGAACTCACAGGAGTTTGCGTACCAAAAATTCGGTGGGTGACCCAAGCTTCCATAAAATCATTCTTCGGTGTGCCGGTGCCGTGCAAATTGATATAACCCACTTGCGAGGGTTCTAGCCCCGCCCCTTCGAGGGCTGCGCGCAGGGCGATCTCTGCACCCCGTCCTTCGGGATCGGGCGAGGAGACGTGGTAGGCATCAGAGCTTTCGCCGTAGCCAGCGAGCTGCACGCCACGCGGATCGCGCGACATCAAAAAGACCGCCGCGCCCTCGCCGATGTTGATTCCCCGGCGGTTCACGCTGAAAGGGTTGGTGAGTTCAGGCGCCACCGAGTCGAGCGAATCAAATCCGTCGAGGGTGAGGGAGCTGAGCGTGTCTACGCCGCCCACCACTACCGCATCGCAGAGATCGGCGCGCAGAAGGCGGGCAGCTTCGATGAGAGCTTTTGCACTCGACGTGCACGCCGTGGAGATCGTGTAGTGCAGACCGCTGAGCCCGAGCGCCGCGCGGGCAAATTCCGAAGGGTCGGCGATCTCCTGGCGCAGGTAGTGAAAATCGGCACTGCGAGGGCCTTCGGGGGTGCGCACAAAGTCGCGCTCGCTCTCACCAATGCCCGAAGTGCTGGTGCCAAGCACCACGGCCACGCGATGGGCACCGAAGCGCTCCACACTAAGACTCACCTCGGAGCGTATCTGCTCGAGCGCGTGCCAGAGCAGGCGATTGTTGCGCGACTCGTAGGCACGAAGGGCTTCGGGCAGAGCTACAAGCGGAGCGCTCACGCGCATCGCGCTCGTTTGACGGCCCGAGATCAGCTCGTGCGATTCGGAGCGGCTCTCCGCACGCTCAAGAATATTTGAGAAGATTTCGCGTTCGTTAGCTCCAGCGGCATTGTTAATGCCCAGGGTATTCAAGTACACCATGCTAAAGTTTCCTCTGGGAAACGGGCTTGATGTGAATGCGGTAATTGCGCAGCAGATGGCGATAATGAATTTCGGCGGCCAGGGGATCCGCCACAGAATAATCAATTTCGATGAGCGTCTTGCTCGCGGTGCGGAGCACGCGACGTCCCGGGCCATCCTCAACCCGAATGCCCGGCGAAAGCCACTTGAGGAGTACCGTGCGTGGCGCGTAAACGAGAATCACGTCGGCCAGGGCAAATTTCAAATCCAAAGAGTCCGCCCCCAGAGGCAGAGAGCGCGAGGTGATTTCGCCGTTCGCGTATTCGATGCGAAAGGCTTCGCCGCCGAAGGGCATCAGGGCTGTCACTTTGAGGTGACCATCGCGAGCTTCGAGCACAACCTGCGAAGATCGCTTTTTGTCGGCGTAATCCACCGTAAGCACCTGCACGAGTTGCACCGGGGGAAGGATTTCGTTCACGGGGCCGAGATTGATATAGGCCTCTTCGCCGAGGCTCACACGCGTGTCACGGGTGGCCGTTTGGCGATGAGCGCAAGCCCCCAAAAGGACGAGCACCGCAAGCCCTAGGCCCCGAGATCGAAGTCTTTGTTTAGGCATCCGCATCTCCTGGCGCTACCATAGGCGAAATCAGGTAGCAGAGTCCAATCCCCACAAAGACGCTCAGCCCAAAGCTCGACACCGCATGCGTTCCACTCAAAGCGAGCACTCCAAAAGAGCCAATCGTAGAGATCACCGAGATGAAAACCCCCACGTGGGTGGCAAGCGTGGATCCGCGGGAGCGAGCAAAAAAGACGCTGTAATCCATACCAAGACAAAAAATCATGATCACGGCCAGCACGTGAAACAAATTCAAATGTCCCGCAGTGATCATCGCCAGCGACAGCGTGCCGAGCGAAGCCACGAGGGGCGGAAAGAGCACAAGGAGCGCCTGGCGCCAACCAAAAACGAAGACGAGGAACATCGCAAGGAGAGCGATCACGAGCGCAAACTGGCCCATGATGGTCTCGCGCAGCGAACGCAAAAAGTCGCTCAGGTCGCGGGCTTTGCCCACAAGGTGCGCCGCAGGGCTTTCGGCTTTGGCGAGCACGGCGTGCTCAGGATTCTTGCCGTGCACGTTGACCACCGAATAGTAGGCGTCGCCCGTATGCCCTAGCCATTGCGAGGCGAGCGGGAAGGAGGGAAAGCGCGACAAGAACGATTCCACGGAGAAGGACTCGGTCGCACTGAGCGGGGGCGGGGTCACACGCGCCTTCAAACGCGAGAGAAAGTCTTTCACATAAGGGCCGAGCTTTGCGTAAGCCGCGCCGCTCTCTCGCTGAGCCTCTTCGCTCGGCACGAACGAGGAGACCGCCATGGAGGCGTAACCCGATCCGCGCAGCTCTGCGGTCAAGGCCTCTTCGTGTCGCAAAAGATCTTCAGCGTTCTCGCCGCGCACCACAAAATAAAAGGGCGATGCGGAGATGCCCAGGTACTCGCGCACCTTGAGCTCGTCGGAACGCAGATCCACATCGACGGCCTGCAAGAGGCGCACGTCATCGTCAAATCGAAAACCTCCCGAGGCCACCACTAGCCCGGCGCAGAGAAGTGCCATTGCACCTAGCGCGCGAGCGCGCCCCCAACGCTTCCAAAACGAAGAGAGCCTCGCCACGCGAGCCAAATGATGAGCCCGCAGCGGACGGAAGGGCAAGAGCGGAAAAAGCGCGATCACCGTGAGGTAGGCCATCACCACACCGGCGATGGTGAAAACAGCGAGCTGTTTGAGGATGGGAAAATCGGTGAAATAAAAACACAGGTAGATGAGGACGTTTGTCAGCAGGCCGATGGCAAGCGCGCCTTTGATCTTGGCAAAAACCTCTGCATTGCTGTGCACGTGTTCGTCAAAAGCCTTGGCAAAAAAGTGCGTGCAATAATCGGTCACAACGCCCAGCACGCTGATGCCAAGCAAAATGCTCAGCACGTGCACCGAAGAAAAGATCCCAAACGCCGCCACAAGTCCCGTGGCAACACTCACAACGACCGTCAAAAACGAAAAGATCACGGGCACCACCGACGAGAAGCTCGCCACGAGCAGCACCAACACGCCGAGAAACGAGAGGGTGCCATAAATGCTGAGTTCCGACATGGCCCCTTCGCTGCCGACCGCCGAAAAGAGCGAAACGCCGAGCGCGTGCACGCGCAGATCAGCGCCCAGAGCCTTCGCATTTCGGTAGAACTTCACGAGCCGGGCATCGAAGTCGGCGGCATTTTTATTCAGTTGCGTGCGAATCATCACTGCCGCGCTGCCATCGGCATCGTGGACCACCAGCGCACCGCGCTCGGGCTTGACTCCCGTCGGTACCACGGCTCGCGTGAGATAGGCACGAAAGAGGTTTAGAGGATCGCTGCTCAGCTGCATCGTAGAGCCCGCCGGTGAGTAGAGATCTGCGAGCGCCTGGTTCACAAGACTTGCGGCCTGGCCACTTTCGACGAGGTCCCGCTGTTCGGCGGTGAGCAGCAGCGAACGGTGTTGGTATAAGTAGCCAATCCAATCGCCAAAATCCTGAGTGGACACTTCGAAAGTGCTGGACGCAAAAAGGTCCTCCGCGCGCATGCGCTCATACAGAGTGCGAGCCCCATCCAGAGCTTGATCTAGACTGGGCGCTCGCACGAACCATACAAGCTCACGGGCAAAGCGCTCTTCGAAGACCGCATTGGCGGCGTAAAAGGTTCCGCGCTCTTGGTACTTTGGAAACACGGACAAGAAATCCGTCTCCACCTTGACGCCGCGGTGGTAGCCCCACCCCGCAGCAAGGATCACTGTCGCCAGGCTCAGGATCCATACAAAGAAGAGCGGTGACTTTTTCACTATTTCGCCTTCACGCCCGTGAATTCAATCTCGGTGGCGTTGCCGTTTTTTTCTTGCACGCGCACGCGCGACACAAATTCGGCACCTCGAATCTCGACGGCGGCGATGGCTTTTTTAAGAAGCTCATCACGTGGCACGAGTGAAATCTGCCACTTGTCTCCCTGCACTGTGACTTCGGTCGTGAAGTTTTTCTTTAAACTTTCTTCGTTGCCCGAAAAGACTTCGAGAAAACTGGCGCTAAAGACAAAAACCGAAGGCTGTTGCTCTTTGGTGATGACCTGCTCGGAACCGTCAAAGGATTTTTGCACAATGCGATCAGGACTCATGGTGAGCTTCAGGTCGAAGGGCTTGGACTGAACCCAATTGAGGTTCAGCGGCTGTTCAAAGCGAAAGGTGCCTTCGGATTCGAGGTGAAGATCCATGTCCTTGATCGTACGCACCTGTTTGAACTTGCCCTCCACCACCTTGTGGCGTGCAAGCTTTTCGCGGATAGGAGCGAAGTCTTTGGGAGCCGCCATTGCTGCGGTCGCGCTTATGCTGAAGGCAAAGATAAGCTTAGAAAAAAGGCTCATGCGTCGTAACCTCGCACTTGACGTTCGCGCAGCGCTTCGACCACCTTGCGCAGGTCGCGGTCCAGGGGCCTGTCGTTTTCGAGAAAGGGAGAGAGGGCAAAGACCTGAGACTGAAACCCTAGAAGCGAATCTCCTACTTGCTCTCGGGTGAGCTCGCCACTGGCGAGGCGAAGTTCGATCGCCTGTGCGGCAGCCATGGCCGAAGCCGCCACCACCTGTTCGGTGAGTTCGAGCGAGCGAATGCAGTCGCGGGCGGCAATCGTTCCCATGCTCACCTTGTCTTGGTTGTGACACTCGGTGGAACGCGAGAAGATGCTGGCGGGGAGGCTCTGCTTGAGCGCTTCGGCCGTCCATGCCGAAGCCGCAATCTGCACGGCTTTGTAACCGTGGTGCACGCTGCGACCGCGCCGCGACCCCGAGAGGTTGGCTGGCAGGCCGTTGTTGAATTTGGGATCGACGAGCAGCGCAAGCTGCCTGTCGAGCAGGTCGGCTACGTTGGCGACCTGAACTTTGAGGCTGTCCATGACGAATGCGATGTGTCCGCCGTAAAAGTTTCCGCCGTGCACGATCTTGCCGTTCTCACCATCGATGAGCGGGTTGTCGTTGGCGCTATTGAGCTCGATCTCAATAAAAGAACGAAAGGCGCGCAGCGCATCCACCGCCACACCCACCACGTGAGGCGCGCAGCGAAGCGAATAACGATCCTGTAGGCGGCCCGCTTTCATAGTGACAAAAGACTCGGTAAATTCTCCTCGCAGCCAGGTGGCCACTGCAGACTGCCCCGGATGGGGCTTGGCGCTAAAGAGCAGCTCGTCGAAATGCCGGGGATTGCCGAGAATGGCGAGAACATTGGCCGCCGTGACTTTGGTCGCGATTTCGCAAACGTGTTCGGCGCGGCGAAAGGCGAGGCAGGCGAGCGCCGTCATAACCGCCGTGCCGTTCATGATGGCAAGGCCTTCTTTGGGTTTGAGTCCAATCGGCTCGATACCGAGCTCTCGGTAAAGATCCATCGTGGGGCGCACCTCACCTCGGTACATCACCTCGCCCTCGCCGAGCAGCGTGGCCGCAAGGTAGGAAAGCGGCGTGAGGTCGCCACTGGCGCCCACGGAACCTTCTTTGGGAATTCGCGGAGAGATGCCGCGGTTGAGTTGATCTACAAGGAACTCGAGCAGCTCCATGCGCACGCCCGAGACGCCCTGAGTGAGCGAAGCGATGCGTGAGACTTGAATGGCCCGGGCTTCGCTTTCGTTAAAAAAGTCTCCCAGCCCGCAGTTGTGATAGCGCACTAGGTTGCGCGGAAGCTCTTCGATGAGCTCACGATCGACCACCGTGGTGCACGAGTCGCCATAACCAGTGGTCACGCCGTAGACCTCTTGCCCTCGCTCGAGGAGCGAGCTCAAATAGCGGTGGCTAGCTTCGATCTTTTGTCGAAAGGCAGGAGCCGTAGAGAGCGTCAGGGGGACGCGATTCTTGGCTACGAGGACCACGTCTTCAATGCGCAAGGGTTCGAGACCGATTTCAATTTTCATAGGGTTTTTCCTTCGGCTTTCTTCCAGAAGTTAAAAAAGTTGTACCATTGTCGAGGATCGGCGAGCACGACGGTTTCGAGTTCGCGCGCGTAAAGCTGGGAGAGTTGTTTGAGATATTCTGCACGTTGCGAACGCTCCCGAGCGACTGTGGGCTCGAGGGAGCGAACGCGGATGCGAAACTTCGCGCCCTCGCGGTAACAGTGAATCGCGTAGACAGGCACGTTCAAAAGATAGGCGAGCACAAAGGGCCCCTCAGAGATCCATGCGCTGCGCCCGAGCAGCGAAACTTCAGCGACACGCTGGTGCCCCTGTACGGACTGACGATCTCCCATCACAAAGATCCATTCGCGCGCATCGATCTTTTGCTGCAAGAGCATCGCGGTGTCGGGCCCCACGCTCGTGACGGGAATTAAGTTGAGATTGGTATCAGGATTTGCCCGCGCAAGGAGCTGATTGAAGCGCTGAGCGTTTTGATAATAGACAAGGGCATTGAATTTGACTCCAGTGCCCGAAAAGCGACCGAGCGCGCGGCACACTTCGATGTTACCGAAGTGCGAAGAGATGAAAAAGGCGCCCTGATTTTTGTGCGCAACCTCGAGGAGTTCGGCGACGTCCCCCTCATGGAGGTCCGAATACTTGATATCCCCGAGCCATACCGAAAACTTATCGACCGCGGTACGCGCAAAGGAATAAACGTGCTCAAAGGTCGTAAAATCCGCAGCTCCCTCTCCGGCATATTGCCGCAGGAGAGATCGGTAGTGCAGAGAACTCGTCTTAGCGCTTTTCACAAAGGTGCTGTAGTACCAGGCCACCGGAAAGAGCACCAATCCGAGAAGCCGGCGCCCCAAGAGGCGATACGAGAGCAGAAGAAACTTGATGCCGCCGCTCGTACCGATCTCTTCGATCTGGTGCCACGAGGGGTCGCTGGCGCTCGATCTCAGCGAGCGATAAAGCAATTTCGGAAAGCGTAGCAACATGCCGAAAAAGAGTCGCGTGTGCATCTTCGAAATGCGCACATTGTCGCGGAAGGCGTCGAAGTGCGAGATGCCGTCTTCGGGATAGATTACGGGAACCCAAACGTGGCGAACATTGATGCCAGCCCAGTAGAGACGCACCATGATCTCCACGTCGAAGTCCATGCGCTGACCGATACGGTGACGATCGAAAATCGATATCGTAGCTCGCAGCGGGTACACCCGGAATCCGCACATGCTGTCTTTGATTTGCAGACTGAGGGTTTCGATCCACACCCAAACATGGGTCAGGTAGCGGCCATAGAGCCGCGCCTTAGGCACCGAAGCGTCGTAGCGGGGTCGACCAGAGATCAAATCGTTCGGAAATTTTTCAGCGCAGTCCACTAGCTCTCGCACCTTGCGAGCGTCGTGCTGTCCATCCGCATCGATTTGAATGCCGTGCGTGTAGCCTTGAGCGAGCGCCGCGCGCAACCCTGTTTCGACCGCTACCCCTTTGCCGCGATTCTCTGCATGTTCGATGAGCTGCACGCCCTCGTGACGAGAGCAGACCGCGCGCATGGTGGCCGAACTCGCCGCATCGCTGCCGTCGTTCACCACAATGGTGGCAAGCCCATAGGACGCAAGGTTCGTCAACACGGAATCCAGCGTTCCACTGTGCTGGTAGCAAGGGATGACAAACGCCGCACGAATCACAGAAGCACCATGCCCTTCGCAAAGGTTTTGCCTTCGTGGTGGTAATGAAACGAGAGCGCACCGGTCTCCGGATTTCGCGAGCACTCGAGCATCAGCTCCTGACCGGGAAAGATAGGATTAAAAAACTTCAAATTCTTGAAGCCTCGAAAGGGTCCGATACTGCCGGCATGGGCTTCGAAAATCTTCACCGCTAAGTGAGTTTGGATCACGCCCGGCAGCAGCGGCAGCTCTGGAAAATGCCCGTCGAACAAGCCACTTTCAAAATCCGCGCGCAGCCCCACCACCACCCGTCCGGGATCACACTCGATAACGCGCAGATTGAGCCGATCAAGCTTCATCAAAGTACCTCGCCAAATCGGCGCGCGCGAGTTTGGATTGTTCGTTGTAGGGGAGTGATTCGAGAAAACGAAATTTGCGGGGGATCACCACGGCGTCGAAACGCTCGATAAGTCGGGCGCGGAGCCGGGAGCAAAGTTCGACATGTCCACCTTCGTCCATCAGGCGCAAGCCAACTTCATTTAAAACAGCGAGGCAAGCCGTTTGCTGACGCCCTCCCTGGCTCAGAGCGATCATCACCACTTCACGGGTGAGTCCTGCCCGCTGGGCCCAATCTCCGAGTTCGGCAAGTGAGACGCGTTTTTCTTCGATCTTCACAACGTCATCTACCCGGCCCAGAAGGCGGAAGGAAGCGTCGGGCAAAAACTCCACTCGGTCCCCCATGGTGAGTATGGCCTCGTCGAAATAGGGACTGCACACCTTTAGCTGTCCTTCGTCAGAGGAAGACAGGGCGATGCCCGCAAAGGGGCGCCAGGGAGCGCGTCCGTCAGTGGCCGAAGCCTCGCGATAAGCGATGCCTCCAGATTCGGTGCTGCCATAAATCTCGGTGGGATAAATCCCCAGTACCGAGTGGGCCAAGTCTGCGGCGCTCGACTCCAGGTAACCGCCCGAAGAAAAGACCCTTCGGCACGTTTCCGTGCGGAAGTCCGGAACGTAGCAGCGCTTTAAAAAGGCCGGAGTCGAGACCAGGAAAAAGGCGCCGCGGCTAGAAATGCCCACCAGCTCTTCGGGATATTCGATCGTCTGCGCGCCGAAGCTGCGGCCCGAAACCACGGGCCACAAGAGCTTGAAGAGAAAGCCATAGATGTGCTGGTGCGAAACCGTAGCGTAAATTGGGAGGCGCTCGCCGTCGCCGAAGTGGCGCTCCAGCGAGCGGGCTTCGCGTACGAGGTGGGCGAAGCGTTTGACGATCTGCTTAGGTTGCCCGCTGCTTCCCGAAGTGAAAAAGGTGAGCCGAGCATCGGGCGAGATCCGCACCTCGAAAGCGGCAGCAGCCGATGGCGGATTTGCAAGCGGCAGGTGATCCACCACCGCATCAAAATGCTGTGCAAAGGCCTCGCGCGTGCTGGCTTTGTTATTGGGCAACATCACCACGGATTTTCCCAGACCGAGGCTCGCAAAGAGCGCGAGCCCAAATTCGTAAGTGTCGTCAAGGCAGAGCGCCAATCGCGCAGGCTGCGCGCGCAGATGCTCTGTCACCGCGGCGAGCTCGGCGGCGTAAGTTGCAGCGCTGACCTCTAGATCTCCACGACGGGCCACGCTGCGCGCGAGCGTCGCCTCACTCAGAGTCAACGCGTCCGCCGCGCGTTCCCGCGGCACGAGACGCCAGCGCCGAGCGACCAAATCGCCGGCCACAAGCCCTCCGCAAATCAAATAAAAGACGGCGTTGGTGTACAAGGCCCACACAGCCATCGGTACGGCCACGGCGAGCGCAAAGGTGAGGCCGGTGTTGATCACGAGCCATACGGACCACACGATTGTGAGGCGGCGAATGTAATCGAGCCGCTCGGGACCTAGACGCGGTTCAAAACGACGCGCAAAGGTTTCGATGATCGGCGTGCGACCGCGGCGCAAAGAACGCAAGAAAACCATGGCCATCGCGGCGCTCATCAAAAAGGGATAGAGCTTCACGAGCACGGGACTCTGAAAATAAAGATTGAGCAGATGGTTCGCCAGCGCCACCCAGAGCACGGTTTCTACGGCGCCACCGAATTCGCTTGAACGGCCCGGCGGCCACACGAGGAGGCGAATAAGAATCACCGCGCCCACGAGAAGCGAAACGCCCGCCACGCTCCAGTGACGAGAGACCCAAAAGACCAGTAGGGGGTAGAGAAAAAAGAGAACCGATACTGCGGTCTTCAGTCCACGCCCAAACGCCGACACCCCGACCGCCTACGGTTGGGGTGATGGCACTTGATTGATAGTGGCTTCGGCGGCGTCGATCACGTCACCCACGGTGCGCACGGCCTTGAAGTCTTCGGGCTGCAGCCTACGGCCTACAAATTCCTGAAGGTAGGTGATCAGATCAATCGCATCAATGGAGTCCAGCCCCAAGTCCTCGCCAAGTTTGGCTTCGAGCGTGACCTTGGCCGGGTCTAGTTCAAAGAGTTCGACCATGATGCTTTGGACTTTTTCGTAAATTTCTTGTTTTGAATGCGACATGCTTATGCCTGCGAATTTTGGATGAACTCAGCAAGCGACTTTACCGAGTAGAAGTGTTTTTTCACATCGCCGTCGTCAACGTTCAGCGTGACGCGATATTTCTTCTTGATAGCCACGCCGAGTTCCAAGGCATCGATGGAGTCGAGACCAAGACCATCTCCGAATAGCGCGTTTTCCGTTTGGATGGCCTCCGGACGCACGTGTTCCAAGTTGAGCGTGGTGACGATAAGTTCTTTGAGTTCTTTTTCCAAGTTTTCCATGATCCGCGGGAAAACCGATACTTTTATATACCTATGAGTTAGTCAAACCCACGTCGATATTTTCCCGCATTTTTTGTGTCAGTCGGCGTGCGCTCAGCGAGTGCGGGAGGTTCTCGGCGAGAAAGGGCTCAATGGCAATCCGCTCCTTGATCGAGACGGTAAAATTGATCCGGCGATCGGCCACGTGATACCATGGGCGATTCTTGGTTAAAATCGATGGGTTAACATCGATCCGGATGGTGCGAATCGGGCACTTGAGCCGAAGGGCGATGTGCGCTGCCCCCCGCTGCATCACCATCTCCCGGCCGGGCACCGTACGAGTCCCCTCGGGAAAAATGATCAGCACGTCGCCCCGGGCTAGGCTCGCATCGCAGTCACGAAGGAGCGCCTCGGGATCGTCGTTGGGGATATACCCCGCGCTGCTAAGGATCTTTTTCATGAAGATGTTGTTCCAGAGATCCTTTTTCACGATGCAGCAGGCGTTGGTGTAGAGCGAGATCAGGGAGACAACGTCGATAAGCGTTGGGTGGTTGGCCACCACCAAACATCCGCGGTCGTGCTTGACGAATTTGCGATCCACCACCCGGTACTTCACAAGGCCCAGCCAGTGCATCATGCCAAAGAAAAAGCGAAAGACGCGCGAAACGAGCCAGCGCACCTGCAGGCGTTTTTCGGAAACCGGCACGGGCAAAAGAAGAAGAGGCGGCAACACCAGCAAACTCAAAACAAGTCCCCCGGTGCCAAATATCGTAAAGGAAAAACCGGTAGCGAAGATTCGCCAGAGGCGATCGAGACGCTTCAGCATCGCGTGAGTCTCCACGCCGTGGCGCGAGTGCAGAGAATGGTGGCAGGGTCCTCCGAAAAAAACCAACGCAGAAATTCCACCGCCTGCGGTTCGGGGCGTCCAACGGGCGTCTCCTTGGGCGGCGTCTGTGAGTCTAGCGACAAGTGACGGCCACTACCTCCCAGCCCCAGCACCGCGGCCACCACATAGGAGGCGCTGTCCTCAGGTAATGAGGGCCTAAAGGTTTCGGGCACCGCGTGGTCGGCGGCGATGTAGAGCACCTGGTGCTCAGGGTGTTCGCGCAGATAAGCGTAAACAGAAACGAGTCCTGCGACAAAGGAATGATCCGCGGCCCCTAGCGACGTGGTGGGAACACGCGTTTGCTTGGCAAGCGTGTAGGCACCGATGGCGGAATTGTGCACCGACTGCGAGAACATCATCGGCGAGAGCACTTCGTGCCGGCCGATCATCTGCAGCAGTTCGTGCGCATGGACAAGCTCGCCGTGGCGAGACGAAAAAACGACGTGATGAGGTTGGTGCTTTTGCGTGACCTCGAGCCCGAGCTCTACGCTAGTTTTGCTGAGAGCGCTGAGGCGACGGGCGGAGCCCGCCGAAAGGTGAGTCAGAGGGAGCGTTTCACCGGAGCTATAGCCAAACTCAGCGCAGCTTTGTGCTCCGCTGAGTTTGGGAGACCATGCCCGCAGTTCGCGGACAGTCAATTCTAACATAACGCTTAGGGCGTTTTGACGAGTTCTTGATCGATCGCCAAGCGAAGGTTGCCCACCCAATTTGCGTATTTCGAGTGGATGGTGTTGTTCGCCGGGTTGTACTTCATGTTGACGCTATTTTTGTAAGCGATCGTGTACGCCTCTTTGGTGTACTTCACGTCCACGATGACGGTGTGCTTGCGGTTGACGAGCGTCAGCTCCACACTACCGGCACCAGTGTTTTTGACCTGCCAAGTGCGGGCCACGGCGGCGCGTGCAATCGCAGCTTCGACTTGTTTCAAGGTACGCTCAACAGGAACGTTGCCGGTGATCGGCGCAGCGGGGCGGGTGGCACACGCGGCGGCGGCGAAAACCAAAGTTGCGGCTAATAGAACTTTTTTCATATCAATGATTCTCCTTTAACAAATTCTTAGGACTCCCAGCAGGCTACGAGAGCGCTTCCCATTTTGCAAGGGAGAGGCCCCCAATCCCTCTTAGTGCTGCTCTAAAAAGTGCTCGGCATCGAGGGCCGCGGAACAACCGCTGCCGGCCGCAGTGATGGCCTGGCGATAACGCGAATCCTGCACATCGCCGCAGGCAAAAACGCCTGGCAAGTTGGTGGCCGACACCGCCTCGCGACGAGCGCGAGTCAAAATATACCCCGTCTCATCCATCTCGAGTTGACCCTTGAAAAGCGAGGTGTTCGGGGTGTGGCCGATCGCCACAAAAAAGCCCGTGAGCTCGAGCTCGCGAGTTTCGCCAGTTTTGGTGTTTTTCACACGAATGCCTTTGACATCATTCTCACCGAGCACGTCTTCGATCACAGTGTTCAGCACAAATTCCACTTTGGGGTTGGCACGTGCGCGATCGACCATCACCTTCGAAGCTTTGAAATCTTCGCGGCGGTGAATGAGGTAAACCTTAGAGGCGAATTTGGTGAGGAAGTTGGCTTCTTCCATTGCGGAGTCACCGCCGCCGACAACGGCGATCACTTGGTCGCGAAAAAAGAATCCATCGCAAGTGGCGCAAGTGCTCACACCACGGCCCATCAGGCGGCGCTCATTGGGCAAGCCCAAAAGATTGGCCGAAGCGCCAGTGGAGATGATCACGGCTTTGGCTTTGTAAGCGGTGTTGTCCACCCAAACGGTTTTTTCGTCGCCCTTGAGGTCCACCTTGGTGGCGTCCGCGGTGATGAACTCCGCGCCAAAGCGCACGGCTTGGTCGCGCATTTCTTTCATAAGCTCAGGTCCCATGATGCCTTTGGCGAAGCCCGGAAAGTTTTCGACTTCGGAAGTCAGCATCAACTGACCGCCCGATTGAAACCCTTCGATGACGAGGGGTTTGAGGTTGCCGCGTGCGGCATAAATCGCTGCCGTAAGTCCGGCGGGCCCTGATCCAACGATGACTAGTCTTTTATCACTCATGCCGGTCTTTCTACAAAAGCCTCGTGGCAATAGCTATGCTATTCTTGGGCAAAGTTATGCAGCCGATTTCGCGCGCCAAAACTCCCATCCAAACCCTGCGAGCACCGGGACGGGGCATCCTCACGGTGAGCACCGCGGTGGCCGATCCGGCGGCCATCTTTTCGAAATACTTCGGCAAAAAAACTTACGACATCGGCGCCAAGTGGACGCCCGAATTCCGTGACCCGACGCAGCCCATCGTGCTCGGTTACCCCTGTGATACGGGCTCGGGGATTGTGCGTGGCTCCGCCTACGGCCCCATTGCGATTCGCGAGGCTCTCTACAAAAAAAACCCGAAGCTTGCCGCCAACGACTTCGGCGACGTGCCCGTGATTCCCAATTTGCTGCACGACTCCATGCTGAACAAGGCGCAGCTCGATCGCAGCGGCGCCTACCTCTACGAATCGGGCATCCCTCACCGCGCGGTCTCTCCACTTTCGCTGCTCGAAGAAATTTTGGTGCAAATTCTCGAGTCACACCCCGGAGCCAAGACCCTCACCCTGGGTGGCGATCACTCGATGTCGGGCGCAGTGATGCGCGCCTACCGCCGCGCGGGTCGTCACCATGGCCTCGCGATGCTTCAGCTTGATGCGCACACTGATTTGATGGAAGAGCGCTTTGGCGTGGAGCACTGCTTTGCCACTTGGTCGGCACACGCCGTGCGCGAATTCCAAAATCCTGCCGCCTTTGTTCAAGTCGGACTTCGCGCCAGTCGCTACGGCAAAGAGCACTGGGAATCGGAATTCGGATTGAAACAATATTGGAGCAAAGAAGTGCGCAGCAAATCAGCCGTGAACTTTGCGGACGCGCTGCTGAAGCACTGGGCAAGCCTCAACTGCGAGCGGCTTTACATTTCAAATGACATCGACGGCACCGACGCGCTCGAAGCGCCGAGCACTGGCACACCCGAGACCGGCGGATTGCGCTCGGAGTGGGTCTGCAAGCTGCTCGCTAGGCTCAGCGCTCGCATCGAGATCGTGGGGTCGGACCTCGTGGAAGTGGCCCCGGTGCTCGGCGCTCCGGCTCAGCAAAAAAAGACCGTCGCCTGCGCCCGCGATCAGATCCTCGCCCTGTTCGGCCGCTAATACTGGCACGAATTTCGCTTCGGCCACAGCACTCATGCAACGGTCAAAGCAAAAAGGAGTGCTGTATATGAAAAATCTGTCCCAAAAATCTTCAATAAAATCGGATCCTCGTCGCGGTCTTGCGCGGCTTGTGCTCTTCTTCAATGCGCTCGGCCTAGCGATATTGCTTCCCGCCTGCGGGAATCCGTCCGACACCACGGAGGGCTCACGCGAACCGCGGGTGCGCGCCTTTCACTTGAAGATCACCCACCAAGACCAGGCGCCGAAATCGATCGGAGGCGCTTGGCGTCGGCAACTCAAAGTCGTCGATGGCCAGACGCCCATCGCGGGAGTCACGGTCGAAGCCTTGCGCTACGAGGGCACCGAGTTCCAAATGATCGGCACCACCGACGCCTCGGGAAACCTGATGGATACCAAAATCCACGAGCACACACAGTATCGCATCGGCGGTGAGGTGCTCACCGAATGGAAACGCGCAAAGCGCGACCTCGTGTGGACCTCGAAGCTGAAGGGCGCCGATATCGCCAAGTCCTACGTCGCCCTCCACGAAGGGGGCGAGATCCGCGTCGACCCCAAACGCATCGGCAAAGAAGCGGTCAGCATCGAGATCACGCGCCTGCTGGTTCCCAAAAATCAGGTGGCCACTTGGAATGAAAACCGCGCGCTGCGGATCTCCGCGAGCGAAGTGCGTGTGGACGGCGAGCTGCGCGCCTTTGCCGAAGACTGTCGCGATGGTCGCAACGCGAACGAGCTCGTCCTCCGCACATCTCGCATGGCAGGGGTGGGACTTCTCAACTGGGCCGGATGCGCAGGCGAGCGTGGCAAAGCGGGCAAAGCGGGAGCTGCCGGCAAAGATGGTACGCCCGGAACTCGCGGCGGCCAGGGCGGACGCGGCGGCAAGGTGGAGATCTTCGTGAGCGACTTCGAGATGAAGTACTCACAGATCAAGGCCGATGGCGGCGCGGGTGGTCTGGGCGGTGCCGGTGGCAAAGGAGGCTCTGCTTATACAGAACACTTTGATCCCCCCTCGGAGCGCATGCTTGGGCGCGTCCATCACCCGGCCGGCCGCAAGGGCGCCGACGGCAAGGGCGGAGCCGATGGTGCGGATGGAGAGATCGGGATCAACATCAAAAAGAGGCCCCGCTAAAAAGGCGCCAAGGCACTTTTTGCGTTTAGCAAAAAGTGCCTTGGCGCCTTGTCGGGCTGAAGGTAGAACGGAAGGCCATGGCCGCTTCCACCGCCTTCTCGCTCGGCGCCGTCGTTTTTCCGGCCACCGATTCCCTGCTCGCCACGCTCGGCATCGATGTCGAAGCGCGCGGACTGGACTGTCTGGGCATCGTCATCGAAGAGCGCACGAGCAAGGCCAAGATCTACTTTCCCTGCCTCGACCTCAACGTATGGCTAGATCACGATGAGCTGCGAGACGTGGGTTTTGAACACGGGCGCAGCAATGCCGGCTTTGCCTCGCTCCATCCCGAGGGTCACCCCGAGCTCGCTGAGCACCCAGCCTGGCTGGGTCAATGGTGGATCGCCCAGCTCGAGCCCATAGAGATCCTCGAAACCCAGAGCGGTGAGATTGGCGACCTCTGGTCGCGCGAAGACGGCCCCCTCGCCAACCACTTTACGGGCGATGCCCTGATCAAAGTCTTCAAATTGTCCTTGGCGATCGAAGAGCTCGACCTGGCACATTGGAAATCCCTAGAGGACCAGCGCAGCGAATCCCTAGCGCTCGTACGATTTTTGCCCGCGGGCATGCACAAGCTCGAGATTCAGCTCTTTTTGCGAAGCTGATCAAATCTTGCGGAAATGCACGGTGAAGAGTGCGGCCGGATTCTTTTGAAAGAGCTTTAGCGAAGGGGAAGAGCCTTCGTCGACCGCGAAGCCGCGCTTGCGAAGTACCTCGGCAGTCTCGCTCACGTTTTGGCAGGTGAAGGTGATCTGCACCTTGCGGGCTTCGGCAGAGTCCATGATGCTCGAAAAGGTCAAAAGTCCGACACCTGTAGGCGGCGCCTTGGTCGTGGTCTTTTGAAAATTCGGGGCAAAGGGACTGAGCACGTCGTGCGGAGCTCCCGAGCGAGTCACAAAGGTCACGCGCATGTCAAAGGGGGTCTGCACCGCGCTCGACTGCAAGAACATCAGTTCGTCTTCTTCATTGAGAAAGTCCTGCACCACCACGGACTTGTTTTGTTTGAGCACGTGCAGGGCCTTTTTGGCGCTCTCCACATGGTAGCCCACCGAACAGATGCCCTCGCCGTTTTTCAAAAAGTACTGATGTTGGTAAGTGCCCTGGGCCCCCTGAGTGAGAAGCAGACGGATGCGTCCTTGAACCATGAGCTTGTGGCTCATCGCGGGAGTGACCTTTTGCTGCGTTGTAAAAAAACCCAGCTTGGTGAAAAAGGCTTCGCTAGCTTCGAGGTCGGCGGTGGCGACCTCCAGAAAATCAAAGCGGTGAGGAAGCGGTGGCGTGAGGCTTTTCATGGATAGCCCCCTTATAAAGCATCCCCCTCAACGATATCCACTTAGAAGTGAATGTTGCAAAAAACTCAGATCTTTCGCATTTCGAACACAAAAAAACCCCCGGGGGCCGAAGCCTCCGGGGGTTGATAGGTTTGCACCTAAGTAGTTTTAGCTACGATCTAGAAATCGTAAACTGCAGCAACGTTGATCGCGTGCTCAGTGTTGTCACCTGCAGCGTCTTTGTTAGCGTCGCCACCGGGGAGCATGAGGCTGTAGTCAGCTTTAACAACGAAGCCTTTTTCGAGGTGGAACTGGGGACCAACGGTCATAGCAAGCATGGTGTCTTTTTCAGCGCGTTTCGCCCATTCAACACGTGCTACACCCGAAAGGCTGTCCGTGAACATGCCGCCGAGTTGAGCGCCGAAGCCCATGGTGCTCTTAGCGTCTTTGTTTTCTTTGCCCATTACGAAGATCGCTTTGAAATCGTAATCCGCGAACTTGGTGCCAGCAACGAGATCGAGATCCCATTTGTTGCCTTCACCGGCGTCAGCTTTTTCGATTTGGAAGCCGAGGCCGAGGTCGAAAGCGTCCATTTTCGAATCAAGTTTCACGCCCCACTTGGGGTAGTCCATGTTGCGGCTAGCGTTGCTAGCGGTAGCGGCACCAACAGCGCCAACTTGCGCGTTGTCGAGACCAGCAAGAACTTGCAGGGACATCATGTCAGAGAAGTTGTAACCAAAGAGAAGACCTTGGTGGTAAGCAGGGAGACCTTCTTGGAGAAGACCACGACCCGAGAGCCAGTAGTGGCCGGAATCGTTAGGTTGCCATCCGAAGATGCCGTCGAAACGACCAGCTTTCCAGCTGAAACCAGCGTCGCTAGCGTTAGCAACGTAGGCTTGTTGGAGCGTCAGGCTGCTGAGGCCAGTAGCCGTAGGGTTCAGACCGGCGTTGAGACCAGCGTCGATGAAAACGCGGGTAGCGCCTACGCGCTTACCAACGTAAACAGCGCCTTCAGCAAGCGAAAACTTGTTGGTGCGTGCGCCTTCCGAAACCTTACCCCAAGTGTAGCGAGCGTCTACATATCCACCGACTTGGATGCCTTCAGCAGCTTCGTCATGTGCAAATGCAGCGCCACTCACGAGAACCATTCCTAGAATTCCGTATTGTAATTTCATTAGTTGATATCCTCCTGATTGGGGCCGAAGCCCCTTAACGTCATCGTTACCTTAATAAGTATTGCCTTGAGCCAATGAATCCGCAACAACGTGCTAAGTAATTGATTGTGCGCAGCGCCAAGCCGCTCCAAATGCGTTTTACGAGGATCTGGCGAGAAGACGGCCAAAAAGAACGCACTGCGTATATACATATGTACTTGCCGAGACTTGGGTTTTGGCCTAGGAAATAGGCCCTTATGGCAAAGAAGACCGACCGAATCATCGTAACCTTGGAGTGCTCGGAAGCTCGTGAACTCGGGCAAACCCCCAGCCGCTACATCACCACCAAGAACAAGCGCAACACCAACGAGA
>DATLIP010000089.1:0-18679 GCA_035539375.1 Bdellovibrionota bacterium | reverse complement strand
TCTCAACGGTGTTTTCGATATTAACGACCACACCTTTTTTGATGCCCGTAGAGGGCGCGCGTCCGACGCCAAGGATAGTGAGTTTGGGGTGAGCCGATTCCTCGGAACTCACCATTTGAGCGACCACGGCGCAAACCTTGGTCGTGCCTAAATCTAGACCAACGACGTATTCATCTTCTCTCATTTATGAAGGCCCCCCCTTCACCGCGCTTGAACGCGAGTGACGCCTTGCGGAGTCGCGCGGCGCACTATCTCTTTTAAATTTAACTCATTTTTGAGGTTGTGCAAGTTTTTGACGCCCGAGATTACGACCTGCCCGTCGCCGAGCGCGATGAGGCGCTCACCTTGGATCTGCTCGTCGAGCATCCAATCGAGCACGAGTTTGAGGCGTCGCCAACGTTCGCCAAAGTTCAGCGTGCCCATGTCGACCTGCACCCAAGTGGCAGCATCAGTTTCGGTGGCGGGCTTGGATTGCACACTGAGCACAAGACCACGGTTCACCACCCATTCGAGTTCCGAAAGGCGTAAAAAGTAATTGTGATCCTGCGCGCGCAGTTCGGCGAGCCACTCGGCGACAACCTTTTTGCGGTCGTAGGGAACACTTTGGTAGCGCACCCAAATCGGCAGCTTTTCGTTGAGTTTAACGCCCGAGATCTCCTGGCCCTCGTCACCAATGATACGCACCGAGTCCTTTTGTAGGACGGTGGCCACGGGCAAGCGTTCGACAATGCGCAAGGTCAAGGTGGACGGCAACTTACGGCTGACAAAGACTTTCTTGATGCGCGGCTCTTCCTGCAGGTTCTTTTGCAGATCGGCCAGAGAAAGTGTCAAAAGATTGGCGCCCAAATAAGGCGCGATTTTGCGTTTGACGGCCAACTCGAGATCCAGATTGTCGACGTTCTCAATGTCTACCGAAGCCAGGCGCAAGACGCCCTGGCGTGAATAAAGCCATCCGCAAAGGATGAGGCCGAGGGCAACGCCCACAAGACCCAATAATTTTGATTTCAAAGCTCCCCCCCCTAAAACCTTCTGCGCCGAATTTAACGATTATAGGCAGCGCAGATCAGCATCTCCATCAGCTCCGGATAATCAATGCCCACGCTACCCACCGATTTCGGCAGCAGCGATGTGGCCGTCAAGCCGGGCAAGGTGTTGACTTCGAGAATGGTCGGACCCTTTTCGCCGACAATAAAATCGATGCGGGCGTAATCGCGACACTCGAGCACCCGAAAGGCGCGCTCCGAAAGTGTGGCAAGCGCCGCGGTGGCCGCATCGCCCACAGGCGCGGGACACAAGTACTCGGTCTTGCCTTTGGTGTACTTGGATTCGTAATCGTAAAAGCCGCCGAGCGGGCGAATTTCCACGGCCGGATAAGCCTTGCCGCAAACCACGGGTACGGATATTTCGGCGCCCACAATCCACTCTTCCACGAGCACGCACTCATCGTAGTGAAGAGCCTGCGCGCAAGTCTCCAAAAACTTCGCCCGTGCTTCTGCGGGCGCTAGGCCGGTGGCGTCGAAAGGATAAACCCCCACAGTCGAGCCCTGGCGGGCGGCTTTGATGAAATAACGGTGCGCACCAGAAGACTCGAACAAGGTTTTTGCCAAGGCTTCAGCGCCTTCGCGCCCCAAAATCTCGTAAGAGGCGGGCGTGGGTAGACCAAAGTTCACGAGAGCTTTTTTGGTAAGACCTTTGTGAAAGCAAAGCGCGGACGAAAGCACGCCGCTGCCCACGTAGGGAATTCCGACAGCCTCAAGAAAGCCCTGCATCGTGCCGTCTTCACCAAAGGTGCCATGCATGCCGATAAAAACCACGTCAGGCTTGTGCGACCAATCCAAATTCAAAAGCTCGCCAGGCTTGACGTCGAATCCGCTGACCTCAAAATTTTTCTTTTTGAGGGCCTCAATCACGTTCGCGGCCGTCTTGACACTGACTTCGCGCTCGCTGGAGGTTCCACCGAAGAGCACCCATACATTTTTTGGTCTTTTTTGATTCATCTTAGCTATAAAGATTATTTTCTCACGAAATGCGCCGAATGCAGCCCAGTGGGCGCGAAAAAATCCTCCACACGCTGCGCTTGCGAAGCGTTCGCGTGGGTTTTAGTATCGTAGCCAATGTCACAAAAGCAAAAGATGCCCATCCAACTCGCCATCGTCTTCGCATTGCTTGCGTGGGCCTCTTCTTTTTACGCTCTCTGGCACCAAACCTCACTCACCACCGGCGCTGCGGCAGAAACCGCATTCTGCAACATCAACGCCTATATCAGCTGTGACACGGTGGCCCTGAGCCCCTACGCCACACTCCTCGGCATGCCGCTCGCCGCCTTCGCAATGGCCTTCTACGCGGTCTTCTTGATCGCAGCGGTGCTTTTGTACTTTGCCGAAACCGATAAAAAAGGCGACGAGGTCAAACACCGCGCCAAGTGGCTCGTCATCCTTTCCCTCGCGGGACTACCCGCCATTCTTTACTATGCTGTCGTTTCGCTCTTCGTGCTGAAAGCGCTTTGTCTGAGCTGCACCGCGATTTACCTGCTTCATACGGTGCTCCTCGTGCTTTCGCTTAAGGCGCTCAAAAATGCCAAGCGCTACGAACCCACTGGCACACTGCCGCTCTTTCACTTTGGCAGTGGCACGCTCATCACCGCAGCGGTCTTGGTAGGTCTCAACTTGCTTGCGCCCAAAGTGCTTTCCAACTCGCTGAGCCAAGGACCCCAAATTGCCGAGTCCACACTGAGCCTTTATGTCGCGCAGCACCTGAACAATCCGCAGCACACCTTCAGCACGGACAAGTCGCCGAGCAGCGGCTCTCCACAAGCGCCGATCACGATCGTGACCTTCTCGGATTACCAATGCCCCTACTGCAAACTCGCCTCGACGGTGATTCCCGCGGTCACCCGCGCCTACGGCGACAAGGTGCGCATCGTCTATAAAGACTACCCGCTGAGCTCGGAGTGCAACCCTTCGATGACCAACTCGGGCCACCCCTACGCTTGCCAAGCCGCAAAGGTCGCCAAGTGCGCGCTTCAGAATCTGGGCAACGAGGCTTACCTCACACTCTCCAAATCTCTCTACGCCAATCAAGAAAAGCTCGGCACCGACACGATCAAGGCCCTCGCCGTGCAAGCCGGACTCAGCGACACACAGATCACGGAGTGCTTGAACAATTTGAGCATCCACGAGGCCATCGTTGCCGACGTGCGTGAAGGCAACGCGGCGGGCGTCGAAGCCACACCGTCGATCTACGTCAACGGACGCCGCCTGGAATCGGCGGTCAACCCGCAGATCCTGCGCATGGCCATCGATCACTATTTGAAGCGTCTTTAATATAAGTAGTATTTTTTAGCTTTGGCTCGCCACGCAGTTTCACCGGGAGCGAGCAGCTGCTCGAGCTCGGCCATGCCCGAACGAGGGTCGTCCAACCACTGGCGCACTTTTACCGTGCCGTTCAGCAGGTCGATGGGCAGCTTTTCGTATTCGTATTCGTAAGGCGGGTCCCGCCATACGAGTTGTTGCGGAGCCACTCGGCGCAGCGCCTTGAGCATCAAGAGCGCCAATCGGTAGGGCTGAAACGCATCGGGCTGGTAGCGCGAGTGATCGGCGTGAATCTGCACACCTTCGCAAAGCTCGCCCTTGTACTTATAAAAGGTGGGCTCAAAAAAGCACGCGCGCAGCGAGACGGGGCGACAAAGATTTGGCGCTAGCTTTTGCATCTCTTCGATCACAGCCGTGGCGGGAAAACCGGGCCCGCCGAGGAGTTCGAGTGGACGCGTCGTGCCGCGACCTTCAGAAAGCGTGGTGCCCTCAAAAAGAACGGTGCCACAGTAAACGCGCGCGGCGGCGAGCGTGGCGATGTTCGGGCTTGGGTTTACCCAGGCGAGTTCGCCGAGCGGCCAACCGCCTTCGTGATTCACGTCATAACCTTCCATCGGCACCACGGTGAGGTTCACGCGTTTGCCCGTTTCGGCAAGGTACATCTTGGCCATCTCGCCCGAAGTGAGTCCGTGCCGCATCGGCATTCCGGCCCAGGCACCGACAAAAGACACGAAGCCAGATTCCAGCGGGAACCCCTCAATGGGCCTTCCCACGGGGTTCGGCCTGTCGAGGACCCACACTTCTTTGCCGTGCTTTTCGGCCTCGTCGATCACATATAATAGAGTGGTCAGATAAGTGTAGATGCGGCAGCCCAGATCCTGCAGGTCATAAACCAGCACGTCGCAGTCGCGGAGCATGGCTTCGGTGGGACGGCGGTGGGTACCGTAGAGGCTGTGCACCGGAATTTTCCATCGTTTGTCCACAAAGTCATCGGACTCGATCATGTTGTACTGCTTGTCGCCGCGGATGCCATGCTGCGGCCCAAAGGCACAGGTCACCCGCAGGTCGGGGTGAGCGGCCAGCACGTCGAGGCTGTGCTGCAGGTCGTGGTTGACCGAAGCCGGATGCGCCACGAGGCCGAGGCGTTTTCCTTTTAATTTCGCGATGAGAGAGGGGTTGCTGAGTAGTACTTCGATGCCTAATTTCATGTGGGTGTCTCCACGGGACTTACGCCCCGCATTGGCGCGAAACGTTTCGCTCCTCTTCTTACTTTAGTTCTTATCGGAAAATTCCGAAAGCGACTGTAGTACCTGCATCTAGGAGGATTTGTGTCGTCAAAATTTAACCACTCCATTCGGCCCGCCTTTGCCGCACTCGTTGCGGTCATCGGTCTGAATGCTTGCTCCTCCGCTCCGCGTGACGACCAAAGCGTCATGCCCGGCGACGAAGGATCTGTATCCGAAATTCAAGTGGGAGAGAGCGATTACTCCGCAGCCGTGAAAGGCTCGAGCGATCATTTCTCCGGCGGCGCCTACCGCAAAAGCGTTCGTCCCGTGGTGCACTCAGTGCCCGTCAAGAACGGTGATCATTGGCTCAACGCATTCTACTTCATCACTTCAGAGTCAGAAACTTGGCAGTCTCTTGCGACCAAGTTCTACAACCGCCCCGAACACGCCGACATGCTGAGACAGTGGAATGGCCACGATCACCTGGCTGTCGGTACGGTGGTTTATTACAATTCCCCCTTCCGCCCTCAAGACCGCGACCAAATGCTTTCTTTCGCCGAAGACTTCGGTCAGCGCAACGAAGCCTACCAGGTGGTCGCCGGAGACTCGCTCTCCCTCATCGCCAGCCGCCTCTGGGGCAACGTTCACGCCTGGCCCGCCATCGCGGCGATCAATCCACAGCTCGCTCACCCCGACCTCATTCAGATTGGCGAGACGCTTTACCTTCCACCCACGGTGGACACGCAAAGCGTCCTAGCCAAAATGGTCAACGACCCTCTGAGCCTTCAAGGCTCGGGAATGGACGATTCGCTCCCCCAACTTGACCAACCTGCACAAGCTCCGGTGGCCGCAACCATCGATGCGCCTCCTCCGCCGCCTTCGACTCGCACGCCCATGCGTTCTTCAACGCTCGTGGCGCTCGCGGGTGCGATCCTCGTGCTCGCCTCTCTTGTGTACATGTTCTGGCGTCGCGCTCAAACGCAAAGCCAAGACCCTTACGCAGGTGACTCTTTGAGCAAGATGGATAAGTTGACCAGCTTCTTCAAAACGAAGTCTGGCTTCTGATCTGAATAGCCAAATAGCTAAAGATTCAATTTGTTAACCTTGCTCAAAATGTCCAAAATGGCCACAGCAAAGCCCTCGGGCTGGTCGGCGTGCACCCAGTGCCCCGCACCCGCAACGTAGGCGAGTTCTGTCGCGCGTCCGCGCTCCGTGCGCACGCGTTGCCAATGCTCGGCCCGGCTCGCGTTCAGATGTGCCGAGCGATCTCCCACCACCATATAGACGGGTCCCGTGTAGCTCAGCCATTCGGGCTCCAGCGATTCGGCGCGTGAGGAACGCAGGAGCTCCAGCAAGATCGATTCCGAAAAGCGCCAGGTATGACCCCCGCGTTCGGGGTCTTCGCGCACGTTGCTCAGCAGAAATCTCGACATGGCAGAAGAGGCGCCAAAGGTGTCGTCAAAATACTGACGTGCGGCTTCGCGCGTGGCGAAGGGAACCGGCGTCTTGCCGAGGATGAGTTCTAGTTGGTCCGAGCCGTGGTCGCTGAGCACGGGGCTCGAGTCCTCGGCGATGAGGCCGAGAATTTTTTTGTCCGGCAGCATCCCGTGCGCCACGATCTTAAGCAGCGGGCGAAGGCCAAAGGAATGCCCAAGCACCAGCAGCTCTCGGGCCTCCACCTGCGCCAAAGTTTTGGCGAGATCCTCGGCCACCGCCAAGGTGGTCGGCCGGAGGTCCGATTCCAAACGCCGCGGATCGCCCGAATGCCAGCGCAGGTCGGGGCAGATCAAATCCCATCCCGCAAAGTCCGCGCTCGCGCGCAGCTTGGAATTCACCCCGAGCCAATTGTTCGAGGCGCCCAAAAATCCATGAACCAAAACCAGGGCGCGTGAACTCATCGCGAAAGCCCCCGCAAGGCTTGAGCCTGAATCCAGCCTTGCAGACGGGTGGAGACTTCGGGGTTGGCCTTCAGGCCGGGGCGCAATGCCAGTGTCAAAAACCCGTCTGCAAAAGAAAAGACGTATTCCGACTTTTGTCGTTTCGCGGCGGCAGCCAAAAAGGGAACCCACTGCCACGAGATGTTCACAAGACCTTTGCCCGCACCCGCCTCTTCCGAAAAGGGCCACACAAAAAGCAGAGCGCGCTGGGCCTCTTGGCATTCGAAATGCGCGGCGCCTTGGCAATAATCCTTGGACCAGCGAGAGGCTTGATCGGGTGCAAAGACGAGCCAAGTCACCTTGGCGTCAAGTTCTTGGCGCAGCGAGGAGTCTTTTGCGGGAGCGATGAGAATCACGCCGCGCGTGTTGGCCCACGAAATTTTGTTCTGCACGAAGGCCCGCAGCGAGTGCTCGCCCGAAACGATGAGCCAATCCATATGCCTAGCGCTCCACTCGCGGAGTTCGTTTTCGGCCACGGCCAGGGTTTCCGGACGCGAGACGTAGCGCTTGGCATCGGGAAAGTTGCGTTCCACGCTATCCAAAAAATCCAGGGCAAGGGCGCCGGGCCCTACCCGGTCGGCGATCACATAGATCTGCGTCAGGTGATCGGAGCCCGGGGCGGGGATTTTCGCGCCCGCGGCCTGATGGTCCGCCTTGGAACAAGCCCCCACAAGCAGCAGTGCGAGGGTCGAACGAATCAAAATTCCAAACATGTTAAGCCTTCTTTCCACGAAAGCGTCTTCACGCCTTCGGTCCAAAAATCCGCGAGCCGGTGAGTTGTCACAATCAGGGCGGCCTCGTGATTTTGCACATAGTTTTGTAGGAGCGCGCGTGTTTTGTCGAGCGCCGCCGCGTCGAGCGCCGAAAAGGGCTCATCGAGCAGTATCAATGGCGCGCGGGTGAGTAGCGCGCGTCCAATGGCAACGCGCTGATGCTCGCCGCCGCTGAGCGTGTGCGCCGGAGCGTCCAGCTTATCGGCAAGCCCCAAGGAGGTGAGCAGCTCCAGCATCCGCTCGCGTTTCAATTCACGCGAGAGGTCTTTGAGAGCGCTTTGACCCTCAAAAGCGACAAGAAGATTTTCAAAAACACTGAGATGCGCAAAGAGCTGCGAACCCTGAAAGGCCATCGCCAGAGCTCGCGGCGCTCGGGTGCCGGCCACGTCGCGTTCAAGGATTTTTAGAGATCCGGATTCCGAATCGCTCGCGAGGCCCGCCACGTAGCGAAGCATGGTCGTCTTGCCAATGCCCGAAGGGCCAGTGATCAGCAGCAGCTCGTGCGCGCCGAGCTGGCCCGATAGCGTGACTTCCGTGCGTGGACCTTCGATCCAAAAAGAATAACGATCAAACTCAACGAGATTCTTCATAACGACGCCTCAACCAAACTAACACGCCCCAAAAGGGTAGCGTGAGAAGTACCAAATAACCAAAGAGCGTGAAAGCCACGTCAAAACGATAGGCCGAGATTTGCGCGTAGACAGTTTGCGAAAGGGCCGGCGAGGTGGATCCGAGTATCGCGCTGACAATGCCCACGTCACCGAGCACGGCGAGAAGAAGAATCTGAAAATAGCTCACCACGGGCATCAAGAGAAAGGGCGCGATCCAAAAACGCCAGCGATACCAAGCTCCCGCACGGAACACCGTTTGAGTGTCGCGGGCGCGTGCGTCGAGCTCTTCGCGACGGGAATACACCCACAGCGCGAGCATCGGCAGCGTGGACCACACGCACAGAGCGGCGCTCAGCCACAACCGCGCCGAAAGCGTGGTGCTCAAAAACCACTCGCTCGGTGTGACCAGCGCTACCCACACCATGGGTGAGATCACGAGCGCATCACTCACACGGTGCGACACCTTGCTGCGCATCCAAGTGCCTAGCGCAACGAGCACCGCGCCGATCACAAGCGCGCGCCACACGATGGAAATCGAGATGCCGAGTGGCGCGGCGGCTTGGGCCCAGGCAAAAGTGGTTCCCAGCGAGCGCAGCGCTTGCACCAGCGCAGGCAACCAAAAGAGCGCGGCGAGCGTCGCAAGCACGACACCGATCGTGCGCAAAAGCTTTTCACCCGTTCCAAGGGCGGGCGCCATGAGCGGTGGCACTTCGAGGGGAGCTCCGGGAACGCTCAGTTCACCGCGATGACGACGAGCCCAGCGCAGCGCCAGCAGTCCGAGAGCCATTTGCAAAAGGCTGAGCAGCCAAACACGAGCGGGACGATCGCCGGCGCCGACCAAATAAAAAAGCAAAACTTCGGGTGTCGAATACTTCGGCCCGCCGCCGAGCACCAGCACCGTGGTGAACGAGGAGAAGGACCACCAAAAGATGAGTGGCCACCAACGCAGCATTTCTCTGCGCAGAGGAACGGCGAGCGCGTGATAATAAAATCTCCATTTCGAAATGCGAAAGACCTGCGCCACTTCAAAGAGCCGATGACCCGCTTCGCTTTCTTGAATCATGACGGCAGCAAAGGCATGCGCCAAGAAAAGCACATTGAGTGCGGCGTGCACGAGCACGATCGGCACCCAGCCGAAATTCGGCAACCAGGTGAGGATCTCGGTCCACTTGAGATACGCAAGGGCGGCCACGAGCGAAGGCGCAAAAAAGATCACGAGTCCCACAAGACGCAGGGACTCAAGATAGCGCCGCTGCCAGCGAGCGGGAGCGCGCAGCACGGAAAAGGCGATGATCAGCGCCGCTAAAGTCGCCACGATCACCGAGGCGCACGACTGGGCAAGGGCAAAAGCCACAGCGCGCGCGAGCATCGAAAGATAAAGTCCCGAAATGTCCGAGAACATGAAGTCTGCCCGGAACAAAAACCCAGCTGCGATGAAAAACGCCGCTACAAAAGCTGCCATTCATCGATCCATTGATTCACGGTCGTCGCCGAGGGCGAAGCGGCCTTGGGCAAGCGCGGGAAACTCTCGCGTGGCACGAAACATTTGGGCAGCGTCACCGCGCCCACCGGATAAACCCAATTCAACTCGCTGAGCTTTTGCTGCGCGGGCCCCGAGAGGAGAAAGTTCAAAAGCACTTCGGTCGCAGGCACGGCACCTTGAACAACGGCTGCGATCTCATCCGAGCTCAGATAACCTTCGTCGACCCGGAGAGCGACGAGTTCGTGCGGCTTGCCATCGCATTCGTAATAAGAAAGCGAAGAGCTATAGGTCCACACGGCAGTGCCCTCACCACCATCGAAAGCGGCAAAGGTCGACGACCACGAGGGAAAGACCCGGCGCACGAGTCCCTGCGCCGCATTTGGGGTGACACCCGCGAGCGCGTGGGTCTGCAGGAGCCAACTAAGACCCGGTGCCGAAAAGCGGGGATCTTGCACCACCAAAGATTTCTCGAGGAGTTTGGAATCCACCAGCTCGCGCCAAGTGGCAAAGCGAAACTTACGAGCGGCAAGCGCAGCACTCGCTCGCTTGCGATGCACGAGGATCGTCATCGGCGAGGAGGAGATCGTCGCAAGGCGCGCAAAATGTTCGCGGCCCACGCGACCCACGGTGACTTCGTCGAGCCCCACAGCGAGATCGATGCGTCCGGTGGCGTCGCCGCGACGACGCTTGAGCTCGCCCGCAAGGCCCGCGCCATCTTGTGCCTCGACATAGACGACTTCGAGATGAGGGTGTTGTGATTCAAATTCACGCTTGAGCCACTCACCATAAGAGCCTTCACCCAAAAACGATGAGTAGGTCAGCACGCGCAGCGTTTCGCGCGCGGAGGACGAAGGCTTTTTAGCCGACTCGGGAGTACAGGCGATCGCCAGGAAACACGCTGCCGAGAGCAGTCGTCGGGATAGCTTTTTCACGGGGAGAGGTTATATACCAGAAACGCTCTTTTGGCGGCGCCATAAACGTTTGATTAACGTCATCATGAAGTAGAGACTCGTGAGCAAGAGCAGGCCGTTTCCACGGCCGATATCCACGTTTGTGATCGAGCCACACCCGCCACCGCCCCTTTGATCTTCGTCACTTAGCGAGGTGGGCTGGAATCCGTGACCTGCTACCGCTCGCTGGGACACGAGCGGGCGCTCGCCCGAAGTGACCACGGTTTGGGCCTCTTCAAATGCGGCCTGGGCGTTGACCATCGCGCCGCCGGCGACCTTGTTCGCATCGAGCACCTTAGAAGAGGATTTCAGGATGAGATCTTTGACCTCATAAGCCGAAAGTCCGGGGTTGATGGCGCGCACCACAGCGGCCACACCGGCCACTACAGGAGCAGCCATCGACGTACCCTTCTTGGTTTTGTACTTGTTGAAACTCGACGTGTAATTGGCGTTGGCGCTGAGAATGCCGTCTTGATATTCAGACACGTAAGAACCGGGAGCCGCGATGTGCACCGAAACGGCGCCTACGTTAGAGAACGAGGAAATGTCGTAATCCACCATCTGACCGCCCACGTAGAAAGACGTCATGGAAGCTACGGAGAGCAGCGAAGGGATGTTGTACGATGCGGGGAAATAGGGAACCTTATCATTGTCATTGATACCTGAAGAGTCCATGTTTCCTGCAGCCGCAACTACGACGATGTCACGATAGTAGAGCTGCACCATGGCGTCGTAGAGCGCCTGCGAATAGGCTTCGCCGCCAAGAGCCCCCCACGAACAGTTGATGACTTTAGCGCCGCGCTGGGCGGCGTACTCGAGAGCGGTGATCGCGCCGCTCGTGGTGCCGTAGCCACGGTCATCGATAAAACGAATCGGCAGGAGGGTCACGTTCGCGGCTTCGGGATGAGTGGGAATGGCTTGGTCGCGTACGATCTTCACGATGCCCGCCACGTGAGTGCCATGGTCGGTGCCCACTTCGGAGACATCTCCGTTGCGTGCGATCACGTTGCCGCCGATCACGTCGTCCACGAATCCGTTGAGGTCATCGTCGACTTGCACGGCGCCATATTTTTCATCTTCGTTATAATCCCAAGAAGAGAACAAGAAGGGGTGATCAAGTCGCGCGCCGGTGTCGACGATCGCGACAATGGTTTTCTCCTGTGCGTCGGGGGTGTTGGCGTCGTTAACGGCGTTGTTGGTGAAACCTAGAATTTCACGCAGCCAAGGTGCTTTGGCCATCGACGAAGGTGCTGAGAGGGAAGTTTCGGTAACTTTCCAGGCGCGGTCCTCTTCGATGTATTCCACGAGCGAAGATTCTTCGGAGATGCGACGGAGCTTCGCGACATCGCCTTCGGCGATCATGATGCCGAGGTTTGGCAGGGCACGAGTTTTGGACTGCGGGGCCTCTTCGGCGATCTTGTCTCGAAATTGCTGGAGAGCTGCGGCGCGAACGGCGTGCTGAGAAAAGACGTCACGGGCCACGCCACGTTTCATGCGTACGATGAGGCGCGGGGGTTGAGCGGGCGCTTCGGCGGCCACGAGCGGCGTTGGCACAACCAACGCTACAAATAATGCGAATGGAAATAGCAGCGTACGTACCGCAGCCACCCACCCGAGAAATATCCCACCCATCTAGAATATTTTTGCATGTGCCACTGGGCGAGTCCCGTTATTTTTCAAAGTTCAATCTGCATAAGTCTTTGATTTTGCGTGGCTTTTTCGTTAAACTTTGGTTAAGCCCCCGAAAGATAATGAACCCAGGTGCCAGGTATAGGTTCCAGGAACCTATACCTGGCACCTGTTGACTGCCGAAGACGCCGGGGGTGTAACGATGCGCATGTCGACCAGCCCCACTTCCAAACCCCAAGCTTCGCAGCACATGCTGTGGTTTTTCGTGATCCCCGCGCTCGCGTTCATCGCGTTCGTGAGCTTCAAGCTTTTCAACTCGTCGACACAGCACCAACCGCAAACGAGCTTCGAGCAAAAGCTCGGCAACATCGAAAACGCCAAGAGCCCCGGTGATCGCTGGCAGGCGGCCTACGCGCTGGCGCAAGACCTGCAGCAAAAGATCCGCTCTGGCGAACTCGAAAAGATGAGCTCCGAGCAAAAGGCTAGCGTCTATGCGCGACTTGATGCGCTCCTCGAAAAGCACACCACCGACTCGCGACTCAAAAAATACCTCCTGCTCACTCTCGGTCAGATGGGAGATGCGCGCGCTACGGTGTCGCTTAAAAAAGGCATCAAAGACAGCGATCCCGAAGTGCAATTCTTTTCGGCCTGGGGATTTCTAGAAATTTTGCAGATCATGCAGAAAAACGGCCAGGCGATTCCCGAAGCCGATCTCGCCCTTGTCACCTCGTGGCTCAAATCCGAAGACCCAGGTTTTCGTAAGATCGCTTCCACCTACCTCGCGCAGCAAAGCGCGCCCAAATACCGCGACGAAGTAGCCAAGCTTTTGCGTGATCAAGACGCCGAAGTGCGCTGGAACGCTGCCATCGCCCTCGCCTCAGTAAAAGACCCACGCGCCAAAGCGACGATGCTCGAGATGTTCGACCTTACAAAAATTCGAGAATTGGAGATGCGCTCCACCAAAGATCTCAAGCAACTCGTTGAGATCTCCCTGCAGGCGGCCAAAAAAATCTGGGACAAAGATTTCGAAGCGGCTCGCGCGCAGCTCGAACTGCGCGCCGACCCTAAAACGCCCGAAGGCGGCGCGATTCACGCCGCCCTGAAAACGCTCTAAAGAGAACGTGCAACGATTTCGGCGATGTCGAGCACTTCGACCTTGTCGCTCATGTGTTTTTCTTTGACGCCATCGATGAGCATCGTCTGACAGAAGGGGCAACCAGCCGCAATCACATCGGGCTTTTGCTCGAGCGCTTCTTCCACGCGGTTGACGTTCACACGCTGCCCGATGGTCTCCTCCATCCACATTCGCGCGCCGCCCGCTCCGCAGCAGAAACCTTCTTTGCGATTGCGCGGCAGTTCCACGAGTTCTACGCCAGGCACGGCTTTGAGAGCTTCGCGAGGTGCATCGAAGATGTCATTGTAACGACCCAAATAACACGAATCGTGGAAAGCGATACGCTTTTTGCCACCGCATTCTTTTTCACTCGACATGCCGGCCACCTCACCGCCCATCTGCGGTGAAATCTTGCCCTCTTGAATAAGTTTCTGGATGAATTCGGCGTGGTGGATCACTTCGGCGTGGAAACCGAAATCAGGGTACTCGTTTTTGAGCGTGTTGAGACAGTGCGGGCAAGTGGCGATGATCTTTTTCACGTCGTAGCGCTTGAGCACTTCGATGTTCATGTCGATCATCACCTTAGCAAGGTATTCGTTGCCAGCGCGACGTGCGGTCTCACCGTTGCAGAGCTCTTCTTTGCCGAGAACGGCAAAATCCACACTTGCTTTTTTGAGGATCTGCACGATCGCGGTGGAAATCTTCTGGTTACGCGCATCAAAGGAACCCGCACAGCCGACGTAAAACAAATACTCGGCGTTCGGCTTGTCGGCGAGGCGTGGGATGTCCAGTTCGCGGCACCACTCGTCGCGCGCGTCCTGCGGCATGCCCCAGGGGTTGGACTGGGTTTCCCAGTTTTTCATGGTGTTCTGCAACTCACCTGGCATCGCCGACTCCATCATCACAAGGTTGCGACGCATATCGACGATCTTGTCGATATGCTCAATTCCCACGGGGCAAGCCTCGACACAAGCGCGGCACGTGGTGCACGCCCAGAGCGTGTCGTGCGTGATGCCCGACTCTTCGCCGATGAGCGGCTGCGGGGGTTCGGCCGTCGGATCTTTGAGCAGCACATCGCCCACGGTGAGCAGGTGATGTTTCAGGTCTTCGATAAGTTTCATAGGGCGAAGGGGCTTTCCAGTGTTCGCCGTCGGACAAAACTCGTTGCAACGACCACACGAAGTGCAGCTATAGGTGTCGAGCAGATCCTTCCACGAAAAATCTGTGATCTTGGAGACTCCGTAGGCCGTCACGCTCTCGTCTTCGAAATTGATCTGCGAAAAGGTTCCCTTGTTGTCGAGACGGGCAAAGTAAAAGTTCGGGCCCGCCGCCACCACGTGCAAATGTTTGGAACGCGGGATGTAGGCCATAAAGAAAAATACCGTGAGCAGGTGCACAGCCCAACCCAGGTGACCGATGGTGAGCGCCGACTCGGGCGTCACGATGCCATTTTGCAAAAGGAATTCGGCTACCACTACAGAGACAGGACGTGCTTCAGGTACGGAGTGCGCGGTGTTCGCCGCCACATAACAGGCGAAGGTGACAATGTTTGCCACCATCAAGATGCCGGTGAGGCTGAGCACTACCAGCGCATCTTTTTTGTGACTCCAATCGTCAGCAAGGCGCGCTGGCTTGGTGATGAGACGACGCGTGAGACCATAGACCACCGCGAGCAGAATGAGGGGGTGGAAGATCTCCTGCATAAAAACGATGGCGCGATAGAGGGGCCCTAAAAAAGCAAAAGAGAATCCGTGTACAAAGCCTTCAAGGATATGCTCTGTGGTGCCGATCGTGATGATGATGAAACCCCAAAAGATGATCGCGTGCTGCAAGCCGGGCAAGAAGTCTTTGAAGAGCTTTTTCTGACCGAGCACATTGACGGTAAACACTCGCAAGCGCTCGGCCACGTTGCCGCAGAGGCTCTCCGCTTTGCCGAGTTTGAGGTAGTCGAGTTTCTGCTTGAAGGCGCGATACGCGAAGTAGCCAGAAACCAATACGCAAGCCAAAGTGAAGAAGAATCTAAAATCGAGTGTCATAGTCGTCGCTCTCCGACCTACTAAAGAACCCTAAAAAGTGGACGACTTCAAGCTCCCCAGGCTATACCCTCAATTATGGGTCTTCTGGGCTTTGAACTTCTTTTTAGACTGGCTTGGGGCTCGCTTTTCGCGCTCCTCTTTGTTTCACGCAGCGAAACCTCCGAGCGCTTTGTGCGCATCTGGTGGCGATTTCACCTGGGATTGAGCGTTGCACTGCTCTTTATGATTTGGGGACAATCAAGTGTCACACCTGCCTGGAAAGAAGGCGCCTTCCTTGCCACCATGGTGGGACTCGCTGGGGCAACTCTCTATTCGCTCTTTCAAGCTCGCGCGGCGCGCCTTGTTGGGGCGCTCCTCATTGTGGCCTCGCCCTGGTTCTACGGTCCGCACCATCACCTGGGACACGCGATCAACTTTCTAAGCTCTTCCCTCGTGCTCGGCCCCATCTTCATGGGACAATTCCTAGGTCACTGGTTTCTCAACGTTCCCAACGTGCACATTCGCGAGCTGATGCGCATCACGCTCTTCATCATCGCGGGCCTCGTTGTCAAGCTCTCCGAACTGGTGTGGAATCTGGCGACCTTTACCCCTCGCCACGTGTTTAGCATCGACAACATGGGTCGTCCGCTCGCCGAATTCGTAGAACTCGACGCCGTCACCCAACTCGGCGCGCTCGGCGAAGGCATGCTCGGCCTCGGCTTCTTTGGCCAGATTGTGCTCGTCTCGCGCATCCTCTGGGGAGTCGTGGCTCCTCTCGTGCTCGCCTTTCTCGTATACCGCACTGTGAAAATGCGCTCGACCCAATCGGCCACAGGAATTTTGTACGCCATGTGCGTGATGGTACTCATCGGCGAAGGTTGTGCGCTATACTTGCTGATACACGCCGGACTCTACTTATGAAAAAAACTCTCAAGATCAAACAATCCGCAAACTGTCGCATCGATTTGGCCGGAGGCACACTCGACCTTTGGCCCTTGTATCTCTATTTTGGTGAACTGAAACTCGTGAACATGGCCATCGACACACGCGCCCACTGCGAGCTTCAGATCGCTCCCGCCAAGGGACTCGAAATTTGGATCGAATCCAAGGACATGAACACCAAGTCGCGCTTCGATTCCATCGACGAACTCGCAGAGTCGCTCACCAAGCCCACCTCCATCAATCCACTGCGCTGGGTGAACCGTCTCGCGTGGCACTTTTTGAAATCTACCGGAGTGAAGAGTGGCAAAGTCTCCATCAAAACCTGGAGCGACGCACCTCCCGGATCGGGCCTCGGTGGGTCCTCAGTACTCGGCATCGCGGTAGCCAAAGCCTTTCAAAAAGCTTTTCCCAAAAACGTGGGCAAGGATCTCTGGGCAATTCAGCAAACCGTACGCGACCTGGAGGCTGTGGAGATCGAGCATCCCGCGGGCGATCAGGATTATATCCCAGCACTTTTTGGCGGCTTGCTAAGCGTGAAACTCGGGCCCTACCACCGCTCCGTGAAAAGAATCTCACCGAGCGTCGAAACCAAACTCAAATCGCGCATCGCGATTCTCTACACCGGCAAGCCACACCACTCGGGCATCAACAACTGGGAGATCTTTAAAAATTTCCACGAGGGTGACGACGAGCTCAAAAAACTTCTGCAAAAGATCTTCGACATCTCGGCCGAACTCTCGGCCCAGCTCGAAGCCAAGAACCTCGACAATGTCGTAGACCTCGTGAACCGCGAATGGGAACTGCGCCGCCGACTGGGCACCTCGGTCGATGCGCCAGTGCTGGGTGAAGCCTGGACTTGGGCCCAACAAAAGCTCGGCGCCGTGGGCCGCAAGGGATGCGGCGCGGGTGGAGGCGGTTCGATTTTCTTTATTTTTAAGAATTCTGCCGAGCGCAATCGTGCGATCAAAACTACACCGCCCAACAGCGAGTGGAAGTGGCTGCGCTGCTAATGGCCTAGGAATTGTGCGGAATTGCGTCCGAGGGCCTTCTCCGCCATGAAGTTGCGTTTGATGGCGCGAAGAATGTCGATCTGGGTGAAAAGGTTGAATCCCGGCCCCTCGACCACGTTCACGGTCGTTTTGGAGTAACCAACGATTTGATTTTTGTCATTGCGTTCGGCATGGCTCGTGACCGCTTCGAAGATATCGCTCGCTGCCGCTGTGTTAACGCGAATGCATCCCATCGAAGCCGGCTTGCCTAGGTTTTTATAATTTGAATAGCCAGTGGTTTCGTGAATTGCGATGCCACCAAAAAAGAAGAGCGCGTAGTTCATGCGCGCGTCGCCAAAGGAGTCCGAGGTCTTTTCGCGAAACGAACGTTCGATGCTATAGGTGCCCACCTTAATGTCATCGCCCCTCGCCTTCGTGGTTCCGATCTTGTTGCGGTTGTCGTCGTAAAGAGTTTTCTTGGCGATGCGGTTGGGGTTTCCCGTCGATGTGAGCGCCGCAGTGATGAGTTCGCCGTCGACCACAAGCAGCAGCACACTGCGTTTTTCGTGATCGCGGTTCTTTGGTGCGTAGGTCACAAAATCTGGCTTCTTTAGGATGTAAATTTCAACCGGCGTACGGCGATGCGCGGGGAGCTTGGCGGCCATCAGGGCGCTCGACTGAATCTTTTGCAACGCGGTTTGAACTTCGGCGGAATCCGCCCGGTCGCGAAACTCACGGGTCGCTGTGGCATCGCCCTGCACCGAGTCCCCGCCACCACAGGCCGCGAGGACTAGGAGCAGGAAAAGCTGGGCGAAGGCCGAAGCACGAGTCATGACGCCGTGTGTTAGTTCGCGGGGTTCCCCAAGTCAAGACTTAGTCGCGGGTGACCACTTGGTTGTGATCGGCCTCGCGGCCCACCGTGGTGAGCGGTCCGTGCCCCACCACCACAAGGGTCTCGTCGGGTAAGGTATATACCTGTTTTTTAATGGAGTTTTCTAGCTGCTCCATGGAGCCCTGCCAGAGGTCGGTGCGCCCTACAGAACCGCGAAAGAGCACGTCTCCGGCAATGAGAAAGCCCTGGCCCTCGGACTCCACGCCGCGAAAGAGCGAGGTGTTTCCGTCAAGCCGAAAAGGCGCATCAAGGTAGAGCGAACACGAACCCGGCGAGTGGCCGGGCGTGTAAAGCACCCGCGCCCCGGGGAGCTCGGGATAGGTGTCGGCGGTTTTGATTTTGATATAGGTCTCGGGCACCTCAAAGGGAGGCACCCCCCACATCTCGCATTGGGCCTTGGCGTTGCGGTAGAGAGGCTCATCGGCCGCGTGCAAGTGCACGGGCACGTCCGCCCCGCGCTGGGCCGAAGCCCACATTTTCACTTCTTGCACGCCGGCGATGTGATCCAGGTGCGCGTGCGTGAGCCAAATGCGGGTGATTTCGAGTTCGGGCGAGGCCGAGAGACGCGCGATGATTTGCGAAGCGCCCATGCCCGGATCCACCACGACGGCCTTTTTCTGGCTTTCGTTGATAAGAATGGTGCAATTGCACTGCAGAGGACCCAGCGGAAAGACTTCGAGCACGTAGCGGTCGGACATGGGTTCGGAGCCTAGAACCCACCCGCGCCAGGTGCAAGAAAGGACTCCGAGATTTGTGTTTGATCCTGGGAGAAGCCTCGGTTAGCTTTTGCCGGGTTCATGATTTCTC
>DATLIP010000088.1:0-13706 GCA_035539375.1 Bdellovibrionota bacterium | reverse complement strand
ATCGACGAAATCGTCGTGACGGACACAATTCCCTTGAACGATTCCTTCAAAAGTCTTAGGAATCTCACGACGATCACTCTAGGCCCGCTTATTGCCGAGACCATCAGCCGAATTCAGCGAAATGATTCGGTAAGTGCGCTGCTCGATACATAACACCTGAGCCCAGCGGATCCGTTTTAGGACTTCTTTTTGAAGCCCAACCAGAGAAAAGAGAAAAACGAAATGAACGCGAATACTCAAGATTTCACCCTCGTTGTTAATGACCGTCCCCTCAAAGGCAAAAACGCTGCGTATCGTCTGCGTCGCGAGAAGCAAATCCCGGCCGTGGTTTACGGCCCGAGCGCAAAAGAAGGCGTTTCGGTAGCTCTGAGCTACGCAAACTTCCGCGAAGTTTATAACAAAGCCGGTAAAACGTCTTTGATCCGTCTCGAAGCCACTGGTGACGCCACCAAAGCTCTGAACGGTTTCAAAGTTCTGATCTCCGAAATGCAAATCGACGCGATTCGCAACGAAGTGATCCACGTTGACCTGCACGAACTCGATCTCAAAAAGCCCATCCGCGTGGTGGTGCCTCTGCAATACGTTGGTAAAGCTGCCGGCCTCGCCGAAGGCGGTATCCTTGCCGTTAACGTGCGTGAAGTTGAGATCCGCGTTCTTCCCGATCGCGTACCAGCCCACATCGACGTGGACGTGACCGACCTCGCCCTGGGCGATTCGCTGCACATCTCGCAACTCGAAGAGAAAATCGGCAAAACCAACTACGAATTCATGTACGATTCGGACGTGACGCTCGTCGGTGTGCAAGAGCCTGAAGATGAAGTGGTTGCTGCAACCACCGCTGCTCCGGCCGCTGTTGCTGGTGCCGCTGCGGGCACTGCTGCTCCAGGTACCACCGCTGCGCCTAAAGCTCCGGCTAAGAAGTAGTTTAGAGTTTATCTAATCTCGCATGCCCCACGTTGATGCCGTCATCTTGGGACTGGGAAATCCCGGTTCCAAATACTTAATGACTAGGCACAATGTGGGGTTTCTTTTTTTGGACGTCATTGCGCAAGACGACCGCGCGAGCTGGGACACCGGCTCGGCCCTCGCCAAAAAAGCCAAGTCCGAAATCACCGAAGTCAGGGTTGACGGGAAATCGACCATCGCGCTCAAGCCGCAAACCTACATGAACCTCTCGGGCCAGGCGCTCGAGGGTCTCTACGCCAAGGATCCCAAGCTCAAAGACCTGCCCCTCATCGTGATTCACGATGAAGTGGACATTCCCTTTGGCCAGTTGCGGGTGAAATACGGCGGTGGCGATGCGGGCCACAACGGACTCAAAGATATCCGCCGCGCCCTCGGACACGGTGATTATTTCCGACTGCGGCTCGGTGTTGGCCGCCCCTCGGGCCCTATGGCGGTTGCGGATTACGTGCTGCAAAATTTTTCAAAAACCGAGCAAGCCGAACTCCACGCGCTCTTTGACCACACCTTGCATACCCTCAAGGCACTCCTCGCCGGAAACCTTGCCGAAGCTCAGCTGCGCGCCTCACGCGCCGGCGTATAACGCCATCGCATTTCCTGTTTTTCGTAAGGCTTCTATGCTAAAACTCTCGGCCATATGGCATTAGAGTGCGGAATTGTCGGTCTCCCGAACGTTGGAAAATCTACCCTGTTTAACGCTTTGACCTCGTCGGAAAACGCCGCGGCTGCGAACTACCCTTTTTGCACAATCGATCCGAACGTGGGCGTTGTGGAAGTTCCCGATGCGCGTCTCGGCCAAATCGCAGGCATCGTAAAACCCGAGCGCGTGATCCCGACTTCGATGTCTTTTGTCGACATCGCGGGCCTGGTGAAGGGCGCATCCAAGGGTGAAGGTCTGGGCAACCAGTTTCTCGGCCACATCAAAAGCTGCGATGCCGTGGCGCACGTGGTGCGCTGCTTCGAAGACGGTGACGTGATTCACGTTGACGGCTCGGTAGATCCCGTGCGCGACGTCGAGGTCATCGAAACCGAACTCATGCTCGCTGACCTCAGCACGGTAGAAAAGCGTATGGAACGCAACGCGAAGCTCGCCAAGAGCGACAAAAAAGCTGCCGCCGTGCAGGAGACGCTGAACAAAATCAAAACGACGCTTGAGGCGGGCAACGTGGTGCGTTCACTGGAGCTGAGCCCCGAAGAAAAAGAAGCCGTGCGTGATTTGCACCTCATCACACAAAAGCCCATGATCTTTGTGGCGAATCTCGACGAGGCTTCGGCCGGCACCGGTAGCGAAGAAAAAAATGCCTACTACCAAAAACTCAAAGCCTACGCCGAAAAGCAAAAAGCGCAGGTGATTCCGGTTTGCGCCAAGGTGGAATCGGAGCTCGTCGCTCTGGAACCCGCCGAGCGCACGGAATTCTTGAAGGACCTGGGCATCCAAGAAGCGGGCCTCAACAAGGTGATTCGCGCCGCTTACAAAACCCTGGGCCTTGCCACTTATTTCACGGCCGGCGTCAAGGAAGTGCGCGCGTGGACGATCCACGAAGGTTGGAGCGCACCGCAAGCCGCGGGAGTGATTCACTCGGACTTCGAGCGCGGATTCATTTGCGCTGAGACCTTCCACTACAACGATCTGATCAAGTGCGGCAACGAAGCCAAAGTCAAAGAGGCGGGCCTGATGCGCACCGAAGGCAAAACGTATACGGTGAAAGATGGAGATGTGCTGCATTTTAGATTCAACGTCTAAAATCATTCTGCGAATGCTTGCCCTGCTCTTTGCGCTGGGGCTTTCGTCCCTCGCCTCGGCCAACTTGGAGCCGGAGTCCTGGGTCTTTCACTTTGAAGGCCAGGATCACAAATTCAAACGTTACGACATTCAGCGCGGTTCGCCGCGTATCGACCTGGCTGAGATTTCCAAAGTCTTTCCTGTGGTGCTCGGCGTAGATTCCAAAACCGGAAGATATTCTTTTGCCCACAAGAGCGAACGCCGCGTAGCCATGTTCAAACTTGGCGATACCACCGTGAGCGGTACCTACGGCAAAATCACGGTGTCGCAGCCCCCAATGAAGCACGACAACAAAATCCTCGTGCCCATCGAGTTCGGTGAGCGCGTGGTGGTGCCCCTGCTCACGGGCCAGCGTCCCGTGATTCCACGCGCGCCCGAAGCAGGTCCCGTGGATATTGTGATCGATCCGGGTCACGGCGGCAACGACTGGGGGGCCTACCTTCCCCAGGGCAAATACATCCTCAAAGAAAAAGACGTCGTTTTGATTCTCGCCCTGCGCCTCAAGGAAGCTCTCGAGCGCCTCGGGGTGCGCACCGCGCTCACGCGTGACCGTGATTATTACCTCTCGCTGCCTGAGCGATCGCAAATCGCCAATGCGTACAAGCCGAAGTTCTTTTTGTCGCTCCACTACAACTCGCACGCCGAGCAAAAAAAGGTGCGCGGCTACGAGCTCTACGTGCTTTCTATGGACTCCTCAGAATCTGCCGCTGTTACGGCCATCGCCAAGGAGCACCAGACGATCCCCGAAACCTCGCTGAGCGCCGTCGAGGAATCCCTGGGCCGCATGCGCGCCGAGGCGAATCTCGAGTCCTCTCTGGGCTGGGCCGAGCCCATTTCGCGCCAGATGCACAAATTTTTGCCGACTTTTGGCCGTCCGCTCAAGATGGGCCCTTTTTACGTGCTCTACGGCGCCGAGATGCCCGCCGTGCTCCTCGAGCTGGGTTTTATCACCAGCCCCGAGGACATGGAGCATTTTCATCTCTTCGAGAAGCAAAAAAGCCTGGTGCTCACCCTCGCGAAAGCCCTCGCCGATAAAGCGTTGCCACCTCGGCCACAAACCACTACAAAGTCCGGAAATGATTCAACGCAACCGCCCCAATGATTCGCTGCGGCCGATCACCATCGAGCCCAACTTTTACGACAACGTCGAAGGCTCGTGTCTGATCTCTTTCGGTCGCACGCAAGTTCTCTGCACTGCCACTATCGAAAACTCTGCCCCTCCGCACCTGCGCGGCAAGGGCCAGGGCTGGGTGACGGCGGAGTACGCCATGCTCCCTCGCTCGTCTGCCGATCGCATCCAGCGCGAACGCAAGGGTGCTGGCGGCCGCACTCAAGAAATTCAGCGTCTCATCGGCCGCGCTCTGCGCTCGATCACCAACCTGCACGGGTGGGGTGAGCGCAGCATCATCCTCGACTGCGACGTGCTCCGCGCTGACGGTGGCACCCGCACGGCGAGCATCACGGGCGCCTTTATCGCTCTGGCCCTCGCGTTTCGTCACCTCAAGAAAACGGCCAAGATCGACGCGAACTTGCCTTTCCCGCTCAAAGATTACGTCTCCGCCATTTCGGTGGGCATCGTGAATGGCACGTCCGTGCTAGACCTCGATTACCCCGAAGACTCCAATGCCGAAACCGATATGAACCTGGTGATGACGGCCGGCTCCAAGATCATCGAAATTCAGGGCACCGCCGAGAAGGACCCTTTCGGCGAAGAAGAATTTGCCTCTCTGCTGGCGCTCGCTAAAAAAGGTTGCAACGAGCTCTGCGGTATTCAGCGGCAGATCCTTGGGCCTCTCGACTGGAACGGCGGCAGCCCTACTTAAACCCATGCAGATTTTCATCGCCACCGGCAATCCCGGCAAACTCAAAGAGCTGCGTGAATCGCTTGCCGAGTTTTATCCCGGCAAATTTAGCGACGTTCAGGGCCGCGCGGCCCGCGACGCCGAAGAGACCTCCGAGACTTTTGAAGGCAATGCCAAGATCAAGTCGCATGCCCTAGTTAAAGAACTCATTGCCGAAGGCCATTCGGATTTTTACGTGCTTGCGGACGATTCGGGTCTTGTGGTTGACGAGCTAGGCGGCGCGCCGGGCGTGCATTCGGCGCGCTATGCCGGTGATCACGTAGAGCCCGCCCAGCACATGCAAAAACTTTTGGCCGCGCTAAAGGCCATTCCCGTCGCTTCGCGCGAATCGAATGCGCGTTATGTATGCGCGCTTTCGATGATCCGTGTGCTCGATGGGAGGCTCGACCGAGAGGTCTCTTCGACGGGCACTTGTGAGGGTTCCATCAGCTTCGAATCCGCAGGATCGTCGGGCTTTGGTTACGATCCCATCTTTTGGGTACCCCACCGCGGGTGCACCATGGCTGAACTCAGAGGCGAAGAGAAAAATGAAATCTCTCACAGACACGACGCGTTTCGGCTCCTGAAGAAATTGTAAGAACTTTTCAGTGGTCCCAAATCCCTCTTTGTAGTTTTTATGACTTCGGCGCCGGGGGGCGCGGGGGCGGAGGGGTACTTTGATGGATCCGAAAGCGATGACGAAATTCTTTCAAGACGTCTCGCTCGCTTCCCTCGCACTCTTGTCGCTCAGCGCGAAAGCCCAAGTTGACACGCACACTCTTGCGCGCTTCAAACAGCGCGGACTCTACTGTGAGATTCAAGACGTGGACTTTCAGTCCAAATCCAAAAGCGGCAAGCACAAGTTCCGCCGCAAAAAGCTCACCGTGCCGCTGCCGACACTCACCGAGCGCGATCATTTTTATCTGCAGGTGCCCGAATCCCTGGTGCCCTACATCGCATATCGGGGCTTTGCGTATCGCAACCTCAAAGCCCTGCACCGCGATCGACTGCGCTATACCGAATACGCCAGCTACCTGAACAAAACTCTCGACCTCAACCTACGCACCGGCGCAGGGGTTTTTGAGGTGGAAGCTCTCAGTGGGGGCTGGCTCCTTGGAGACCAGACTCGCACAAAGCAGCGCGTGCGGCTGGCCGGCTGCCGCTTATTGTAGTTTAATTGTGTCATAGGAAGACGCACCATGATTCAACGATACGTATGCAAAGAGAGCGGCCAGCTTTGGCTCGACATTGTCAATCCTTCTAAAGAAGAGCTGATCGCTATCGCGGCGGAGTTCCGGCTACACCCCACGTCGGTGCAGGACTGCTTGGATCCCGAACACCTGCCGAAGCATGAAAAGATCGAAGGCTCGCAGTTCATCATCTTGCGTGCCTATGATAGTGAGGCCACCCGCGATGCCGACACCGTCGAGGAACTCACCCGTAAAGTAGCCTTCTTTTATAGCGAAACCTTGCTGATCACGGTGCACCGCGTGGACCAGGCCTTCATGATTCGCGAACGCGAGCGTTGGGTTGAGCGCGTGGACGGGACGAGTGATGCGATTCATACAATATTCAAAGACATCGTCAAGGATGTGATCTTTTCGTACACTCAGCCCATCGATCGCGGACTCGACGATTTTGAGCAGCTCGAGATGAGCGTCTTTGGCACGCAGTCGGCCAAAGAGTTCAAAATCGAAAACGCCTACTATCTCAAGCGCCGGGCTTCGGTCTTCAAGCGCATGATCAAAGCCTCGATGGACATTCTGCCGCGCATCGAATCGCCCTATAGAGGCACGCCGCATTTTCAGAACCTACAAGACGAGGGCGTTTCGCTGCTCTTCTTTGCTGATGAACTTACAGAATCGGTGAACAGTCTTCTCAATCTGCACGTTTCGCTCTCGTCGCAAAGAACCAACGAAGCCTCGCACAAGACGAACGAAGTCATGCGCGTTTTGACAATCTTCTCGGTGTTCATGCTGCCGCTGAACGTTTTTACGGGCATCTACGGCATGAACTTTGAGCACATGCCCGAGCTGGGCTGGACCTTGGGCTATCCCATGGTGATCGCGGCGATGATCACCACCGAGGTGCTGATTTTCTTGTGGTTCAAGAGCAAGGGCTGGTTGCACCGTACGGCTAAATGAAGCCGTGGCTCGTGTGTTTAAGTAGCTGAAGTTCTTACTCAGATTCATCAAATCTTCATTATTTTGGGGCCGCCCCCGGCGATAGAATGGGCGTATGAAACTCTTCGGAGCCATGCGCGTTTTTATGGTGCTGGGTAGCGCAGCTTTGCTGAGTTTTACCCACGCCTATGGCCCAGGTCATGACACTTCGCAAAGTTATGGTGGCCCCAGTTCTTACACCGAGTCCTTGGCACCCAATCGATCGTGTCTTTCGCCCACCGTCTCCAAGGGCTTCGCCGTGGATACCGATGGCGGGGTCAATGCGAACGGATCCGCCACTTATCAAGCTCGCCAGAGCTACATGGGCACGTGGGGTGGCAATATCGACCCTTCGAAGGTGATGGGTGCGGTCAACCTCGACGGTCGCAACGGTCTTAAGGGCGGCGACCTCATTTGTTACGAAGCCAACGGCAAGAGTATTTGCGCTGTGGTTTTTGACAACGGCTACGCGCAGGCGGGGCAATCCATGCTTGGCCAAAAACCCGCGGAAGCTACCGCGCCCGTACACTATGCCCTGGGCGCTTCCAGTGCCACGGGCAGCGGTTCTTCGCTCGGATCGACGAGCATCAAATCTCATCCCATCAAGCTCAGCGAAGTTCGTCGGCAAGAAATCAACTTTCTCCTGACACAAGCTCGTGCCACCGGCAATTATCGATTTGTGAACCAAAGGATCCAAGAGATCGGGCAGCAGCTGAATTGTGCATCATTAAACTTAGCGCCACTGCCTGCGGATCAGTACCAAAGCCAGATCCGTCAAGACGCCTTTAGCTTTCAACGTCCCCAGCGCAATTATGTGAATGCGGCTCCTGAAAGCGAATCTCCTCCGGACTTCCTGGGCTTGGGTGGTCTGAGCAGCAACTCCGCTGATTCCTCACAGTCAGCGGGCATTGCGGGACTACAAAACGTTAACTCGAGCGCGGCAAAAGAAGTTGCTACTCAGGCAAACGGAAAAATTGCGCAAATCGAGCAAAACCTCAAAACGCTGGAAACCAATAAGCAATCGATTCAAACACAGATTGAACAGCTGAATCAGAAATCTAATTCCTTGGTGGGATCTGAACATGAGGCGGAGCGGGCCGTCATTCAAACGGAAATTCAAAATCTTCAGAAGGATCTCAGCAAAAAGACATCAGAAGTTGAAGCTTTGAAAAAAGCTAAAATGGAAGTCACCGCTGAGGCCAAAAGCTCTGCTTTGCAACTTGAGGACCTTTCGAAACGTCTCGAAACTCAAATCAGCAAAATTGATGCGCTGAAAGGCAAAAGAGAGACAAGGCTCGCGATGCTTGAAAATACGGAGTTTGAATTGAGCATTGCGACTAGCGATGCGGAGAAAAAAGCCGCCAAATTGAAAATTAGCAATCTTAAAAAAGAAGTCGAAGGACTCGACTCTGAACTCGTCAGAGAAGAAGCACAATCTAAAAAACTGACTGATGATATTGATAGCAAAAAAATCCATTCTCTCGCCGCTATCGAGAATAAGTCCACCAAAATCTAAACGATCAAGTTGACTGCGTGAGTTCTCGGCCGAGATATTTCAGTAGCGCTTCTTGAACCTCGTTCTGATCGATCACCTTGCCGGTTTCGATCTGCAAATCCGTCATCACGTCAGAGCTAAATCCGCAGGGGTTGAAGCCTTCCCATACGCGTTTGCCAGTGCTCACATTGAAGGCGAGCCCATGGTAGGAAACCCATTTGCGTACGGCAATGCCGATCGAGGCGATCTTGCGTGTGCCGTCGATCCAGACGCCGGTGGCGCCCTCAACGCGCGTGGCGCTCAAGCCGTGCACGTCGGCGAGGTAGCGGATCATGGCCTCTTCCATTTGACGGATGAGTCCTACGACGCCGCCTTTGACCTGCGAGTCTTTGTTGGGGGAGAGGTAGACGATCGGGTAGATGACCACTTGGCCGGGGCCGTGGTAGGTGGCTTTGCCACCGCGCTCAATCTCGACAACCGGCACATCAGGGTTCGACCACACTAGGGGGTCGGACTCACGCTGAGATTGGCGGCCGAGAGTGATCACCGCTGGGTGCGAACAGGCAACGAGAGTGTCGCCCGTCTCGCCGTTGATGCGCTTTTCAAGAAGTTCCTTTTGCAGATCCCAGGCGCGCAGGTAGTCCACGTCCCCTAGTCGGATGATCTCAAAAGCTCCCGTGCTCATGAGGGTTCTTTACTCATATTCCGGGGGGGCTTTCAAGCTGAACCTAGGCTGGTACACTGAGTTCATGGGTAGCGCCAAAACCAACGACAAATCCTTTCTTTCCCTCGTCAAAGCCCTGGGCACGAAGCAGATGTTCGTGGTTTTCCTCTTGGGGTTTGCCAGCGGCTTGCCGATCATGCTCCTCTACTCAACCATCAAAATTTGGCTGCGCCGCGAGGGCATCGACCTTTCGACCATCGGTTATTTCTCGTGGCTGACGCTTCCCTACACCTTTAAGTTTTTGTGGTCCTTTCTGCCCGACCGCTACCACCTCAGTGGGCTTGGGCGTCGTCGTTCATGGCTGCTACTCACGCAGCTTGGTCTCATCGTCGCGCTCTGCGGTCTTGGCGTGACTCAGCCGCAGCAAAGCATGGTGCTCGTGGCCGTCTTTGGGTTTTTGCTTTGTTTCATGAGCGCCACTCAGGACATCGTCTTTGATGCCTACCGTCGCGAGATCCTGCCCGAAAACCAACTCGGTATTGGGGCCTCTATCGGTGTTTACGGTTACCGCATCGCCATGTTCATCGCCTCAGGCGTGGGCCTATGGATGGTCGATCCGCAGACCTTCGATTTGACCTTCCAGCAAATGTTCTTTGTGATGGCCGGTTTCATGGGTCTCGGCATTGTGGCTACCCTTTGGGCCGAAGAGCCCAAGGTGATGGCGCGTGAACCGCAAACGCTGCGCGCGGCGGTGGTGGATCCCTTTGTAGAATTCTTCAAACGCAAAGAAGCGCTCTATGTGCTCGCGTTCATCGTGCTCTACAAATTTGGCGACGCGATCGGTGGTTCGATGCTCTCCACTTTTTATGTCGATACGGGTTTTGACAACAAAACCATCGCCGAAGTCACCAAGGGAGTGGGGCTCATCTCGTCGATGCTTGGTCTCTTTATCGGCGGTTGGGTGCTCTACCGCCTACCTATGAAAACTGCGCTCATGACTTTCGGGATTTTGCAGGGTCTCTCGACGGCATTCATCTCGATCCTTTCCCATAGCGGCACCAATGTGGGCGCGCTCACGGCGGTTGTCGCTTTTGAAGATCTCTCGAGCGGCATGGGGACGGCGGCTTTCGTGGCGTTTCTTGGAGCCATTTCTAATGTGAGCTTTACGGCTACGCAGTTCGCGCTCTTCTCCTCGCTCGCTTCGGCCGGAAGAACTTTCTTCTCGGGCTTTGCTGGCAAATGGATCGAAGTGACGGGTTACGAATACTTTTTCATTTCCTGCGCGCTGATGGCGATCCCTGGGCTCTTGCTCATCCCTAAACTTTCGGTCAACGTGCCAAAATCCACAGACAAGCCAGCAGAGACGCCTGAGGTCTAGTCGACTCGCAGCTTCGCCACTCGTCGCAGCTCTTTGGCGAGCGTGCGCACCACGGGCAGGTCTTCGTCGCCCTTGCGTGTGACCACGAAGACATCGATCTGTTCGGCCCCCGTAATTCTGGACAAGTGTGGGATAAGTTTGCGCGCGCCGACCAAATTGGCGTTGTAGAGCACCACTACGGGCTCGGCAAAAAATCCGGCCGCCACGCCATTCGCACAGAGTGAGAGGGCGGATTCCATCATGGTCACCCGGTATTTGATCTCTCGAGGTTTTTCAGCTGGCCAGCCGTCGAGGCCAATGGCACGTGAGGCGGAACCCTGGTTTGGCGGAAAGGGCACAACGAAGGGCAGCTCATGTACCGGGGTGTCTTGGAGTTTGGAGCGGGCGCCCACAAAGATGCGCGAGGCGAAGGTGGCTACCTTGAGGTAGCTTAGGTTCGCGTTGGGACTGGGGTTGAGAGTGATGCCGAGATCTGCGCGGCGTTCGTCAATGGCCGTCTCGATGGCACCCGGCACGGCTTCAAGCAACTCTGCCACCGGTAGCGACACATTCTCGGCCATAAGGCTTGTCATGATGTGCGTGCTGAAAACTTCAAAGGTTGCCACGCGCAAAGGGCGCTTGCCTTTGGTTGTCGGGCCTTGTCCAAAGAGTGTGGCCTCCAGGGCGTCGAGCTGAGGGGCCAGCTGCTGGGCGAGTTCTTCGCCCGCTCGTGTGAGGCGGATGCCGCGGCCTTCGGCTTCGATCAGGGTTTTCCCCAGGCGGTGCTCCAGGCTCTTGATGCCCTTGGAGAGTCCGGCAGCGCTGATTCCCACTAGGGTGGCGCTCTCGCGGATGCTCTGGGTGCGGGCCACGGTAAGAAAGTATCGCAGGAGACTGATTTCCATAAGCTAACAATGACTTACCATTTGTTGATTTTAGGGAAACAAAAATTGCCTTAATCCTGAGTTTGCCGAGGATTTCCGGCAGGAGGAGACAAAATGAAAAGGTTAGCTATTTTGATGGGAACGGTCGTCCTGGGAGTTCCCGCCGCGAGATCCGCGGAGACGGTGACGTGTAGCGCACGGGTACCGACGACGGGCTGTTCGAGCGGTAATATCATCGTGGAATTAGATCCCGAAACGGGCGGCCACAAGACCCACGTCGGGGCGGTCGCATGCTGGGGTACGGACTTCAATTTTCTCGGCCTGGCGGAAGCGCAAGAAAAGGTTTACCCCTACTTCGAGGCAGATCACTACCTGCTGGATGACGTCAAGGGCAGGCCCATCGCGCATTTCTACTTAGACAAGACACCGGACGCGTCCGGAAAGCGAGTGGCCACCTTAGATATGATTTCGGACAAGACGCCCAATGGGCCACTTCCGCGCACGCAATTCAACCTGGTTTGCGAAAAGCTTCCGGAGCCTAAACCCGATCCTAAGCCCAAGCCGGGCTTTCCGGACGATGAATGTCGTCCCGGAGATTGTCCCGGCTGGTAGTCGCTAGTGCTCGGGCTTGGGCTCGGCCTTCGGTGTTGGAGCGGGTTTGACGGGAGGTTTTTTCTCTCCAGGTTCTTCCGTCACTCCCGCTTCGGCGCGGTAGGCTTTACGCGCGTCTTCGACGCTCTTGACGAAGGCCAGGTAAGTTTTGTCCTTGGCTCCGAACTTTTTTTCTAAAATCGTGAGCGGAAAGATTTTGTCTCTGGAAACGGGATCCACATAATGATCCCCGTGATCGGCGCCCAGGCGCACGAGATCCACGAAGAGTTTGGTCGTTTTCGAATCAAAGGGGTCGGGTTGGGTGAGCATTCGCTGCGCGAGCAGGTGCAGGACGTTTTGACCGCTGTTGCCGGCCGTGAAAATCATCGGCTTCTTGGCCATCAAAAGGCGAGCGACTTCGACGCTGTTGTGTTCGATCGCCGTCGAGAGCGGCGTGGCACCCGCTTTGTTGGCCTTGTCGACCGTCGCGCCAAGCTCGAGAAGCTTGGCCACAACTTCGGGATTATTTTTTTCGGCGGCCACATGCAGGGGAACGGAACCGTCAGATTCAGCAGCGTTGATGGTAAAGCGGCTGGCCTTGGCATTCAAAAGACGCTCCACTTCCTTTTTGTTCGAGTTCCAAATCGCGGCGTTGAGAGGTGACTCAAACTTGCGGGGCGCTTCTTGGGCGTGAGCGATGGTGGCGACGAGCAGGATGCTGAAAAGTTTTAGAAATTTCATAACAAAAAGAGGCCCCCGAGAATAAGATTCTGCGGGGACCCGGCGGAGCTGTCAAAGCTCTTTTCTTGGCACTTTAGTAGGGCCAAGCGTTCTGAACTTGGGACTGCTTGAGCGGCCAGTCGTAGCCGTTGTACTGGTAATTGTTGCCGCAATCTTTTGGCGCGTACAACTGCACCGTCGGGCGAATTTTGCGCTTGTAGTGTTGGTTGCGGCGCAGCGTTTCGAAGTAAGGGTGCGAGCCGATGAGTTTTCCGCGGCGCGCCCAGTGCGAAATGATGTTCATCGCGCAGTCGATGCCGATCATTGGGCTCTTGCGCAGGCGCGAGTTCGAGGTGCACGCGGAGCAACCGTAGCCACGGCGGGCGGTGTTGTCGCAGGTGAGCTGCATGATGCCCGCCATGGGCCCGGAATTATTATTGAAGCCCGACTCGGCGTATCCGATGGCCATAAAAAAGGTCACCCAAAAGTTTTCTCGGTCCGCGCGCTTCAGGCGATCGTAGCGCGGGCAGAGCTCGTAAACGTAACCTGAGCCGATGTTCATGAGCGTTTGGTGTCTGTCAAATTTCAGACGTTCTTTAACAAGAGATGAATAATCTCGGTACCACACACCACTCGGATATGGTTGATCCATATTCAGAGCGTGAGCCGCGCCCCCCAACGCGAGTGAAAAAAAGACAATAGAAAGCCTAGTTGAAAATTTGCTTAGATGTTTCCCCATGTCTTTCAGGGTAAGTGGAGAAAAATATTTACAAGAAAATGTTAATTTAAATTAACACGCTGTGATTTGACGCTCGAAGCGGGGATAATATTGGTATCGGGCGAACGTCAGAATTCTGTCACAAGTTTCAAAAGAACCTAGTTCTTTAACCCGCTACCTTAACCCCGTACCGAAAAGAAAAGGTGCCAGGTATAGGTGCCAGGTTAAAGAACTAGGTTCTTTTTATTTAAAGTATGAGTTCAATGACGATCGACTCGAGCCCTTTAAAGATCTCACGATCAGGGAAATTTTGTCAGGCACCCGGCAAAGGTAGTTCGTTTTATTTCTTCTTTTGGAAGAAATGAATCGCTTTGCCGTGCACGGCTTCGGCGGCTTCCATGATGGTCTCCGGAAGCGTCGGGTGCGCGTGGATGATGCTCGAGAGGTCTTCGGCGCGTCCGCCCATTTCGATAACTGCGGCAACTTCTGCGACAAGGTTCGACACTTCGGGGCCCACCATGTGGGCGC
>DATLIP010000087.1:0-5842 GCA_035539375.1 Bdellovibrionota bacterium | reverse complement strand
CGTGTGGACATGGTGCTCTGCGATTTGCGCCTGCCCACCGAAGACGGTTTTTCGTTTATCGAAAAGATTCGCGCCGGTCAGACCGAGCTGCGCAACAACCTGCCCGTCTTTGCCCTTACTGCCTACGGCGACGGCAACGTGCGCGAGCGCGCCTACGCATCGGGCTTTGATCAGTATTTTATAAAACCTTTTTCGCTCGAAGAGCTTTTGAAGTCCGTCGACGAAGCCAGTTAAGCGGTCGCGACCGCCGTCTTGCGAGTCAACACGAAAGCGATGCACGCCAGAAATGCCGCATCGAGCGCGAGCGCCCACCCCAGCGTCAACTGAGTATGGCCGATCGCCGCTCCGCCCACCATCATCACGCATGAGACGATTTTGGTTTTGTGGGCCACGGCGTGATGATCTTCCCACTCGCGCACAGGTTTGCCGAGATACTTGTTCTCGCGAATCCAGCGGTGGAGACGCGGACTACCCTTAGAAAAAAAGTAAGCCGCGATCACTGCAAAGGGAACCTGCGGAACGATGGGCAGCGCGATGCCCACCATCGCCAAAACTAAGAACAACCAGCCCAGGGCGAGAAAAGCCTTCTCTTTGGTCATGGGCTCTATTTAAACTGGTCCCGCGCTCTTTTCCCAAATCAAGTTTTCTTATGAGTCCCACTGCGTCAGCGTTTTGCGCCTCTTGGTGAAGTCGCCAAACAAAGAAAACCCCCGCTGGTCGCAACGACCGGCGGGGGTTTTGCATTTTAAAATAAAGTGCGAGAACTACTCGCGTTGATCTGGTGGCAGTTCTTCCGTCGCCGGCTTGTCGACGTCGATGATGTCCCAGCCTTGTGGCAAACGCACGCGACGCTCGGCGATTTCACGCAGAGCCACAACGGCGGGCTTGTTGTTGGGAGCGTCCACCTGAGCGCGGGCGCCTTTCATGAGCTGCTTGGTGCGACGAGCAGCCAAGTGAACGAGTGCAAAACGATTGGGAACATGTTGGAGACAGTCTTCAACTGTGACGCGTGCCATATAGGGTAAGAACTAGCCCCCTAGGAGAGCGTTATCAATGAGAAATCTCAACCCGGACTAAGTTTTCACCATCTCGTCGTCAGGATCCGTCCAATCGCCCTTGGGCTGGATGCCCGTGATGCGGTAGAGGTTCAGCGGATAAAACGACATCTGCTCGTCGGAGAGCAGCGCAATTTGGACCTTATCGTAGGCTTTGCCCAGCGATTCGGGCAGGTCGAGCTCAACATAACCGACCGAATTTTCGGTTGTTTTGCCTTTTACCACATGGATGCCCTTGATTTGCGAAAAGGGCACAAAACCCTCGGCAGGGCGCGAATAATTGAAGGCGCGCTGGTGAAAAAAGCGCAGCTGAGCCTTGGTCTTGTCAAAGTCGAGCAGCATGAATTCGCGCTTCCAAAACCCGAGCACCACGTGCATAAGCACGGCCAAACCCACAAAAACGTAGCTAAACTTGAGTTGCATGGCCATCGCCGACTCAAGCGAGTCCGCATAGCCGCTGGCGAGCATGAATTTCGCGGGATTAGGATTGATCGTTAAAAAAAACGCAAAGGCCAACACGATGATCGAGGCGATGCGGGCTTTGACAGGGCCGATGGAATTCGCCCATTTGCGAAATTTCGATACCGATTTTTCGACCTCGATATGCAAAACACCCCGGTGAAATTCTGATGCTGACAATTCGAACATGACAGCGAGGCTAGCAGATATTATTGAGCAATCAACAATGCTCGAAGAGTCGAAAATGCGTCAGAACGAGATCCTCTTCGTCGAAGAGGCCGACCGTGGGGTGGCTTATCAAACCATCGCGGCCATGCTGCGCCTGGGTATCAAATGCAAAGTGCGCGGGGCCGATGCCCTGACGCGCGTGCAGCCCCTGCAAGTGCTCACTAGCGATGACGATAGTGTGAACGCCGTACGCGGCGTTTCGGCTTACCTCAAAGCGCCCCTGGCCTCACTGCAAAGCCAAGCTCCGCTCAGCGAGGCCGAGATCTCGCTCATTCGCGATGATCTGCAAGAAATCCCCTCTACGGCTCACGCCGTGATCGTGCTGCCCTACACGGCCAAAGCCGCCAACGTGAAGCGCCTCTTTGATGCCCACGACCACACCACCGTGGTGGTCTGCCCGCGCGTTGTGGGCTTTCGCGACGAAGGCCTTTTTGCCGATACCGTCGCGGCCCTGCGCACCCAAAACGGCACAAAGTGGGAAGAGATCAAAGCTCGCCCGCCCTTTGCAGCCATCACGATCAGCGACCTCTGTGGTTTTCTGGTTTCGGTGTTTTGGAACAAAGACCTCTACAAAAAAACTTTGGTCTGCCCAAGCCAAGAGGTCTCGCCCCTCGAGCTGCTGACTCAACTCGAGAGCGAACTCGAGTTCCAGGCACGCAGTGGCGAACGACTCCTTGCCAAGTTGCGCGGCTTCTTTAGCGCTGCACCCAAAGGCAGCACTACCGCAGCGCCTACGGAGAGCGAAGTGCTGCAAACGCTGCCCTCGGCGCAGCGGATTTTGGACTCGCTACCCACCACCACCACAAACTTTCGCGCGTGGACAAAAAAAGTTTCCGAGCATCTTGAACGGGACCCCGAATCGGACTTGCATTTCCCTCCAGCGAGATCCCTATAAAAATGCTGCCACTGAAAATGCTCAAGCCGTCCAAGCATCGCATCAGGCTCCTCGATGGCCGCGAGCTGCACTTCCATAGTCCCGACAAAGACGATGATTCCGTGCGCCTCTCCTCGCTCTTGCCCGAGCACTTTGATTTGGACGCCATCGAAGTCGAAATCGGCTGCGGCAAAGGCGAATTCATCGCCCAGCGCGCCGCCGTACACACCGAGCGTTACTTTGTGGGCATCGACCGCCGCAAAGACCGCTTCACGCTCACCGAAAAAAAACTGCACCGACAGACCACCGAAAAGAACTGGGTGCTACTCCAGTGTGATGCCCGCCGTTTTTTGGGCGAAGAGCTTCCCCCCATCCAGGTGCTGCACGTCTACCATCCGGACCCCTGGCCCAAGGCCAAGCACAACAAACATCGATTCTTTCGCTCGCCCGACGCCCGCGCCTGGGCCATGGCCATCGTCAACGGCGGTCAGCTGCGCATATCTTCGGACCACCGTGAGTATTTCGAAGAGATCCTCGACATCATCGAGTCGTGGCAGGACTTCACCCTAGAACTGGTGCTGCGCAAGGAGCACTATCTAGGTGACGCTGTGACGCACTTTGAGAAAATCTTTTTGAACAAAAAAGAGCCCGTCTACAAAGCCTACTTCAAAAAACGCGTGCCAAATCACCTCGGCAACGGCGACTAAAGTTCTCCATCTTAAGCACCGAAAAATAGAGCATGAAACGATTCGTGCTCATCGCCCTAACGCTGACCTGTTTTAGCGTGGCGCACGCGACCTCGACCATCGATGAAAGTGCCGAAGAGTGGGTTTCGCTCTACCATGGACGCGAGGCCTCGTTTCAGCTTTCGCTAAACCAAAAGATTCGCGACATTTGCGACAGCTACGGCATTCCCTACCGTCTTACTGACGACCGCCAGATTCTGGTTCCGGCAAGGTCCAGGCCGAACATCGTGAAGCTCATTTCGGGGCATTACAAAAAGTAAAAGAGCGCTACGGCGAGCAAGATGCGGTACCAGCCAAAGGGCTCAAGACCGTAACGCTTGAGAAAGCCCAAGAAACCGCGGATCACAAAGAGCGCGACCACATAGGCCGTCAAAAAACCCACACCTAACTGCAACCACAAGTTCGAAGCCGCAAAGAGTTCCCAATTTTTGTAGAGGTCAAAGACCGTCGCCGCGAGCAGCGTGGGAATCGAGAGCAGAAACGAAAACTCGGCTGCCTGCACGCCCCCCAGCCCCATCAATCGGCCACCGAGGATCGTCGACATCGAGCGCGAGGTGCCGGGCCACAGTGCAAAGCACTGCACGAGACCCACGCCGAGAGCTCGTTTAAAAGAAAAACTCGACCAATCGGTGACGATCTTCGGTTCGCGTTTTTTGAGCACGCGCTCAACGACGATCATCACCACGCCACCCACAAGCAGCGCCCAGAGCACAGGCTGCACGCCAAAGAGCTGCGCCTTGATGGTTTTGTGCAGTAAGAGTCCCACCACGGCGGCGGGCAAGAACGCGACAAAGAGCATCAACCAAAAACGCCAGGATGCAGCATGTCCCTGCAAGAGCGGGCGAGTTTTTTCGAGGAGCAGCGCCCGGTAATTCCAAATCACGGCGAGCACTGTGCCCCCTTGCACCACCACGTTGAATGCCTTTTCGGCATCATTCTCGCCGAGCCCCAGCCAATGCGAAACCAAAATCAAATGTCCGGTAGAAGAGACCGGCAAGAATTCCGTGAGACCTTGAACAAAACCGAGAATGACCGACGAAAGCAGATCCATGGGTCAATCCTACCACAGGCGCCAAGGCACTTATTGCCGGTCCCCGGCAATAAGTGCCTTGGCGCCTATTCCGTGTCTTTATCCGCACCCGTATTCGGCGCGGGTGTGAGGAGTTCACCGCGGTGTTTGGGGCGGCGGCTGGAGTTCATGATGCGGCCATCGCGGCACCACAGCGACGGACGACGACGTTCGTCGGAGAAGGCCACGCGGCGGTTCTTGTCGTAATTTGCGAAGTGGTCCATGTCGGCAATCGACGCGGCAAGCACCACATACGAAAAGCCGTTGTAGTGAAGCTCCTGACCGAGAAAACCTTCGACCTTGGCGTCGAGCGGAGCCCAGCCCGATTCCCGCGCCCAGGTGCGCGGCACCTTGGAGTAGCACCAGCCGAGGTGCGCTTTGAGCGCAGGGCATTTCTCGGTGCCGGCAGGACACGGCAAGAGCACATGACCACCGAGCTCACGCACCCAAAAGTCGCGCAGCTTCATGAGGTCGAGTGTGGGTTCGCGCAGCGGCGGCTCGATGAGCACCAGCACACTGCGCTCGTGCATCAGATATCGCATCACCGAATCGAGGAGATCTTTTTTGTCTTCAAAACGCTCCCACTCGTTGAGCATGTGGCCGGCGAAGATCCAGTCGAAGGGTTCTGCACCCTTGAACTTGCGCGCGGAGTTGCTGAGATCATCGACCCAGAGCTGGGGGCGCGCCTTGGCGTCGGCCACGCGGAAAAGCTCCTCGGCGAGCGTCAGGGCGCGCTTGGAGCGATCGACGAGCGTGAAATCCAGCCCCTCGATCTTGCGGGATTTCGCCCACAAGGCGAGCGCCAGCGAGAGGGTGCCCGGGCCCGAGCCCATATCGAGCACGCGCTGGCCGGCTTCGGGAGCCAGGCCAAAACGAGCGGCTTGGGTCAGGATCCACGGCAATTCGGGAAGGTGCAGGGGAAGGTAGTAACGGAGGTAGGCCTCGAGAAAGGCCCCAGTTTCCATATAATCCGGGGGCAGGGCCTCGCGTTCGGGGCCCAAATAACGACGAAGCGCTTCTAAAGCCTTTTTTTGGGCTTTAGAGGCGCTCAGTGCGGTCAGATGGGCGAAAAATTCAGTGCTTCCGGCAAGATTGGTTATCGAAGTCACTGCTTAAAAGCTACTTCGAAGCCGGAACGATGATCTTCTCGGCGGCGATTTTACGGCCCGCGCGCAGCGAAGGGATCGCGCCTTCGAGGGGAAACGAAGCCGTGGTGCCTTGGTTTTCCTTGATGCGCTTGTTGCGAGCGCCAAGTTTGGCTTTTTTGAGATCACGGTGAGCTTTGGTTTTTTTCAGTCTCTGTGGCATGGTCTGGTTCACTTAGCAGGGCGCGTGCTCTAGCGTCAAGCAGATTGGCAGCCCGCACGCTAGGATTGCCACGGGGCCCAACTCATCCTAAAACATATAGCCA
>DATLIP010000086.1:0-124462 GCA_035539375.1 Bdellovibrionota bacterium | reverse complement strand
TCACAGCGAGACCTCGGGAGCCGAGATCCTTTATCAGAAAAACCGCAAACCCCTTTCGGTCGCCAAGATCGAGAGGGGTTTTTCCATGCCCTTCGCTCGAGCGAAGCGGGTGCGCCCCAAACTTTTGACATCTGCGTGATCGGTGGCGGCATCACCGGCGCCGCGATCGCGCGCGACGCCGCGATGCGCGGCCTCGACGTGCTGCTCGTGGAGAAAAACGATTTCGCCTGGGGCACCTCTTCGCGCTCCTCCAAGCTGGTGCACGGTGGCGTGCGCTACCTTGAGAATCTTGAATTCAAGCTCGTCTTTGAGTCCACTCAGGAACGCGCCTTGCTCTGGAAAAACGCGCCCGACCTCTGCCGCCCCATTCCCTTCTTGTTTCCGGCCTACCGTGAATCGCGACTGCCTCTCTTTGCGCTCAACATCGGGCTCTGGCTTTACGACATCCTCTCCACCTTTCGCAGCCCAAGTCTGCACAAGCAGTACTCGGCGGACGAATGCCGACGCCGCGAGCCCGCGCTCAAGCAAAAGAATCTTCGCGGCGCGATCTTCTATTGGGATGGCGCCACGGACGACGCCCTGCTCACCCTCGCGAACGTCATCGATGCCCGCGACCACGGCGCCACTTGTCTCTCGCGCGTGGAAGTGAAGCAAATCGAGTGGCGCGCTCCCGAAGCGCACCTCGTACACTTCGAAGACCAGCTGAGCGGAGAGCGCCATCAAGTGCGCGCGCGTGTGGTGATCGGCGCCACCGGCCCCTGGACCGACCGCCTGCACGACACGCTGCGAGTCTTTGACGATCATCACCGCATGGCTCCCACACGGGGCTCGCACATTGTGGTCAAAAAAGAAAAGCTTCCGCTTCAGCACGCCGTCGTTATGACCCACCCCGAAGATGGCCGCGTGCTCTTTGCCATTCCCTGGCATTCGCACACCGTGATCGGTACCACAGATCTCTTTGACGACGATTCGCCCGACTCGGTGCGGATGATTCCCTCCGAATGCGACTATTTGATTCATTCGGCCCGGCACTTTTTTCCGGACCACCCTCTCGCCATCTCTGACATCGTCAGCACCTGGACGGGGCTGCGCCCCTTGCTCGCACCCCCCAAGGACGCCACTGCTTCGGAAGTCTCGCGCGATCACGAGCTCAAGTGGGACGAACGCGGTTACCTTTATATTACTGGCGGCAAGCTGACCACCCACCGTGAGATGGCCAAGCAAGCCGTCGACAAAGTGCTGGAGCGCAGCCTCGAATGGCTCGAACCGCTCGACGAAGCGCTTCCGCGATGTCCCACCAAGCATGCGCCCTTCCCCAGCCTGCCGCAGATTCATCAAGGTCTGGTGCGCGAATTTAGCCTCGACGCTTTGACCACAGAAGAAAGCGCCCTCGTGCGCGAAATGATCCGCACACAGATGATCTTGCACCTCGAAGACTTGCTCGTGCGACGCACGGAGATTTTCTACAAACACGAGGACAACGGTGTGGCTCTGATCCCATCGCTGCGCACGATCTTTTGCGAAGAGCTCGGGCTTAACGAACGCCAATGGGCTCAGCAAGTGATGGATTATCAAAAATATCTTGAGCACAACATTCAAGGGCCGCTCGGCCGAAGGGTGAGTGTAGCGCCATGAGATTTTTGGGGGGACTTTTCACTGCCTTCGCACTGAGCTTGGGGAGCTCCCCAGTCTTAGCCAAAGTGGCTGATGATGAGCACGTCTCGCGAGTGGCGCCCACCGCCGCGGGATTTACGATTCCCAACGCGCACTGGATCGCCGAGTCCAAAATCTTGCGCGCCAATAGGCCGCTCAGCCCTGATCACATCACAGAACTTCAAAAACACGGCATTCACAAAGTGCTCGTCTTTAAAGAATTCAGCAGTCCTGAAAGTCGCGAAACCTTGCGCAGGCTTTATACCGAACACGGCTTTGCGGATGTGGATATGCATTGGATAAAATTCCCTTGGCGTAACATCAAAAATTATCGCGAAACTTGTGAGCAAGTGGTCGAAGCCCTGAATTACATCAAAACGCACGAATCCGAAGGCGTGATTTTTCACTGCACCGTGGGCGAAGACCGCACGGGGCTACTGGCGGGAACCTTGCGCCAAGTACGCGATGGTTGGAGCCGAGAGCGCGCCTTTCGCGAAGAGATGTGTCCGCGCGGCTACGCCAACGGCAATCACGACAAAGACGATTATGTGAAATATCAAATTCACCGTGCGCTGAGTCCGCTTTTTGAATACCTCTCCGAGGCCGCCGCGCAAAAACACCTGAGCTGGAACGCGCTTTCCGTTAGCGTGTGTCAGGGAATTGACACTAAAATCGAGGCCTATAGAGCCCGCTACCAGTGGTGTCCCTAGCCCTTCGTTAAGGTTTGATGAATCTTTCGGTCACATCCCTGTAACATACAGATTTGTCAGCCTTTGCCCTTATCCTGCCCCGATTTTTGGACGACACTAAAGTATTGTAACTAAAATGGTTGTGATGAGGGGCTCTCCAATGAAATCTACAATGCGTCTTTTTCTATCGGTTGGATTCGTATTCAGTCTAGGGGCCTGCTCTGTGGTGATGGATTCTTCTGCCACCAAGGGACAACGGAATCCTAAAACGGCACCGATGCTGGGTGGGGTGTCTTCGTTTAGCGCTCCCCTCGCGACCTTTTCGACTACCGACAAGGCCCACGGATATTTTGAATGCAAAACCTCGAACGAATCTTCCTGGTCGGTGTGCAGCTCTCCCTACGACCTCTCGGACCTGCTGCCTGAACGCGGTGATGAAATCACCCTGCAAGTGCGCTCCTCAAGCGCCAGCGGCAAAACGGGCCCCGTGAGCGAAAAAATCATTCGACGAGGCCTTCCCAACTCTACGGTAAACGAAGACGTTCTGGTCATTCATGTGCTTGAGGACGATTCTTACCTTATCGGCGGCTCTTTCACGAACCGCGGCGGCGTTGCCGTAGATGATTTCGCTGCACTTCGAACAGATGGATCCTACTTTTCTATTTTTGAAGACCTGAATTCTGGTGCCGTTGCTTACGCTGTGGCCACACAAAGTGATGACAAAACCCTCATCGGAGGCTTTTTTTATTCTTACGGAGAGACGAACGTTGCCCGCAACCTCATACGTCTGAATGTCGACGGAAGCCTCGATACGACTTTTAACACCAACGCCGGCATCGGCTTTGATCAAGCGGTCAACGAGATCGTTGTACAAGACGATGGCAAGATTCTGGTGGGCGGCGCCTTCACCTCGTACAACGGCAACGCGGCCGTACCGGACAACATCATGCGACTCAACGCCGACGGCACCGAAGACACTTCCTTTAGCACCGATGCCGGAGTGGGAGCTAATGGCGAAGTCTTTGCCATTGCGGTGCAGAGCGATGGTAAGATTCTCGTCGGTGGCAACTTCACCTCTTTTGATGGCAACGCTGCTTCCCCTGATTTCCTTGTCCGACTCAACGCCGATGGCACCGAAGATGCCTCTTTCCGAACAAGCGCCAATGGCGGTTTTGATGGCGCTATCTACAATGTCGCCCTTCAAGGCGATGACAAGATCGTCTTGACGGGTGGATTTAACTCCTACGCGGGGGATAGCGATACCGGCTACGGCATCGCTCGACTCAATGCCAACGGCACCGAAGATGCCTCATTCCGAACAAGCGCTAATGGCGGTTTTAATGCCAGCACTCACGGCCTGGCGATCCAAAGCGACGGCAAAATTCTGGTGGGCGGCGAGTTTACAGAATACGCCGGTGATGCCAACAGTCCCCGCGGCATTATTCGCCTAAACTCTGATGGTACCGAAGACACCGCCTTTAGAAACAATGTCGGCGAGGGTTTGGACTCTCCTGCCCTAGATATCTTGATTCAAGGAGACGGTAAAATCCTGGCGAGCGGTTATTTCGTCGCTCTCAATGGCGACGTGAGCGCTCCGAACAACATCATTCGCCTAAACTCCGATGGTACGGAAGATTCTGAATTCAGTGCTAAGGTAGGAGTGGGCTTTGGCGAAGAGTCTCGAAGACTGGCCATGCGCAGTGATGACGTGATCATTTGTGTAGGCAGCTTCAAACACTTTGGCGCTAAGACTTCTGGCCCGAAAAAAATCGCTCGCTTCAATTCCTCAGGCGTTGAAGACACCACCTTTCACACCAACGCAGGTACAGGCTTTGATTTTTCTCCGGAGGCCATTGCCTCACAAAGCGATGGAAAAATCCTCGTCGGTGGCGAGTTTACGGCCTTTAACGACAATGCGGCTACTCCAGATAAAATCGTCCGACTCAATGCCAATGGTACCGAAGATACCGCATTCAGCACCAACGCCGGCTCGGGGTTTGACGGAAGTGTTAGCGCGATTGGCGTCCAAGCCGATGGAAAGATCGTCGTGAGTGGGGGCTTTACCTCTTATAACGGCGATGCGGGAGTTCCTGACTCCATCATCCGCCTCAATGCCAACGGCACCGTAGACACGAGCTTTAGCGCCAACGCGGGTACGGGGTTAGATGCTCTGGTAACGGCTCTCTCCATTCAAAGCGATGGCAAGATTTTGATTGGCGGACACTTCACCTCGTACGATGGAGATGCCTCTCTTTCTAATTATATCGCAAGGCTCAACGCCGATGGCACCATCGACACCACCTTTAACACGAACGTGGGTTCAAGTTTTGATTCCTACCTCGAATACCTCACGCTCCAGCCAGACGGTAAGATTCTCGCGAGCGGCTGGTTTGAAGTCTTCAATGGCAACGACACTTCCAACGGCATCGCCCGACTCAATGCTGATGGCACCTCCGATGTCGCCTTCAACGCTAACGTGGGCACCGAAGGGGGAAGTGGTTTTATGGGCATAGCCGTGCATAGCGACGGCAAGATCTTCGCCGGTGGCTGGTTTGAATCCTACAATGGCAACGGCAGCGCGCCCCACCATTTTATGGGCATCAATGCCGATGGCACCGAAAACACCGCCTTCAGTGCCAATGCTGGCGAAGGGGTTTACGATTGGATCGAAACGGTCGCCGTAGATTCGAAAGGCCGCGTTATGGTGGGTGGGTGGTTTACGCATTACGCCGGCAAACCCTCTCCCCGACATTTCATTCGCCTCGACCAGTCAGGTAATCTGCTAGATTAAGTAAAGAGATCAAAACCGCACGTTGGATGAGCTGGAATGCCCTCTCACCAAGTGTAAGTGGTTCACGTGAACGGGGGATTTGTGAAGATTTTCGTGAGAACTTTGCTCTCAGCTGGACTGGCTTTTCAGCTCGGTGCTTGTTCCCTGGTGGTTAACCATGCGGCCACGGAATCCCAGCAGCCTCCTAAAACGGCCCCGTTGTTAGGCGGTCTTTCTTCGTTTAGCAATCCTGAGGCCCGCTTCTCTTCCGACGATTCCGCTCACCGATACTTCGAGTGCAAAGCCTCCAATGAGTCTTCCTGGTCGCTATGCAGCTCTCCCTACGATCTTTCGGATCTGCTGCCAGAACGCGGCGATGAAATCACGTTGCAAGTGCGCTCTGCTAATGCCACAGGCAGTACGGGGCCTACGAGCGAGAAGCTCTTCCGTCGCGGTTATCCCAGTGCCACCGTAAACGAATATCTCAACACGGTGCACGTGCTACCCGATGATTCGTATATCATCACAGGTTCCTTTACCGGCATCGGCGGCGTGGCCGTGAAGGGCATCATGGCCATGAAGTCTGACGGAACTTATTCTTCTATTTTTGAAAATATCGACCCCGGCTACGTCTACAAAATCCTCAAACAAAGCGATGGAAAAATTCTCATCGTTGGTGACTTCCAAGCTTACAATTCCCAAACCCCGGGGCTGAGTGGCATTGTCCGACTCAATGCCGACCTCAGCGTCGACACCACCTTCGTCACCAATGCGGGAACAGGTTTTGACAATCCAGTTCGAGACGTCGCTCTCCAGAGTGACGGAAAAATCATCGCGGGTGGACAATTCACTTCTTACGACGGCGACGCCTCGGCTCCCGACAACATCATTCGCCTCAACGCCGATGGCAGCGAAGACCTGACCTTTAGGGCGAACGCGGGAGTCGGATTTGACAACCAAGTGTTCAGCCTAGCGGTTCAAAGCGACGACAAAATTGTGGTCGGCGGATGGTACGGTGCCTACGCCGGCAACGCCGCCACCCCCCAATCCCTGGCCCGACTCAATGCTGATGGCTCCGAAGACACGACGTTTCGCACCAATGCCGGCGTCGGCCCCGATAACCGGATTACCGCCCTCGCCATCCAAGGCGACGGGAAAATTCTCATCGGAGGTTACTTCAGCACTTACGCGGGCAATGCGAGTGCCCCCGAACGCATCGCAAGGCTCAACGTCGACGGCAGCGAAGACACGACGTTTCGCACCAATGCCGGTGGCGGCTTCAACAACGGCGCCAACAATGGTGTCGAAGAAATTGTCATCCAAGACGACGGCAAGATCCTGGTCGGCGGCACCTTCAATACTTATGGAGGCAACGCCTCCGCTCCCGACAACATCATTCGCCTCAACGCCGACGGCACCGAAGACACCGCATTTCGCGCTAACGCGGGGTCCGGATTCGACGCGGGGGTCATAGGCATCTACGTCCAAGACGACGACAAGATCTTGATCGGTGGAGAGAGCTTCGATTCCTACGATGGTAGCCCCACCCCTCACAACCTGCTTCGCCTCAACAGCGACGGTAGCGTGGACTCAAGTTTTAGCGCCACGGTCAAAGGTGGATTTCAAGAAAGTGTGGCCACGTTTTTGCAACTTGACGACGAAACGATCGTCAGCGGCGGAGACCTCGTCCATTTTGGAAACGACGCGGACGCCCCCGACGGCATTGCCCGTTTTAACGCCGACGGTAGCGAAGACACCGGATTCCTCGCCAATGCCGGAGCTGGTATCGATAGCTTCGTCTCTGAGATCGCTGCCCAGAGCGACGGCAAGTTGATCATGGGTGGCGGCTTCACCACTTACGCGGGTGACAGCGCCACTCCGAACGGAATCCTTCGCCTCAATGCCGATGGCAGTGAAGATTTGACCTTTAGGACTAACGCAAATTCTGGCTTCAATGGACCGGTACATGCCCTCGCCGTTCAGAGCGATGACCAAATCATCGTCGGCGGAAGCTTCACCAATTACCGGGGAATCGTTGCCACCCCCGGCAACATCGCGCGCCTGAGCGCCGACGGTGTTGTAGACAACAGCTTTACCAACAACATCGTCATGGGCTTTGACGCTCCGATCTATGCCCTCGCGATTCAAGCCGACGGCAAGATTCTCGTGGGTGGGCAGTTCACATCTTTGGAGGGCGACGCCGGCACACCCGATTACATCGTCCGACTCAATGCTGACGGTACTGAGGACCTAAGCTTCCGGGCGATCGCTGGATCGGGCTTTGATTCCTACGTCGACGACATCGTGATCCAAGACGATGGCAAGATTCTCGTGGCGGGTTGGTTTGAAAATTACAATGGCGCCAACATCAGCAACGGCGTGGCGAGACTCAACGCCGACGGAAGCTCTGATACGACGTTCAATAGCAACTTCGGCACCGGAGCGGGCGACGGACTTTATGCCATGGCCCTGCAGAACGATGGCAAGATCGTGGGCGTGGGCTACTTTAGCGATTACAACGGCGACGCGGACGCCCCTAACAACCTCATCCGTCTCAATAGCAACGGCAGCGAAGATCTGACCTTTAGAACGAACGTTGGCGAAGGTTTGCACGATTGGGGTGAAGACATCGCGGTAGATTCACAGGGCAGAATTTTGGCCGGTGGGGACTTCAGCACCTTCAACGCCATCGCTGGCCTCACTCACTTTGTCCGTCTTTTTTCGGACGGATCGCTTTTCGACTAAGGTCGTGCTGAGGCTTCTTTGATCAACTTCTGGTACTCGTAAAAGGCCGGGCGCTTGGTGAATTTGAGATCCTTGGCCCGACCCGAAGGCGGGTACTCCACGCCCACGAGGCCAAAGCGCGGCCCCAGCCCTTCGCTCCACTCAAAATTATCGGTGAGCGACCAATGGATATAACCTAAGAGCGGCACTTTGGATTTGTTCGAGGCCGCAAGCGCCGCCGCGACATGGTCGCGCAAAAACTTAGAACGCAAACGGTCACCCTTATCCGCAGTGCCGTTTTCGGTGATCATGATGGGTATCCCCTCTGGCGCCATCGCCTTCCAGGCCGCAAAGACGCGCTCGAGCCCTTCAGGATAGACTTCCCAGCCCATGTCGCTCTTTAATTTTGCCTCCGCATTCTCGGCAATTTTCACGTGCGGAGCGGCAGCGGTAAATTGCACGAGCATGCGTCCGTAATAATTCACTCCAAGAAAATCGATCAGCGGCCCCTGGCCCGGAAACGAAAACTTCTTGGGCTTAGAGCCCATGGCTTCGAAAGTGACCTTGCGCTTGAGAATCGCTTCCAAAAAGAGCTTATTAAAAAAACGGTTCGTGTAGGTCGCAAGAAAATGATCAAGCGGGTTCCAGCGCGAGTGCGGATCAAAGAGACGCCAGTGCGTGGCGATGGAAATTTTTAAAAGCGGATTGGCCGCCTTCATCGTCGTATAAGCTCGAGCATGCGCCATAGCCAGATGATAGGCTGCGAGCGAAGCGCCCTCGGTGTCGTTCACTTTGCCAGGCGGCCACATGCCTTGCAAATAACCAAAGGAGACTTGCACCATGGGCTCGTTGATCGTGAGAATATACGAAAGCTTGGTGCCCAAACGTTTTTGCACCTCACGCGCGTAGCGCTCAAAATGCGTATCAAATTTCGGACTTGTGAGGCCACCCTGATCGGCGAGCCATCCCGGCAATGCAAAATGCAGCAGTGTCACCACTGGTTCGATGCCACGCGCGCGAGCGGCGTCGAGCACACGCGAATAACGCGCAAATGCCTTGTCATCGAAAACTCCTTCGCGCGGTTCCAGGCGTTCCCAGGCGAGCGAAAAACGAAAGGCATTGGCGCCGAGTTCTTTGACCCACTCGAGGTCGCGCTCAGGCTGGTTCCAAAAATCCGTAGCAAGATCTGCGTTCGTGCCGTCGTGCACTTTGCCCGCAGTGTGAGTCCAGCGACGCCAATCGGAATCTGCGGGAGAACCTTCGACTTGAAACGACGCGTGGGCGGCACCCCACAAAAATACGGCGGCGGGCAGAGAAATCATGCCAATAGGTTTTTCAAGGCCGCGTCGATTTTGTCAAATTTGAATTTGTAACCCGAGCCGAGAGTTTTGACAGGGATCACGCGCTGACCTTCGACGAGCATGTCTGCGGCTTCGCCCACGATCACATAGAGCGCAGGACCAGGCACTGGCAAAAGAGACGGGCGGTGCAGCGCCTTGCCGAGCGCTTTAGAGAATTCTTTGTTGGTGATCACTTCGGGCGCCACGGCGTTGAAAGGGCCGCTCATCGCGGAGGTCTCGAGTGCGTGGATCAAGAGACCCACCGCATCGTCGATGTGCACCCATGGAAAAAACTGTTTTCCGAATCCAATAGGACCACCGAGAAACGCCTTGAAGGGCGGGAGAAGTTTTTTGAGCGCTCCGCCATCTTTGCCGAGAATCACGCCAAAGCGCACGATCGCAGTGCGAATTCCAAATTGCCGTTCGGCTCGCTGGGCTTCGGCTTCCCATTCGCGACAGACGAAGGCGAGAAAATCCGTGCCCGACTCCGAGCTCTCGTCGAAAGTGGCTTCGACACTGGCGCCATAGAATCCTACCGCCGAAGCGTTTACGAGCACCTGCGGCCCCTTGCCGCCTTCGCGCGCCACCGACATCGCGTTCACAATGGCGTGCGTGCCTTCGACGCGCGAGGAATGAATGAGCGATTTGTAATCGACATCCCAGCGTTTGGCGAAGAGTCCGGCGCCCGCCAAATTGATGACGGCATCGCAGTCTTTGAGTTGCGATTTCCAGTTGTGGTCTTTGCGCACGTCGAGCACGAGCGACTCATGATTACGATTTTTAAGGGCTTTTTGTAGGTGTTTGCCTACGAATCCGGTTCCACCGAAGATTGCAACTTTCATGATAGTGCTAGTTATACTTCTCACCCCTCAACTCTGCTACAATGATTTATACCGATGAAAAAAGGTCTCGTGGTGGAAATTTTCGGATGCGATGTCGACGCCGCTTGGACTGCGGGGCGTCTCGCCGAACGCGGGGAAGTCGTCACATGGTATTTCAACACCCCGAGGTGGGGCACGCGACCCCAGAAGCTGCACGCCCGCCACTACCGCGCTCTGGTGCAGTGGCTCTCTGAAAAAGGTCGTCGCGTAGACTTTCTGCTCACCTCTCCAGAGATTGAAGGCTGGAAGGTTGGTGAGGGTACCTATTCCTACGATTTTCCTTTTCTCGGCTCCGAATTGAGTCGCTGGGTCGACACGCAAAAACTTTTCCTCGAGCTCAAGCAAGTCGCCAAAGAGCTCGGCGTGCGCATCGTGGAGTGCGAGCGTTTTCCAGCGCCCGATTGGACCGACACCAAGCTGCGCGTACTCACCTGCGACGCCGACCCGCTTGTGGATTGGCCCAAAGCGCTCTTCAACCAGCACCGCAAGCTCGAACGCATCGACCTCTGCGAAACGAGCTATCCCTCCGATCCCCTGGGTCCGAACACAGGTCGCATCTATCACTTTGGCTCGACGCTCGGGCTCCTCGAACCTCATAGTGCCACGCAGTCCTCGCTCTCGCTCTTTGACGAGAATTCCGAGGCCATCGCCCGCTGCCTGCGCGCCCTGCAGAACCCCCTCTCTTCGGCGCCCTCTTATTTGCGCGCCCTCTGCATGCAAAACATGGGCGCCAAGCGCCGCTTCAGCACCTTGTGGCACGGACGCTCGCGCATCGATGCCCCGGGCATCATCATGATGGGCTCGGCCATGGGCAACCTGCACCCGGCTGCCGGCCTCGACCTGGAATACCGCCTCAAGCAATCCCTCGATTTTGTGGAGTATTTTGAAGCGCGCCGCGAATCCCTCGCGGAATCGATGCATGCTTTTGCTGAAACCTGGAACCGCCAGACCGAAAAACGCTTTTTAAAAGCCTACAAATCCTCTCGCATGTGGGTGCGCGGCCTGCGCCGCCACCAATCTGTGCGACAGACCGTAGCGGCGGCCACCCTGCTGCCCCAGTTTCTACGTGAAGCCTTAAAATCTCCTCTCTAAGGCCCCTCCGCCTGTGGTATAGAGATCCCAACTTTCAGATTCATTAGGAGGATCTCTAGACACATGGAAACACTCGTTGGCAAAAAGGCCCCCCATTTCGAAACCGAAGCGTCCGTTGGACAAGACTTTGTAAACATCAAACTCGATGACTTCAAAGGCAAGTACGTCTGCCTTTTCTTTTACCCCCTCGATTTCACCTTCGTGTGCCCCACCGAGCTGCACGCCTTCAACGAAAAGGTTGAAGAATTCAAAGCCCGCAACTGCGAGCTGATCGCTTGCTCGATCGACAGCAAGTTCTCGCACGCCGCTTGGCTGCGCACCCCCAAAGACAAAGGTGGCATTGAAGGCATTCAGTACCCCATCCTTTCGGACGTGCACAAGACCATCGCGCGCAGCTACGGCACTTTGTTTGAAGAAGCCGGCGTTGCTTTCCGCGGTCTCTTTTTGATCGACGCGAACCAAATCGTTCGTCACGCCACCATCAACGACCTGCCGCTCGGCCGCAACGTTGACGAAGCCCTTCGCGTGCTCGACGCCATTCAGTACCACGAAGAAAACGGCGAAGTGTGCCCCGCCAACTGGAAAAAAGGCGCCAAAGCCATGAAAGCCACCAACGAAGGCGTTTCGGGCTACCTCGCTGACTCGTCGGCAAACTAGTTTTTTTAAAACGCAAAACCCCGCAGTCTCCGACGTGAGCCTGCGGGGTTTTTTTATATAGAACCTAGTTCCTTAACCCGCTACTTGAACCTGGCACCCCGAGGCCCCGTCGCACGCACAACGAAGGCAGGCGTGTACAGACTTATTTTGAGAGTTCCGGTAGACTCACCTACCCGCACTTAGCAGATAGAATTCATGCGCGAAGGGTTGGTTCAGCGATGGCTGCTACTCTTAGGAATCGGTGGCGCCGTGATCGCCGAAGCCTCAAACGTTCAGAGGCACCCGCACGAGGCGAATTCGGAATGCGTTCCCCTACTCGTGGCCACCACCCATGGCGGCGACGCCCTGCTGAATGCCGTTCTCGACGGACTCGCGTCGCGCCACCTCGACACGCTCCATCGCGCGATCGCGCTCCTGCCGAACCTCGATGTCAAGTCCATGAATCCCGATCGCCGCCAGCGTACCTTGGCCGTGCTCGTACCCGCACTGCGACGCCTCGCCACCGACGATTCTCTGAGCGATGCCGTCCTTGAGCCCGTGTGGGCGAGTCTTTACGACTTTGGCGATTTCTAGATCCAAACAAATACGATCAAGGTGTCGGGTATGAGTAGCGGGTTAAGGAACTAGGTTCTTTTCAGATTTAGATCCTTAACCTACAAGTCTTGAGTAGAACCACACTTGCACCACGATCAGTGCAAACGCCGACCAATAAGCCCATTTGACCTTAGAGAAGAGCCCGAGGATAAGGCCCACCAAAGCCAAGAGTGCGGGCACTGGCCAGAGATAGAGCGCCACCCCACCTTGGGCCTCGTGATAAACATACCAAAGAATGTACAAAGTCATGCCGAAGGCCGCGAGACTGCTAATGAGAGAAGCGATACGCATCTCTCGATACTACGCGTGAGCCTGGTGACACGCAACGAAGGCTCGAGCTCTCGAGAGTTGTAAAAAGGCTACAATAACGGAATCAACCTTTGATGGCCGTTTTGACTTGCTCCACCACATAGGCGATTTCATCATCGCGCATGTACGCAAAGCACGGCAGGCACAGAATCTCGGAGCAAATCTTGGTTGAGTGACCATTGTCGATGCTCGAGTAGAGATGCTTCGAAGCGGCTTGGGTGGATTTCATCGGCACAGGGTAGATGACACCGGTGGCAACGCCCATTTCAGCAAGGCGCGATTGAACTTTGTCGCGGCGTTTGCCATCGATCCTCAGCAGCGCAATGTAACCGTTCTCATAAACGTCTTCGTGCGGGCTGAGCACTTGCAGCGGCAAGTTCGCTAGTTCTTCGCGGTAAATGCCCTGCACGCGGCGGCGGCTGCGGATACGCGTCGGCAGATGCTCGAGCGCGAGATTCATAAATGCCGCCTCGAAAGCCCCAAGGCGCGAGTTCCAGCCCACGTATTCGTAATCGTAGTGCGAAGAGCGACCGTGGTTGGCGAGCTGACGAACCTTTTGCGCGACATCCGCGTCGGCGCAGAAAACCGCACCAGCATCACCCGAAGCACCGAGCACTTTGGCGGGATAAAAACTTGTCGTCGCGTATTCGGCGCTACCGATGAGTGAGGCGGATTGGTAGCGCGTGCCGATAGACTGCGCACAGTCTTCGATGAGGGCGATCTCGTGACGCTTGCAAAAAGCGCGGATCGCGTTGATCTCTTGGTCAGCCCATCCGTAGAGGTGCACGAGAATGATCGCCTTCGGTCGGTGCAAGCGCGCGGCGAGTTCGAGCACGTCGACGCCGAGGTGCAGATGCTTAGGATCCACATCCACGGTGATCGGCAGTGCGCCTACGTTAACCACGGCTTCAAAGGCCGCCCAAAAATTCAAATCACAAACAAGAACCTTGTCATCCGGACCAACGTCGAGCGCGCGGAGGAGCAACTGCAAAGCATCGGTACCATTGGCGCACGAAATCGCGTGCGCAGACTCGGTGTATTTTTTGATACCAAGTTCGAAGTTTTGCACTTCGGGGCCACCCACGAATTGGGTTCCCAAAGTCATTTTGCGATGTTTTTCGGAGAGCGCTTCAACGAAGCCCTCCTCATAACGGGAAAGGTCAATAAACGGAACGGACATCGTCGCTTTGGCGCTCATGAACTCCTTACTTTAATGCACTTGGTAGTGGATATAAAGGGCCGTAAAATTCGGAACGTTGACGCTTCAGTCCTGCGCCGCCCGTATTCTGTGCGCAAAATGTGACACCCGGAAACGCGGCTTCCACCGCCTCTCGATAAGCCCGATTGCAAGCGTAAGAAAAACCCGCCACTTCGGCGCTCCAAAGTTGGGCGCATTTTGTGAGTGTTTGATGAGCGTAACCTTCGGGATTTACCGCATAGCCAAAAGGATCGTGAAACCACAGATCCGCAGGTTTTTGAGCGGCCTGGATTGCCGTTTCGAGGCTAGCGTAGATGCGCGGCATTTCAAGCCGCCCCTCGCGCAGTTCGCGTGCCAAGCCTTCGCCGCCTGCCTGCCCGAGCGCGGTCGCCACGAAGGCCGCCACTTCGTGCGCCGTGTTCTGCCAGCGCTCTAAGCCTGCTTCAAAATAAGCCGTTTCTTTTTCGATGACGAAATACTCGCACTCGAGGCCCAGCGCGCGCGCCGCAAGCGACCACAGCACCCAATTGGTGCCCGGCCCCAGGCCAAACTCGCCCAACACCACGCGCCGGAGGCCGCGCTCGCGCAGGGCCGCGTCGAGGGCGGGTGCCACAAAGGCCGTCCAGGACTCCGTAAAGGCGCCCTTGGTGGATCGAAACGGTTCGGAGATCTCATTGCTCCACAGTGTGGGCGAGCCATCGCGCGTTTTGATCCAGATATAGCTATCGTCGCCGGCGGCCATAGGGGGCTTCTAGAGCGTAATGGCAAATTCTGGCAAGAGCCAAGCCACCTCGAGCATTTTGCTTGCTTGGACACTAGGCTTTTGGGTACTCCTAAGTTCATGAAAATTCTCGTGGGTCTCAGCGGTTCCATCGCTACTTACCGCTCTCCCGACTTCGTAAAAGCTCTGGTGGCACGAGGTCACCAGGTGCGCGTGGCGCTCACCGCTTCCGCCTCGAACTTTGTCGGAGTTAAGAGCCTCGAGACCTTCGCCGGATCCAAACCCTACACCCACGATCACTTCGATCCCGAACATCTCGGAACCGACCACATCGACGTCGCCCGCTGGGCCGATGCCATGGTGATGTATGGCGCCACTGCCAACTCGCTCGGCAAATGGGCCAATGGTCTGGCGGATGATTTCCTCAGCACCCAATACCTCGCCTTCCGTGGCCCCGTGGTGATTGCCGCCGCCATGAATCCCCAAATGTGGGCACACCCGGCCGTCAAAGCCAACGTCGCGAAACTCCAGAATTACGGCAACCGCTTTTGCGGCCCCATCGCGGGCGTCGTGGCCTGCGGCGAAGAGGGCATTGGTCACATCGCCAGCATCGAAGACATCGTCGCGATGGTCGAAGCCGCGCGGAGCTGAATCAGCAATGAAAGTGTTAATCTCCGCCGGACCGATGCGCACTTACATCGATCCCATTCGCTACGTGCAAAACTCGTCTTCGGGCGTGCTCGGACTCGAAATCGCGCGCGCATTAAAAGCGCGAAATCCCCATCTTGAGATCACCTCGCTTGTAGGCCCGGTGGATTCGGCCGTGCGCGAAGGTTTTGCCGAGCTCGGCTCCGTGCTCCCCTACGCCACTGCGCAGGACTATGAGCGAAACCTTCTCCCAGCCTTCACCACTTGCGACCTCTTTGTTTCGTGCGCGGCGGTGCTGGATTTTTCGGTGGACACCTCGCCCACCAAACTCGCCCGTCAAGACCTCGAAAACCTTCCCGAGCTGCGCCTGCCCAAGGCGAACGTGCCCGATTACGCCGGCTGGGTGGGCAACGAGTTCAAAACCGCACGACAAAAAATCTTTGCGTTTTCGCTGGATACGGCCGCCGAAGCCTCGGCCATCATGCGCGCCAAAGAGAAGGTGCTCGATAAGAATGCCGACTGGATCTTTGTCAATTTTGCTACCGACACGCAGGGCCCCGAAAAAAGCCTCAGCTCGGGCGTGATCCTCAACCACCAGGGAGACATCGCCAAAAGGCTCCGTGAGAGCCCCAAAGCGCTCATCGCTGGTGAAATCGCTGATTTTCTAATAAAGGAGACCCCACTGCTATGAAAACTCTCGTCAAAACTCTCACCCTTTTCTTTGTCCTAGGCAGCGTGTCGACCGTGCGTGCCGAAACCAAATCCAAAATTTTCTGGATCGAAGACGATTCGGAATTCGACCTTTCCGAAAAGTCCTCTAACCGCGAGCTCAAGCGCCGCGTGCGCCAACTCGAGCGCGCCGTTGCGCAGCTTCAGCGTCGCGTCTTTGAACTCGAATACAAAGACGGCAAGTCCCCTCTCCCCTCGCCCACCCCCGAAAAAGCAAAAAAGTTTACCTGCTACATCGAAACCCCTTTTGAAGGCCTCGTCTCCGAAACCCGCGAGTCGAGGACCGAAGCCCAAGCGGCCGTGGTCAAAACTTGCGGCGAGAAGACTTCCAATTCTCTGAACTGCAAAATTGCCAACGCGAAATGTGGAGAGTGAGTGATCTCGACCGAGCGCCCCCAGCGTCGCTGGAATTATTTCAAGCATAACCTCGTCGAGAAATTCGGCACTGTCGTTTACAAAGTCGGAGTCGATGCAGGCTTCGATTGCCCGAACCGCGACGGCACCAAAGGTTTTGGCGGCTGTGCCTACTGCTCTCAAGAGGGCTCGCTCTCGCCCCACCAAGACCCCAAACTGGGCATCGTCGACCAAATCCAAAAGGGTTTGGCCTTCACCAAGCGCCGCTATGGCGCCGAAAAGTACATCGCCTACTTTCAAGCCTTCACCAACACCTACGCTCCTGTGGAAACGCTCAAGGAGCGCTTTGAAGCTGCGCTCTACGACCCTGCCATCGTCGGCCTCAGCATTGCCTCGCGCCCCGACTGCATCAACCGCGAGAACGTGGAATACATGGCGAGCCTCGCCGAACGCCTGCCCTATTTCACCGTGGAGCTGGGCTTGCAAAGCGCGCACCAGAACCGTCTCGAATGGGTGAACCGCCAGGAGACGAGCGACGACTACGTACAGGCGATGGCGCTACTGAACGAATACAAAATTCCTGTGATCACGCACGTGATCCTCGGCTTTCCTAATGAGAGCCGCCAGGACATGAGCGAGACCGTGCGCCTCGCGCAAGATTGCCGCACGGCGGGCATCAAACTGCAAATGCTCCACGTCATCAAAAAGACGAAGCTCGAGCACCTCTACCACAAAGAAAACTATTCGCTGATGGATATGGAAACTTACGGCCACCTTGTGGTGGACCTCGTGGAGCGACTCGATCCACAGATTGAAATTCACCGCATCACCGGCGAAACGCATTCCTCACAGCTCGTGGCTCCGCAGTGGGTCACCGACAAAGGAAAATTCTTTCAGTGGTTCCACGCCGAACTTGAACGCCGCGACACGTGGCAGGGCAAGTTCGGCTGGGATTCCATGCCGCTCTGATCTATTTGCCGTGGCAATGCTTGTATTTTTTGCCACTGCCACAGAAACACGGATCGTTGCGTCCAACCTTCGGCCCTGAAACCACAGGCTTGGTGACCGCCTCTTCTTTGGGCAACTCACCGCCTTCGCGAGTCTTGGAGAGATCGTCCATACGCTGCTGCTGATATTTGCGCATAAAGGAGAGCGCAGCACTCACACCGGCAGGAGGAGCGGCCGGCGCAGCTTCGGCAGCCGGTGACGGAGCCGAAGCTCCCGCACCCGCGTCGATCGTGCCCGGCGTTTCGGCGTCGAGCGAGGGTCCCTGCATCTGCAGGTTCTCGATCTCGCGCTGACGCTCTTCCATCTGACGACGCTGCTGTGCCTGCTCTTCGGGCGAGAGGATTCTCACCGTATAGAGGCGCGAGAGTGCGGTCTGACGGATGGCCTTGTCGAGAAGCTTGAAGAGCGCGAAGCCCTCTTTGCGGTACTCCACAAGAGGATCTTTTTGCGCGTAACCGCGCAGGTGGATGCCTTCTTTGAGGTGGTCGAGCGCCAAGAGGTGCTCTTTCCAGTGGTGGTCGAGGCTCTGAATAAAGAAATGTTGCTCGAGTTCGCGCATCGTTTCGGCGCCGTACTCGGCTTCTTTGCGGGCGTAAACTTCGCTCGCACGCTCGCCGATCCATTTCACAAGGTCATCGACACTCGTTTTGGAGCCGAGTTGCTTTTGAAGTTCTTTGACCTGCGTATCGTCGATGCGCAGAGCGAAACTCGACTGCACGGCCTCGGAGAGAGCTTTCCAGTCCCAATCGGTCACGTCGATCTTGGCGTCGGCAAATTGCGAAACCACGTCCCAGGCAAATTCGCGGCTAAGATCCGACACGAGTTCCTTGGTGTTCTTGCCTTCGAGCACAAGGCGGCGCATGGAATAAATCACTTCGCGCTGCTTGTTGAGAACGTCGTCGTATTTCAGCAAATGCTCGCGCTGATCGAAGTGGTGCATTTCCACTTTCTTCTGTGCCGATTCGATGGACTTCGACACGAGGCGATCGCTGATGGGCACATCCTCCTCCATGCCGAGGCGATCCATGATGGCGATCACGCGATCGCTCGCGAAAATACGCATCAAATCGTCTTCGAGTGAGAGGTAGAACTGACTCGAACCCGGGTCACCCTGACGACCCGAACGACCGCGGAGCTGGTTGTCGATACGACGCGATTCGTGTCGCTCGGTACCGATCACGTGTAGACCACCGGTTTCCACGACGCCCGAGCCGAGCACGATGTCCGTACCACGACCGGCCATGTTAGTGGCGATCGTCACCGAACGGCCCTGACCGGCGTTGGCGATGATCTCTGCCTCACGCTCGTGCTGTTTGGCGTTCAGCACGTTGTGCGGAATGCTGAGTCGCTGCAAGAGCTTGGAGATGCGCTCCGACTTGGCGATGCTCACCGTACCCACAAGAACGGGGCGACCGGCGTCGTATTTTTCTTTGATGTCTTGCACCACCGCACGGAACTTGCCCGCTTCGTTGCGATAAACAAGGTCGTGAGGATCTTTACGGCTCACCGGACGGTTGGTGGGGATCACCATCACGCCCAAGCCATAGATCTTTTTAAATTCGGCGGCTTCGGTTTCGGCAGTACCCGTCATGCCCGAGAGCTTGTTGTACATACGGAAATAGTTCTGCAGTGTGATCGTCGCGAGCGTTTGGTTCTCGCTCTGGATGGGCACGCCTTCTTTGGCTTCGACCGCTTGGTGCAAACCGTCCGACCAGCGGCGGCCAGGCATCAGGCGACCCGTGAACTCGTCGACAATGATGACTTCGCCGTCGCGCACCACATAGTCGATGTCTCGGCGCATGGTTGCGTAACCGCGCAAGCTCGAGTGTACGTGGTGCACGAGCTCGAGATTCTCAGGGCCGTAGAGGTTCTCTACTTGCAGAAGTTGCTCCACGCGGCGCACGCCATCTTCGGTGAGCGTCACGTTCTTGGATTTTTCGTCGTGGGTAAAGTCCACGTCTTTTTTCAGCAGTTTCACGGCGCGGTCGGCAACGTAATAAAGGTCTGTCGAGCCTTCCGAGGGGCCCGAGATGATGAGCGGCGTGCGCGCCTCGTCGATAAGAATCGAGTCCACTTCGTCCACGATCGCGAAGTTCAAATCGCGCTGCACGTAGTACTCAAGCGAGGGTTTCATGTTGTCGCGCAGGTAATCAAAGCCGAACTCGTTGTTCGTGCCGTAGGTGATGTCAGCGGAGTACTGAATTTTTCTCTCTGCCGAATCCATGGAGTTCAGAATGCAACCCACCTGCAGGCCGAGGAAGCGGTGAATGCGGCCCATCCACTCGGAGTCGCGCTGGGCGAGGTAGTCGTTCACGGTGATGACGTGAACACCTTTGCCGCTGAGGGCGTTGAGATAGGAGGCGAGCGTGGCGACGAGCGTTTTGCCCTCACCGGTTTTCATCTCAGCGATGTAACCCTTGTGGAGACACATACCGCCGATCAGCTGCACGTCGAAGTGACGCATGCCGAGCACCCGGGCGCCGGCTTCGCGGCAAACCGCAAAGGCTTCGACCAGGAGGCTGTCGAGCGACTCGCCCTTGGCGATGCGCTCCTTAAACTCTGCTGTTTTGGCCTGGAGGGCGGCGTCGCTGAGCTTGCGCATTTCAGGGTCAAGGGCATTGATTCGCTGGACCAGAGGCAAAAGCTTTTTGATTTCGCGATCACTTTGGGTTCCAACGATTTTTTTAATGGCGTCGCCGAGAAGCATAACGCTGCGAGACTAGCACCGGAATTTGCGGACTTAAAGCTTTTGCCCCGCCCAGGGCCAATTTCTGCCGTGCGCCATTGATCTTTGCCGCGCCCCATGTTGAGCTTCAGGGTTATAGATTATGGCCGCCAAAGTACTCATTATGGGCAAAAAGGACGATGCGCTCTTTCAGCGTCGTCGCGATCAGCTCGAGGCCCTCTGGCAACGCGAGGGGCTGGATCCCATCCGGGACATCACCAAAACCCCCGACTTTGCCGTCGTTCTGGGGGGTGATGGCTCCCTTTTGTCGGCGATCCGCAATCTGGGTGAGTTTCGCTACCAGGTGCCCGTGCTCGGCGTCCACATGAGTCCGGGTCTAGGGTTTTTGCACACTTTGCGCTACCCCAAGACCAGCGGCGAAGAAGAACCCTTCTTCAGCAAAGTCGCCGAGCTGCTTCTCACCAAATCTTACAGCATCCAGCGCCGCTGGGGACTCGAGGCGAGTTGCATCTCGTCTCAGGGCGAAGCCACCGTCGATTTTTGGTCCATGAACGACATCGTGATCTCCAAGAGCCACATCTCGCGCATCCTGGCGCTCGACGCCAAAGTGAATGGCAACCTCATTCTCTCGAACCTCAAGGGCGACGGACTCATTGTGAGCTCTGCCACGGGATCCACGGGCTATTCCCTCAGCGCCGGCGGACCGGTACTCGACCCACTCCTGCAAGCGATGGTCATCACGCCCGTGTGCCCACACCGCCTCTCGCAGCGTCCCTTCGTGCTAAGTTCCGATAGCGAAATCGACATCATTCCTCGTCCGGGCAAGAACACCTCCTTTCTCACGGCCGACGGACAGAGCGGCATCGAAGTTGCCAGCGGCGATCGGGTGCACGTGCGCACCGCCAAATCCGCCGTGCAATGGATCATCCCCAATGTGCAACCCGGGCTCGAGAGCCAAAGTTATTTTGAATCTCTGCGCACCAAGATCGGCTTCGGAGGCGAATCGTGATCCGGCAGATCCGCGTAGCCAATTTTGCGATCGTGGAAGATGGCACCATCGTCCTCGATGCGGGCATGACCTGCTTTACAGGCGAGACGGGCGCGGGCAAAACGCTGCTTCTCGAAGCCATCGGTCTGCTCTTAGGTGCCAAAGCCTCTTCGGAACTCGTGCGTGAAGGCGCCGAGTTCGCCGAAGTCGAAGGCCTCTTTGAGCTCGGTGATCAGCCCCAACGCCTCGCCTCGCTCGAAGCCATGGGCTTCGACGCCGAAGACGGCGGCGCCGATCTTGTCATCCGCCGCGAAATCGCCGGATCCAACACCAAAAAAAACCGCATTTGGATTCAGGGCAAGATCGCCACGCGCAAACAACTGCACGAGATCCTCGGCGACTGGATCGAAGTTTCGGGACAACACGAATTCTTGAAGCTCGCCAACGCCGATTACCTGCTCGGCACGCTAGATCAGTTCGCAGGCCTACGCGACGAGGCTGCCCGTTTTGCGCAGGGTTACCACAACTATTCTGCCACTCGCTCCGAATTAAAACGCCTCATTGCACTCAAGTCGGAGCAGGATACCAAGCTTGATTTCTTTCGCTTTCAAGTCGAAGAGCTCAACCGCGCGGGTATCAGCGACGAATTGCCGAACCAAGAAGCGGAGCTCATTGAAATGCGCAACCGCCTGGGTTCGGTCGAAAAAATTCGCGAAACCACCGGTAAGGGCATCCTTCTTCTCGAAGGCGACGAAAGCGCCCCCGGCGCCCTCCCGCAAACCCAAGCGCTGGTGCGTGAGCTGCGCGGTCTCGACAAATTTGGCGCCGAGTTCAGCGACCTTTTGAAGCTCGCAGAAGAGAGCGAAACTTCGCTGCGTGAATTGACCCGTGAAGTGGGCCGCCTCGCGGTGTCGGTAGAAGCCGACCCCGAAGCCCTCGAAGCCGCCGAAGAAAAGCTCTCTCAACTCTCGCGCCTCAAACGCAAGCACCAACGCGACACCCGCGGTCTGGTGGAACTGCGCCAAGACTTGATGGCCCAATTGCGTGACCTCGAATCTTCGGACGAACGCATCGGCGTCATCGAGCGAGCGCTCGCCTCACAGCAAAAAAATCTCGAGCAGCTTTCTGCCAAACTCTTTCTGCGCCGGCGAGAATCCGCCAAAACCTTTGCCCAGAAGTGGCAACAGGGCGTGCAAGAGCTAGGCATCACGCACGCGATACTCGAATTCCAAGTGCTGCGCGACGAAGACTTCAATGAAAAGGGCGGCATGAGTGTGAACGTGCTCTTTTCCGCCAACCCCGGCACCAAGCCGCTGCCACTCGCCAAGATCGCTAGCGGCGGCGAACTTTCGCGACTCCTCCTCTCGCTCAAGCACATCGTGGCTAGCAAATCGGAAGTCGGCGTCTACCTCTTCGATGAGGTGGACACCGGCATCGGCGGCAAAACCGCACAGGTCGTGGGAGAGAGGCTTCGCCTCATCGCAAGCAGCAACCAAGTGCTTGTGGTTTCGCACCTGGCACAAATCGCCGCACACGCACACCACCATTTTTCCATCGAAAAATCCCTGCATCGAGGCAAGATGCAAACCCAAATTCGCAAGCTGGCCTCTAAGGAACGTACTCTCGAGCTCGCGCGCATGCTGGGCGACCCTGAGTCGAATTCGGCACAAAAACTGGCCCGCGAGATGATCAGCTCAGCAACCCAATAATAGGCGTGATTTTATGATTCTCGATACCCGCGAATACCTCGACCAAGCCCGCATCGCGGTGGGCTCCCTTACCGACATCCGTTCGGCAGCGATCTTTCTGAGCCAGCGCCGCACGAGCGGTTTTCGAGGCTCGAGCACTGGCAATAGCATTGAGCCCACGAGTGAGCGCGACTACGGCCTGCGCATCTGGGTGCAGAAGGCCGACGGGGAATGTTATTTCTCGCTCTTTCCGCTCGGCGACCCCAAGCAGCTCGCCAGTGAGATCAAATCGGTGCACGACGCGGGTCGCTGGGTGCATGCCTCGGCCACCTGGCCCTTTGGCGAGATCGAAGAAGATTGCTACCGTCTTGAAACCTCATACCGCGATCCGCAGATCGACATCATCGAGCCCTCCGAAGTTCAGGGGCGCTTTAACAATCTCGCCAAGCGTCTGCGCGAAGCCATCGCCGAACCGATTCAGAACAAAGTCATCGACGAGTACCTCTTTCGCTACCGCATGATCGAAAACGAAGAGTGTCTTTGGACCACGGGTTCGCGCCGCCCCATCACCCACTCCAGCTCCCGCTTTGTGATCGATTTGCAAGTGAAGATCGGTGGCATTTGGGTTTGCGAAGGTTTCGAAGAAGCTCAGTTCCTAAACCTCGATTGGTCGCGCGTTTCGAATTGGGCCAAACGCTGGATCTCGCGCCTCGCAGTTCCCCAATCGGCGTGGCGCACTGGCAAAAACGAGGGCATCTACTTTTCGAATTACGCCACCAAGCAGATCTGCTTTGCTACCCACAAGTGGGTGCTCAACCAGCTCAAGTACGGTCGCGAAAAAAATATCATCGAGCACACCAAGCGCCACCCCATGAGCAAACTCGTGAGCATGTACGACAACCCGCGCGAACCCAAGGTCTGCGGCCGCCGCATTTGGGAGGGTCGGGGTCATTTCGCAACGGGCACCAAGTTCTGGGAAGAAGGTCAGTGGGCCTTTTCGTCGGTAGAAAATCTCCCCACACGTTCGCGCGGCACTTCGGAGCTGCCTGAGCCCACACTCTGCAACCTCGTCTTCGCACCTGGCAAATCGGACTATGTGGACATCTTTGCCAAGAGCCCGCGCGGACTCTGGATACCCTCGCTGGTTAACGCTTCGGTCTCTCCAGATGGGATCTTCACCGCCGAAGCTTTTGTGGCCAGTTACGACGAAGCGCGCCGGGTTTATCCGCGAGGCAACGTCAAACTTATGGCTCCACTATTTTCGATCCTCGAGAACATAGAGGATGTCGGCCGCCATCTTCAATGGTACCATTCAATAGGAACCTCGGACTGGCTCGTGAACGGCAAGTGTTTCAACATCGAAACGCTGGCCTAAGGCTCCTCCCGGAGTCCACCGGGCACCACCGAGACAAAAACAAAGATGGCAAAGCGAAGCTGGCAAGTATGCGGTAAAACCGATATCGGTCAAAAGCGAACCAACAATCAGGACTCGATCCTGGTGAACGCTGATGCCGGTCTTTTTGCCGTGGCCGACGGCATGGGCGGCCATAGCGGCGGCGAAGTCGCCTCCTCAATGGCCGTAAAAACCCTCGAACATGCTTTCGTGAACCGCGATGGTGATGCCGACATTCCCAAACTTCTCGAGCGCGCCATCAGCGAGTGCAACAAGGTCATTTACGATCAGTCGCAAAAGAATCCCCAGCTGCGTGGCATGGGCACCACGCTCACTGCGGCGTATGTGGAAAACGACATTCTGCACATCGGTCAGGTGGGCGATTCGCGCCTTTATCTCTACCAAGACGAAAACCTCTATCAGCTCACCGAAGACCATTCGCAGGTTTACGAACTGCTCAAAGCTGGTCTCATCAACGAGAACAGCATGGAGTCCTTTCAAAAGAACATCATCACCCGCTCGGTGGGTTACGAACGCGACGTGCGCGTGGACCTTTTCCAGCGGCCTATTGCCAAAGGCGATCGCTACCTCATCTGTAGCGACGGCTTGAGCGGCATGGTCTCCGACGAGCAGATCGCCCAAGTGCTTCACAATTTCGATGTGGACACGGCCGTGCGCAATTTGGTCGCTTTGGCCAATGCTCAGGGTGGAGAAGACAACGTTTCTGTGATTGTTATTGAGATCAAATGATCCCTCTGCGCTCCTCTCACACGGTCAAAAGAATAGACCCCCTCGTCTTCGCGGTGCTCGCCATCTGGCTTCTCGCGCGCGTGCTTGCGTGGATCTTTGGAACTGAGTTTGTGATCCGGGCCGCGCTCATCCCGGCAGACTTTTCGCTTGTTAAGGTACTGACCTCGATTCCCATGCACGAATCGCTTTTCTCGACGCTCGTGTCGATGCTCTACTTTTGGGTTTTCGGTCCTGCGATCTTTGAAGTCTTTCGACCATGGCGCTTGCTTGTGGCCTCCTTTGTCGGAACCGCCCTCGCCATGTGGGCCTTTTGCGCAATTCACTCACTGGCCACCGCACCAATCCTCTCCTCAGACGCCTTTTTGGGCTTCTACTTGGGCGCCTTCATGCGCAAAGACATCTGGGGCTCGGTAGACACTTTGGTGATCGGACCACTGTGGGTGCGCGTCTTCAGCGTGCCCTCCTACGTACTGCTCTTTTTTTGGTTCTTCTACCTCTTGATCGGCAACCTCCTCCTCGATCCCCCCTTTTCGGACGCGCCGATGCTCTACCTCGTGCCGCTGCTAGGATTCCTACTCGGTTTTGCTTACGCCTCGCTCAAATGGAGTCAGAGTTCCGCCGTCGAATGAGATTGTTAAGACAATTTGATCTTTTCTCGATCTGACTTTGCTTGATGCCCTAGGCCGACCTCTTTAGACTTTTGGTGATTGAAAAAGAGCACCTCAAAACCTCATCCTTGGCTCTCCGGACTCAAGGCTCTGGCCGCTCGCCGGATCATTCGCCACGCCAACACTCGCAAGGCGGAGATCGCGTTGCAACTTGCCACACTCGCGGAGACCATGCCGCGCACCGAAGGCTGGATCTTCGAAGCCAAGTACGACGGATACCGTATTCTGGCGATCAAACGTGGCACCGTTCTCAAATTGATCAGTCGCAATGGCCTCGATTGGACCCACCGTTTTGCAAACGTTGCCGAAGCCCTCTTGCAAGTCGACAGCGAAGATTTCATTCTCGATGGAGAGATTGTGATCTTTGACCGGCGGGGCAAAAGTTCTTTCGCCGAATTGCAAAAAGCGCTCAGCACTGGCGTGAGCCGCCGCTTTACTTATGTGGTTTTCGACGTACTGCGCCTCGAGCGCTACGATCTGCGCCCCTTGCCGTTGCTCGCGCGCAAACGCCTCCTCGAGTCCCTTAGTTCGCAGTTTCCCACTGAAGATCTAAACCTCTCACCCGTGGTCGAGAAAAATCCCAAGACCTTCTTTGCACGCATCAAAAAGCGCGGCCTCGAAGGTGTCATCGCAAAACGAGCTCAGTCGCCCTATAGATCGGGGCGATCCGAAGATTGGCTCAAGATCAAAGCCTCGTTTGAAGAGGAATTCCTCATTGCCGGCTACACCGAACCCGAGGGCTCGCGTGCGGGGTTCGGTGCCCTGCTGCTTGCCTACCACGATGACAAGGGCCAGCTCATCTACTCTGGACGTGTGGGCACCGGCTTCGACGAGTCCGACCTCAAACAAATCTACAAATGGCTACGGCGCCACCCTCGCAAAAGCTCGCCTTTTGCCAACAAACTCCATCCTCTAGAAAGGCGCGGGGTACATTTTGTGAAGGCCGGGCTCGTTGCGCAGATTCGCTACGCCAACTGGACCACTGACGCACGACTGCGCCAAGCCGTCTTCCTGGGTCTGCGTGAAGATAAATTGACTGGTCAGGTAAAAAGGCCCGCGGCTAACATTTCACCCCATGTCCCGAGGAATTTGGAAAGGTAATATCAGCTTCGGTCTTGTGACGATCCCGATCTCGGTGGTCAGCGCGCAAGCCAAAAAAGAGAGCCTCGATTTTGATCTCATCGACAAACGCGATAAGGCGCATGTTGGTTACCAAAAAATCAACAAGAAGACTGGCGAAGAGGTAGAACCTGAGAACATTGTTAAGGGACTCAAACTCGATTCCGGAAAATACGCCATCTTCGAATCCGACGAGTTGAAGCGCCTTCGCATCAAGGGCACCAACACCGTCGACATTCAGCAATTTGTCACACGCGATGAGATCGATCCGATCTATTTTAAAAAGACCTATTATCTAGAACCCGATAAGGGAGGCAATAAAACCTACGTCTTGCTGCGGGAGACCTTGGTGAAAACTGGAAAATTGGCCATCGGACTTATCGTGCTCCATGGTCGACAGCAACTCGTCGCCATCGCCGCGAACGAACGGGTTCTCATGATGCACGTGATGCACTTTGATCAGGAAATCAAAACCTTCAATGATCTTGACCTGCCCGCGAGCGGGATGAAATCCACCAAAATTTCACCCAAGGAAATTTCGATGGCCGAAAGGCTCGTGGACGATCTTACCGACAAATGGAAACCGAAAAACTTTAAAGACACTTATATCCAACAGGTGAAAAAAGCTCTCAAAAGCAAATCGCGCAAGAAAGTGTCTGTTGATGAGAGTACCGAAGAGCGCGACACCGCAGCCGACGACACGATGGCCAAAGTGCTTGATCTCATGCCCTTACTCGAGAAAAGCCTACGTAAAAAAACGCGTTCAATTCCAAAACGTAAAAGTGCGACCCGAACGCGTCGTCGGAGTTCCTGAACCATGGGACTCAAAGAATATCGTCGCAAACGTGATTTCAAGAAAACCGCCGAACCTCGCGGTACCGCCACAGGCACGCGCCGCAAATCGCTCAAGTACGTCATCCAAAAACACGACGCGAGCCATCTGCACTACGACTTTCGCCTTGAGCTTGACGGCGTTCTGTTGAGCTGGGCTGTGCCCAAGGGGCCTAGCCTCGACCCCAAACAAAAGCGTCTCGCAATGCAAGTTGAAGACCATCCCCTCGACTACGGCAATTTTGAAGGCACGATCCCAGAAGGAGAATACGGCGCCGGCACTGTGATGCTGTGGGATCGAGGTGAGTGGCGCCCGGATACCGATCCGCACCGTTCACTCCGAGCTGGCTCCCTAAAGTTCGAGCTGAAGGGAGAAAAACTGCATGGCCACTGGGCCCTCTTTCGCATGAAAAGCGCCGGTGAAAAATCGTGGCTTCTCGTGAAAGAAAAAGACGAGCATGCGCAGAGCTTGCGCCAAGGGGATGTGCTGCTCGAAAAACCCCTCAGTATCAAAACTCAACGCGACCTAGATGATATCGGAGCTGGCCGCAAAGGCGTTAACCAAAAAGCGAAGCTCTCCCCTCCGCCCAAAAGAACTAAGCCAAAGCCCCATCGCGCTCCAGCCGCGAGAGAACGCCAACAAGCCACAGAGCGCCTGCGCAACCTGCGCCTCACTCACCCTGAAAAAGTTTATTATCCCGACAATGACATCCGTAAAATCGACATCCTCGAGTATTACGTGAAAGCATCGGATCGCCTGCTGGAACACATAGCCGATAGGCCACTCATGATTTTGCGCTATCCCGAAGGCATCGAACGCAAAGGTTTCGTGCAAAAGCACTGGACCCGCGGTTTGCCCGCGGCCATCAAAAAGCGCAAGGTGCGCGGCGAAGCAGAGCCTTACATTAGTGTGGACAGTCCCGAAGGCCTCATCGCGCTCGCCCAATTCGGCGTGCTAGAGATTCACACCTGGAACACCACCTTTGCACACATCGAGAACCCGGACCAATGGGTTTTCGATCTCGATCCCGATCCGCACGTGCCCTGGAACTCGGTGATCGACACGGCCTTTGCAGTGCGGGATTTGCTGAAGACTTACGGACTTCGCTCCTTTGTGAAGACCACGGGGGGCAAGGGCCTGCATGTGGTCGCCCCTGTGGAACCGAAATTCGATTGGGATCTGGGCAAAGCATTCGCCAAGGCCGTGTGCGAAGACATCGCTAGCAGCAACCCCGACCTCTATCTTGTGAACATGTCAAAAGCCAAACGTCGCGGTAAGATCTTTCTTGATTACCTACGCAACGGCCGCGGTGCCACTGCGGTCGCCCCCTACTCACCGCGGGCAAGATTTGGCGCAACGCTATCGATTCCCGTCGAATGGACCGAACTCAAGCGGGGCCTTAAGTCTGACGCCTTCACGATTCGCAACATAGACCGCCGCCTCGCCAAAGATCCGTGGAAATCTTTTTATCAAATCAAACAGGTGCCTAAGCTATGATTCACCTCGGTACCGCCGCCTGGAACATCCCCAAACCTTGGCGAGAAATTTTTCCCGAAGCTGATTCTCAACTTGAGCGTTACGCAAAAAAATTCAATGCGGTCGAAATTAATTCATCGTTTTACCGTGATCATAAGGCCGAGACCTACGCAAAGTGGGCGGCCCTGGTGCCCGTGGATTTTCGCTTCGCTGTGAAACTCTCACGATATTTCACCCAAGAGACCCGGCTGCGTAAGACGGGCGAACGACTAGAGCAAACACTGTCCGGCATTCAACGTCTCGGAGAAAAGCTGGACGTGCTGCTCGTGCAGATTCCTCCGAGCCTGGAATTTCATCCCCCGAGCGCCAAGGGCTTTTTTCGCGATCTGCGCTCGATCCATCACGGCGACGTTGCGTTCGAACCACGCCACCCGAGCTGGAATCACGAAAGGGCCCTGGACTTGCTTTTAGAAAATGGCGTCACCCGCGTCTTCGCAGATCCCGACCCCTGCCCGGTACCGGACCGGGAAGTTTATCATGCGCAGTCTTTGATTTATTATCGTCTGCACGGATCGCCCGAGATCTACCGCAGCCGTTATTCGGAAACCTACCTCGACGAGCTCAGCGAAGTGCTTAGTGAAGAGCGATGTCGCGGAAAAAACGTCTGGTGCATCTTTGACAACACAACTTTTGGTCACGCCACCGAGAACGCCCTCACGATGCTGAACGGAGTGAAAGACCATGAAATCAACCAAGCCAGTTGATGATTTTATCCAAAACTTAGACCCCCCGCAGCCAGCGCGAAGAATTCGTTTTCCGATCGCCCAAAAAATTGGGGTGCCGATTTTGCTCACACTCTTTATTGCGACGCTCGTTTTCGGAATAGACGAACGCCGGACCACCACCGAAGATCACTTCGGCCCCATACATTTACGCTTGGATTACCCTACCCGAGTGATCGCCGGAACGGCAGCGACCTTTCGCATCACAGTACGCAACGAATCCCGTGCTCGCGTCGATAACATTTCTCTGCACCTGGATCACCGGCTTGTGGACCAAAGCGAAAAGGTCACGGCAATCCCCGCAGCGCGAGATCCCTACACAATTTCTCTAGGAACACTCTTCGCCGGTGAAACCAAATACGCACGGTGGGAACTAAGTCCTCAGGCCTACTTAAAAAATTCTAATGCGATAGCGGTCTATGCTGGTGCGCAGAAACTCGGTAGCCGAGACTTCGATTTTTGGCTGATCCCCTAAAAGGAGTGACTATGGAATTCATTATTCGCATCACCGTGGTTGTTGTCTTTATCATGATCGTCTTAAGGCTCATCGGCAAAAGAGATTTCGCCGAGCTCTCGTCTTTCGACCTCGTTATGATCATGCTCATTCCCGAGATCGTCTCCAAAGCCCTCGGCAAGCAGGACTATTCTTTGACGACCTCACTCGTGGCGACCATGACCCTCGTAGGCTTGGTCTTTTTGATGTCGATCCTAAGCTACCGCTTTCGCCGTATCGGCAAAGTGCTCGAGGGTGAGCCCACCCTCCTCGCCTACGGAGGTCGCGTGCTGCGTGAGAATCTGGATCAGGAACGTGTCTCGCTCGATGAGATCTACGCGCAACTGCGCATCGCGGGTTACGAGCGACTTGATCAAGTGAAGGCCGTCGTGCTCGAAGCCGATGGTGACATCAGCGTCGTCGCTCCGGACCGCCACAATCCCGTCACCGTCAAAGCGGGCAAATTCTTGGGTTAAAGGCTGCGTCAATAAACTTACGCTCACCGTTCGCACGATCGCCACAAGTTTTACAATCTTCACACACAGAGCTATCTTCAGGCCCCCTTAGTGCTACCACTTAGTGAGTGGCGATGGCACTTTGGTGACACCTTGATCCCTTGCGGCAGGTGCGTGTTGATTGGATACTAAGTACTGTGAATCTTGAAGAACTCGAGAAAAAGGAACTCAAAAAGAAGCAGCTTGTGCTCGGGTTTCTATTTCTCGGCGCCGTCGCTCTGGCATTTTTATTTGCGTATTGGATGGGTGCGCTCCGCCTCGGCGGTTCGCAAAAGATTTTCATTGAATACAACTTTGCAGGCGGCATCGACCGCGGCTCGCCGATTCGCCTCGGCGGCATCAAAGTCGGACGCATCAGCGACCTTCGCTTCGAGGGCGCGCCCGCCAAAGTGATGCTCGAAGCGCAAATCGACAACCGCGCCTTCGACCAGATCACCCAAGATTCCAAGTTCTACGTCAACCTCGCCGGCCTTATCGGTGAGCGCTACATCGAAATCGTACCCGGCCAGGGCCCGCGCGTGGAATCCGGCGCCACGATCATCGGCGTCGACCCCCCGCGGGTCGATCAGCTCTTCTCGCAGAGCTACGGCATCTTTGGAGACCTGCGCGATTTCTTCAGCGACAACAAAGACGACCTCAAAGAGATCCTGGGCTCGCTGAACACCCTCAGCAGCAATTTGAACAAGCTTGTGGGTAGTGCTAGCCCCAAAGAACGCCAAGAAATTAAGACACTTATCGAAAACTTCTCGGCAATGAGCACCGATTTACGGTATACCGTGTCAAAACTGCGTAGTGGTGTCGACAGCAACGTCTGGAAACATCTCGAACAGATCGCCAAGAAGGCCGATTCCATCGATCGCAACGACATCCGCCGCCTCATGCTCGAGGACGGCGTTAAAGTGAATTTTTCGACCAAGAAGGTCCCGTCCGAACTTGGTCAGATTGAAGGTCAGGAAGATGCAAAAACGAAATAACCTTATCGCCCTCGCCGCGCTATGGCTCTTGCCCAGCGCCCACGCTCTGAGCCCCGAAGCCATGAGCATTCTCAGCAAAAAGAATCGCCGCCTCGAAGCTCCGCCCAAAGCCCTGCGCGCTTCGGAAGCCAGCGTGGACTTGCGCTACGCTTCGGGACGCTCACGTCTCGCGGCCACCCCCACCCCCGAACCCAGCATGGAACTCGAATCGGTTCCCGTGACCAGCCCCACTGACTACGGCAGCCTCGGCTCGTCGGGCTTTAGCTTTGACAGCTCTGGCCGCGACAAATCCGAACGCGTCTTCGGCATGGGCTTTATGAGCGCCGGCGCCTACGGCGTCTTCGGCGCCGAAGTGGACTTCGCTCTGCTCGAAGAGTGGACCTTTGGCTTTGGCGTGGGCACAGGCATGGACTTCTCCTCGTGGGGCGTGCACTCGCGCTACGTGATGCGCAAGGCGGCCCTCAGCCCCTTCGTAGAACTCGGTTACGCCAACTGGCGCCTTGGAAAAGTCTCTGAGCGCACTTCTGATGCGCTGCCAAGCTACCTCGCTCGCCGATTCTTTGAACCTAAAGAAGGTGGCGGTGTCACCAGCAGCACCGCTCACATCCTCTACCCTGGCATTGGGGTGAGCTACATGTTCCCCAGTGGCATGACTCTAGTGGGCCAGGCCCAGTACATGGTGCAGCTGCGCGACTTCAGCGGCGGCCTCACTGGTTCGGCCGGCCTCTACTATTATTTTTGAGGCGGGCTCCGCGACTTCTAAAGAAGTTCTGCCGAGGAGCCCCGCTAGGGGCTCTAGGGCGTGTCCCCATTTCCAAGCAAACACCTGCCGCGAGAGAATTTGTTCGCAGCTAGGAGGCTCGAAGGTGGCGTGGTGGTTCCACGTTGCCAAGAGCCGACAACGCCTGCGGAGAAATTCTCACCGGCCCTGCGGGAAACCCTAAATTTGCCGCATACTTTGTCGCTTGTCGCTCAAAGGGAACCACCCTTATCGCTCCTCACTTCGTGTCTGCGGTAAATTTAGGGTTTCAGGCGTTTGCTTGGAAATGAGGACACGCCCTTATCCTTGTGTATGCTGTTTTTTTGGGTTAATGACTGGCCTATAGATGTCTAAAGAAGATCTCGCGCGATTTGAAGGTGTTATTACGGCCACTCCCGGAGGCGGCCACTACCTAGTCACTCTGGCCAACGGCAAAACCATTACGGCCAAACTCTCGGGCAAAATGAAACAAAACAAAATCCGTTGCATCACCGGCGACCAAGTCACCGTGGGCATCTCGGCATACGATCTCGAACACGGCATCATTCTCTTCCGCAAAAACAACAAGCGCCCGGGCCCTCCCGGAGCCGGCAGCCCGAACTAGTTCAGCATCATTTTATTCTTTAAGTAAAAACGGTCGATCTTGGCTTCAAAGCGGAGGTCGGCCTTGTTCCGCATGCCGAAAGCACCGCTCATCCATCCGGTGGGCGTGCGCAGCGGACAATAACTCGAATAATGGAAGGTTTCGCCGGGCCCCAGGGTGGGCTGATGTCCCACAACCCCGTCGCCTTTGACCTCTTCGACGCGCTCAAAACCATCGCCGATGGTCCAGTGACGATTGATCAGCTGCACCACCTCATTCGACTCGTTCACGATCTTGATGAAGTACTCGTAAAAGAAAACCGAGTCGTAGGGACGCGAACGCTCTTCGTCGTAAACCGGCCATACCATGATCTTCACGCCCTGCGTTTTGGTCACATAGGGCGTCTCGCCAAAGACGCGCTCTGGATCCTCGCTATCAGGCACTTTCTTGCTCATTGCGTCCCTGTATTCTGCGATCAAAGCGCTCGAGAATCTGCACTCCCCAGTCGCTGCGCTTTTCTTTGTCGATGAACACGAGCAAATCGTAACAGCCGAAGATCGGATCAAAAGCCGGACGGCCGATGATCTGCGCTCCAAAAGCCATATACACTTCCACAAGCGGTGGAATCTGCGGCGTCCCCTTGGAGGCGTCACCGCGAAACGCGTGCGTCTCTCGAGGTGCGACTCCAGACTTATCCACGATTTTTCCACGTGTCCTCAGTTCTTCGTAGGTCGCCTCGGCATCGTCGGCCGTCATCAGCGGCAAGGAACCGCAACCAAAAAGGTAGCGCGCCGATTTGACGTCCATGTAGACCGACAGGCCAAAAAGCAAATTCATCAGCGTCGCTTGCTTGCGGTACTCGGGAGAGATGCAGCCGCGACCAAGCTCCACGGATTCCTCCGGGTCCACGCCGAGACCCGCAAGATGAAACTCTTCTTCGGAATAAAAACCCGATGCGGGGCGCTTGCGGCCCGGGAGCAGCCGGTAGGTACCCACCACACGTTCGCCTTGCAGAATCATCAGGTGATCGCAGTACTGATCGTAGTCATCTTGATCGAGCCCCGTAGCCTCGTTGGCCTTGATGCCCTCGTTGAGTTCTTGGTTGAAGATTTCGAAACGAAGCCGAAAGATGGCTTCGCGGTCGGCGTCATTTTGCGCGAGCCGCAAAGTCTGGGAACCGCATTTCAGTCCCTCCCCACCCAGCAATTCTGCGTATTTTTTCGTCGATATTTGCACTGTCTTTTTATTATTGGATATTCCCCAGCCATTCAACTATAGACCTAGGGATGATCACAGCAACGCAGCGCCGTGCTGTAGCCTTAGCGGGGGGCAGTGGATATTCGGGGCAAGAATTTCTCAAATGGATCGCTCATCACCCCAATTTCGAGGTCACCGCACATATCGGTCGTGAGACAGACCTTGCGAGCCTGCGCGGCAAAGTTGACGCAGCAGTACTCGCCACACCTGCTGAAGTCTCGCTAGAAATGGCGCCCGCGCTCGTGGAGCTGGGTATCCGCACTGTGGACGTCTCCGGTGCCTTTCGGCTCAAAGACTTTTCCTATCCTGAGTGGTACGGCTTCGAACATCACCAAACGTCGCTGCTGAAGAACGCCACCTACGGACTTTATCCCTGGGTGAAACCCACCACGGAGACCCGCCTCGTGGCCAATCCCGGTTGCTACACCACCACCCTGCTCATGGCGCTCATCCCGCTCTTCCGAGAAAAGCTCGTGCGCGCCGATGCGATTTTTATCGATGCGGCCAGCGGCACCTCAGGCGCCGGAAAAAAAGTCTCTGCGGGGCTGATGTTCTCAGAACTCTTTGGCAACAGCTACGCGTACAAAACGGGCAAGCACCAACACTGGCCCGAACTCGTGGAATACCTGAATGCCCTGGGTCAGCAGGACTCGTACGCGCCGGTCTTTGTGACCAAACTCCTGCCGATATTACGCGGCATTCTCGCCAGCATTTTTTTGGAATGGGATCCGCGCCTCGCGCAGTCCGAGCGCAACACCTCCACGTTGCTCGGCGCTTACCGCAAACATTATGGCGACCAGCCAGACATCATGGTGAGCGAAAGTGAAGTGCAAGTGGGCACCATCGCGAACACCAACAAGTTTGCCGTTTCGGCGCACGTCGCCTACGGCAAACCCCTTGTCTTTGCCGCCACTGATAATTTGGTGCGCGGGGCCGCCGGCCAAGCCATCATGAACCTCAACCAAATGTTCGGGCTACCTGCCCACCAAGGATTGCTATGATACCCAACATCGCCTTACCTCAAGATTTCGAAGCCTCCGGAGTGAACTGTGGAGTGCGTAAATACCGTCCCGACCTGGGCATCCTGCGCAGCTTGCGTCCGGCAAAAGCCGTCGGCGTTTTCACGCGCAACACGCTCAAGGCCGCACCCGTGCAGTACTGCATGTCGCTGCTGCCTTCGGAGAACATTCAGGCGATCGTTGTGAACAGCGGTCAAGCCAATGTCGCCACAGGTGAAGCGGGCATCCGCGACTGCCGCGAGATTGTCGACGAAGCCGCCAAAGCGCTCGGCCTCGACAGCCGCCAAGTGCTCGCCTCGAGCACAGGTGTGGTGGGCGATCGCATCCCCACCCGCACCGTGATCCAGGCGCTGCCCTTTGCGGTGCGCAGCTCATCAAACCTCATCAACAACTTCGCCCTTGCGATCATGACCACCGATTTGATTCCCAAGTTTTACACCAAAGAAATCAGCGTCGGCGGCAAAACCGTGCGCATCACCGGCGCCTCCAAGGGTTCTGGCATGATTCACCCCAACATGGGCACCATGCTCGCCTTCGTGGCAACCGACGCTGAAATCGCACTCGACGAGTTTCAAAACCTTTTGCGTGAGACCACCGACAAAACCTTCAACATGATTTCGGTCGATGGTGAGACCTCGACCAACGACATGGTCATCGCCCTCGCGAATGGTGCTTCGGGCGCCAAAATCGACACCGCCGAGGCACGCAAAGCCTTTGCTCAGGCCTTTGATGAAGTGCTGCGCGAACTTGCCATCGCCATCGCCAAAGACGGCGAAGGCGCCTCGAAACTGATCACCGTCGACGTGCAGGGTGCTCCGCGCACCGAACTGGCACGCGACATTGCCCGCGCCATCACCACCTCACCTCTCATCAAGTCGGCGGTGCACGGCGAAGACCCCAACTGGGGTCGCATCCTGGTACGCATCGGCATGGTGGGCACCCCGGCGGAACTCATCCAAAAGATGACCCTCAAAATGCAAGACGTTTTGCTCTTTGACCAGGGCTCGCCTGTAGACGGCGCCCGCGCGCGCGTGGCTCCACTTCTGAAGCAAGAGTCTATCGTGATCACGATCAACTTGGGAGCTGGCGAGGCCACGGCCACCGCCTGGGGCTGCGACCTCTCCACCCGCTACGTCGAGATCAACACCGCCTACTCATGATCGTCTACAAACTTGGCGGCGCCGCCCTTCAGCATTGCCTCAGCAGCGCGACGGTTTTTGCCGAACTCGCGCGCCATGCGCCCGGCCCTTTTGCGATTGTGCACGGTGGAGGCCCTGAGATCACCGCCACGGCCGCCAAACTCGGCATCGAATCCACCTTTATCGACGGCCAGCGCGTGACAGACGCCGCGATGCTGAATGTGGTGCTCATGGCCCTACGCGGGAAAACCAATTCCGAACTCGTCCTACGCATCAACCATGCAGGCTTGCGCGCGCTCGGCGGATCGGGTCTCGACGCCAACCTTTTTGAATGCCGCGAAGAGAACCCGGCCCTAGGACTCGTCGGCAAAGTCAGCCATGTGAATTCCGAATGGGTGAGAGTCGCCGTAGAGAATGGTTTTTGTCCCGTAATCGCTTCCGTCGGATTATTGACGTCCTCCGCGGGCGTCCCCCAAGGCCCTTGCAACATCAATGCGGATCTCGCGGCCACAGCCCTGGCGCAGAGCCTTGCCGCTAAAGAATTCGTATTCACCACCGACGCCGAAGGCGTGTTGGACGAACACGGAGATTGCATCCCTCACCTCACGGTGGCGCAAACTAGCGAACTCATTCGCCGAGGGGTGATCAAAGGCGGCATGATCGTCAAAATTCGGGCGGCACTGGAGTTTCTCGAGAGCGCTCCCGCATCCACACTGCGCATCGCAGGCGGCAAATCTCCAGAGCAAATTGCCCGCGTTTTTTCCGACCCGAGCTTTGGCACGCGCATCACCGCGCTCTAACTCGCTATCGCTGTCAAAATATTGAGATAACTCTTTAACTTGATCCCAGGCAAAATGGATAACTGGGAGATCGTTATGCGAAAACTTATCCATTCTGCGAAACCGCTTTTGACTTCGGCAATCCTGGCTTCCGTCATTTTGAGCTGCGCCAAAGAAGAAACAAAACTGGTCATCACGCCGAACCCGACACCTGACAACGTGGACAACGCGCCACCCACTCAGAATCCGGGCACTGGTGAAAAACTTTCCACCGATCCGATCTGCACAATTCCTCTGATTTTCCCCACTTCACAAAGCGCGGACGAGAACGAGTCCATGCTGAATGATTTCATCGAACAACCGGCGTGGATCACGGGCACGAACCGCGTGCAGCCGCCCGATCTGATCGAGCCCCCCACCATGGCATGTCTCTTTATCGATACCTCAGGCGCCAAGCCCAAAGCTTCGTTCCGCCTTGAATACGAAGACCGCTACGGCCGCGTGCAGTACACTCTCAAAGACAGCTCCGAGTACGATTATTCGCAGCAGACGAGTTCCACCAGCGTTCCGCCCGCCAAACGCGACACCGCAGGCAACGTGGTGATCTACCAGCCTTCGTATTTTGTGAGCCTCGCCGAAGACAATCTAGAAATTTTCTTGATGCCCACCTGGGGTTTCATCACGATCAAAGGCAAAAAAGAGGCCGACGGCTTCTTCCACGCTAAGATCCAGTACATCAAGTTCCTCAACGCTCCAACTGAGCCCTACTACCTGAACACGCACAACGCCAATGGCACCGCGAACACCGCAGACATCGCCAAGATTGCTAAATGTACGGGCGACAGCGGTGAGACCACCCTGGCCAAAATTCAACACCCCGACCGCGCCGAAGTCGTCGAGTGCGTTCGCGCCCACCGTTTCATGCGCTCGGCCTACCGCGGCCCTTGGGATGCGTCTCTCGGCATCTTCAAATCGCACAACGAATATACAGGCATCAGCTATGATTACCGTGTGGAAATGGTACGCCAGTACACCGACGAGCGCATCGAAGCGCTCGCGGATTTCCAAACGGCACTCGGACAGAAGCCCAAGACGCTGGGAACCATCAAATTCAAAGCGGAACAAGTTTGGTCGGGCGTCGCGCCCTAAGTTAACGGACGCCCAGCGCCATCATACGCTGCACGAATTCCATCTTGCCCATGCCGAGGCGCTTTGCGGCCTCGGCCGTATTGCCACCACATTCTACCAGCGCACGGCGCATCGTATTCACCGCAAGGCGCTTGGCCTGGTGAGCGGCCGCGCCGCCGTCGGCTTCAAAGAGGTGTTGCGGAAAGAGCGCGCGGATCGCGGGCGGAAAATCGCCGAGCTCCCACTGCGCCGCATCGCTTTTCTTGGCCAAGAGACAACGCACCAGGGTTTCTAGATCGTCCAAATTGCGGGCCAGGTCCGCACGCGAGAGCATGTCGAGAATCTGCGAAGGAGGTAAGGATTTGGTCGAAGCCATCTCCTCGAGAAACTCGCCCAAGAGGTGAGGCAAGTCTTCTGCGCGATCGATGAGGGAGGGCAAGTAGACCGAAACGTCGCTGATTTCGGCGAAGAGTTCTTGGAGGAAGGTGCCTTCGTTCACTTTGAGCGAAAGGGCCACTGTGGTACCGAGCACAAGGCGAAAGGCGAGGGAGGGCGAAGCCAGGAGCTTCAGCATCTCGTGCTGTACGTCGAGCGAGAGGCTTTCAATGTCTTCGATATATACCAGATCCTCGGCGCCGAAGATTTTGAGCCAATCATGAGAAAAGCCACGCTCCAGGTGATCGCCGCGAAGAAGTTTTAGGCGGCCAGGGGCTTTGGAATCGATACGGCCCAAGAAGTTTTGCAGCGAAAAGAACTCGCCAACGAGTTTGCGCTTGCCAGTGCCGCGCTCTCCAAAAATGAAGAGCGGCAGGTTGCGGTGCGGAAGCAGCACGGCGAGCTTCTCGAAAGCGTCGCGCATCTGGGCGCTTCGCGAGCGGAGATTAGCAAATTGCCCCGCGCGCGCCTGTTCGATGAGACGCATTTGAAAACGTGAGGAGAGCTTTTGACCGTAGGTCTCCAGTACGACCCGTCCTAGGTCACTGGTTGTTTCGCCTACTGGCTGCGCTTTTCGATCCATGAAATATCCTCCGCAAACGTGCACTGGGCGAGGCGCCCAGGGGCTTCTCGCGCGCGAAACAAGAGCAAGAAAGATACCAATCAAGGACTTAGCTTAAGTGTTTGACTTAAAAGCGACGAGCTTTTGGTCGGGTGACCAAAGTTTCGACAAAAACGCATTTTCGTAAAAAAGTTCTACGGCGATGACCGCCTCCACGCTAATCTAGAGCCCATGAAAAAACTCACTGCCTTTAGCCTACAACTTGCCTTCGTGATCTCCACTGCTCAGGCGTCCGAAGCTAAGAAACCCTTCGAAGCCCTCGTGCCGCTGCTCGAAAAGCTAGTGGCCGCAAGCAGCGACTCGGCCGACCCCAAAGGAGTGAACACCAACCAAAAAATCGTTGAGACGGAACTCAAAAAACTGGGATTTGCGACGAAGCTCATTCCCCAGCCCGTGAAGAGCGTCACCTCTGGCGATTTACTCGTGGGTGAGATCAAGGGCAAGAACCCCAAAATCGTGACCATGGTGATGCATGCGGACACCGTGTTTCCTAAGTCCACGGGCTTTATCAAATTCGCTCGCACCGGGGAACGCGCTACCGGCCCGGGGGTCATCGACAACAAGGGCGGGATCGTGGTCGCCCTTCACGCGCTTTCCCAGTATCTGCGCGAGCAGCCCCAGCCGCCCTTTTCGATTCGCGTCGTGGTCTCGCCCTCTGAGGAGGTGGGATCTACAGGCTTCCTCGAAGCCTTTGCCGAATACGGCAAAGACTCCGCTGTGGTCTTGGGCTTTGAACCAGCCCTTGAGAACGGCAACATCGTCACCTCGCGGCGCGGAGATCGTTGGTACAACATTTCCGTAGAGGGTGTGGAAGCTCACGCTGGACGAAACCACAAAAAAGGCGCCAACGCCTGCCACGAGCTCTCGATCAAAATTGAAAAGCTCCAAGCGCTCACAGATTACAGCAAGGACGTCTCGATCAGCATAGGCCGCATGGAAGGTGGCAAAGACAAACACGCCATCGTGTGCGGCTGGGCCACCGCCAAACTCGACGTGCGTTTTTCGGATCTCAAAAGCCGAGAGCGCATTTTGGAAAAGGTCGAAAAGATCTTGAGCCAGACTTACGTCAAGAGCTTTGACGGTGGCATCGCCACGAAAACCACCTACACGATCGTCGACGACCCCAAGCCCTTTCCCGCAGATTCCAAAGGACAAACTCTAGTCGCAGCGTATGTGAAGGCCGCCTCAAGTCTTGAAAACCGTACGGTCGCCCACGAACGCTCGGGCGGTTCGGCAGATTCAAACTTTATGTATAGGCCCGGCTTGATCATCATCGACGGCCTCGGTGCCACGGGCGCTAACATGCACCGCCCGGATGAGGTCATCGACTTGCCTTCGCTGCACACGCGGGCGATGGCCACCGTCGAGCTCCTGAAGCAAGTGCCCAGCGTTCTCGACTAGAACGATCAGTCGCTGCAAGTGCACGTCAGCGTGGCCTTGAAAAGGGGATCCGCCAGGGCCGTGCACGAGTTCGGCACTCCGTTCGTGTAGCTGAGTACCTGGCATCGCGACATGCACAGAGTGGCCTGATCGAGATCCCCGCAATCTTCTACGGCTTTGAGGGAAATGTTCGCCGAAGGACGAGTGTTGCGCGGGTTCGAACAACGGCAACCCACCGTCTGTGCCCACAGTGAGCAAGAGGATTTCACCCCAGTATCGTAACCAGCGGCGTCACACTGCGAGTCGCAATAGGATGCAAAGGTGTTTTTACATTTGCCCAGTGTAGGATTCCCGGGAGGCGCGCCAGAGATGTCCGACGTGGGAGGTAAGGTCACGCCGGGAGTAACACATACGGGAGCCCCATTGAACCAGCCCTTCAGGGTTCCGCTGGTGCACGAGACCGAATCAAAATAGTCGGTGATCGGCTGACACATGGTTCCCCCAAGTGGGTTGCTCACAAAAAGGGTGTCCTGCGGGCAACCCCCTGGGGTTTCAATGCCGCAGGCAAGAATCTGGTGAGTGGTGGCATCGGTTTCTAGCAAAAGACTGAAGGGAATGGGCAGCGTGAGCCCCTGGGGTCCATAACCTCCTCCAGTTTTAGTGGCCCTAAAGTTGAGTTGCACACTATGTCGCAGGCGAGTGCCTGCAACAATTGGCGGGACTCCCGGCGTCGCATTCAACGTCAAATTCTGGAGCACGAGGCCAGAGCCGAGATTCATACCATCTTTAAGGATGTCTACAGTGCCCATTTTGAGAACTTTGAATTGGTTCGCGGCCGGAATCGCAACGGTCGGGTGAAACCTTGCCACGCCAACGTCAGGATCGGTGCGAAAGGCCAAGGCGCAAAGCTCAGGATCTTTTATGATCATGTGCACGGTGGACTTGAGAATGTCGAAATCAACGCCCTGCTGAACCCCCTGGCGTCCCCTTTGTCCCTCGGTGATGAGTTTGGCGAAAACGACCGAAAGCAGACCCATGATGGCAGCCGCCACCATCACCATCACGAGCGACATGCCGAGTTTGCGGGATTTTGTGATCTTCATTCTTTCATCATGACCGAAGGCCAGGAATTCGCACCTCAGTGCGATTGCATTATTTTGACAACCGTCATTATTTCGACAGCAACTTGTGAAGCTCCGTTTCGGATTTCACCGGAACGCCGAGCTCCACGGCTTTGTCGAGCTTCGAGCCGGCACTCTCACCGGCGAGTACGAAGGAGGTTTTTTTAGAAACCGATCCTGAAACCTTGGCGCCGTGACGCTTCAAGAGGTCGGCCATTTCGTCGCGCGAGCACGAGAGTGTGCCGGTGATCACCACTGTTTGGCCTTCGAGCGCGCCGCCCTCGACTTTCTTAGCGACTTTTGCCGCTTTGCCGCTCAAGGCTTCGAGACCCGCCTGCCTGAGGCCTTCGAGTTCGCTGCGCGCCGCTTTGGACTTGAAGTATTCGCTGATGGTGCGCGCGGTTTCTGGGCCGACATTGGCGATCTCAGAGAGGGCTTCAAGCTCCATCGCCGCAAGGGCGGGAATGGAGCCCACTTCATCGACGAGCTGCTCTGCCGTGGCTTTGCCCACATGATCAATCCCAAGTGCAAAGAGTAGACGCTCGGGCTTTTGTTTTTTGGAGGTCTCGATTTGCCCGAGAAGTTTGTCGATGGACTTCTCCCCGAGACCATCGAGTTGCACGAGCTCGTCGCGGTGGTCTTTAAGCCTATAGATATCCGGCAGCGTGGTGATGCGGCCGAGTTCCACGAAACGCTCGATGAGCTGATCGCCCAAACCGCGAATGTCCATCGCCTTGCGGTCGGCAAAATGGATGAGGCGCTCGAGAAGCTTCGCGGGACACGCAGCATTCACGCACTTGATCGCGCTTTTGATCTTTTCCACGCGGCCCGAGCAAACGGGACACTTTGTGGGCATCTCAAAGGCCACGGTTTTTTTAGGACGCTGGTCGAGATCGACGCGCACAACTTCGGGAATCACATCGCCAGCGCGACGAATCCACACCGTGTCTCCCACGCGAATGTCTTTGAGGCGCAGCTGTTCTTCGTTGTGCAAGGTAGCGCGCGAAACCACGACGCCCGAAACGCGCACGGGCTCGAGCTCCGCCACCGGGGTGAGAGTGCCAGTGCGCCCCACCTGGATGCGAATCTCGTTGACCTTGGTGAGAGCCTCAACGGCAGGCAACTTGTAGGCCACCGCCCAGCGAGGCGAGTTTGCGATGTAGCCCGCTGTCTTTTGCTGCGAAACGGAGTTCAGTTTGATCACCAGGCCATCGATGTCGTAATCAAAGAGCGTTTTTTCACGACGGGCTTTCTCGTACGACTCGATGAGCGCATGCATCTCTCCGAGGCTTTGGATAAGGCGGTACTTCGAGTTCACCGCAAAGCCCAGCTCCTTGAGCTCCGCGAGAGTCTGATCTTGATCAAGCTCGCGGCCCACGATTTGGTAAGCAAAAAAGCGCAGCGGCCGCTTGGCCGTTACCGAAGAGTCCAAAAGACGCACCGAACCCGCGGCCGCGTTGCGGGGATTGGCAAAGACCTTCTTGCCCTGAACCTCAAGTTCGCGGTTCAGATTCTCAAAATCCTCAATCTCCATAAAGACTTCGCCGCGCACTTCGACGAGACCGTCAATTTTTTTACGCAGCTTCAAAGGCACGTCGTGGAGGGTTTTTACGTTGGGCGTGATGTCCTCACCCACGGCGCCGTCTCCGCGTGTGGTGCCGCGCACGAGCACGCCGTCCTGGTAGCTGAGGCTCATGGCGAGGCCATCCATCTTCTCTTCCACCACCCATTTGAGCTTGGCCACGTCGATGTCTAGGGCCCGTGAGCAGCGGCCCATGAAGTCATCTAAACCATCGAAATCAAAGACATTTGCGAGCGAGAGCATGGGCACCAAGTGAGAGTGTTTGGCCACCTCTACCCGCGCCGGGGCGCCCACCCTCTGAGTCACCGAATCGGGAACTTTGAGCTCGGGGTGCTCGGCCTCCAACGCTTGCAACTCGCGAAAGAGCGCGTCGTATTCGGCGTCGGGCACTTTGGGATTGTCGAGCACGTAATAGGCGTAGGCCCAATCCTGCAGTTGCTCATTGAGCTGCTTCATTCTCTGAAAGGTCTTGTTCGCCATCGAAAAGATTCTTACAATAAGACTTTGGGGGGATGAATTCAATGGTATCAGCTGGGCAATCCGCATTCAGCCATTTTTCGATCGAGCTGAAGGATGTGGACCGAGAGTTCCGCGCGACGAACAAAGTGGGCGGCAAAGAACAAGTCACGGACTCGGTACAGGCGCTCTCGCGCGTGTCCCTACGCATTCAGCAGGGCGAGTTCGTCTTTCTGACGGGACAATCGGGCGCGGGCAAATCGACGCTTCTGAAAATTGTCCTGGGGCTCGACACCCCTACGGCCGGTGAGGTTTTTACCCTCGGCCAAGCCGTGCACAAACTGAGCGAGGCTCAGCGTCGCGAACTGCGTCGCGAGATCGGCATCGTGTATCAAGACTACAAACTGCTGCCTTCTCTGAGCGTGCGAGAGAACATCGAAGTTCCCCTACACCTGCAGAATATCAATTCCAAAGAGCGTGCGCGCCGTGTGGATGAGATCCTCGAGACCATCCAGCTGCAGAACCACGCCAAACACAACGTGCAAACCTTGAGCGGCGGCGAAAAGCAGCGCGTGGCTCTGGCGCGAGCGCTCGTGCTCTGCCCCTCGCTCATCATCGCCGACGAACCCACAGGGAACCTTGACCCGCAGACCGCAAGGTCTATCGTCAGACTTCTGCGTGAGATCAAAGGCAAAGGCACCACCGTACTGCTCGCCACCCACGACATGGGCTTGGTGCGCGATTTCGGTGGCCGCGTCCTCGAACTCATCTCCGGCACCTTGCCGGCAAACAAAAACCACAAAGCTTACAAAGTACCCCGTTTCTGGAGTGGAGCTGAACTATGATCGCTAAAATTCTTGTACGTCACCTGCAAGCACGACCCCTATCTTCGGCCCTCACCATCCTCGCCGTGTCTGCGGCGCTGACGCTGCTCGGCTCGTTCTGGACCATCACGGAAAACCTCGAGAAGGTGCGCATGTCGCAGACCAAGGCGGGCGAGAGCCCGAGCATCACCTTCTTCGTGGATCCTAGCCTGAGCGCCGATGAAGTCGCCAAGCTCCAGTCGAACATCTCCTCGCGCAGCTATTTTGTGGGCATCGAAACCATCAAGCCCGAAGAAGCCGGCGCCGAACTCGAAAAACAATTCGGCAAAGCCCTCACCGATGCCCTCGGCTCGGAGACCTTTCCGCTGATGATCAAAGCCAAACTCCAGTCGAACACCATCAATACAAACGAGTGGAACGTGCAGATGAACGAACTGCGCTCGCTGCCTGGTGTGCTCGACGTGGACGACGGCTCGGACGTGCTGCCCTCCGCCAAGACCTCGATCTCCTCGAAGGCCTTCTCGTGGTCGACGATCTTCCTAGTGGCCGTACTCATGGTGGTTTCGCTGCTCGTGAGTCACCTCATTCGCCTCATCTTCGAATCGAACCGCGGCGAACTCGAAACGCTCAAAGTGCTCGGCGCGTCCAAGAGCTGGGTTTTCTTTCCGCTCGTGGTTGAATCGGCCATCATCGGCTTTGTGGCTTCGGCCCTCGCCCTCGGCACGCTGTTTTGGATCGTGAAGGGCGTGCTCCCGCAATACTCAGAAATCCTTCTCCCTTCGGGCACGCAGCTCGAAACGCTCTCGATGAGTTCGAACCTCGGCCTGCTCGCCCTCGGCGTGCTGGCCGCCATGCTAGGTGCTCTCTTCACCTGGCCCCTTGTTAACAAACCTGCGACCGAAGGCTAGGACGTGATCGTGAAGCGTCTCCTAGCAATTACCTTAGTCAGCGCGACGGCGGCCCAGGCCGCCCTCACGCCCCCCGAAAGCGTTCTCAAAGCGAGCATTTCGAGCTCCGAGCTCGACGCGCAACTGGGCGCCAACTCCCAGCGCGCAACCTTTCTCAAAGCGGAACTCAGCAAAAAAGTTTCCCTACTCAATCAGCTGCAAAATGGAGCCAGCGTGCCGGTCTACCTCTGGGAGGACGTGCCCGTCACCCAGCGCAACCGCGCCTCGATCGAAAAGATTTTAAAGCTCGCCGTGCGCCGTCACCTAGACGAAATCGCTCGCATTCAGCAAATCAACGCCGAACTCACCTCTCAGCTCGACTGGATGAGCCATGAAGTCACAGGTGCCAAGCCCGTTGCGCCTACGACAACAGAGATCGCCAAGGGCGCCATGCCCGCCATCAAAGAAAATGCTGTGGCCGAAGCCACCAACTTTCACTGTGGAGACGTGCCCGTTTCCTTCACCAGCCTCTCGGAGAAGCCGATCCTTCAGGATTTCGGCACACGCAAAGATGCCCTCACGGGTCTTGAGTGGAACTCGCTCGGTTGGTGGATTGGCCAAAAGCCCGCTTCGCACGTACGTGCTTGCCTCAAGGGCAAGGTCGTCTTTTCGGGCCCCATGCAGGGACGCGGTCACGTGGTGATGATCGATCACGGTGACGACTTTCTGACGATTTATGCCAACCTGGTGCCAAATGCGAACGTCGTAAAGCTCGGCGCGAGCTTGCGCACGGGTGAAGTGGTCGGCAACAGCCAAGATTCGCTCTACTTCGAGGTGCGCCACAAGGGCAAAGCCGTCAATCCACGACTTGTCTTTGCACGCCAGAATCTAGACATCTTGGGTCTCTGAAGACTGCACCGTATAATGTAGGGAGATGTTCTCCTTTAAGAATAAATACATCCAAGTCTTCACCCTTTCGTTCGTCGCGAGTTCAGGATTCCTGGTGGGTTCCTGCTTCCATCGCAACTCGCAGGCGAACAAAGACTCGGCCTACCAGCCGCTCGAAAAGTTCGCGAAGATTTTGCAATTTGTCGAAGACTCCTACGTCGATGTCGCGCCCGTGCACCAGCTGGTGGAGAACGCAATCAACGGCATGCTCGGCGAGCTCGATCCGCACTCGGCTTACCTACCGCCCAAAATTTACTCCGAAATGAAAAATGAAACCGAAGGCAAATTCGGCGGAGTGGGCATTGAGGTGTCGGTAGAAGACGGAAAGATCACCGTGCTCTCTCCCATCGACGACACACCCGCTGCGAAGGCCGGCCTCAAGAAGGGCGACAAGATCCTCTCCATCGACGAAAAATCCGCAGTGAACATCACCCTGCCCGAGGCCATCAGCATGATGCGCGGCAAGCCCGGTTCCAAAGTCAAAATTGGCATTCAGCGCCCGGGCGAGCTCAAGCCGCTCAGCTTCGAACTCGAGAGGCAACTGATCAAGGTCACGGCCGTCAAACACGTGCTCCTCAAAGAGGGCATGCTCTACGTGCGCATCTCCTCGTTCATGGAGCGCGCGAGCGAAGACCTCGCTAAAGTGATCAAAGAAAATCGTGATCGCACCAAGGGCATCGTGCTCGATCTGCGCTCCAACCCGGGTGGTCTCTTGGATGAGGCGATCAAGGTGTCGAACCTCTTCATCGACGAAGGCCCCATCGTGTACACCATCGGCCGCGACAAGGGAGCCAAGGACATCGCCAACGCCAAGAAGGGTCACCGCATTTCGACAGCTCCCATCGTGGTGCTCGTCGATCAATCTTCGGCTTCGGCCTCGGAGATCGTCGCGGGCGCGCTGCAAGATTACAAGCGCGCGATCATCGCGGGCCAGCGCACCTTCGGCAAGGGTTCGGTGCAAACCGTATTGCCCATCGGCGACGGCTCAGGATTGAAACTCACCATCGCTCGTTACTACACACCTTCGGGTCGCTCGATTCAGGCCAAAGGTATCGAGCCCGACGTGAGCCTCGACAATTTCACGCCCGACGTGGTGGCCCAAACGCGCGCCAAGCAAAAGAGCATTCGTGAAAACGACCTCGCGGGTCACATAGAGGCCACCGACGATGTTCAGCATCCAGCCGCGCAGGCCGAAGAGAAAGCCACTACGGAAATCGCGAAAAAAGTGGCTGCGGATTATATGGTTGGTCAGGCCGTGGGCCTGCTAAAGACGATGGCCATTCTTGAATCTCAGCAACCTGGGCAAAAGCCCAAGTTTAATCTTGAAAAGGCTGCCAAAGCGGTTGATTCTGAGCCGCAGAATGAATCCTGAAGACGTCTCGACACCCGCCAGCCCCACCCGCTTTTACCGCTCCAAGCGCCACGCCCTCCTAGGGGGCGTGTGCAGTGGCATCGCCACGCAAAAGGGCTGGTCGGTGGCGCTGGTGCGCCTCGTGGCCCTCTTCACGCTGGGCACAGGTTTCGGCATCTTGCTCTATTTGATCTTGTGGGTGCTTATGCCATCGGCCGAGGAAAACCCCGCGCCAGAACCCACCGTACTAGCCCACGACCCGCTCACCCGCTCCAAATCGGATCGAGTGCTGGGCGGGGTCTGCGGAGGCCTTGCAGCGCTCCTGGGCTGGGACCCGGTCTTGATACGGGTCTCTTTTGTGATTCTTTTTGTTTCTGGCGGGCTTTCGCTGATTCCCTACGTCTACGCTTGGGTAGCATTGCCCGAAAAAGGGTCCTAGATAAAGAGGATCAGCACAACAAATACAGCGCCGAGAAACACACAATCAACTTGGTCTTCAATGGTTGAGAATCTCATGTTGTCCCCCTTGAGATTGACGTTAGTGATTCGGTGAACGTTTGGTTGTTTGATTTAGGGCTTTAGTCCGAAATGAGCCAGAGCTCTTCGGTGTCTTCTTCCACGATGGGCACGGCACCCGCATCGCTCTCGAGCATGTAGCGCTCGAGCCACCAATCCAGTTTGTCTTCGAAAAAGTAGGTCTCTTGTTGAGTGCTCATAATAAATATCTCCCTTAAATTTGATTATCGGTGCGAACTGTCAGTCTAAGGTGGAGAACTTGTTAAGTTTTCTTGATGCATTCGAAAATGAATCGTTCGAAAATGAATTTTTGATAGGATACGCGGATATGGATATACTCGGCGATATGAAACGTGTCCTATGCGTGGAAGATCACAAAGATTACGTGGAACTGATTCAAGAATCCCTCAAAGCTTACGAAGTGGTTTCGGCCATGTCGATCAAAGCTGCGAAGCAGCTTATCGAAAAGTCTGAAGAGTTTGATTGCATCATCCTCGACCTTTCTCTTCCCGATGGCGATGGATTGAGGCTTTTTTCCCTACTCCGTGAAAAACCGGAATACGCCTCCACCCCCGTCATGTTCCTCACCCACTCGGACGAGATCGAAGACAAGGTCGCCGCTTTTCAGTTAGGCGCCGTGGACTATCTCACCAAACCGATACATCCCCTCGAGCTCAAAACGCGCATCGACGCCCGCCTCAAGCAGGCTGAGATCAAATCGGACTCCGAGAATATCATCGAAGTCGGCAACCTGCGCCTGAACCTCACCGAACAGAGTCTCATCCGCAAGGATCCCAACGCCAACACTCCCCTTGAACTCACCGCCCGTGAGTGGAAGCTGCTCTTGTATATGGCCCAAAACAAGAACCGCATCTTGAGCCGCGAGCAGATCCTCGAGCACCTTTGGCCAAACTCGCACGTGGTCGATCGCACGATCGACACCCACATCTCCAACCTGCGCAAAAAGATCAGCCCCACTACCGTCGAAATCCGCTCGGTACCGGGCCTTGGTTACAAGCTCGTGGAGGACGGCGAGGAATGATTTTAGCGAGGCCTTTGTGCCTCCTAGGTCTGGGGGTACTTGCAGCATGTTCGAGAGCCCCGTCGTCGCAAGACAGCCTCAGCATCGGGGTTAATAACCGCGCCTCCAATGCCTTCATCTGCCTTGTGGAAAAGGGCAGCAAGGGCAAAAGCAAGCGATGGAAGTCGGTGCTTCTCGACCGCACCGAACGCGGCCTTCACGAACTGGCAGACAAAAAGGTCGATGTGGCGATCTCCGCCCCCCCGACCTTTTTCAAGTACGCCATCCAGCACCCCCAGCAGGCGCAAGAGTTCCGAATTATCGCGGGCATCAACAACATCCAAAACACCTTTGCTGTGGTGGCCAGCAAGCGATCGGGCATCCGCGCGGTAAAAGACATCCGCTCGCGCAAGCTCGGACACTTGGGCGACATCGTAGACTTCTTTAAAACCTACTTCTTCCTGACCGAAGGCGTGAACGAGACCAGCATTCAGCAAACTACCTTTGCCAACTACGAGAGCCTGATGAAGGCGCTCGAAAGTGGCAGCGTGGACGCCGCCATCGTGTCGGACGAAATCAGTCGCCGCTTGGACACCAACCGCTTCACTATCTTTTACTCCAGCGTGCACGAGATCACCTCGCAGGTGATCGTGCGCCGAGAGCTGATCGAGCGAAAGGCCGAAATCCTTTCGGACTTTTTAGAGGAGCTCATCTCCACCGAAAAAGAGCTCTATCTAGACCTCAACGAAAGCCTCACGAAACTGAAAACCTGCTTTCCAGAATCTCACGAAGATCTCCTCAAGGAGCTCCTACAGCGACGTGAACTACGCGTGCTTATCGACGAGTCGTTGCGTGCTCAGTACAACCTCTACAAAAAATGGATCATGGCGAGGAACGAGTATCGCCCCTTTATGGTGGTAATCCGTAAGTTCAACGTGACGGATTACATCGACGCTTCGCTGCTTCGGAACGTGGACTACAGGAGGGTGCTGCTCAAATGAGATCCTCGCTCCAGTCCAAGCTGCATATTTTTGATTTTATCAAACTTGGCACGCTACTGGCGCCCATCGTATTTTACTTCGTGGGCGTCGGCCCACGCATTTCTGAGCTCAAAACCACGATCGATGCCCTCAACGTTTCGCTCAGCGTGACTTCGGGTGTGGCCAAGATCGACCAAGACCTGGCGTCCGTGATCGAAAACATCGAGATCGCTCCTTCGGAATACGGTATGCGGGAGTTGCGCGAGCTGAGCGACCGGGCCAACACCCAGCTCCAGGGCTTTGACGGGCAGCTGATCGACGATCACATCCTGCACCACCTCATCATCAAGTACGTAGAGTCCGAAAAGCGACGCCTCGGTGTGCAACTGCGCCTGGGCGAAGAGCTTTTGACCCGAGAGAGCGGCACCTCATGGGCGCTCAAAAACCAGCTGCGTCTCTTGAGCGAATCGCACATCTCCAAAACGGCCGACCTTTCGGAATACCTTTCGCTCACCCTCAAGTACCTCAGCTCCGAAATTGAGCGTCAACGCGACTTGATCCTCTCCTTTGGCTTTTTGTCGATCATGATTGTGGGCGCCACCATGCTGCTCAAGAACCGTTACCTGCAGCAACAGGTCGTGGTTCCGATGCAAAAGATCATCCGCGCCCAGAACGAACTCAAGAACGAGCGCTTTCCGGGGCCGATCGCCGTCTCGCCGGGCCTCGACGCCGAAGTTTTTGAGATGATCGACTCCTTCAACCGTATGGAGAAGGGCCTCAAGGAATCTCGCAACTTTTTGACGGTGGTTTCGGCCGCAACCGCGCACGACCTCAAGGAACCTCTCTCGGCCATCATCAGCCTGCACCACATCTGGCAACTCAAACGCGATAAGAAACCCACCATCGAAGAACTCGAAGCCCTCTGGAAGCGTGCCCTGCTGAATTGCTTTTCGGGCTTACAGCTTGTCGACGACATTCTGCAGTTCACGCGTTCGAGCCTGAACAAGATCAAGATCGAACCTACGGACGTCGGACAGATCATCAAATCGGCCTACGCCGAATGTCTCAAGTGGGCTGACCCTCAACTCAGCTTCGACTTGCAGATGGGAGAGATCCGCGAAGTGGGCGCCGACCAAAAGCAGCTCGCGATGGTCTTTCGCAACTTGCTGATGAACACCATCAAGCACAACAACGCCATCCGCAATCTCAAGGCCACGATCGAAGAAGTTCAACAACCCACGGGCAAACGCTACGTGACGATTCGCTACCTAGACCAAAAAGCTTCGTCCCGTTTCCTGCGCTCCGACGAACCCCAACAACAGGCTTCGAGCACCTCCACGAGCAGTGGACTGGGTCTGGTGATCTGCGAAAAGATCATCGAAAAGATGGGTGGCTCCTTTGAATCCCACCGAAATTCGGAAAACGAGTTCGAAGTCTTGATCCGCCTCAAGGCAGTTCAAGCCTAAGACTCCACCCCTTTGCATCGAGCAAGCGTCAACAAAGAGTGACCTAAGCTATCAAATATATTCACACCCCCCCGCTATGCAGCCCGTCATTCCTGGACTATCCTCAAAAAAGGTAACCCCAAGGAGGTATTCACAACTATGAAAAAGATTTTTGGACTCGCAATCGTCGCTACCCTTCTCGCTCCTATGGCTTGCAACAAGCAAGCTGAGGAAGTTCCCGCAGAAGCTCCTGCAACCGAAGAAGTTGCACCCGTAACTGACGACGCTGCTGCTCCTGCTGAAGCGGCTCCTGCCGATCATCAGTCGCACTAAGCGCACTTTTGCGAGAAACGAAAAAACGGTAGTGACCCCTCGGGGTCATTACCGTTTTTTTTTGGGGAGAGCCTTTCGACAGAAGAGTGGGCCGGACGGGATGGCTGATCGTCAGTCGGGGGGAGAGAAGAGTCCACCACGCCATCGGCCCACTGCTCGCGAAACGTCTACCTCATTCAAATTACCATACGTTCGTATGGTATCAAGATTTGGCGACATTTTTTTACCCAAAGCCATGCCGCACCGATCAAAACGCTTCATTTTGACAATCTTAGGCCCAGGGATTACCATACACGTGTATGGGCGCAAATTTAAGTGAACGACAAAAGGAACTGCTGAACTTTATCGAAGCCTGCGTGCACCAAGAACAGCGCATTCCCTCGTACCGTGAGATGGCCAAACATCTGGGCGTCTCGGCGGTGGGCACCATTCAGGATCATATCCATGCGCTCACAAAGTTTGGTTACCTCGAAAAGAAAGGCCGCAGCCTTCGACTCAGCGGGCATCGCCAGAGCCCGACGATGAGCATCCCCATCGTCGGTGAAGTGGCCGCAGGCGCCCTACAAGACGCCTTTGAAGTCGCCCTGGGCACTCTGCAGGTGAGTCCCGCAACCATCCGCAACCCCAAAAACTCGGGCGCTTATTTCGCCCTCAAGGTGCGCGGAGAAAGCATGATCGACATCGGCATTTATGAAGGCGATTACCTGGTGGTCGATCGCGAAGCGAAAACCAAGAGTGGCGATGTGGTTGTGGCGCAACACCTGAATCAAGCCACGGTCAAAACGATTCAATACCCCAAGAGCAAAAGCGACCCAGTGGCGCTCATTCCTCAAAACGCCAAGATGAAACCCATCCTGGTCGATCCCGACGAGGAGTTTCAAGTGCTGGGCAAGGTCGTCGCCCTGCAACGTTTTTACTAAAAGAGCTCTAAGAATCTGCCGGCGTGTGGATCAGCGAGGTCCACGGAATTTGCGTGGTCTGAATGACACCGTTCTTGTCGAGCGTCACGCGATAGGCTTTGACCGACGCCGCAAAATCTTGTGCCCCTTTACCGCGCGCCCGAATCTGGGCGACCACGTAAATGTGGTAGAGCCGACGACCCATGCGTTCTTCTAGTTGCCCCGAAGAGTAGAGCACCGGCAGACGCTTGTGGGCGTCTTCCATCGACACCGTGAGGTGGTCGAGACGCATGCGCAAGATCTCGCGCAGACCCCACGGAAATTGATCGTCGTAATCCATGTTGGTCAAATCGAGCGAGACCTTCTTTTTGAAGTGCACGATGTCTTCGCCCAGGGCGCGCTCCACTTCGCCACCTTCCACGGCATAGCGCTGCTCGACGATCTCTTTGCGCAACTCCGAGGTGTCGAGAAAACGCAGGTACTCGCGGATCATTCCGATGTACTTGGGCTTCTTGTACGTCTTGGCAAAAAGCTTGCGCTCGAAATCCGGCACCCAGCGGCGACCCGATTGGTAGAAGTAGCGACGGAAGAAGTCTTTCATGATGTCCTTGGCCACGTAGGCCAAGATACCGACCGAGATGACTGCGAGGGTGGAGATCTCCACGCCGTCGATCATGTTACGCGTGGCATAGAGCTGCACCATGATCGTCCAGGCGGCAGCGAGGGCGGCGGACATGCCGTAAACCGGAACGAAGAGTTTGCGCTCTAGTGAGTTGCTGGTGACCTGAATAAAAAGAGCGCGGTGAAAGTACTTTTTAAGCGAAGAGATCCGGCGAAGGTACAAATCTTCTTTGCGATTATGGTGCCAGCTGGAGTCCATATCCCCCAGAAGCAGACTCTTCTGGGCGCGAAACGCGGCTTCCTCGACGCCGAGCGACTGCGCCTTGTGCTTGATCGGGTGTGAAACGTCGAATTCTTTGAGCTGAGCATCGGTCATCGCCAGGAACTGCACATAGAGGTGCGAGGCGTATTCGTTGAGGAGTTCAAAGTCCGCCAAAAACTTTTGAGCGTGCTCTTCGTCCTTGGCGCGAAAGCTTTGCGGGATTTCACGAAAACGGCTGATCACCTGGCGCACCTCTTCGAGGTCCGCTAAGGCACCCTCGGTGGAGAAGGCTTTCTTTTTGTAAAGCATCAGGTGATTCTTCACCTTGCGTTTTTGTCCTTTGAGGTAACCGTCTAGCTCCACCGCAAAGAGGCGTAGGTAGCGCACATCGAAGTCCTCTTTGAGAACCTCAAGACGTTCGAGCACGCGATCTACCGAAAATTCAGAGTCCGGATTGGAGACGTAGGAGTGCAGGCGGAAATAGGACTGGAATTCGGCCCGGATGGACTCCACGCTTTGTGACTCCAAGAGCCCCAAGGTTTTGGGCGAGAAGACCACAAAATCGATATCGAAGTTGAAAAACTTCTCGGTAGAATCCACCAAACCATCAAAACCAAACTGCACCTCGATGCGGTCTTTGTCGTGGCGGTCGCAGGATATGAAAAAGACGTCGGAATAACTTGATGCGTCACCCGGGCGGCTTAGGTTCTTGTTTTCGTTCATATTATTAGCTTTGTAGCTCTCCAGCCGGCTTTAGCACAGGTGCCTGGGACCGGGGAACCCCCACAACTTTAAGAATAGCATAAATTTTTTAAATATTTATGCCGATAAAATGGGCATGAAAGTGGTTTGGCTCATTTCGGGCGACGATGCATCGTGCGCCCGTTTGCAAAAAGAACTCGATAGGAGCAGTGCGCCCTATTTGGTTCGCCATGCCACCAAGATCTCCCAAATCCCGAGCGAACACCTCGACTCCACAGGTGTCGCGGCGCTCATCGATTCCTTCCATATCGAACACACGGGTTTCGAAGGGCTCAAAGAGCTGCGCGACCTGGGTTTCAAAGGACCGATTTTCATGTTCGGTGAACCTGCGCCTGAAAAAACTACCGTTCCCTTTACGACGCTCGAACTCAGCGGGTTTTTTCCGGCCATCGAGCGCGCAGATCTCAGCTACATCGCGGGCATCATCCACCATTCCTTTGCCCTGGCCACCGACATTCACCTGCCGCTCTTTTTGAGCCCAGAACACAAAGCTGGGTCTGCCAAGATCGCCAAACAAGAAGACCTCGATGCGATCACGCAAAAGCTTTCACTCTTTGCCGGTCGCTTTGGCGTCAAAGAAGAAACCCTCAAGAAAGCGCTGATGGGTCTGTGCATGGGTCACATCCGCAGCAAACATGGCGAATCACAGATCGACGAAGCCTTTGAACTGAGATTCGGCACCGATCGCAACAAGATCGTGCTCAGCGTTCCGGCCCACTCCAAAGGCAACCTCACTTCAGTACTGCGCAATGAATTTGCGCAGGCCTTGAGCAATTTCCACAACTCGACACTCAAAACCAGCGTGTTGTTTCAAGAATTTCACCACCTCGTGAAGGCTGTGAACAACCTCTCCATTTTGGGCGGCACGAGCAAAGCGGAGACCGAATTCGCTGACCCCATGTTCCTCGTGACCCGCATCCATTTCGGAACGCCTGCGCAGACGGCTGGTCACTTGGGCTATTATTTTTCGATTCACCACGTGAAGCCCTCGACGAACCTCGACCCTGCAACGGCTCACTTGCCGCTCATTGAAGCCAAGCCTTCGGTTCCCGTAGCCGAGACTAATGACCTCTCACGCATGACCGTCACTTCGCACAGCGAAAAAGACCTTAGCGAGATTCTCAACGATCCTATCGTGATCGGCGACACACCCGAGAAAAAAGGCGAGCGCATCTCGCTCACCTCGAGCGCCAATCAAAACGCGGCTGACGAAAAAGACAAACAAGCGCGACTCACCGATGACGAAACCATCGTCAACAAAAACTATCTCGAGAAGCTGCGCAACGATTTCACTAGTCTCAAAGAGCTCAACGAAATCATGAGTCAGGACGTTTTCCGGCTGACAAAAGAACGCAAAGAACCGACTCTCGACACCGAGCTGCGCAAACAGAACGAAGAGCTCAAAGCCAAGCTAGCCAAAGCTGAAGCTGAATTCGCCGTCGCACTAAAGATACTCAATCAACAAATCGACGAACTCCGGGGCAGCGAAACGCCCGAGAAAAAAGACGCCAAGTCCGGCGACAAGAAAAAAGCCGCTTAATACCTACAAACTTGCTTTCATAATCTTCAAAGCAAAATTCGACTTGATCGTTTTCCACTCGTCGGCATTCAGCTTTAGGAATCCGAATTCTTCGGTGTCGCGAATTTGTTTGTCATCGATTTTTTGGATATCGCTTTGCTTGGAACGCTCAGTCTGGAACAACTTGGCAAGATCGCTTCCGATCTTAATCACACAGTGCAGGGCGTAGAGGTTGGAGTCTCGCATGCGCAAAACACGCGGCGAGTGTACGTAGTCGAGCACCCGATCGATTTCCTGCAAAAAGGGCAAGCGCCCGATAAAGAGCGAGGCGATTTGCGCGTGGTCAAAGGTGAAGTACTTGGCTTCGAGTGTGGGGGCATCTATGGAGACACCCACGCCGCGTCGCTGGTCGACGTCGTTCATAAGACTCTGGAAGGACAGGGGATCAAAACCAAATTGAATGGGCTGACCACAGTTGTGCAGCAGCGCCGTTACGAAAACGTTCTTCTGATGTTTGATGCTGATCTTTTGCAAGACTTCGGTGGCCGCGATGGCCGAACGCAGCCCTTCGGTGAAGATCGCGTCGAGATAATTTTTGGAGTTCTTGAGATCAGCTCGCTCGAGCCCTTCGGTGGACTCCACCTTGCGCGACTTGAGATAATAATAGAGGTAATCAAAGAGCAAACCACCGACAAAGGCTTGCCATGGATAAGAGTTGCGAATGGCATTCGCGATTTCCTCGGCGCGCTTGGAATACACGAGGTACGATGCAAACTCCGCGATGGGCGGCGCCTCACCACCTTCTTCTTCGCCCCCATCTTCGGAGGTGGCCGGCTTCTTTTTGCCTTTGTAGTGGCGAGCCATCAGCGTTTCGCTCTCAGGCACAAAGGCCTGCTCAATGGCGCGCCCTAGCAGAATGTCCCGAACTTTGTCTTGGCCAATGAGCGTGATCACTTGTTCGAGCCCGAGCTTCTGGGTTTCGAACCCCATCGCCACCACGGTTTGGCGCAACCACTTTTGTAGGTCGCGATCGTTTCGCAGCGCCCAAACGAAGTCTCGCGTGGTCTCGCCGCAGTTGATGATGGCCTTCAGCAGCGGCACGAGTTCGGGGCGCGGCGACAAGGGGAGCAAGGCTTCCGAATAGAAGTCGTTGACGCTCTTGATGCTCATGCTCTCATTGTAACTCGGCCTTCTTGACTTTCACAGCCCCGCGATCGAGACTTGGCCAAGAAGTATCTGAAAACATTAGATTCTACGTAGGATCCGGGCGAGGACTTCGTCGCCTAGAACGATGAGCGAGAGGGTTTATGATTGAAGTAAGCAACTTAACCAAACGATACGGCGATTTTACCGCCATCTCCAATCTTAGTTTTTCGGTACCCAAAGGGGTCGTCATCGGACTGCTCGGCCCCAACGGTGCCGGCAAATCCACCACCATGAAAATTCTCAGCGGTTTCATGCCAGCCACCGCCGGCACCGCTAGCGTCGCAGGCTTCGACGTGCAAGACGACGCCATGGAAGTCAAACGCCGCGTGGGTTACCTGCCTGAAGATCCTCCGCTCTACCCTGACATGCGCGTGGCCGAATACCTGGCGCACGTGGCAGCCCTCAAACAAATCGACAAAAGCAAAATCCCTGAGCGCGTGGAATACGTGATGAAGCGCTGCGGTCTCACCGATCGCGCACGCCAAATCATCCAAACGCTCTCCAAAGGCTACAAACAGCGCGTGGGCATCGCCCAAGCGCTCGTGCACGACCCCGAAGTGGTGATTCTTGACGAACCCACCGTGGGCCTCGATCCCGTGCAGATCCGTGAAATCCGCGATTTGATCAAAGACCTAGCGGGCACGCATACTGTAATTCTCTCCACCCACATCCTGCCCGAAGTGACGATGACCTGCTCGCATGCGATCATCATCAACCACGGCAAAGTCTTACATTCGGGCACCATCGAATCCTTCACCACGAGTTCGTCGCAAAGCCTCGAAGAGGCCTACATCAAAATGATTTCTTCGGACCGCGTCCGAGACGCTTAAGGAGTGCACCCATCATGAATAGCATTGCCACCATTTGGAAACGCGAAGTCAAAGGCTACTTTCAAACCCCCCTGGCGTACATCTTTGTCGGGATTTTCAGCATCCTTGTCGGTCTCATGATGCAGTCCTTTCTGAGCATCTACGATCAGTTCACCAAGGGCGCCATGTTTGGCGCCCAGCAGGAAATCACTATCGATAAGCTCGCCGAGGCGTTTTATCTAAACGTGCACCTTTTCCTGGTCTTCATCATTCCTTTCTTCACGATGAGACTCATCACCGAAGAAACACGCAACAACACGTTGGCACTGCTGCTCACCTCGCCTGTAAAAACTTGGGAAATCACTTGGGCCAAGTTTTTCTCGGGTGTCACGATGCTCGCCTCGCTGCTGGCCGTGACGGTCATCTTTCCGATCTTCCTTGTCGCCTTTTCGGAACCCGGCCAGGGCGTCGGTCCTGATCTTGGCGTGATCCTCGCCACCTACCTGGGACTTTTCCTTGTAGGCTCCGCCTACGTTGCGATCGGACTCTTTTGGTCGAGCATGACCAGCAGCCAGATGATCGCCGTGATCTTTACCTTTGCGACGAACCTGGGTTTCTTTTGGCTCCTCGCCCTCGCCTCGCAATCGGCCACAGGCGCTTCGCAAGAAGTCTTTAAGTACCTTGCCACCTCGGAACAGCTGCAAACCTTCACCAAGGGCATTCTCGAGTTAAAGACATTCGTGTACTTCATCTCGCTCATCGCCTTCTTTCTTTTTCTCACCAAACAATCCATCGAAAGCCGTGCCTGGAGGTCGTAGAACATGTTATCGCGTATCGCTCAGCAAACTCTCATTTATTCTCTCATCGCTCTGGTGATCATCTGGGGCTACGTGCCTTTTCTTTGGGACATGGGCTGGCCAGCGTACACGCTGCTCGGACTCGCGCTGTGTAGCCTCATCGCCTGGGGCGTCGCCGGTCTTACGGGACTGCGCACTTTCCTCGCCAAACGCTCGTCGCAGTTTGGAATCAGCCTCGCGATTTCGGCGCTGGCCATCGCTGCAATTCTGGTGACTGTGAACGTCGTCGCCAACCTCTACAACCAGAAAAAAGACATCACCCAAGCGCAGCTTTACTCGCTGAGTAGCCAATCGAAGAACATTGCCCGCCAGATCCAGGAAGGCATGCTGATTGAAGTTTGGACGACCAACATTCAGCAAATGGCTCCGAACCAGGATCTTGCCAAGTTCCTTGAGAACTACCGCATCGAATCGGGCGGCAAGATCAAAGTTCAAGTGCGCAATCCCAACAACGACAACTTGCTCGCCAAGGAACGCGGCATCACCAAAGACAACGTGATTCTCCTGCGCGCCGCCAGCGGCCGTGAATCGCGTATCGACAATTTGAACAAGGATAAGATCGAAGAGCAAATCACCAACGCCCTCGTGCAAGCCATCAAGGGAGTCAAGAAGATGGTTTGCTTCACGAGCGGTCACGGCGAGATGAGCCTTGAAAGCCCCGACAACGGCGGCCTGAGCTCTATCAAACAATCGCTCGAAAATTCGTCGTACCAAACCAAAACCGTTTCAGTGATCACGAACACCGATGTGCCCACAGATTGCGAAGCGCTCGTGATCGCAGGGCCCAAGAGCGAACCCACGGACAATGGCCTCGAAGTCATGAAGAAATACCTCAGCAGCGGCGGCAAGGTGCTCATTCTCTTCGGCGCTACGACGCCGCAAAAGTGGAACGCCCTCATCAAGCCTTATGGCGTGGAGCTGCGCGACGACATCATCCTCGATCTCAGCGTGCAACCGCCTACCATCGTGGCCACACAAAAGTTCACGCCCGGCATCGACATTGTCAGCTCGCTCGATCGCCCCGTGATCCTACCCCAGGCCGCTTCGCTCGCCCTTCCTACTTCGGGCAAGAGCGGCAACTTCACCGTGAAATCCATGGTGAGCTCGGAATCGCGCGCTTTTGGCAAAAAGAAAAATGGCATGAAAGCCATCCGCGCTCAGATGGTCGCCGGCGATTTGCCAGGTCCGCTCTCCGTGGCCGCCTTGGTGGAAGACCCACGCGCCACGCCGGCAAAAAATGAGGTTCCGGGCGGCATCGAAGGACTCATGCCCCCGAGCGATGGGCATTTCGACGGCGATGGTCACGACCATGGCCACGATCATGGCTCGATCATCCCCGAGTGGCTCGGCGTTTCGAAAGCCTGGGCACAAAACAAAAAAGACGCCAGCATTCCGGCCACCCTGCCGCCGGCTACGGACGACAAGCCTTCGGAAACCAAGCTCGTCGTGGTAGCGAGCGATCTTTTTGTGGCCAACAGTTTCGTGTCGCAGCTCGGCAACTCGGACTTCTTTATGAACAGCGTCAGCTACCTGCTCGCGGACAAAGATGTGCTCGGCATTCGCCCCCGTCAGCTCAAGGCCACGCGCCTGCAGCTCTCGTCCGAAACCGACCGCAAAGTGCTGGCCACGGTGTTCTTGCTGGCCGGGCTTTGTTTCTTGGGCGCCATCGCGGCCGCTAGCCGTAGACGCAAAAGCTCGCTATAGTCGGCTTCGCAAATGAGCGAAGTCAACGAGCCATCTTCACAGCCCGCGACCGCATCGGTCGCGGGTTCGTTTCACCCCCTCGACGAGTCCAACCTGCTCGTCGACTTCAAGGTACTGCTCACCAAGCCACGTCACTTTTTTGAATTTTTTGGTCACAGCGAACGCATCAACCACGTTGTCTGGGCCAAAGTCATTTTGGTTTTCCTCGCGCTCGGCGCATTGAACGCGATGATCTCCACGGTGAGCTTTCCGACCCACTGGTCAGCAGAATTCGAAGGCCTCGATCCGCGCATTTCGGGACAAATTCATCATGGCTTGCAGCAGCTCTCCCTAGTGGCAGGACAGCTTTTTTCTTCGCTCGCGCCCTTTTTCACGCTCGCCTACACCACGCTACTCGCCGCCTTTGGTCTGCTCACGCTGCGCCTACTCGGCGCAAATACGCAGCGCCTCAGCTGGTCGGGAATTTTTTGCGTGATGATCGCCGCCCACTGGACCACGATTTTTGGCTTTCTACCAGGAGTTGGGGCCATTGCGGTGGCCATCCTGCCGATGGTTTACACCGTAGTGGGTCTCGCGCAGCTCGCGGGACTCTCCAAGCTACGCACTTTCTTTGGCATCTATATTTTGCCAGCGCTCATCATGAGCATCCTCTTTGGCATGCTGACGGCCGTGTTGGTGTCGCTGGGCGTGGCGCTCTTTAGCTGATTCTCTGACCCGAAATTTTAGGACCGATGCCGTAGTCAGGCTGTAGGGGTTGGCGCTTGGTGCCGCTTTGCAGAAGCGCGTGATGAATCTGCGCCTCGGTGGGCCAGAATTTCAACTCTTCAGGAGCGTCGGCCACCCCCAGAAGAGTGTCCCCGGAATGGGGCAAGCGGCACTCAGCCGTCTCTCCCGCGGCAAGGGGTGCAAAGAGAAATTCGATGACCGCCGCCGCACATTCGTCAGCAGGGGTGTTCATCGCCAGATGCGTGCGCACAGGAATGCCCACCGGCTGCGCAAAGAGGTCAAAGCTCGAGAGGGAATAAACAGGAACGCCAAGTCCATAGGCGAGACCCGCGGCAAAGGCCGCTCCAACGCGAATGCCGGTAAAGGAGCCCGGCCCCGAAACCACGTAGATTTCACGCAGCTCACGCAGAGCAGATTCCCCGACACGGTTTTGCAGCTCGCCCCAGGCGCGGGCGACGTCGCTCGAGAGCCCCGCGTTGTCACCGCTTGTCCATTCGTAAAACGAAAGAACCTTCGGTACCTGGCCGTCTTGCCAGGTACCGAAGGCGATGACTCCCTTGAGGGAAACTAGGGATACGACCAGGTAACTCACTCGATCTTGGTTACTACCAAGGCGAATCTTCAGTCAAAACAAAGATGTCCGCGGCACCGTTCATCTGCACATACGCGGGGCCGATGATGTTGTTACCGGCAAGTTGCGAACGGTTCGAGGTACCGGGCAAGTTGGCACCCAGTGTGATCGCTACGTTCGAGCCTTGGAGCACCACTTCGATAGTGCGATAAGCGCCTGTGCCTTGCGTGGTCAGCGTACCGTTGTATCCGTTAGAAGTCAGACAGCTTACGAATTGCTGAGTCTGGCCTACTGGCGTGTACATGCCGGGGTTCCAGAAGCGCTGGATATCCGGAATGTAGATGTCGCCTACTGCGGCAATTTGGTTGCCCGTCGACTGGTAAATGTCGATGCCGAACTTAGCGCCGTTGCCGAAGGTACCAAAGTACACTCCGAGCTTTTGCGCGTTGCCCAGCTCTTGGCAAGCCATGCCCGAGAAGGCTCCCGGATAATACTGGCCGTAGCCGTATTCGTTATCGTTGGATCCGCAAGCGCTCAAGGTGATCGCGAGCAGTCCGAGCAGTAGATTCTTGGTTAAGTTTTTCATAATTCCCCCTAGTTATTCCCCTAATTTTCCAAATTCCTACCAGAGCACATCGCTCAGTCGGAACTTCATGGTACCGATCGTGCCGGCTTCGGCGCCGCCACCGCCGTCGAGCATCTCACGCGCCATTTCGAGCGTGTTGTTCGACGGATTTTGGTTTTGGTCTTCCCACCAGAACGTGGAGGGCATGTTGTAACCAAGGCACTTGGCCACGGTCCATTCGCCGCTCTGACACTTCTGTTTGATGCTCGCGATTTGCGCGTTGGTGTAATCCGACTCGGTAGGCAAGTTCGCGAAACGAATCGTCGCTTCGTAATAATCACCAACTTTAGGACCGGTGATTTGCGTAAAACCTTGCGAATCGAGGAAGATCACGTCGAGCACGTTGGTGCTCGTGTTGATCTCCGAATGGAAGAGAATCGGAGCCTTAGAAGCGCTCGAAGGATTCGAGCTCTTGGAGGCCGACATCTCGTACCAACCACCACCGAAGTGGTCTTCGTATTCGATACGGAAGGCTGCTCGCGAACCGCCGCTGGCGATTTTAAAGCACCAGTTTACGGGCAGTTCCAAGTCGCGAACTTCGCCGGGATACGCGGGCACACCGTATTTGGTCGTAAAGAAGTACTTCTCAAGTCCACTTTCCAGCGCGCCCACCGAAGTGAAGAGCACGGGCTTGGAGCACAGACGCTGCCAATCCGAAGAAGAGCCGCTGTCATCATATATGTCGTTGTTATAGCGGCCAGCGTTGGTGGACGAACCCGTACCTTCAACTTGCTTGATTCCGCAGGACATCACGAGCGTCAGTGACGCCATGGCTGCGAAGACCGAATTGTTAAAACGTATGGTTTGCATACTCCACCCCTTAACGGAGTAGGAGCAAAGGGCGTGCCGAGATGACGGATTTTTGACCTTATGGCTAAGCCCATGATCCCATGGGGTTTTTGGCTTAACCCAATCTTAACAAAAGGCTAAATCAGGCAAAACTTTGGTAAAGATCACGGCGCCTGTCTACGAATTAGACAGCTAGTGCCAGGTATAGGTTCCAGGAACCTATACCTGGCACCCGAGCTAACTATTTCAAAGTATGGGGGACGTCGGTGGCCATCATGCTTTCTTTGCTCTCGCGGGCTTCGCGGCGGGCCACAATGGCGATCTCTGCGAAGAAGTTCCTCTGCATGTCCACCACGAAGAGGAAATCCTCTACGGTGCTTGCGCCCGAGCTGCGGAAGATCTTCATCGAATTTTTGAGAGGGGCATTGGAGTTGAGCACGTTTTTAAAGTCCTCACGTAGGAGGCACTCAAAAAGCGAGGTTTGGGCTTTTGCATCCACCTTGCACATCTTGCCCTGGGCATTGGTGACGGAGATGATCTTCAGCTCATCGCTAGAGCCGCCCTCGCGGGTCGCCTGGATGGCTTTGATCTCACCGCGAATCATGAGGCTCGTAAGGGCGCGGCCTTCACCGAAGCCCGCTGAAAGCGCCAAGCGCTGGCTGGTTTTAGACTCGAGCTCTTTGAGGGCCACGAAGGTACGGCCGCTCGATTCGTCTTGCCAGATGCTGGTCGCCAAGCGGGTTTCTTTTGTCGTTTCTTTGTTGTGTTCTTTTTTCTGGGCGGCGTTAAGAGTCACGGTGATTTCGACGTCCACGCTGGGCACTTGGTAAGCCAGGGCCGAAGTGGCGCCGACAAGGGACATCAATACGGAAATGGCGTTTTGAATTTTCATAGACTAGTCCTCACTCTCCAAAGAATTTTCTTAGGTAAAGCAAAGCGCGGGCCAAGTTGCAGGAACGCGCATACAGGCGTCCCCATTTGTCAGATCATGCACTTAGAGTGTCCAGGATCTGGGCACCGTAGGCGCAATAATGGGCCCATTACGGGTTTTTGAAGGTGCGCCAATCCTTAGAAACGATCAGCCGCGCGCCGCGACTGAAGGTGAGATAGGACCACATCCACTGCAGCATCACAAAAAGACGGTTCTTAAAGCCGATGAGATAATAGACGTGCACGAAGAGCCACATCATCCAGGCGGTGAATCCGGTAAATTCCAAGCCCGCGCTTTCGGCCACAGCCTTTTTGCGACCTATCGTCGCCATCTGGCCCTTGTCTATATATTTGAAGGAGCGGCGAGCTTTGCCGTGCAAGTCAGCTACGATGACTCGCGCAACGTGTCGTCCCTGCTGAATCGCAACAGGCGCAAGACCCGGCAACGGCTTTTGCGATTTGGCATCGAGGGAGTGTGCCTGGTCGCCCAACACAAAGACTTCAGGGTGAGACGCGAGCGAGAGATCCTCGCGCACCATCACGCGCCCCTGCCTGTCGAGGGGCACGCCGAGCGTGGCGTTGAGCGGTGAGGGTTTCACGCCCGCAGCCCAAAGCACGCAACCCGCTTCTAAAAAGTCTTCGCCCACCTGCACGCCGCGCGCTTCGATACGAGTCACTGGCGAGTCGGTCCACACGCTCACGCCCAAGCGCTCGAGATCCTGTGTGGCGCGACGCGAGAGCCGCGCCGAGAACGAAGGGAGAATTCGCGGGCCCGCCTCAATAAGGAAGATGCGCGTGCGCGAAGGATCAATCGAACGAAAATCCCGCTTCAGCGTGTAGCGGCTCATCTCGCCAATGGCGCCGGCCAGCTCCACGCCAGTGGGACCACCGCCCACCACCACGAAGGTCTGGAGCATCTTTTTACGAGTTGGGAGCGACTCTTTTTCGGCCTCTTCAAACGCCAACAAGATACGTCGACGAATCTCGGTCGCCTGTTCGAGGGTTTTGAGTCCGGGCGCATGCTCTTCCCACTCTTCGTGGCCAAAGTAAGAGTGAGTGGCGCCACAAGCGAGCACGAGATAATCGTAAGAAAGCGTTTTGCCATCGGCCAGCTCAACGGCGCGCTCGGCGAGGCGTACGCCCTGCACGCGATCGAGTACCACATTCACGTGATCCTTACGCGAAAAGATGGAGCGGATGGGCGAGGCGATGTCCGCCGGACTGAGCCCTGCGGAAGCCACTTGGTAGAGCAGTGGTTGAAACAAATGGTGATTGCGCTGATCAATGATGGTCACCACGAGATCTTCGCGTTTGCCGAGCGCTTTCGCGGCGTTAAGACCGGCAAAGCCACCGCCGACGATTAGAACCTTTTTGGCACCACTTTTTTGTTCCACGTCGAAATCATAACGTCCCTCTCAAAGAGCGTCTACGAGAAGCCTCGTTGTCGTTGACCTGGGTGAATTTTTTAATATGATTTTCTCAGTATGTTCGAAACGGTAACCGAGTGGCTCGGGCAAGGGCTCAAGCCGGGCGTTTATGCCCCGACCTTTGAGCTCAAAGATCAAGCAGGAAACTCTCATCAACTTGAAGACTTTCACGGCAAATGGCTCGTGATTTATTTTTATCCCAAAGACAACACTCCAGGCTGCACGGCGCAGGCGTGCTCCTTTCGCGATTCGTGGGCGGATTTGCGTGCGCTCGACGTGGGTCTTGTCGGCATCTCTACGGATTCCGAAGCCTCGCACCAGCAGTTCTCGGCCGAACAGAGTTTGCCCTTTCCGATCCTCTCAGACAAAGGCAAGGCCGTCGCCAAGAGCTACAAGGTGCTCTTGCCACTGGGTTTTGCCAACCGTGTGACGTTTCTCGTTGATCCCAAGGGAATCATTAAGAAAACGCTTCGATTTGTCGACTGGAACTCCTACGCCGAAACCGTGGCGAGCGAGCTGAAAGCGCTCATGGCCCTGAGCGAGTCTTGAGGGTTTTCTGACGGCGGCTTGAGGCCGACCCCTGAGTCGATTAACATAGATCTATGCTTGGCTTCGGCGAACTGGTTCTCATCACCATCATCTTGCTTCTTCTTTTTGGTCCCTCGCGACTCGCGGGCATCGGACCTTCGCTCGGCAAAGCCATTCGCGGATTCCGCGAAGGCCTCGAAGGCAAGGACGAAGAAGCCAAAAAGAAACTCGCCGAAAAAGAAAAAGACGTCACGCCGCCTAAAGACAGCTGAGTCTCCTTCTCTCGCCTAGTGGCGTTCCTCGATCTGTGAATCTTTGTTGTCGCGACAACCTTTTGAAGTGTCTTTGACCGTCGTGATTTCTTTCGTGTCTTTGGAAACCTGATATTTATACTCTTCGGTGACGATCACTTCGTGCGTGCCCTTGGGGCAGGGATCTGCAGCCGTTTTGAATTTTTGTTCGGACTTCGCGACCAGCGCGAAAGTTGAAACCACCAAAGGAATCATTGCCATAACATTTTTGATCTTCATTGTTCTCTCCTTTTATTAATAACTCACTTTGTGGTGAGCGCTGAAGCTCGTCACGAGTAGCTCTCGGCGTTCAGCGTCTACGTGGTAGATCACCCGACGTGAATTGCCGAGCAAAAATTCAAAAACATCCTCTCCGCCGCGAATGTTTTTCACGTACGGAAAGCCGGGTTGCCCGATCGATGCATAGTATCCGCTAGAAAGGATAGTGGCGAAAGCCCGGTTCATTCGCTCAAAAAATTGCTGCGACCGGTTGTCCGCATATCTCGCCACCAACTTCCATTCCTTTTGCGCATCACGAGTAAGGCGTACCGTCCAGCGCTGAGTGGCGGCCGCCTGGTGCCCATCGATGGCTGCGAGCACCCACGCACCAGAACCGGCGTCGAGTTGGGCCATGGACAAGCTTCCGTCCGGACCGAGGTGCAACGGTGCGAAGCTCACCGGAAGCGTCGGCAGAGCGGTGGCGCTTTCCGGCTCGCGCTCGCGAACCAATGTGGTTTCGAAAGTTTCCGCCAGGCTCATCGCCGCGATCTCTTCGGGCTCGGTAAGCTCTTCGCGCACGGGCTCGGGCTCCACTTCCACGACTGGACGAATTTTCTGCTCGATGTCGTAAACCGCTTGTAGCTCAGGAGCCGTGAGGGTGTCGCGATCCGGATGGCGCTCGACGTAAAGGGCCTCGGCCAAATGCCTGGCGTCGACCATCATGACTTCGAGTTGTTTCTGAAGCTCGAGATTGCTGCGATTTTTCCAGATCTCAAAAAGATTCAGCTGCGCCGTGATCACGTCTTCCAAGAGGCGAGCGTGAACTTGTTTTTCTATGTCCTTATCGGCGTCGTAGGTGAATCGAGCCTCAGTACCTTCCGATGACTCCTCAACTTTGAGGTAGCTGATATGGTGGTCGAGCCAGATTTTGGTGAGCACAATGTTCTCGAAAATTTGGTAGGGAGTGGCAAAATTGACTTTGGCCCGACGCGGTTTCTCGTCGAAGACAGCAAGGTCATGCATGTGCAAATTTAACAATGTCGATTGAAAGGACATCGCACGACGCTGTGGCCACGTCGCCGCCTCTTCTAAGAGGGCCACCGCAATCCACTCACGCTGCGTTTGAACATCGCCGATGTCGTGCAATTGCTGAAAACTCTGCCAGAGTTTTTCGGGCGTCAGCATGGCATGGGTGGTCACCGCAGCCTGCATGTGGTGAATGGACGCCGCCCCACGCGTGGACACTCGGCCACTGGGATTCTGGAAAGCCAGAGAAAGGTCATTGATCAGCAAACGAAGTGGTTTTGGGAAAATCTTTGATTCCACCATAGAATGGTAGAAAATTTTTGTGCGTGAGGGATCAAAGATCTTCTCGCGCAGCACCACCCAAATGCCGTCCATGATCTGCATTTGGTAATATCTGATGTCGTCAAGGCTTTCGATTTTGGCCGTAAAGCCCTCGGGATCGTGGCCAATCACCGAGGCCTGATCCGACATCTTCGACCAGCGCAACACCGCTTCTTCAATCTCAGCACGTGTCATCTCGCCGCGCTCGATCATGCCTTCGACATCTCCAACCAAATGCTTCAGCGCTTCGCGCTGACGCTCCTCGAGCTTATCGAAAAGCCCATCACATTTGCCTGGAACACTGGGCTTCTTTTCGGGCGTCGTCGCGCCGGCCGCAGACGCAGCGAAGACGAGCGCAAAGACGGCGAAACGACGGAGCATTTGGGCCAAGGCTCTAGCCAGAATAACGCAAAGTGTCAACGTCAGCCGGCTTGGGTGAGTTCCATGCGCTGACCCCACCATATTTTCAGGCCCTTACGTAGAACCTCGCTCTCGGGTTTTTCTAAGGAGGGGTCCTCGCGCAACACCTCTTCGGCGGCCGTGCGGGCCAGCTCCATAAGGCTGAGGTCGCGGATGATTTGGGCCACCCGAAAGGCCGGCACCCCACTCTGGCGGGTGCCGAGAAATTCCCCGGGTCCGCGCAGTTCGAGATCCTTTTCGGCGATAAAAAACCCGTCGTCGGATTCCACCATGGCCATGAGCCGCTCCTTGGACTGCGCGCCGAGATTCTTAGGGCCCACCAGCACGCAGAGGCTCGCCTCGGCGCCGCGCCCCACCCGGCCGCGCAGCTGGTGCAGCTGCGACAAACCAAAACGTTCGGCGTGGAAGATTACCATCACCGAGGCGTTGGGCACATCGACGCCGACCTCGATCACCGTGGTGGCCATCAGGACGCGCGTCTCACCGGCTTTGAAGCTCGCCATGGCGGCTTCTTTGTCTTTGGCTTTCATCTTGCCGTGCAGAAGCCCGATGCTCACGCCGTCGAATTCGCGCGTCCATTCTTCGAAGGCGCTCTGCACGTCGCGCAGGTCGAGCTCTTCGGACTCTTCGACGAGCGGATACACGAGGTAGATCTGTTTGCCCTCGTTCACAAAATCCCGGATGCGGCGCTTGAGGCCATCGATTTGCACGTCCGATATCAAGTGGGTCTTGATGGGCTGACGGCCTGGGGGTTTTTCGCGGATCACGCTGAGACTGAGGTCGCCGTAGAGGCTTAGCGCAAGCGAGCGCGGAATCGGCGTCGCTGTCATCACGAGCAAATGCGGAATGATGCCGGTGTCGTTTTTCTTTTTCATGGCAATGCGCTGAGCAACGCCAAAACGGTGCTGCTCGTCGACCACAACGAGGCCCAGCTTTGCAAAAACGGTTCCCTCAGCGATCAGCGCCTGCGTGCCGATCACGGCGTCCACCTCGCCAGCGGCGATAGCCTCGCGGGCGAGCTTTTTTTGCTTGGCGGTGAGTGAGCCCTTCAGCAGAATCACGCGCTGGGCGCGCTCGGGGAACATGCGCACAAAATTCTGGTAGTGCTGATCGGCGAGGATCTCGGTGGGCGCCATAAGAGCGCTCTGGTAGCCGGCTTCCGTAGCGGCGATCATCGATAAAAACGCCACCACCGTTTTGCCGCTGCCCACGTCGCCCTGTACGAGCCGGTGCATCGGAAGGATTTCTTTTTTGCACGCGAGGTCCGCGGCGATTTGCTCGAGCACCTTGGCCTGATCACCGGTGAGTGCGAAGGGGAGTTTTTTTGCGGACTCTTTCATCACCGCATCTGCACTCGTGAGCACCGGCACCTGCGACTCAAGACTCTTGTCCATGGCCCACATCACGCGCTGATGCAGCAGCGAGAGCGACATGTAAAAAAGTTCTTCGAAGACCAGGCGCTTGAAATAAGTTGATCCCCATAGACCATGCTCAGGGTGCGGCTCCACATGCTCGGGAAAATGCAACTCGCGCAGGGATGCGAGCAGTGTCGGAAGTTCAAACCGCTCCTCGATCTCCGGCGGTAAGGTTTGCCGAAGCGTTTCCATCTCGGGGCGATGGAGCGCTTGGTAGAGGATCTTGCGCAGCACGCGCGAAGAGATGCCCGAAATTTCGGTATAAATGGGCACGTAGGCGCCGTGGTGCCAAGGCTCGTCTTCGGAACGCTTTTGATCGTAGATGTCGGGGTGCGAGATTTGAATGCGACCGCGAAAGGCCTGCGCCTTGCCCGAGAAGGTGAGCTCCGATCCGGGTGGGAATTTCTGCTCGACGAAGTTTTTTTGCTGCGCATGGAACCACACGAAGTACACATAGGCCGGGAGCGCAGAGACGCCCTGTTCGATACGCACCAAGGCTTCGCAGAGCGAACGTCCGCGCGGACCACCGCGCCGTTCGTGGTAAGACTCCACGCGCCCGCGAGCGAAGACCACCGTCTCCATACGCGCGGCCATGTCGAGCTCGCCAAAACTCATCGGCTTGCGGTGATCGAGGTACTTGCGCGGCATGAGCAGCAAAAGATCCCACAGCGAAGTGATGTCAGCCTTTAAGAATTTTTCGGAGAGTTTGTCGCCGATCCCCTTGAGGAAACGCACCGGCATGAAAATGCCTGTCGGCGCCGGTGTCGCCACCGGCACGCGCTTAGGAGTAGCGGACGGCGGCGATTTCGAAGACGATGTTGCCTTTGGGGCTTTTGACGACGGCTTCATCTCCAGCTTCTTTTCCTAGCACCGCACGCGCGATGGGCGAAGAGATCGAGATGCGCCCTTTGTCGAGATCCGCTTCGGGATCCCCGACGATTTGATAAGTGACTTCGTTACCGTCTTCATCGACGAGCTCTACGGTAGCACCAAAAACGACTTTCGTCGTATCGATGCTCGCGGGATCAATGACTTCGGCGCGCGCGAGTTTGTCGCCGATGTCGAGAATACGCCCCTCAATAAAGCTCTGCTTTTCGCGGGCCGCCGAGTATTCAGCGTTTTCAGACAAGTCGCCGTGCGCACGGGCCGTGGCGATCGCTTCGATCACAGCGGGACGCTCCACGGACTTTAAGTGGCGGAGTTCCTCTTCGAGAGCGAGTTTTCCGGCCAAGGTAATGGGCACTTTGTCTGACATAGCCAATAGCTCTAGCCGCACGGCCTCGGGTCGTCAAACATAAGGTTCCAGGTACCTTTAGGTACCTGGAACCTGCGAAACCGCCATCACTTCCTGCAAGCAAAGGGGGCGCAGAGTGCCCTCTTTGATGAGCGTGCGGATCGCAAGCGAGGCCATTTCGGCCGCGGCCAAGGTGCCCATGAGTGGCACCCGGGTTTTGAGTGCCACCTGGCGAATGCTCGTGCCGTCCTTGAAGGAACCGGCCGAACCGGCGGTGTTCACCACCATGTCGAAAGTGCGCGCTTCGAGGTGACCGAGAAGGTCTTTCTCGCCCATTTGCGAATGTCCGATTTTTGCAACCTCGAGCACTTCAATGCCTTGGTCCTTGAAGTACGACGCCGTTCCGGATGTTGCCCAAATTTCAAAGCCGAGCAGTTCAAAAACTCGGGCGAGCGCCACGGCGCGCGGCTTGTCGAGATCACGCACACTAAAGAGAATCTTGCCTTTGACAGGCAAGTTCAAACCCGCGCCGAGGTAGGCTTTGGCGAAAGCCGCGCCGGAGCGCTGATCGATGCCCATAACTTCGCCGGTGGAGCGCATCTCGGGGCCGAGGATGGGATCCACATTGTCGAACTTGTCGAAGGGGAATACCGGGACCTTCACCGCAAAGTGATCATTCGGCAGACGCAGGAGTTCTTCGAAAGATCGGTCGGGAACGTAGCTGGCGATCGGCTCGCCGAGCGCCGCGCGGATGCCCCACTCGATGATCGGAAGGCCGGTGGCTTTGGCGAGGAAAGGCACCGTGCGCGAAGCGCGCGGATTGGCTTCGATCACGTAGATTTGCTCGCCGATGACGGCCATTTGGATGTTAAAAAGTCCGCGCGCGCCGCACGCGACAGCGAGGCGCTTGGAGACTTCGATCATGCGCTTCAAGGTTTGCTTGGGCAGACGGATGGGCGGAATCACACAAGAGGAGTCGCCGCTGTGGATGCCCGCCTCTTCGACGTGTTCCATGACGCCCGCGAGCCAAGCGTCTTTGCCATCGCAGATGCCGTCGATGTCAAACTCGATAGCGCCCACGAGGTACTTGTCGATGTAGAGCGGGTAATCTTCGGAGACCTCTTTGGCCTCCGCAAAAGCGTCGATCATGTCGGACTCGCGGCTGCAGAGCTTCATGCCGCGACCACCCAGCACAAAGGAGGGGCGCACAATCACGGGGTAACCGAGTTCCTTGGCGGCGGCGAGCGATTCGTCGAGCGAAGTGGCCACGCGCGAAGGTGGGCAGTCGATCTCGAGCTTGGCGAGCAGGGCCGCAAATTTTTCGCGGTCTTCACTGAGGTCGATCGATGCGGGCGAGGTGCCGAGTATCGAATAGCCCCAATCGTTCACCGACTGGGAAAGTTTGAGCGGCGTCTGGCCACCCGTTTGCACGAGCACCAGGGCGTCTTCTTTTTTCGTGCCGGCAAATTCGCGATCGAGGATGCTCTTCACCGAAGAGGGCTCGAGCGGCTCGAGGTAAAGACGGGTCGAAACCGAAGGGTCGGTAGACACGGTCTCGGGATTGCAGTTGATCATCACGGTTTCGTAACCGAGGCGCTGCAGCGCCAGCGAAGCATGCACGCAGCAGTAGTCAAACTCCACACCCTGACCGATGCGGTTGGGACCCGAGCCGAGAATCACCACGCGTTTTTTGGTGTCGGTAGCGGACTTTGCCGGCTCGCCCGCAGGTGCAGCGAGCGCCACGCGCGTGGAATAAAAGAACGGCGTGCGCGCCATCATTTCGGCCGAGCAGGTGTCAATCCACTCGTAGCGCGGCTCCAGGGACATCTGGCGCGTGGCGCGGGGGCCAAGGCCAGCTTTCTTTTGGAATTTGGAAATTTGGCGCGTGAAGAAGGGATCCCACTCTACGGTTTTCGCGAGCCATTCGGGATCCACGTTTGATGCGAGCGCATCCCAAATCGCGTAAGCGCGGCGCGAGTGCGCGACGCTGAGCAGTGAGGGCGCTTCGTGTTCCCAAGCCTCAACAGGGTTTGCCGAGTCGACAGGCTTGAATTTGGGCCAAGACCGCTCGAGCGAAGTGAGCGCCTTATGGAAGGCCTCGCCCACGGTGGCGCCGATGGCGAGCACTTCGCCCACGGCCTGCATCTGGGGCTTCAAGATGTCTTTTGCACCTTGGAACTTTTCAAAGTTCCAGCGCGGAATTTTTAGCGCGACGTAGTCGATCGGCGGCTCGAAGCAGGCCTTCGTGGTGCCGGTGACGTGGTTGTCGATCTCCGAAAGTGCATAACCGATGGACAACTTCGCAGAGACGTAGGCGATCGGAAAGCCCGTCGCTTTGGAGGCGAGCGCCGAGGAGCGCGACACGCGCGGATTCATTTCGATAACGATGCGGCGACCCGTTTGCGGGTGCACGGCGAACTGCACGTTGCAACCACCGGCCTCTACGCCCACGGCGCGGATGAGCTTGAGGGCGTCGCTACGCATGGCTTGGTATTCACGGTCGGTGAGCGTTTGCGCGGGGGCGATGGTGATGGAGTCCCCGGTGTGGATGCCCATGGCGTCGAGGTTCTCGATAGAGCAAACCACGATGGCGTTGTCTTGGTAGTCGCGCATGACCTCGAGCTCGAACTCTTTCCAGCCGAGCACGGATTCTTCCACGAGCACTTCGCCCACGGGGCTGGCGTCGATGGCCTTTTGGCATTTCTTGACGAGTTCTTCGGCGGCAAAGACAAAGTCCTGACCGCTACCGCCCAACGTGAACGAAGGGCGAAGGATGAAGGGAAAGCCCGCATCGCTCGCAAATTCTTTGCACTCCTCGACGGAGCGGATCACGCGAGATTTAGGCGTGTCCATGCCGAGCGAGGCAACGAGCTCACGAAACGCGCGACGGTCTTCGGCGAGGTGAATGGAACGCAAGTTGGCGCCAATGACTTTCACGTTCTCCAGCACGTCGGGAGTTTTGGCGAGCGCCATGGCGAGGTTGAGCGCCGTTTGGCCGCCCATGGTGGGAAGGATCGAATCGATGCCTTCTCTACGAAGAATGGCAATCACGGTCGTGATGTCGACCGGCTCAATGTAGGTGCGGTCCGAAATCCCCGGATCGGTCATGATCGTCGCGGGGTTCGAGTTCAGCAGCACCACCCGTTTGCCCTCTTCGCGCAGGGCTTTGCACGCCTGGGTGCCCGAGTAATCAAACTCGCAGGCTTGGCCGATCACGATGGGACCCGAGCCAATCACCAGGACGTTCTGAACGGAATCAAAGAGCTCTTTTTTCACAGCAGTGGTTCTTCGCAATAAATGTGTTTGATGTCGATGTGGGAGTATTGTTCCACTTTGTTGCGCATCTTCAGCAACTGGTGCATGAAGACGATCCGGTGCGGCTCATCGAGGTTCTTGAGACGCTTGGACTGCTTCTTGATGAAAGACTCCGCCTCTTTAGGGTGAAAATTGAAGGCGATGCCGAAAACCATGCGGTCGCCGAGCTGCACGAGGCGCGTCTCGAGGATATCGCCCTTGATGAACCCCTGGTTCACTTCGACGTCTTCGACAACGTACTTTTCGCCATCGAGCAGATCCTTGAGGTAAACGTCGGTCTTCTTGGCCTTCAAGACTTCGAAAATCGAGTGTACGTTTTCAGAGAGGCGACCGAAGATTTCTTTTTTGCCATCTTCTAAAGTCGGTCCATTGTCGTAAAGGTAAGCCTTGATCGGCGCGATCTCCTGTTTGGAGAGTTTGCGATCAAAGAGAAACCAATCCAGGAAGGTGTCCGCCTGGCGGTCAAAATCCGTGTCGACACCTTCGGCGAGGAGGCCCACCTTTTCGGCGAACTCCTTACGTGCGGCCACAATCTCGTTGTAGTACGCGCCCGAAGAATAATAGGTTGCCACTTCGTCTAGATAAGCTCTAACTCCCTGCATACACGGTTTCTCCCAAAAAGTTTTTGATCAGTACGGACGAATCGAAAGGTCCGGGCCCCACCTCGGGGTGGAACTGCACAGTGTCGCAATTCCACTCGGGGTACGAGATGCCCTCGACGCTGCCGTCGTCCGCGTGGACAAATTTTAACCAGCCTTGTTTCGATATGGTATCGGGATCCACGGCAAAGCCGTGGTTCTGGCTGGTGATCCAGGTGCGCTGAGCTTCGCCGCTGCGACTCAACTCTACCACCGGGTGATGAATGCCGCGGTGGCCGAAGTTGAGCTTGAAAGTTTTCGACCCGGCCGCAAGCGCCACAAGCTGGTGCCCGAGGCAGATGGCAAAGATCGGTTTTTTGCCGAGAATCTTTTTGAGCTCCGCGATGATGTGTGTGGCGGCCGCAGGATCGCCTGGGCCGTTGCTCAGAAAAATTCCGTGAATGTCGGCGCGCAGAAAATCTTCGGCCTTGCTCGTGGCCGGCATCACCGAGAGCGTCGCACCTGTGGAGGAGAGAATGCGCAGGGTGTTGTTCTTCACACCGAAATCCCACACGGCGATGTTACGCGACTCTTGATGTTTTTCTTTGAGACCAGAGAGTCCCAGGTAGCCATCGAGCGGCCAATAACCCGGATCGTCCTTGCCATAGATGAAGGGTTTGGGCGAAGTGACTTTGGCGGTGAGATCGGCGCCCTTCATCGAGGGCACTTTGGTTTGCAGATAGGACTTGGCTTCGTCGCCGCTCATAGAGCCCGCGCGGAAGACGAGGGTTTTTTGCGAGCCGCGATCTCGCAGCTCTTGCACGAGCGCGCGCGTGTTCACATCGAAGAGCACAAAGCGACCTTCGTCCACGATCCACTCATGCAGGGGCTTTTTGGCGCGCCAATTGGAGGGCACGGTTTCGAGCTCGCGGCAGACAAGGCCTTCGGCCCAGAGTTTTTTGGATTCCATGTCTTCACCGGTGAAGCCGGTGTTGCCGACGTGGGCGACAGAAGTGACGACGATTTGCTCGCAGTACGAGGGATCGGTAAGGGCTTCTTCGATGCCCGTCATTGCCGTACAAAAAACCAGTTCTCCGAATCTAGGGTGATCAAAGTTTCCGTAGGCAAATGCGTCGAGCTGAACACCCTTCTCGAGCAGAAGAGTAACCTTGGTGGGCTCGCGATTCGCTGTCATTAAAAGGTCACTCTAGGGCATAGTCTCGGGCCCAGACAAGAGCCCATTTCAGCGGCCCAAAATAAAGTGCTCAAGGAGCGTGGCGCGCAAGTAATATCCACAGCGCACCTGGTCTAAAATGAGCGAGTTCGCATATTCGCGCAGCTCGGGAGCGAGCTCCACACCCCAATTGATCGGCCCGGGATGCATGAGCGGCCGCCCGGCCAGGAGTTTTGGGGTGATTTGGTAGCTGGAGACGTAGTCGTGGAGGTCGGCGGTCGAACCGGTGCCCAGTCGCTCGCGCTGCACTCGCAGGGCCATCACGACGGTGGCCTCCTCGAGGCCCTGCTCCAGATCCTCCGACCAGCGGAAATCCTCCAGCAGTGACGGCCGCCACGCCTTGGGCGAGACGAGTTCGATGGAGAGGCCCAAAAGTTTTCCAAGGGCTATCCACGAATTCACCACCCGCGAGTGCGAAAGATTGCCCACGATGCAGAGTTTTTGTTTGAGGAGCTTTGGCCACGAGGCGCCAAACTTGGCGTAAAGGCACAGCAGATCGAGCAACGCCTGCGAAGGGTGTTCGCCCACGCCGTCGCCGGCGTTGAGCACCGACACCCCGAGAGCGCGCAGGGCGAGGAGCTCTTCGGTCGAAGTCGTGCGCACCACAAAGGCGTTGATGCCGAGGGCCTGGAGATTTAGCACCGTGTCGCTAAGGTCTTCGCCCTTGGAAAGCGAAGACGAAAAGGACTCCAAGAGGTAGGGCTCCATACCGAGCGAGCGAGCGGCGCGCTCAAAAGAAACCCGCGTGCGGGTGGAGGATTCGGCGAAAATGAGGCCCACGGGCAACGCTTTGGACTTGCTGGGTGTGATGCGACCTTTTTTGAGCTTTAGGTAAGCCGACTCAATGAGCGTTTTGACCTGCGCCTTGGAAAGATCATCAATTTTGAGAAGTTGTTTGGAGTGCCCTTTCGAAGGACGCGTTGACCGTGCCATCGAAAAGTCAGCCTAGCCCAAGGTCCGGAGAACGCCAAGGTCGAAACGCGCTAGAAGATTCCCATAGGGGGCAACTCCAAATTGCGGTATAGCCATTGGCCCCATGTCCAATCGTCTCACATTGCGTTTGATCTAAGCAAAAAACGACTCTTCACTTGGCCTTCGCTGACGGCCCGAGCGCCGCCTTCCCTCTCGCCGTTGCCGTCACCCTTGTTAAGGAATCCGGCGAGCAAAGATCCTTTCGGGCATCGACTTTTCAATTCCGAATCCAGGACAACAGCGTAGGCTATCTCATGAACGTCGACACTGAGCTTCGGCGATTGGGAATCTCCTCAGTGGTCAAGGCCTACGTGTTGCTACAAAACCCTCACATAGAGCGTATCGACGACAGCCTGCTACAGGACAACGCCTCGGGATTTGCGTCTTCCTTAGTTGGGCACAAGTCTGCTGCCGATTTCAGTTTCCGACCCACCGCAAGCGAGATCGACGAGCTCGTGATCCGCGCCCGCTACCCCAAAAAAATCCCTGAACTACGCGCCGAGATTCTGCGGGCCTACCGCGAGTTCACAGCCGCCGGAGTCGTAAACGAAAGGTTAGGCTTTCGCAATGTCCGTCGTGTTACCGTTCACGCGTACGACGACCACATCACAGCAAATTACTCGGCGCACTTTGGCGAAGCCAACGACGATGCCACGGAGATCAGACTTGAGGTCTACAGCTGGAAAAAGGAATTGGAAGTGAACCTCGCCGCTCCTTGAAATGAAGCGTCGGATGCCCGCATCAGGCGACTAGTTCGCACACAGGCACGCGTGGCTGAGGGTCTTTTTAGGGTGAATGGTGTAGTTGTACGGACTTTTCACATTGGTGGAATCGTCTTTACGAAACGTCACTTGCTCATTTTCGGCAATCTTCTTGTAATAGTTCGCGTCGGCCGTGAGGGTCTCTCGCACCGTCTTAGGGCACCCTCGCTTGCGTGTGCGATGGTCGAGATTCACCACTCCGAAGCCGCCCAGGAGCTGCATGAGCTCCGCTTCAAAGCGCTTCGCAAATCCGCGTACGGAATGCTTTCGCTCAATTCGCTCGGCGAGCATAATTCCGTAATAATTCGAAGGCAGATCTTCGATAGTGAACGCGCTGGTGGCTTCGCCATCGCTCGCCAGCAGGGGGGATCTCAGTTTTTTCTTTTTGGAATTCTGCCAAACTTCATAGCGTATGCTCGAACGCATGGCGAAATACCCTGCCCACCATTCGTAGCCGCGAAGCTTCTTGGTCTGCGGATCGACGCGCTGAACCCCACGCGCGAGTTCCTTTGAAATGGTGCCCAAAAGAATTCGGTCCGAACGATCTAGGGTAACGAAGGTCATGGGTCGCAGGCCATTCAGCCCCCGGCGCAAGGTTTGCAGAAAAATTTTGTACATGAGCCCCGTACCCAGTATGTGACCAACGTCAATCCAGCCGCCCTTGCAGGTATAGAGGAAAAGGTTGGAGGCGTCGTCCTTACCGCCCGGGTTAATTCGGTGCATGAGCCCCAGAAAAGCCTGAATGCCGATCCAGTCGGAATGGGTAAAAACCTGTCCCACCCATAGCAAACGCATCACCGGCTCAGTGAGCACCGCACCCAAGGGGGTGAGCTTAAGGGAGCTGCTGATATCGTAAAACCGCAGTTTATTGATGCGCTCACTCACATCGCTCGCGTTGCCCAGGTTGTAGGGATTCGGGGTCGCCCGCACCGCGTTCGACATGGCGGAGATGCCGACGACTAAGAACATTGAGCGGGCGTGCCTCAAAATCATGAGGCCCCGTCTCTAGCAAAAAAATAGCGCTCAAAGCTAGGGAATTTCTTCAGAGGAAGCGTTTGACCAGCAGGACCGGCAGCGCCACCATCGCGAGCCCCAGTAGCGGCGAACCCAGGAGGTAGAGCATGGCGAGCTCGATACGCCCCTTTTCGATGAGTTGCAGGGACTGCAGCGTCATGGCCGAAAAGGTCGTGTAACCGCCGCAAAATCCGACGAGCAGGCCCAGCTGCAGGGACTGCGAAATCCCGCGCGTCGAGGCGTAGGCGTAGATCACTCCGGCCAAAAACGCGCCGCTGAGGTTGGCGATGAGCGTGCTCCAGGGAAAGCTGAGATCTTTCAGCGAAGTGTCGAGGCCGTAGCGGCAAAGCACACCCAAAAGTCCCAATGCGGCCACCATCAACGTCTGCACCATGGGAGACATTTCATCACCACCCCATAGCCCGGGTCAATTTTGCGTTTCAAATTTTATCCCTTAAGATCAATTCATGAGCCGCATCACCAACTTCACCACAGCACTCATCACCCTCGCATCCGTCTCATGCTTTGCAAGCAGCTCCAAACACCCCAATTGCGTTGGAAAAACAGATAGTCCCGCAATGTCCGGACACAATGCTCTAAGGAATCATGGATACGTTGATCAAAAGACGCTCGACAATGTGGACTTCGAAAAAACCGAAGTGCAACTGCTGGCTTCACAGCCCATCGGCATAAACTTGTTCAAACAAGTTTATCAAATCACTTATAAACAAAAAGGCTCACAGCCAAAGACACTCGGCAAAGACATCACTGTCATCGTCAGCCAGAGCGCCACGCTCGAAGAGTGCACCACTGAGGACTCTACCGTATACTTGGTGTCGCACACCATGAAGCACTAAAGCTGAAAGTTCTCGGCTACTCGATCTTGAGCACGGCAAGGAAGGCTTCCTGCGGCACGTCCACCGTTCCGATGGACTTCATGCGCTTCTTGCCCTCTTTTTGCTTTTCGAGGAGTTTGCGCTTGCGGGAGATGTCGCCACCGTAGCACTTGGCGATCACGTTTTTGCGGAGGGCGCCGATGCTCTCGCGCGCGATGATCTTGGCGCCGATGGCGGCCTGAATCGCCACGTCGAATTGCTGGCGCGGGATCACTTCTTTCATCTTCTTGGCGAGCTCGCGTCCGCGGTGCTGGGCCTTGTCCTTGTGCACGATGAGCGAGAGCGCGTCCACCGGTTCGCCGTTGATGAGGATGTCGAGTTTCACAAGGCTCGACTCTTCAAAACCGATGATCTCGTAATCAAAGCTCGCGTATCCCTTAGAAAGCGACTTGAGCTTGTCGTAAAAATCAAACACCATCTCGCCCAGGGGCAGGGTGTAGATCACCTGACAGCGGTCCTGCGTGATGTAGTCGATGCGCTCTTGGCGGCCGCGGCGCTGCTCGCAGAGCGCGATGATCGCGCCCACGTATTCGGTGGGCGTGTGGATCGTGCCGCGGATGTAGGGCTCTTCGATCTTTTCAATCTTTGTGGTGGGCGGCATCATGTCGGGATTTTCGATCTCGATCTTTTTGCCGTCGGTCTGCGTGACTTGATACTTCACCCCGGGAGCCGTGGTGATGATGTTCATGTCGTACTCGCGCTCGAGGCGCTCCTGCACGATCTCCATGTGCAGAAGGCCCAAAAATCCACAGCGAAACCCGAAACCCAGCGCGGCCGAAGATTCGGGCTCGTAGGTCAGGGCGGAATCGTTGAGCACGAGCTTTTCGAGCGATTCTTTGAGGTCTTCGTAGTCTTTAGAGTCGGTGGGGAAGATCCCCGAGAAGACGACCGGTTTCACTTCTTTAAAGCCGGGCAGCGGCTCTTCGGCGACGTTCGACAGGGGCTGATCGCCCGCCTGTGTGTGCCAATGCGTGATCGTGTCGCCGATCTTGGTATCGCGCACCGACTTGATACTCGCCACCACGAAGAGCACTTCGCCGGGGCCACCCTCATCGACGTCGATGGGCTTGGGCGTGAAGTAACCGATGCGGTTGATCGTGTACCAATTCTTTTCGGTTTCCTCGAGACGCTCGTTCATGTGCATCATCTGGATGCGGTCGCCCTTTTTCACGGTGCCTTCAACCACACGGGTGAGCAGTACGACGCCCTGGTAGTTGTCGTACCAGGAGTCCATGATCAGCATGCGCAGGGGCTTTTCGGGCTGCGAGGGCGGTGCCGGAACGATTTTGCAAACGGCCTCGAGGATCTCTTGAATGCCGATGCCTTCTTTGGCCGAAGCGGGAATCGCCTCGGAGGCGTCGATACCGATGACGTCTTCGATGTCTTGGCGCACACGCTCGACGTCGGCCGAGGGCAAATCAATTTTGTTGATGACGGGCACGAGGTGCAAGTTCGCGTCGAGCGCGAGGTAGACGTTGGCGAGGGTTTGGGCCTCGACGCCCTGGGCGGCGTCGACCACGACGATGGCACCTTCGCAGGCGGCGAGCGAGCGCGAGACTTCGTAGGTGAAGTCCACGTGCCCCGGGGTGTCGATGAGGTTCAGGTAGAACTCTTCGCCCGCGAGCGAGGTGTACTTGAGGCGCACGGTCTGGGCTTTGATAGTGATGCCGCGCTCGCGTTCGATGGCGAGGGAGTCGAGCACCTGGGCCTGCATTTCGCGTTTGCTGAGGCCGCCGGTGAATTCGATGAGGCGGTCGGCGAGGGTGGATTTTCCGTGGTCAATGTGCGCGACGATCGAAAAATTGCGAATCTTGTGGGCCGGAATGCTCATCGATTTTAGTCATAGCCGCTAAGCGGGACTCATTCGAGCATCATTCGTCAGATTGGGGAGTATTTTTTTTGTTGCCGTAGCCCAGGTCCTCGACGGAAAGCTCGTCGAAGAGCGAAACCTGACCGGGGAGTTTTTCGGCGTACTTGGAGAGGATCAAATCAATGCCCATACGGATGTACTCGGCAATGGGCACGCGAGTGCGTTCGTGGAGCTGTCGTAAAGCCTCTACCTGATCTTCCGTGAGGTAGACGGTGGTTGAGACTTTCTTTTTTTTCATCTTCTCGCTCAATAATAACACGTTGCAAAAATCTTCCAAGTCTCCGGACTATCGCGTGAGATTTCCCGAAAATCTCCTTCAGCGTATCCCAAAACGACGACCCTTAATATCATAACTATTTAAATTTTCGAATTTTTCGTGAGCTCTCGGCCTTGGCCTGTGGATTGCAAGGGTCACTGGCCAAAACAAGGAGATCCAACGATGAGTTCGCATTTTTTCCCCCACGGATTGCCCCTCAGCTCCCGCGCCGCAACCCGTAAACGCTCCCCTTCTGCCACGAGCCTCGCCGAAAAGATCCGCTCCCGCTTCCGCTGGTTTGAGGGGCGCGGGCGCCTGAGCGAAACGCTCTGGCGCGACGTCGAGCTCGCAGCGAGCACCAACATCAACGTGCTGATCATCGGAGAAACCGGCACCGGCAAGGAGGTTGTCGCCAAGTGGATCCACGCCGAACGCCGGCGGCTGCACGGTCTCGGTGATGACGATGCGCCTTTTGTACCCATCAACTGCGCGGCGCTCCCCGAAAATCTCGTCGAGTCGATCCTCTTTGGGCACGAGCGCGGGGCCTTCACCTCGGCCCGCCAAGTGCAGCGAGGCAAGTTCGAAATCGCCAAAAAGGGGAGCCTTTTTTTGGACGAGATCCAAAACCTCAACCTCGAAGCCCAAAGCAAACTGCTGCGCGTGGTGCAGAGCCGGGAATTCGAGCGCCTGGGCGCCCAGAGCACCGACAATGTGCAGTGCCAAATCATCACAGCGAGCAACGTGCCCTTAGAGCTGCTCATTGAGAAAAACCAATTTCGCAAAGATCTCTACTACCGCCTCAACATCTGTCCGATTTACCTACCCGCCTTACGCGCTCGCGCCGACGACGTTCCAGGACTCGTGCAGCATTATCTGACGCAGATCTGTGCTCAGCACGGATTGCCCCCCAAAGACATCGACGACGCGGCCTTCGCTCTGCTCAGAGAACATTCGTGGCCGGGAAATTTGCGCGAGCTCGAGCATGGACTTCTCTATGCCTCGCTGCGAGCCAAAGACAATGTGATCCGCGCCAGCGACCTGCCCGCCACGTTGACGGGTGAGATCAGCGAATACCTCAAAACGGGAACATGGGTTTGGAATTAGGGATGGCGCTCTTAGTCGGGAACTTTGCGCACAAAGTACTCCGAGGCGAGACTGCGGTGAACCATGCGTTCTCCGGTTTTTTGAGCCCAGGACTTGTCCTTGTAAGAACCCACGGCAACTTGGTACCAGAATTCGTTTTTGACTTTGGTCTTGGTGTAATAAGCGTCGCTCATTCCACTAGAGATGAGCAAATTCACTCGGGCCACAGCTTCTTCTTCGGTGGCGTAACTCGCCACTTGCACAGTGCTTTGACCAGGAATGGGTTTGAAACTTTTTACCGAAGCAGGCGAACGTTCAAAGAGACCGGAGGCCTCTTTTTTGGCGCCATTTTCCGAGGCTTTCTTCGATTCGGACGCGATCTGACGATCGAGGTTGGCAAGTTCCTTGGGAACTTCTCCCCATGGAAGTTTTTTCTCGCGGAAATAGGTTTCCGCATCCGCAATGGAAATGCCCACAGGCGTGCGATCTTTGGAACGCAACTGCGATTCGATGAGCGCGCTCTGTTTGGATTTTACAAAAGCTTCGGTGATCTCGGCGGGAATTTGTTTTTTGGTGTGCCAGTCGACTTCGGGAGTGACGGCTTCGGAGGCCGGATGGTTCGCGGCTTCTACCACGCCACCATGCCCGTGCGCGGGAGTGGCGGGCGCAGAATGCGCGCTGCTAGCTTGCGGCGAATGGTTGAGCCCCCACTTGATGCCCCAATAAATGCCGAGGTTGAAGGTGAGCGAAGCAAACAAAAAACCGACCACGAGCAAAAGCCCCAGGTCTTTGCGTCGCATGCTCGTCCATTCACCCTTAGGTTTCATACACATTGCTATCGGCATTTCGGGCGCCGATCTAAAGCCCCCACCCCCACTCATTTTGAAAGGATATAAGCATATGAATTTACAAAATAAAATAGGACAAAGCCTGACCGAGTACCTCATCCTAACCGCCCTAATTTCCGTGGGCTCGATTGCCATCGTACAGCTCGTGAGTCGCAACATCCGCAGCAAGTTCACCGTGGTGAGCGAGTCCATCCGCGGCGTTAAAAAGTCGGAGGTGAAGGGTGTCGAGGCCGAAGAAAAGCATTACCGCACGCTCGACATGTCGGACTTCGATGAAGGCACTCAGTTTAACGATGAAGACGAATGATTCCCGCGCAGGGCAAGTTCTTGTGGAAACCTGCATCACTCTCGCGGCGCAGGTTTTTGCGATGAGCACGCTGCTGCTCGCCTTTATGTATGCCGCTACGGTCGTGCTGATGAATCTCGAGCTCTATTCGCTCGCACGCTCCTCACTTTACCAGTCGCCTAGGTCCTGTGTGCCGTCCGAGCATTGGCCACGCTGGCTGCAAACGCGGCTGAACTATCACTGCGAAGGCTTTGCGCAGGCGCGTGGCGAATTCGTGCTCTTTAGCCAAGTCGACGATGAGCTTCGGGAACGCCTGAACTACCGCACCCAGGTGGAGCTGCGAAGGTAGCCCTATGCCGAATCTCTATCTTGTCATCCTTCTCCTCAGTGGCTTTGCTCTTAGCGCCAGTGGTTTTGTCAAATTCAAAGAACTAGTCGTGCGCAGCTTGGGAGATCGCCTGGAAATCGATCGCTGGCTCGGCGACCGGGCGGATGCCATTGCGCAAAGTGAAAGGCGCGTGCGTCTGCTCAATGCTCAACTCAAGATGCTGCACGAAAGCTGCCCGCGCCTTCTCATGCTACCTCCGGTCGCCTCCGTGCCCGCCATCAACGCGGCCCGTGCCACAGCGCAAGCCCTGGCGCTCACGCAAAGTGGCCTGCGCTACCAAGCAGAAATTCCTCTCTTGCAAATGCGGATGCGCGGATTTCGCGTGCGCGACGGAGCTCCCACAACTCGCAAAGTGAACCCATGCAAAATCACCGGGCCCTACACCATCACACCGGGCGCCGAAACGCGTGTTCACGGTGCCAAGGCCGGCATCGTGGTGATGATGGGAGAGACGATCGCCTGGCGCTTTCGCCACGAAGACGGAGGTCGGCCGTGGTTTTAGATTTTTTCTTGAGTCTCGGCGTTGTCATCACCGCCATTGTGGCTTTCGTGTCGCAAGGAGACTCGGTGCACACGCAGCTGCAAGAGCGCTACCAAGAGTTTCGAGAAACGAGGTGGACATGTCACAAGAAACCGTAGAATTCCCCTGGAGACATCCCTTCGAAGACGAAAAGGCCAATCCCGAAACCACGGCTCCCAAGGTGGAAGAGGCGCGCGCCTATGACAAAGTTAAGGCGCGACTGCGCCCCTATGCGCCGGCGCTGGGAATCCTCGCCGCCATAGGGATTCTCGTTGTGGCGCTCGGACGCCAGGCGCCGCCCGATCCCAAAATCGCAGTGCCGAGCGCGCGCACGCTCTCGGTCATGGTGCCGGTCGTGCCTTTTCCCAAAGGCACGGTGATCGAAGCGCGCATGCTCAAGGCCGTCATCGCTCCTGCCGCTTCGTTCAGCAAAACACAGCGGCTCGCGGTCTTCACCGAAGACGACATCGCACGCGTCGACGATCGCCTGGTGGCCAAAAAAGATTTGCCGCCCTACCGACCCATTTTTTGGACGTCTCTCGAGCTAAAACGCGTCCCCCATGCAGCTCCCGCCAAAGTGAAGATCCTCTATCCTGACGAAAACCCCTCCGGAGTCACCCCATGAATCCTATGATTTATTGCCTCAGCATCCTTCCTGTCACCGCGCCCACCACGGCGGCGCCTCCACCGCCCGTGATCGAAATTGTTCAGCGTCACGTTGTGCACGAAATCAAACGCGTCTCGCCACTGCTGAACGTGAATTTTGGCGTCGCCTCGTGCCCCAACATCATTCATTTCGAAGAGAGCGCGGGCGCTCTGCACCTGAGCGGCGAGACGGCCACTTGGTCGGGCGAAGCGGAAATCGTCTACACCGATGCGCTTGCCGAGCGACCTCTGGATCTCTCACCCTACCTGCGCATCCCCTCGCCCTCAGCCACAGCTCTCGGCACGCCGAGCCCATCGTCTTCGGGCTGGAAGCGCTGGCTGCTATGGAGCGGCGTCGGTCTCATCGCCGGTGGCGCGGTTTATTACTTGGCGCAAAAAAACGGAAATGCCAATCCCAGCGCCAGCGAGGGCGTTGCGCTCAAACAAGGCGTGAAGTTTTGATTAGAGCAGTGGAGTCAGACGACAGGACTTGGTGTTTTTGATTTTTCCGAAGAATCCTGCACTCACTTCGACGGCGTACTTCGCAGGGGCATCGCTAGGGTAAGCGGGGAGCGTGGACTCGAGTTGCATAGGCGTAGTTCCCGCCATCGTGGTGTGCGAGACGTAGCTACCTTTGGCATCGAAAAAGCCAATGTCGATGTCGAAAGGCACGTTCTTCATCCAAAAGCTCAATGGGCGCTCGGATTCAAAAACAAATACCATCGCTTTGGTGTTCGGGATACCGCGACGATTCATAAGCCCACGCGAGCGCTCCTCGTCGGAACGGGCGATTTCGGCGCTGAGCGATTTTCCGCAGAGGCGAATTTTTTTGACTTCCTTGAGTCCGGAGGCGGCAAAGCTTGTCGAGGCCGAGATCATCACTAGACTCAAAAACCAGCGGGGGGCGGAGCGTTTCATACCTTAACGGTACTCCCGTTGGGCCGCTTCGTGCAAGGCCTCAAAGTGCGACCACACGAGCCCGCTGGCGTTGATCCAATCGACATACATGCGCTTTTCGACATCGGACTTGAGGTCCTCACTGAGGGCTACGCGAAAGACTTCAAAGAGGCCCGTCCACTGGGGCTGGTCCTGAGCGAGAATCTGGTGCCACACGCCCTCGAGATCGTGCTCGCGCAAGTCGCGTTCGAAAGCCGAGGTCATGTCGCCGAAACCGTGATGGTGCGACCACCACGACCACAACGCCATCTTGGACCACATCGCGTGGCGAGAAAAATCGAGATTCACCGAATCGCGCAGCACGCGCCCAAGACTCACAAAGATCGCCTCGTCCACATGGGATTCGGGACTCAAGTCGCGCACCAGCGACAGATAAAAGCTCATCGCGTCGATAGCCTCAAAAGAAGCGCGCAAGTGGGCAAAAGAATCGCGCAGGTCTACCGAATCGAGTCGCCACAGGCGCGAGCCCTCGGGTGAGTTGCTGCGATGCAAATTGGCCATCACATAGTGCCCCACCTGCAGCGAGCCGCCGAAACGCTTTTGCGAATTGCGCGCGTTCATCGCGATGGCCGAGATCTTGCCGTGCTTCAACGTGTAGAGCTGAACGATGAGATGCTTTTCTTGGTAGGGAGCGAGCGAGAGGACGATGGCGTGATCTTTGAGCTCGGGGCCCTTGAGGCTCATACCGCCTCCACCTCGTGCTTGTAGCTGACATAAAAATAAAGCCCCGAAAGGTTCAGGAGCAGCGAGAGCAGCTGATAACCGGTAACGATCGAAGCGCCGAAAGCCGGATCCGCCACGCCAAGAATGGAGAACATCGTGGCGAAGGCCGCCTGTCCCACACCGAGCCCAAGTGGCGCCAGCGGCAGTGCCATAAAGCAGAGGCCCAAACACGAGGCGGCAACGAAGGTGTCGATATGCACGAGGCCCCATGGAGGCGCGCCGAAGAGGGCAAAGGCGATGACCACGAGCACACCCAGGTTCACGGCTTGCACCATGAGCGCAAGCGCCAGGGCGCCCCAAGCCTTAGCGGGATAACGCTGAAAGGAGAGCACGAGTTCGTAGAGCGAGTTCCAGCGACGAGCCATCGGCAGTCGATTCAAAAATGAAGGCGGGCTTTGCGGAATGCCCTTGGGTAGCAGCGTGATCCACAAAAACGCCACGAGTCCGACGAGGGCCACAGCCACCAGACCCCAGCCCGCGAGTTGCGCGAGGGGCTTGAGCGCGTGGGTGGACGCTTCGAAGTGATCCCGGCCCAAGAAGAATCCTAGCGCTCCCCAGCAAACCAGGGCGAAGAGTCCGATCAGGCGGTCGAGCAGCACCGTCATCACCGTCTGCGTGCGGCGCGTGGGATAGCGGCGCGCCACATACACGGCCTTCACCAGGTCTCCGCCCACGGCGCCAGGCATGAAGGTCGAAAAAAATTGTCCGAGCATCGAGAGACGGGTCGAAAGGGCAAAGCTGATGTCAATTTCGACAAGCGAGAGGATCAGCTTCCAGCGGTAGAAGTTCGCCACGTAAAAGAAGGCCATGAGTCCCAGGGCGCCCGCAAAATACGTCGGTTTGGAGAGGAACTGGGAAACGTGGTCGAGCGAGAGGCGCCCGGAGCGGAAAAGGTAAAACACGATGCCGAGGGCGAGCCCCAGCTTCACGATTTGCAAAATAAGACCCTTGGACACCTTCACTCGGCTTGGTTATATCAGAGAGGGTGAAGAATTGCTCTGTGATCGTGACCGGCGGTGGGGGTTTTTTAGGCTCCCACCTCGTCGAAAAACTCTTATCTTTGGGCCATTCGGTTGTCGCAATCGATAATTTTTGCACCGGCGATCGCAATAACCTCAAATATTTAAAATCACTTCCGGGAAGTGCCGAGCGCCTTCGTTTTATCGAGGACGATTGCACCAAGCCTTGGCCCGAGCTTTTGGGTGACGTGAAAGATCTGACATGGGTTTTCCACTTGGCCTCGCCCGCCTCGCCTCCCCTATACCAGCAGATGCCTCTGGAAACTCTGCGCGTGAACACCACCGGACTCAAAGAGGCACTTATGTACGCCACTCCCCGCGGCGCGCGCGTGATCTTCGCCTCGACTTCGGAAGTTTACGGCGATGCCGCTGTGCACCCTCAGCCCGAGCACTATTGGGGCAACGTGAATTCCTTTGGACCACGCGCCTGCTACGACGAAGCCAAACGTTTCGGCGAAGCGCTTGTCTATTCGTGGAACCAAGTGCACGGCACGCGCCACGGGCTCGTGCGAATTTTCAACACTTACGGACCACGCATGAACCCGAGCGACGGTCGCGTGGTGATCAACTTTCTCAAACAACTTGTGGAGAAAGCACCAATCACCATTTACGGCGACGGAAAACAGACGCGCAGCTTTTGCTTTGTGAGCGACATGATCGCAGGATTCCTGGCCTATGCCACTTCGGACCTTGCCGAACCCGTGAACCTAGGGAACCCCAAAGAGTTCAACATGCTAGAGCTCGCCGACGTGGTGAAGTCGCTCGATGCGAGCTACTCGTGTAACTTCGAATACCGTCCCATGCCAGTGGACGACCCCAAACAACGACAGCCCGACATCGGCAAAGCCAAGAAACTTCTTGGCTGGGCGCCGAAAGTCGAGCTGCGCGAAGGCCTGGCGGAAATGCACCGCTGGCTAAAATCCGTACTCTAGGGCTGATCACGCTCGGCCCGGCGACGAACCAGTACGAGCCCGAAAGCTTCGTTGCCGAAAATCTCCGATATGAGCGCTTGCAAACTGCCATCGCGCTCGTCCCGCAAAGAGATCCTGAGCACCGACATGAATCGCGACGAAACGCTTTTGTCTAAGATCGGAAAGTTGATTTGGTTCGCGACCACTTGCGAGGGCAGTTCCATAAAGCGATCCGGCGAATCGGAAGCGTTGACCTCGAGCTCGACCTTGATTCGCGAACGAAGCTCCTCGAGCTTGGCGGGATCGGGGGCGACGCGTGCCACTTCAATTTCTACCGCTTCGGTAAAGATGCTGCCGTAGTGCAGGCTGAAGTCGTACGCATTGTCGTAGCCATCGAGTCCGCAGATCGTGCGCGAGAGATCTCCCGTAGTGCCCACGAGCTCACAGTCTTTGAACTTGGCTTCTACGGGGGCGGCGACGGCGGTCAGGGACGTTAACATGGCGATGGTGAGTAATTTGGTTTTCATGATTTTTCTCCTCCTACTTTTGGGACTTATTCTTGTTCTCCGCGCGGTTTGTTCAGCACGAGGGCGAAGGCCTCGCGACCGAAGATCTGATGCACGAGCGTCTGCAGCGAATACGCGACCTCAGGATTTCGCACACTGATGCGCACCATGGTAATGAAAGTTGGCGCAAGGTGCAGATCATCGAGACTGTAGACGAGGCGATCTTTTTTCACGATCGGCAGAAGCTCCACAAATCCGTCGATGCCATTCTCCGATTGGATTTCGACCTTGAGCTCCGTCGCGAGTGCGATGAACTTGTGCACCGTCACCGGCGCACGTACCACCTCCACGATGAGAGCCTCGGTTGAAAGGCTTCCGTAATGCAGTTCGATTTCCTGCTTGGCGAAAGGTCCCGTAATGATGCACACGTCACGGGCTTCGTTCCCGGCACCGGAAAGACTGCAGCCTCCGTCGTGAGCGGCGTGGGCGCTGGCCCCCGCGACCATCCCTAGGACCATGGTGACTTTGATTAATGGGTGTTTCATAACATCTCCTCCTTTGAGATTTTTTAGTGTGAGAACTGTTCTTTACCGAGCCGGAAGAACGCCTTGTTCATGCCCGGCGGATCGAGCTTTGTGGCGTCAAGGCGAAAAGGTTCGCCGAGCCAAATCGCGCTCGTAAAATGATCTTCGTGATCGTTCGGTGTTACCGGATGCACCAAAATGCTCAGCCCGTCGCGATCGCCATGCAGCTTGGGCAAGATATCCCAAAGATGCTTCTCGCGAAAATGCACTTCGAATTGCGGCAGCGGATGCGGCCCCACGATGCGGCGCTCGATCTCGCCCCGGTACTCCAGCGGATAACGCTCCGCGAGCCCCAGCTTTCGCCAAAGGTCTTCGGCGCGGCGGACACTGTCGTCATCGGTGTTGAAGTAAATGTGGGCGTGATACCAACTCATGGTTTCTGATCTCCTCTGTGGAATCAGAATTACGCCCGAGCGTGGTTTAAGTATATTCCGCTAACATCTAAGATTGAATTAGGTAAATGCCTAATGATTTTCGGCCTGGATCACGTCGGCCAAGCGGCGCAGGGCGTCCTTCGTACGGGCGCCCTGCTTGGGAGCACGAGCGAGGTAGGCCTCGAAAAAGGGCTTTCCACCGCGCAGCGAGATGTGCTGAGCGAGTCCCTGCACGTACAAGTTGTCGATGGCGCGGTTGCCGGACTGGACGTAGGCGCGACCTGCTGCGAGAAAGATCATCTTCAGCTGCGAGTCGACCTGCGTGTAAGGACCTCCGGGTGTTCGAGCCTTTTCGGCCTCTAGCACTTGAAGGCGCGCTAGCATGGCCGCCGTGTCGCTAAGCTTGAGGTCTTCACTCTTAGCGCCCGCAAGGCGTTGACCGAAGAACTTGATCTCCGTTGGCACTTTGGTTCGCCGCAGGGCCATTTGGTAAATCTCAGACAAAAACGAGAGTGTCCAAACGGGACGGCGTCCGAAGACGTCTTCCATATCGAGCACAAGCATTTCGAGCTCACCCGGATGCTGCACATTATCCAGCGCACGGGTGAAGGTGCGCAGAGCCACCTCGGACGTCTCGACGCCCTCTTGGGCGTGAGCCATCGACACCAAAGCAAGTCCTACGAATAATACGAATCGTTTCAACATTAGCGCGCCCCTTTGGAATTCACGGCTGTCGTCCACTTGCCATTGTCGTAGCCGTATTCGCGGCTAAAGCGTGCGAGCAGACTGTCGCGATCTGCATCGCCGCAGAGACCGGCCACATAGTAAACGTGCCGGCGGTTGATTTTTTGCCCGTAGAGCACGCGATCGTATTGCATGTACGGACGTGCCGACCAAACCTGGCCGAAATGATCGGGCATCTTGCGATTTTTTTCGATGTAAGCGCGGTAAGAGTCCATCACGCGTGGCTCCCCGCGGTTCCACATCGCGAGCAAGTTGCGAGCCGTTTCTGCCGAGCCTCGACCAAAAAGCTGCTTACGCAAATCCCAAGTTTTGCCTTTGGAATCTGTGAAGCTACGGGCTTTTTGCATTTCTTCTTTAAAAAGCTGTGCCTGCGCGTCGAGCGCCACTTCGGGAATATAAACCGAATTGGGGTGCGCCGCTCGGTAGGATTCGGGCACCGGTGGAAAAGGTTCTGGCTTATCAACGTCCCACTCAAGACCAAGTCGTTTTGCGCAAGCGGGTCCAATTTGAGCGGGGCCGCGCCCCCACTGCTCTAAATTGTTCGCGATGGCATAAGCCTTAGCCGAAGCCCGCGTGATCACCTGCTTTTGGTATTTGGGGTTGGCCAATTTTTTTTGGACTTCTTCTGCTTTGAGCTGGGCAATGATCTCTTCGATTTCCGTTTCGTTTTCGACGTTGTCGCCGAAATCCGTCTCAATTTGGATGCTCGTTTCCAAGATGGCGGGGTCGATGCTGTGCTCATTGGCAGCTGCGATGATCGCAGAGCGGTAATACTTACGCGTTGAGGCCCAAGAGCTGAGCTGTTTCGGAGAGTAATTCGAAAAAGGTTGGCAGGGCGGAGACGACAGCGTGAACGCCGAGGCATCGCCGAGGAAACCTGTCTTGGCGCGAGAATTGCGATGATGGTAGGTCTGAGTCGTCTCGTCGAAAGATTCATCGATGGCCGAACGCTTAGCAGGGTTCAAGTTTGTCACATGTCCTGAGCTCTCTAAAGTGGCATCGCTCAGTTGAGCCTGCCGTGACTGAAACATCTGGCTGTCGGTCAACTGATCTTCGGGGATGTAGAAAATCGTTTCCGGATGTCCCTTGCGACGAGCGATGTACATGTTTTTATCAGCACCTGCACCCTCACCTAGGATCTCGATCACTTCACCCGCCGCCACGCTCGTGCGAGGATCGCTCTTGGTCTCATCACTCAGGGAGGATGGAAGCGAGAGGGCCCCACCGAGTGCCGTCACCGTGTATTCGTCGAATCCGGGCGTCACCGAGCCACCCAGGCGCTTCGCCTGAGCCTGCGCTCGCTTCATGTCGATGTCGGACTTGACGCTCTTGAGATAGGCTTCACGCGAGACGCTAAAGAGCGTCTCTGTGGGATCGCCGACAATTTTAAATCTCACTTGGGAGCTGGAGTGGTCGACCTCTTTGATCACGGTGCCGGGGGCAATCTCGTGGTCTTTTGTTTTAAGGGACACGGTCACTCGACTCATGTGTTCGTAAGGCACCATGTGCACTTTATTGATTGCAATGCTGCGGGGGAGGCTCTGAAGTTTTCCGTTGGGAATCTCCTGTAAAAAGTACATACCGTTGACGGCATCTTCGCCCTTCACCCAATACTCGGAATCTTCGTTGAATCCGTGAACGTTCTTTAGCTTAACCGTACGGGTGTAATTGAAGGCTTCGTAGAAATCTTTGTTCACTCGCACGTTAGGGCCCACGACGATCGGTGGCGCGGGGGTTTCATCGTCGTGCTCTACGGGAATTGCTTGCGGGGGTTCGACTTCATCCACCAAGGTGGCCCGCGGAGCCACGGCCGGAACGACGAGCGTGCCCTCTTCGAGAGGCTTGGCCACTAGCTTGAATTGAGCTTTGAAAACTTCGTTCGTACGGTAGGTTTCACCTTCACGCGTGGCGATGGGCTGCTGCTTGGAGTCGACAAAGTTCACGCTTGCGGGCACAACAATCTTAAGTGGTTTGCCTTCGCCGAGATCCGCGTAGCGGATCTTCGACAGATGGCTTGCATCAATGAGGATTTTTTCACCACCGAATTTAAACGCTACAACATCGAGGCGAGCCGGATTATAGGGACGCGAGTTTTTACGAAACGTCGCTTTAAAGGATTCGGACCATGTGAGGGCCAAGGTGCCGGGCGGAATTTCCTTGCCGTCAACACCGACGAGGTTCGATTGATCGCGAACGTAGAGACGCATCGGGTGAGCGCTATCGTCGTAGTCAAAGCTCTTAGCGGCACTCTCATCGAGTTCCATTTCTTGGCCGTTGATGACAACTTTTATGATCGACTCGGCGCGCGCGTCGACCGAAAAGACCAGCGCGATTAAGAATGAAAAAAAGAGCCTCAACATCGCAAGAAATTATCGGTATTTCGACCGCTCCTCTTAACGCCCCGGGCGGGCAAAAAAAAACGCTCCGGCCCCCCTACAAAGGGCCGGAGCGTTTTGGATGAATGGACTCTTGGTTATGCTGCTTCGTCGAGCGTGTCGGCATCGACGCCGATACGCTTGGCTGCTGCGGTGGGCTCTTTAGAATAGTTGCCGCCGCCACGACCGCCGGTGCCTGTCGACTTGAGTTTCTTAGTACCGAAGGGCGAGCGAACGAGAGCAGTTTCGAGCACCTCGCGCACTTCGCGGCACGATACGAAGTTCATCTTCTTCAGATACTCATCCGAAATCTCGGCGAGATCTTTGGTGTTGCGGTGGGAGATGATCACTGTGGTTGCGCCGTGGCGCAGAGCCGCGAGAGATTTCTCTTTGAGGCCACCGATCGGAAGCACTTTGCCGCGCAGCGAGATCTCGCCGGTCATCGCGACATCGCGACGCACGGGGATGTTCGTGATGAGCGACACGATCGCTGTGGTGATCGTGATGCCTGCTGAAGGACCGTCTTTAGGTACCGCACCCGAAGGAAAATGTATATGCACTTCGTTCTTGGTGAACCAAGAAGCGTCGATATTGAGTTCCTTAGCGTTGGCGCGGATCCAAGACCACGCGGTTTGGCAGGACTCTTTCATCACGTCGCCGAGCGAACCGGTGGCTTGTACGCCGCCTTTGCCTGGCATGAAGGTGGCTTCAACTTCGAGCACTTCGCCGCCCATTTGGGTCCAGGCGAGGCCATTGCATACGCCCACTTCGTCTTCTTCGCGAACATCTTGGCGCAGGTAGCGAGGAGGTCCGAGGAACTCTTCAACTTTCTTCTCGGTGATCGACACGCGCGGGAACTCCGCGGCGCCATCCCAAGTGGCGTATTCGTGCGCTACTTTGCGAGCGCAAGTGCCGATGAGACGTTCAAAGTTACGCAGACCAGCTTCGCGAGTGTACTCGGCGATGATCTTAGCAAGACCTTCTTCGGTGAACTCGATCGAGGCGTTCGGGATGCCGTTTTCTCTGACTTGCTTGTCGATCAGGTAGCGGCGAGCAATTTTCACTTTGTCTTCTTCGGAGTAACCGGGGATCTGGATCACTTCCATACGGTCGCGAAGCGGCGCGGGGATGGTATCCAGAACGTTCGCGGTACACATGAAAAGCACGTTCGAAAGGTCGAAGGGCAGGTTCAGGTAGTGATCGCGGAAGCCATTGTTCTGTTCCGGATCGAGCACTTCGAGCAGCGCGCTCGAAGGGTCACCTTTGTAGTCGCGACCCAGTTTGTCGATCTCGTCGAGCAGGATCACGGGGTTGTTGGTGCCGGATTGCTTGATCGCCTGGATGATACGACCGGGCAGAGCGCCGACGTAAGTACGGCGGTGACCGCGAATCTCGGCTTCGTCGTGCACACCACCGAGGGAGATGCGTACGAACTCACGGCCCATCGAACGAGCGATGGATTTGCCGAGAGAGGTTTTACCCACTCCGGGAGGGCCGCTGAGGCAGATGATCGGGCCTTTGTTGTCTTTTTTGAGTTTGCGAACCGCGAGGAACTCGAGGATACGCTCTTTGACCTTTTCGAGATCGTAGTGATCTTCGTCGAGGATCTCTTTGGCAGTCACGAGGTTCAACTTGTCTTGCGAACCGTGCGTCCAGGGCAGGTCACAGAGCCAGTCGAGGTAGGTGCGGATGATCGAAGCTTCGGAAGCGTCGGGGTGCATGCGCTCGAGGCGCGTGAGTTGTTTCACGGCTTCGGCACGCACTTCGTCGGTCATCGCGGCGGCTTCGATCTTGGTACGAAGCTCGGCCATCTCTTCGGCGCGCGGGTCTTGGTCGCCGAGTTCGTTTTTGATAGCGCGAATTTGGTCTTTGAGGAACTGCTCTCGCTGATTTTGGTCTTTGCCACCGCCGGTCTGACGGCTCTTGGCCTGCATGGCGAGGATTTCGAGTTCTTTGTCGAGGATCGAAGATACGGTCTTGAGACGCTCGAGAGGATTGACGGTTTCGAGAATCTTTTGGGCTTCTACAACGCGCAGACCGAGGTTCGAAGCAACGAGGTCGGCCAAACGACCGGGATCGGCGAGTTCTTCGACCACCATCATGATGTCGGGCGAGAGCATTTTACCGAGGTTGATGATTTGCTCGAGCTTGGACTTCACTTCGGAGATCACGATCTGGAGGTCGTTGGAGGCGGGATCGAAAGTAGGTTCTTCGATCTTGTTCACTTTGACTTGGTAGTAAGGAGATACCGCGTGGTATTGCTCGATGGTGGCTTTGGCGATACCTTGCGCCAAAATCTTGACGCGGCCGTCGGGGAGTTTGCGCATACGGAGGATCATCGCAACCGTACCGACGTTGAAGATACCCTCAGGTGCAGGGTTATCATCACGGATCTCTTTTTGGCTGGAGAGGAAAATCAAACGATTTCCGCTCAAGGCTTCGTTAACCGCTTTGATCGAGGCTTCTCGTCCAACGAAAAGCGGCAAGATCATATAGGGAAAGACCACCACGTCTCTCACTGGCAACATCGGCAGCGACTCAGGTATCACAATATCATCCATTTCACGGTTAGGTGCCATTCATCCTCCTTAGGCTCCAGGGACGCACTTTGTCCCCACAGGATAAGATTCGGCAAATCCCCCCTATGGCTTTAATGAAATTCACGAACTTGTATGACTCGTCGTGCCTGTCAAAATCCCGTGGCCTGAGAATGAAATAAACAGGGTTTCAGTGTTAGAACGGGGAACATGAACAAAGTCATCGCCACGCTGAGCCTTGGACTTTTGGTAGCCTGCGCTTCGAAGGAGCCGCCGGCGGAGATCAACCCGGACCTCCTGCACCCCGCCCCGGCGACGGCGGTCACGGAAAGCGCCAAACCGGCGAAATCGCTGGGCAAAGATTATACCGCCGAGAGCCTGAAGCGCGTGCAAGCAGAACGCAAGGTGCCCAAGCCCGCGGAGCTCCCCAAGCGCCCCGACCTCGAAGATCTCGACCGCCCGAATCGTCAGTGAAGGCGTGAACGCGGCTTGAGCGTGCCGGGTCCGCGCATTAAACCGTGGGCATGAGAACGCTCCTCGCTTCCTTCGTCATCCTCACGGCCTGCGCCTCAAAGCCCCTACCCGCGTTGCCCGCGGTGGACCTCGGCAAAATCAAAATCGATCACGTCTACGTGAAGATCTCCTCGCAGGATTACCGCGCGATCGAGAAGTCCGATTTCTTTGCGGGCTCGAAATTATATTTCACCGAACTCAACAAAACCGTAAGCCGCTGGAGTGGGCACTACATCAGCGGCCGCGAAGGTTATCTCGAGCTCTTTGACCGCGATGCGATGGCGAAGCTCTCGCAGATCGGAGAACAAGGTTTCGGGTTGATTTCGGAGACGACGGGCGAGATTGAAAAGATTCATGCGCTCTTTCCGCCTTCGGAGGGCAGCCCCTTCCAAGAGCAAAAGTTTGAACTCTCAAAAAGCCCCTCTTCGCGCAACACCTACTCGTGGAGCGCGCAAAGCGCGATATGGGTGGCAGAAGTCGACCCTACCTTTGCGGGAGTCAAAGGCGCCGTGGACCGCACTCGGTGGATGACCTACTTTCGCAACAAGAAAAGCGACAAGAGCGTGCCGTTAGCCGGAGAAATTCTGGAAGTTCATTCGACCCTTCGCCCCGCTCAGCTCGCATTTTTTGCGCAAGTCCTGGAGCGTTTGGGTTTTGTAAAAGCCGAGGGGTCAAAATTCGTGAAGGGTGCCCAGTCGATCACCTTCACTCAAGGCGACGAAGAGCGCATCACGCGCGTGAGGTTTTCGCTCGCCGCGCCCTACACCGGCAAGCGCCGTGCAGAAACGTTTGGAAACGTTCACGTTGAGGTGACGCCCGAAGGCATCACTTGGACCTTTGCAAAGCCCAAATGATGCGCTGCCGGTATGTGCGGGAGTCGGGCGCCTATTCCGTGACGACACCGCTTTGGTAGAGGAATTTGCCGCCGCGGATGACAAAGAGCTGGAGCTCTTTCAAGACGTCACGCGATTCGTTCCACACGAGTTCGCCCGTGGCGCCGCGCATGGAGCCGAGGCTCGTGAGACGCAGGCGCAGATCTTCGCGCGACTTGGGCAGCTCGGCGCCGCGATAAGCGCGCGCAAGGCTGAGACCGATGTCGTAACCAAAAGCGCTCAGAGCGCCCGGCATCTTTTGATATTTGTCGCGGTACGATTTTAGGAAGCTCTCGGTGCCCGAACGATCGGGCGAGAAGGAATCCACAAACATCGAGTTATCGAGGTACTGACCCGCGCGGCGCAGGAGATCCTGCGACGACCAAGTTGAAGGACCAACAAGTTTGGGGCCGGTGACGTCGGCGTAGCGCAGGTACGGCACAATCTGGCCGATCGCCTTCGACGAGTCGGGGAGAAAAATCACGTCGAAATCCATGATCGGCGGCAACTGGAACTCGTTGCTCTCTTTGGGGCTGAGCTTGCGACCGAGTTTCGACTCCTGAGTTTTGATCAGCTCGGCACGCTCAGAGCGACGCCATTCGGTAAAATTATTGCCCACCATGTTCTGAATCTCCGAGCGGAAATCTGCTTGGTTCGGCTGATAAGACTCGGCCGCCGTCACCGTGCCACCGACGCCGGCAACAGCATCAAAGTAGGCTTTGGCAAAGGCTTCGCCGAAGGTGTCTTCGGGGAAAATGATCGCGAAGCGTTTGGCGTTGAAACGTTCTGCCGTGTGCTTCACAAGCGCGCGAACTTGTTTTTGCGGCGTTGCGGCCATACGGAAAAGGAATGGGTTTGATTCCAGAAGTCCATCGCGTGCCGAGAGCGTGATGTAGGGAACGCCCCACTCACGCGCCTTCACGGCAGTGGCGGCCGCCTGGTCGCCCGAAACGGGACCAATCACGGCCATCACGCGCTCTTCCATCACGAGACGCTCAAACGCGGCCATCGCCGAATCCACGCTGCGGCCCGAATCGGCGGCCACGACTTCGATCTGTGCGCCAGAAGTTTCCGCGAAGGCGAGATCCAGCCCCTCTTTGACTGTGGCGCCATAAGCGCCAGCTCCCGACATCGGCAACAAGAGACCAATGCGAGTGAGCCTTGCCATGCCCAGGTTCTCGGCGCGCTCTTTCATCTCGCGCGCTTCGTTGAACATCGGAGACCCCGGAGGGTTGCTGCGCATGACGAGCGCAAGGTATTGATCGGCGGTCAGCTTGGAACCGCTCGCGATGGCGAGGGCAGCAAGGCGCAGGTGAACGCGTGAGGAAGGGTATGCGGGCAGCGCGTACTCGCGCTGCAAAAACCTCAGCTCGGTTTCAGAGAGTTTGGTCTCCACAAAGGAGTCGACCTTGCGCTTGAGTTCTTCTTGAGCCGCCATCACGGGCGTTGCATTGATGGCGCGCAAATACGCGAGAGTAGACTCGAGGGAGCGGCCTTCGAACTCAGCGGCCTCGCCCCAGAATTTGAAGAAATCGTAGCGATCTCCAGCGGAAATCTCCTCGGCCTGCACGTGCGAAAGTGTGCGCAGGGATTCTTCACGGCTGCCAGCGAGAAACTCGGCGCGAGCCTTCAAGAGCACCGCGCGGGCGCGCTGGCGCGAAGGCGGATCGAGCGCGAGCACTTTGCCCGCATGGGTGGCGGCCAGGGAGAACTGCGATTCGCCAACAGCGCGGGCGGCGAGCAGGATCAAAGCGTCGTCGACAAACTGACCATTGGGGTTGGCATCGGCATAGGCCTGCAGACTGCGGTAACCTTGGTAGCTCTCGGAGGTGCCGAGTTTGCGCTTGGCCTCCGCGTAAGCGGTGGCGATTTCGGGCGCATCCACCACTTGGCGATAGCGCTGCTGGCCAGGAACGGGCGTGTTACCCCCCTGAATGGTTTCGGGCAGGTTGCGAATGTTTTCGCGTTCGGTGCTCACGCGTCCCGGGCGCCGGATACCCCCGGCACAGGCCACGAGCGAAAAGAAGGTGAGCGAAAAAAGGGCGCACGTAAGTCTCTGGGTCGGTCTGACTAGCATGGGCTCTATCATAACCGCGCCGAGCCGCGAGTAAAATCACTGAAATAGATCTTTCATGCGGCGAATAAAACTCTGCGATTCTGGAAAGGATTCACCGCTGATTTCGGCAAATTTCTCCAAAAGAGCGCGCTGTTCGGAGCTCATCTTGGTGGGAACTTCCACCATGGCGGTCACAAAGAGATCACCGCGCCCGCGTCCGCCCACATGGGAAATGCCCTTGTTCTTGAGACGAAAGCGCTTGTGGCTTTGGGTACCAGCAGGGATTTTGAGTTTTACCGTGCCCTCAAGGGTCGGCACGTCGACTTCGGCCCCGAGAGCCGCCTGCGGAAAGGAAATGGGCACATCGCAGAGGATGTCGAAGCCATCGCGCTCGAAAATCGAGTGTGCGGCCACTTCGACCACCACGTAGAGATCGCCCGCGGGACCACCGTTGGTGCCGGCCTCACCCTCGCCGCGCAGCTTGAGTCGCTGGCCGGTGTCGATGCCCGCCGGAATCTTGACGGAGAGCTTGGTGGTTTCGCTGATGCGCCCCGAACCGCGGCAATCAGGGCATTTGTCTTTGATGATGCTGCCCTGGCCACCGCAATCGGGACAAGTTTTGGAGAGCGTGAAGAAACCCTGCTGAAAACGGATCTCCCCGGTACCGCGGCACGAGCCGCAAGTGGTCACCGAAGAGCCGGGCTTGGCGCCCGAGCCGTTACATTTTTTGCAGGTGGATTCGCGTGGAACGGAGATGGTTTTTTCGCAACCAAAGGCCGCTTCTTCAAAGCTAATGCCCAGGTTGTAGCGCAGGTCCGAGCCGCGTGTGGCGCGAGATCCCCCGCGCCCACCACCGGCACCGCCGCCGAAAACTTCCGAGAAAATGTCGCCGAAGATGTCGTTCAAATCACCAAAGGGGTTCGCGCCGCGCGCTCCACCGAAGCCACCAAAACCCGCGCCGCCAAATCCCGCCTGCGCGCCCGCGTGACCAAACTGGTCGTAGGCTTGGCGTTTTTGGGCATTCGACAGCACCTCGTAGGCTTCAGAAGCTTCTTTGAACTTCGCTTCGGCCTCGGGGTTGCCAGGGTTCTTGTCCGGATGGAACTGAACCGCGAGCTTGCGGTAAGCTTTTTTCAGCTCTTCCGCGCTCGCGGTTTTCGCTACACCCAGGACTTCGTAATAGTCGCGTTTGGATGCCATGGTGATTTAATCAACGAAGATCCTCTTTAAACTTCTTTGTAATCAGCGTCGACCGCGTCGTCGTCTTTTTTCGACTCCGAAGCACCGCCGCCGTATTTCGAGGCGTCGTCGTTGAATTTGGTGTCGCCACCGTTAGCATCACCACCACCCGCGGCTTGCGATTTGGCGTAAACCTCTTGCGCAAGTTTCGCATTGGTAGCGTTGAGCTTTTCAGTAACCGACTTGATCGAATCGAGGTTCGCCGACTCGAGAGCCGATTTGGCTTCCGAAAGTGCCGACTCCACTTCGCCCTTGAGCGAAGCGTCCACTTTGTCGCCGAGTTCCTTGAGCGATTTCTCGGTTTGGTAGACAAGCGAATCGAGTTGGTTCTTGGCTTGAACTTCTTCGGTGCGGCGTTTGTCTTCGGCCGCGTGTTCTTCGGCGTCTTTCACCATGCGCTTGATCTCGTCTTCACTGAGACCGCTGCTCGAGGTGATCTGGATCGATTGCGTCTTGCCGGTGCCCATGTCCTTAGCGGACACGTGCACGATGCCGTTCGCGTCGATGTCAAAAGCGACTTCGATCTGGGGCACTCCGCGTGGAGCGGGCGGCAGGCCAGTGAGATCAAAGCGTCCGAGCGTTTTGTTGGCGCTCGCCACTTCGCGCTCGCCCTGCAGCACGTGAATGCTCACAGCGGGCTGGTTGTCTTGCGCAGTCGAGAAAACTTGCGATTTTTTGCTAGGGATCGTGGTGTTTTTTTCGATGAGCTTGGTGAACACGCCACCCAGGGTTTCGATACCGAGGCTCAGCGGAGTCACGTCGAGCAGGAGCACGTCTTTGACGTCGCCCTTGAGGACGCCACCTTGGATCGCGGCGCCGAGCGCTACGACTTCATCGGGGTTCACGCCTTTGTGCGGTTCACGACCAAAGATCGCTTTCACCTTTTCTTGCACCTTGGGCATACGGGTCATACCACCCACGAGAATCACCTCTTGGATTTCGCTCTTAGCGAGACCCGAGTCGGCGATACACTGTTCGCAAGGCTTCACGAGACGGTCAAAGAGATCGTCGCAAATCGCTTCGAGCTTCGCACGCGTCAGCTTGATGTTGAGGTGCTTGGGACCATTCTGGTCGGCCGTGATGAAGGGCAAGTTGATGTCCACTTCGAGAGACTCAGAGAGGGCATGCTTGGCCTTCTCGGCTTCAGCCTTGAGGCGCTGCAGAGAGAACTTGTCTTTGCGCAGGTCGATGCCGTCGGTTTTGAGAAATTCTGCCGCGAGCCACTCTACGATGCGAGCGTCGAAGTCTTCACCACCGAGGAAAGTGTCTCCGTTGGTAGCTTTCACTTCGAAGACGCCTTCGCCGAGCTCGAGGATCGAGATGTCGAAAGTCCCACCGCCAAGGTCAAACACGGCGATCTTCTTGTCGCCCTTTTTGTCGAGGCCATAGGCAAGCGAAGCCGCAGTAGGCTCGTTGATGATACGCAGAACGTCGAGGCCCGCAACACGGCCGGCGTCTTTGGTGGCCTGGCGCTGGGCATCGTTAAAGTATGCGGGGACCGTGATCACGGCTTCTTTGACTTCGTGACCGAGAAAATCTTCGGCGGTCTTTTTCATCTTCATCAAGATGAAGGCCGAAACTTCTTGCGGCGAATGCTTTTTGTCACCCACTTGCACCCAAGCGTCACCATTGTCGGCGGCGACGATTTTATAGGGAAGGTTTTTTTGCAAGCTGCGCACGGCTTCGGAATCGAAGCGTTGACCAATAAGACGCTTGACGGCGTAAATCGTTTTGTCGGGGTTCGTGATCGCTTGGTTCTTGGCGCTGGCGCCCACGAGGCGGTCACCTTTGTCGTTAAAAGCTACGATCGACGGCGTGGTACGCGCGCCTTCGCTGTTGGTGATGACCACCGGGTCGCCGCCTTCAAGCACGGCCACACACGAGTTGGTGGTTCCAAGGTCAATTCCAATTACTTTTGCCATTTTTGTTCTATCTCCTTACGTTCTTAACTGAGCGAATCAGTTTGTTTTGTTCACAATCACTTTGGCGGTGCGCACCACGCGCCCGCTGAGCTTGAATCCGCGTTGCACGACGGTCACGATGGCACCGTCTTTGAGGTCGGCGTTCTGAGCCTGACCAATGGCCTCGTGCACTTCGGGGTCGAATTCTGCACCGTCGGTCACGATGAATTCCACGCCTGCCTGGGCGAGCGTTTGTTCAAAAAGTTTCACGGTCATCTCGACGCCCTCCACAAGGCTTTTGAGAAGTGCGGAGTCTTCGACCTTGGCGTTTTTTGCCGAGGAGAGCGCGAGGCTCAAATTGTCGAGTACCGGAACCACCAGCTTCAGCAGCGATTCGTTGGCAAACTTGATGGTTTCCGTGCGATCGCGGATCGCACGCTTTTTCATGTTCTCAAGTTCGGCGGCCAAATAAGCGGCCTTGGACTTCCATTCGTTCACCAGGGTTTCGGCCCCCTGGGCTTTGTTCTCTTCGGCCACGGCCTCATCTACGGCGCTCAAAACCTCTTCGGCCTGGCTTTCGTTAACGTCCTGTTCTGCTTTGTTCTGAGTGTCTGACATTTGCCCCTTAAATGTGGGGGCTAAAAAAGCTGAGTCAACCACGGTGCGTTGATTTTTGTAGGATTTTTTCGCGTTAAATAGTCTCACAATTTCGGCATGTTAATATCTCGCCATGCCCTTTCGTGGAATCAAACCCAAGTACCAAAAGGCTGCAGACCTGGATATGGTCCGCAGGATCATGAACGCTCCCGTGCCGGTGGTCGGCTACACAGCCCCCCAGCAGCGCGCCGTTGTGAAACGGCTCATGGACGAAACCCAAGATTTTAGCGAAAAACAGAGGTGGGATTATTGGGAAAACCTGTGGAAACGCGGCAAAAGCTTTGAAGAGCAAAATCTTGCGGTTTACTTTTGGTCGCATCCCAAAAATTACGAGCTCGCCAAACGGCACCACAAAAAGCTTCTCGCTTGGGCCGCGGACCTCAACAACTGGGCGCACTCGGACGGCATGTCTTCGCTCTACGCGCGTTTTTTGGAAGATCTGGGCCGTCCCGTAGATCAGATTCTTGTGAAGTGGAATTCGAGCAAAAATCCCTGGCTGCGCCGCCAGTCCGTGGTGTCGCTGCTCTATTACACCCGACATCGTAAAAAAACACCCTCAGCGCAGCGGGTGCTCGGAGCGCTAAAACCGCTGCTCAAAGACGAGCACTACTATGTGCAAAAGGGCGTGGGCTGGACACTGCGCGAGGTCTACCAAGTGGACGCCAAGCTCACCATGGCTTTCATCGAACGTCACTTGCACGAGATCGACCCGCGCGCCTATTCCGCAGCGGTAGAAAAGGTTTCGCTAGCCGAAAAGAACCGTTTGCGCGAGTTGCGCTCGACGGTTCGTAAAGCGCGACGCCCCTAAAACGCAAAGGCCGGATCCACATACAAGTCCGCCGACGATGCGCGCGACGGCGCAAAATCAATCAGCGCGTAAGCCATCTGAATTGTGGTATCGAGAATCTGCATGCCGCGCGTGCTGGCGCGCCATCGATTCGTAGCAGGCAAAAATTCCGTGAGCCCTTTGCTCTGCAACACTTCCATCGCCTCGCGGGCGCGACTTTCGTAAACGCCCCATCGCGTGAGAGAGAACCCCTCATTGAGGCGCAAATTCATCATAAGCATCTCTTTGAGATGATCTTCGCTGGTGCGCGGCTCGAGCCACGTAGTGGACTCCACCGCGGTGCCCGCATCGCGCAGCCAGTGTTCCCAGCGTGGAGCCACACGTTGGTGAAAACCTGTGGCCGTTGCCGCATCGGCGCGGTCGCGCAACCAAGCAGCGGGCAGGAGTCCGGCGGCGCCAGGCCCGATCCCGAGAAAAGGATCCAGTCGCCAGTAGTGCAAATTGTGCTGAGATTCGTGGCCGGGTTTGGCGTAATTTGAGATCTCGTATTGATGGAGCCCCGCCTCGAGAAGCCTCTCCTGCGTGAGCACGAAAAATTCAAGCAGTTCGTCTTCAGGAGCTTGTTTCCAATTTTTGGAACGCGCCGTGGAGAGCGTCAGTTGATAGGCGGAGATGTGCGAAGGAGAAAATTCGAGCGCGAGGTCCATCTCTGCGAGCCACTGTTCGAGACTCTGCTCAGGCAGCGCGAACATCAAATCAAGTGACCAGCGGCCCGGCCAGGTTTTGGCCACGAGCTCAAGCACGCGCAAATTTGATTCGCGGGTGGTCTGCCGCTCGAGCCGCGCGAGATAATCGTCTTGAAACGACTGAATGCCGATCGAAAGACGATTCACACCGGCATCCCAGAGCCGGGACAATTTGTCCGCATTCAGCGTCTCGGGATTGCACTCCACGGTGATTTCCGCATGAGGTGCGAGACGAAAGGAAGTTTGAAGGACGCGCATGAAACGCGTTAGGATTTCGGAATCGAGGAGCGATGGCGTGCCTCCGCCCCAAAAGACGGTGTCGAATCGATCCTCAGCGCTGCGGGGCGACCAATATTGTGCCTGCCGTGTGATGGCCTCGAGCCATTGCCATTGGAATTCGGAGCGCGTTTCGGCCCAAGAATTGAAGTCGCAGTATCCACATTTGTGCACGCAGAACGGGACGTGAACGTATAATCCTCGATCTGGCATAAGAAGGCTTTGTCTTAATGCAGAAAGTACGTCAAAATAAAGCGCAATGTCTGCGATCGAAGTTGAAAAAATCACTCTCTCCAACGGCTTGCCCATTCTGGCCAGTCCCACCAAACAAGCGCCCGTGGTGGCACTCCAGGCCTGGATTCGCTTCGGTGCGGCCGACGAAACGGACGACATCGCGGGGCTTGCCCACCTTTTCGAACACTTGCTCTTTAAGGGCACGAACCGACGCGCGGTGGGACAAATTGCCAAAGAAATCGAATCCATGGGCGGCGACGTCAACGCCTACACCAGCTACGACCAAACGGTGATGCACCTCACGGTGGGCTCCAAACACTTGCGCCAGGGCCTGGATATCCTTTCGGACGCGATCCTCGATTCGGTTGTCGATCCCACGGAGCTTGAAAAAGAAAAGGGCGTGATCTTAGAAGAAATCGCTCGCCGCAACGACATGCCCGGGGCCGTGGCCTCAGACCTTTTGCACACCACGCTCTTTGGCGGCCACCCCTACTCGCGCCCCGTGATCGGTTACTCGAACGTCGTTGCGGGCATGCCTCGCGAGCGCATCGTGGAGCTCTACAAAAAGTACTACAATGCTCACAACATGTTCCTTGTCGTGTCGGGAGATTTTCACCCGCCCGAACTAAAGGCGATCGCCGAAGATCTCTTTGGTCCGCTCTCGAAAGGCGTACGCACGACGGATCGCCCCCAGCTGAGCTCGCTGGCACCGCAAACCTCGCAGTTCATCGCCAACCCCTACCCGCATCCCATCGCGCACCTCACCTGGCGCGGTCCTTCGCTGCGCGATCCTAGTGTGCCGGCGCTCGACGCCTTCTCACTGATCGTGGGCAACGGCGAATCCTCACGTTTGCACAAAAAGCTCGTTCTCGAAAAGAAATGGCTCCAATCCGTCGGCACCGGCGTGTGGAGCCCCAAAGATCAGGGCTGCTTTGATCTCGGCATGCGCGGTCTGCCGGATTTTGACAAACGTTTTGGCGACGTGCTCAAGATCGTTCGCGACGAACTCATGGCGCCTATCTCTGAGCGCGAACTCGCGGTGGCCAAGAACAACCTCATCTCGGAGAACGTTTACGCCAAGGAAACCGTCGACGGGCTCGCACAAAAATTTGGTTACTTTGAAGTCATCGCCGGCGATTACCGCGAAGACGCGCAGTACACAGAACGTGTCAAAGAGCTCACCATCAAGGACATCGAATTTGCCCGCGATCAGTGGCTGACTGCGGACTGGGTCGTAACGGGCATTGCGCCGCCCAAGATGAGCACACCCAAAGCCGGCAGAGCCTTCTGGTCTCCGATGGCGAGCGACGATCTTGGCAAAGCCAAAATCCCCAAACTCAAAACCGACACCTCTCACAATGTGGAGACCTTTAACTACGGCAACCTCAAGGTCGTTGTGCGCACCTTGCGCCATCTGCCGGTCTTCTCGCTGCGTCTCGTAGGACTTGGCGGCGCACGCATCGAACCCTCTACCAAGACAGGTATCGGCCGCCTCTGGGAACATGCCGTGCTGACGGGGCACCGCGGTCTCGACGAAAAGCTCTGGACGCGCAACCGCATCAACGAGTTCATCGACGCGAGCACCGCTTCGCTGGGGTCCTTCCACGGGCGCAATTCGCAGGGCTTTAATATCGATGGCCTGAGCAAAGATTTCGAAAATCTTTTTGAAATCGCGCTCGGTATGCGAATGAACCCGCTCTTCCGCGAAGAAGATCTCAAGATCGAGCGTCAACAACAACTCTCGGAGATCAAGAGCGCTGCCTCGTCGCCAACCTCCGTGCTAAACCAAATCTTTCGCGAAGCCATGTACGGCGTCAAACATCCCTACGGCCGCTCGGCCCTGGGCACCGCGGAGAACGTAAAAAAAATCAAAACCAAGGATTTGCTCCAGTACAATGAGAAACTCCTCAGTGCTCCCGCAGTGCTCTGCGTGGTGGGCGACGTGAGTGCAGAACGCGTACACAAGTTTCTCAGCGAAAACCTCGGACCCAAAACCTTCGGTGCGCATTCGAAAACTCACTTCACTCGTGTCGCGCCCAAGTATCCGCAAAAAGAAATCTCGCTGCGCGAGACGCTCGACAAAGAGCAGAGCCACATTCTGCGCGGTTACCCCACCTGCGACTTCAACAACGGCGATCGCTGGGGCCTACTCGCGCTTTCGGCCGTGCTCTCGGGTCAGGGCGGAAGGCTCTTCCTGGAGCTGCGCGATCGCCTGAGCCTCTGCTATTCGGTGGCGCCCACGCACCTGGAAGCCATCGACGGCGGACACTTTGGAGTTTATATCGGCACGACACCCGAAAAGGTGCCCACCGCCATCGCCGCAATCGACCGCGAGCTGGAGAAGATTGCCGATCACGGCGTGCCCGAATCCGAATGGGATTTGGCGCGCACCTATTATTCGGGCAACCACATCATCGACCAGCAGCGCCTGTCTTCGCAGTGCATGAGCATGGCGCTCGAAGAGCTCTACGGTTTTGGTTGGAATTCGTACTTCGACTTCGATGCGCATCTCGATGCGATCAAGACTTCGGACATCAAAAAGGTCGCCAAAAAGTACCTAGGAAAAGCCGATCGCCGAGTGACAGCGCTTGTCGAACCAAAAAAATCTCGATAGGCTCGGCGGGGCATGAGTAGAGCTCATTTCAAAACCCCAGATGCTAGGCGTCGAGCGACGACGCGTACCCTTTGTACGTTAGGAGCGAGCAACGACGCAGATGGGGTTTTGAAATGAGCTCTACCAAGCTCAAATTCGCCGTTCTCTCGGGTGGCTCGGGCACCCGCCTCTGGCCCCTTTCGCGCAAGATGTACCCCAAGCAGTTCTACGCCTTGGGGCCCACGACGCGCCCGCTGCTGATCGATAGCATCGACCGCCTCGAGGCGCTCGGGGCGCGCATCGAAATCATCACCACCGAAGAGCTCAAGAATTCCACAATGGGTCTTGCGCAGCGTTTCGACAAGAGCGTGGATTACCTGTGGGAACCTGCCGCGCGCAATACGGCACCCGCGATCGCGCTCTTCACGTGGAAAGCCCTGCAAGAAGACCCGAACACCATTCTCGGCGTTTTTCCCGCCGATCACGTGATCCAAAAGCAAGACCACTTTGCTGCCGCGGTAAAACTTGCCGTTAGCGAAGCCACCAAAGGCGCCGTCGTCACCCTCGGCATCGCCCCCACCTATCCGGCAGACGCCTACGGGTACATGGAACTCGGCGCCAAGATCGACGCCACCAAGACCGAACCTCAGCGTGTGATTCGTTTCATCGAAAAACCTTCGCGCTACAAAGCCGAATCGCTGCTCGCCACCGAAAAAGTGGTGTGGAACGCAGGCATTTTTATTTTTAAAGCCCAAGTCATGGCCGACGCCCTGGCGCAGCACATGCCCGAGCTGTGGAATCAAATCCGCCAGATCAAAATCGGCGACGAAGCTTCGCTCAAAGAAATTTATTCTTCGGTGCCCAAAGAATCCATCGATTACGGTGTGATGGAAAAGTTGCGCGACATCGTGTGCGTGCCCGTCGACCTAGGCTGGACGGACCTCGGCTCTTGGGAAGAGGTTGCCAAGTTTCAGTCGCCCGGCGACGACGTTTCGGTGCAATCTGCGAGTTCCACTTATATCAATCGCAGCAACCACCCCAAGCAGGTGGTCTTTGTGGGCGTCAGCGATGTGATCGCTGTCGACACTGACGATGCCCTGCTTGTCATGCAGCGCGGGCTCGGCCAGAGCGTCAAGGACGCGGTGCAGATCTTAGAAAAGCGCCAAAGTCCGCTCACCATTCAGCATCGTTTTGAAGAGCGCCCTTGGGGACGCTTCGAAATTCTCTTTGAAGCTGACTACTGCAAGTCCAAACGCATCTGCGTGTGGCCCGGGCAAAAGCTCTCCTATCAATCGCACAAGTTTCGCCAAGAGCAGTGGACCATCGTCAAGGGCGTGGCACACGTCACCCTCGACGACGTTGTGCACGAACTCAGACCTGGTCAGAGCATTTTCATTCCGCAAGGCGCTAAGCACCGCATCGCGAACCGCGGCACTGAGGATATGGAATTCATCGAAGTGCAGACAGGCACTTACTTTGGCGAAGACGATATTGTTAGGTATAGCGACGATTACGGCCGCAATTAATTCACGCGCACAATGACGGGTTGGTGCGTACGCACTCGCATGTGGTGAACGAGCGGGCGCTTGGCGCCGCCGCTGTACTGCTTGTAACCTGCCAGGCAAAACCCCGTGATCACGCGTTTTTGCCAATTGTCGATGTTGGTTGAAGCCGTCACCCCAAAGTAATTCGACACGAGCACTGTTGGCGAGGTGGTGCTCACAAAGCCTTGCCCAAAGTCGGCGCTGAGCCCCGCATCGGTGTTGGGTAAGAAAGTCCAGCAATAGGCCCCGCAGGTGCTATTCTCGTTTTCAGCTTCGGGATTGGCTTCGATCGCCGAATAAGACACTCGCGCGCCGCGAATGTGAGCGTTGGTATAAATGCTGTTTTCGTAATCGTATTCGTCGGCCAAATAGAGTCCGGTGAGAATGCGGTTTTCTTCGCGATAACCCACAGTGAATTGATCGGCGGTGTTGTTGACGTCGTCCAGGTCGCAAGCTCCGGCGTGCACCACGGTTTGCTCGTGATTCGAAAGTCGCAGCGAACCGTCCGAAAGGTCAAAGCTCAACTCGGCGGTTTCCACCCAAGCGCCCTGAATCACCACGCCGTTAGCGGCGTAGGCCTGGGAATTGTTGTCGTAGGGATTTTTATAAAAGTTCAGCATGAAACCGCGAATCGCCACGGGATCGTTGCCGATCACGGATTTCACGGAGCTCGTTGCCCCTCGGCAGTTGGCACCGAGGTAAGAGTTTTCAAAGCAAAAGAGCGTGTCGGAGAATCCGAAGGAGCTGCTGGTGGCCTCTCCCTTACCCGCGCTGTAGAGCTCGGGATTCGAGACGCTCCAATCGATCGCGGCTTGCGGCAAATTGAGATCACTATCTCCAGGTGAGGTGTTCATCGGCTGCTGCAGACACGCCGAAAGGAGCAGCACCGAAGTGGACGATAACCAGCGTGAAGCGTGAGCCATACCTCTATATTATGGCCGATTTTACGGCGCAGAATTTTGAAGATTTGGTTAAGGTGCCAGGTATAGGTTCCAGGAACCCTAGAGGGCAAAACCCGAAGCTTCGGAGTCCTTTTTGAAGGTCATCACGGTTTCGCGGCTCATCTCCTGGGGGGTTTTCTTCTCAAAGCCCGTCACCTTCTCAATCACGGCCTTGGGCGCGGTGATGATTTGGCAGCCGCAGTCTTCGGCTTCGACCACGTTGTAGGCTTCGCGCGTGGAGGCCCAGAGCAACTCGACCTGCGGGCCGGCCTTGCGGCAGAGCTCGGCGGCTTTTTTCATCACCGGAATGGGGTCAAGACCCGTGTCCGCCAAGCGACCTGCGAAGACCGAAACGATCGAAGGGGCGCCGCCCGTGAGGGCTTCGCACACGGCCGCGGTTTGCTCGACGTCGAAAATCGCCGTCACGTTGAGCTGCACACCCGCGTGCGAAAGTTTTTTGATGAGCGGTACCATGGACTCGCCCTTGGAGTTGATCACGGGGATCTTGACGTACACGTTCTTGCCCCAAGTTTTGATCACTTGTGCCTGAGCTTCCATGCCGGCCATGTCATCGCTGAACACTTCAAAAGAGATCGGATGATTGGGCAAGTGCTTTAGCATCTCAAGGCAATAAGCTTTGTAATCCGTCACGCCAGCCTTGCGCATGAGCGAGGGGTTCGTGGTGAAGCCCTTGACCACCGGGAGCTTGCTCATCTCGAGCATCTCTTCTTTGATTGCGCCGTCGAGAAACACCTTGATCTTGCCCTGAAATTTGCGTGCCGTCGTCATGGACCTAAGGTTTAGCAGGGAAATCTAGGGCCGCCAAGGCGCCGTTTACAGCGAGCCCGACGAGCAGAGTCGAGAGCACCATGCGCGTTGGCAGCGAGCGCAGCAGCTGGTTGGCGCGGTTGAGGCGCATCAGTCCGTAGGCCAGAACGAGCTTCAGTCCGTAGGCGCAGAGCAGAAACGCCGCGAGGTACAGGAGCGCCGCGAGCGTGCCGAGCTCAACCATGCGGGGACCCCCGATGAGGCACCAGAACAAAAACGGATTGGGGTTGAAGAGCTGAACCAAGGCGCCCGCTCCGAAATCTCCATAAGCCGTCGACATGGTCGGTGCGTCGGCCAGGATCTTTCGTGCCGGAGTACGGAGCAGCTTGAACGCCGTGTACAAGTAAAAGAGCGAGCCCAAGATGCGCAGTCCTCGCGTCAACACCGTACGCGAGGACTGCCACTGACCTAGGGCGAGGCTGAGCAGCACGATGAGCAGATCGACGGCCAGCGCGCCCAGGCAAAAAGCCAGCACGCGCGAGCGCTGTGTTCTATCCACACTCATCAGCCCAAGCTTCAGATTGTGCGGCGAAGGCGCGGTGGCGGCGAGGGTGCCCATGCTAAACGCTTCGATTAAGAATGCCATATGGATTCCCCCTTTCCCTTGCGCGCCTTCGTTCAGACCTAGAGACCGACGAGGTGCCAGACGTTGCCGAGACCATCCCCTTTGACGTCGCCGAGCTGGCGGTCGAGATAGAAGGTGTAAACAGGTTTGCCGTCGACAGTGACCTGCTTGAGTCCGCTGGCGCGTACGATGATTCCGAGGCGGTCGTTGCCACGAATTTCATTTTCATTTTCGACAAGAACGGGGGGCCATTTTTCGGCGCAGGTGGCGTTGCAAGCGGGTTGGGCCGCGCCGTTGTCGGGGTCGAAAGTGTAGAGCGAAAGGCCGCTCACGAGCACGCCGATCTGGCCTTTGTCGTCTTGCATCTGCAGCGTTTGGATGGGGCTGAGCTTGCTGCTCGAGGCCATGGCATTTGCGCCGGCGGCGAGGACGGAAATTCCGAGAACGAGGTTTTTGATGAGAGTTGTGGTTTTCATGATTTGATTTCCTTTGCTTTGGTTGAGTGGCCCGGGGCCACTAGTTGCTGGTAGTGGTGGTTACGGAAGCGTGATGGGTTCGCAGAGAATCTCGACCGTATTCGGAGCGAAGGGCGTGATGAGCCGCGCGTGCATGCCCGTGTAGCCACCGCGCTCGTGGGGGTGATTGCGGTCGTACTCACTCCTCACTGAGTAGCTAAACACGTTGGTCAGCAGACGCGGTCCTTGCGACGGGGTCTCAAAAACCGAAACCTCAGCGAAGGGTTGGTTGGTTTGGTTGCGGATACCGCCGGCGAGGGCCCGTGCGGAGTGCGTCTCGCCACTTTCGAGCGTCAAATCCATCAGCCTGAAGGCGAACATGTCATTCTCGGGGCGCATGAAGCGAACACGGGCGATGCCGGCGTTGGGCGAGAGCACCTCACAGTCGAGCGCCGCGTTGGGGATCCGCGAGGGGCCGGCCAGGAGCGGGATGGAAACAAAGGCCAGAAGAGTTAAGGGAATGAGGTTTTTCATGTTTAGGTCTCCTTTTTTTGCGACCATCTGGCCGTCTGAAACCCAAATTACCCGGGCTCGATTCGCCAAAACACGAAGACCCCTTGATAAAAATGGTGCAATTTGGTGCAATTCGGACCATGGCCAAAAGCACCCCCATGACGCTGCTCTACCGCGGAGAATACCAGCGCGTGCTCGAGGCTTTTGAATCGCGGGGGGCCCGCCGTCCTTCGCGCGATCTCGCCGTGGCGAGCGTCGGAGCGCTCTCGTTTCTGGGACGCAGCGAAGAAGCGCTCGCGCTTTACCGGAACCACGGCACTCCTTGGCCCGCGCGCTCGCGCGCCGAAGCGCTTTTCTTTTTATGTGTGAATTTTGCGCGTGCGCAGAATTGGGCGCCGGCGCGCGAGGCCTTTGCTTCGCTACGCGAGCTGAGCCGTGAGCCCGCCCACCGCGACTCCCTCATCCGTTTTTTTTATTACCAAGCCGCCATCTTTTTGCGCTCGGCAAAATCGCAGTTTCTCTCGGCCACCGTTTTCGGGCGGCGCGCTTTCGACGTGGCCGTGCGGCATCACTTTTTGTACGGAAAGATCCTCTCGGCCGACCTCTTGGGGCACGCGCTCATTCCCCTTGATCAAATCACCGAAGGGCTCAAGCACTTCCGAGATGCCGAAGCCTCGGCCCGTGCCATGCGTGCCAGTGGACTTTCGCAGGCGATCCGAGTTTCGATTTCCCTCTACGAATCCCACTACGGCAGGCGCCATACGGCCCAGGAGATGATCGCAGAGCTCGAAGCGCAAATCCGAACGTTGAGCCTCAAGGATTCCTACTCGCTCATCAACCTGCACCTTGAGCTGGCGCGTGCCTTCACCCTCGCCGGCGATTATCGAGGTGCCGAAGACACGCTGCGCGAGGTTTTCGAACTCATCTACCGTTTCAACAACCCTCGCCAAGAAACCATCTACAAACTTCGCCTCGCGGAACTCGAGTACCGCCGCGGAAACTTTCACGCAGCTCTGGAGCGTGTGCTCGACATCAAACGCTGGAGCGGCGTCACCAAGAACCCTTCGCTATGGGCTCAAACCCTTGGCATGGAAATCAAAGTTCAAAAATCGCTGGGACTCGGCGCGCTCGCAGAAACCACGCAGCGCCAGCTGCGAGAGCTTGGCCCCCGCTTTCCCTCACGCGTTCACCAGCGCATCGTCGCACGCGCCGACGGCCACGCCGCCACTGCGAGCGTCTCGAGTGCTGACCGCATCGCCGCGCTGCTCGCACCGGACATGGACCCCGAGCAAATTTTGCGCAGCGGTTATCACGGACTCTTGGCCACCCGTCTTGGTTTTGAAGCAGGATGCGAACGCTTGCTATGGGGGCTTTCCGGAGACTCGCTCACCGTCTTTGCGCGCGAAGGGGTCTTGCACATCGATCGTGTGCGCTCGCAGAAATCCCGACAAATTCTCGAAGCTTTGAGTCGCGGCTCCCTGAGCAAGGCCGATCTCGTGCGCAAGGTTTGGGGTTACGAGTATCACCCGCTGCGCCACGATCCGGTGCTCTACGCCGCGATCGCCCAAACGCGTAAACTGCTTGGCGTGGCTGGCGATTGGATCGAAAACCACGAAAACACCTACGCCCTCAAGTCTTCGGTGCTCATCACCGCTCACCGCACGCGCCCCGCGCCGGCCACACCACGCGCCGCGGCGATCTTGCGCACGCAAGACGCGGACGAAAACCTCAATCACCGACAAATTCTTTTCTTACGCCACCTTACGGAGGGAGATTTTGTTTCGGTTCAGGCTTACCAGCGCCGCTACCGCGTGGCACGCAACACCGCAACGCGGGATCTGCGTGCGATGGAATATCGCAACCTGCTCGTCGCGGTGGGCAAGGGACCGGCCCGTCGCTATACACGTTATACAAAGCGTGTTAGCCCGGAATCATGAGAACACGCCTCGCACTCTTCGCATTGACGCTCAGCGGACTCGCTTCGGCGAGCGACTATCCCCCCTTCGCCCGCTATGAAGTGCCGACGCAATATCCCGCACTCAAAGCTCACGCGACCTTCTCGCTGCCAGTCAAAGATTTTGATGTCGATGCGGAAAGCAAAAACATGCGCCTGCGCGTGGAGATGCCCGAAACGCTCGTGGGTCAGGAACCCTACGAAGTAGAGTTTCGCGGCACCTTCGTCGAAGACGCCATTTTCGTTTTGCGCGCACCGGCCAAGGCCTCCGGCCAACTCACCCACGACAAGACCAAGCCCTTGGACCACATGCTGAGCTGCGCTTACGCGCGCGAGGAAGCCTCGCTCTCGTGCCTCGCCAAATGGCATTACATCAAAGACAAATTCGACGCGGCGTGGTTGCGCGAGCGCCTGGTGGAACGCGATCCCCATATCAGTGCCGAAACCCTCGCCGCGCGCCTCGCGGTGGCGAGCCGCTTTAGCGGCGACGGCATCGGCGTGCTGAACCTCAATGTTGGTCTGCCCTAAACTAAAGTGCCGCTTATTTGATTTTGGCCAGCTCGCCGTCAATCCACTTTTGAGTGCTAGTGGAGGCCCCGCTATTGTTTTTTGCGTATTCAAGGAATTCGCGCAGCAGCGCTTTCTCCAGCGCCTCCCCAGAATTCTTATTAGCCTCTCTTACGACAAAATAAATGTAATCCTGTGATTTACCAAGATCGCGAGCCAGCGCTTCAAGATAGGCTTTGCGCTTGTCTCGAGACATGATGTTATGGGTATGCACGGAGAGCAAAAAGCGAGTGAGTTTGGCATTGTCGCCCACCTGCCTTTTGTTGAGTGATCGCACGGCCGTAACAAAAGCATCTGGATCCTTGAGCTCGCGCGCAAGCTCCGCATCCCTGGTTAGTGCGCCAAGTAATGAGTAAAGCGCGGAGGTGTCGGCGTAGGGCTTGGCGGCTTCTGTGGCTAACCATTTCTCGACCCGATCATTAAAGTCATGAACACGAATGGCACCACTAAAGATCCGCCCCCTTAGGTATTCTGCTTCGTTGTCAGTTAACTTGGCTTTGCTTAGCAGGTCCTTCACGAGGCCGGGCTGCAGTTTTTTATCCGCAACGTTGATGGCGCCAATTGCGGTACCCGAGTCGTATCCATTTGAGCGGTCGATATAAATTTTGATAAGATCCGGATAGCTGCCAATACAGTGGCAACTGTTTAGGACATTAAGCACGGAGCTTGTGAAATAAGGGTCATTAACAGATTCAAAATACTTTTTTAATGAAGGTTTGAGCCATTCGTAATCGAGTGAAGGCGGATCTTGGCTTTTAACCACCAGCCTAATGGCCTTAAGGTACAGGTCACCAGTGGGATCGATCTTCAATAGCCGATCAAAAAAGCCTGCATCCAAGGCGCCATAGTCGGCAAAATCCATTAGTCGAGAAAGGGCTTTATCTGGATTTCCTGCCGTTTGTAGCGTTTCGGCGAGGTGATTCTGAGCGTAGGCCAAAACGTGCTTAGAAACTTCGGGGCTCATCGTTTTTGTCTTAGAGTAGAATGACAGAACTCGATCGTCATCCCAAGCAGCTGCGGATTGTTCTCTAATAAGCTGGAATGCCGCGTTTGCCTGGGCATCGAGAATTTTCTGCTCTTTAGAATCTTTGGCGTCGGAATTTCCCATAAAAATGCTGGCCGATTCGAGGTCGTTAGAAGCGAGGGACACCAGAAATAGCTGAGACCTCACCCATTCGTTTTGCGGGCATGCCGCCTCATGTCGACGAAGGGCATGGAAACAGGCTTTTCTGGCACCGCAGGTTTTGGTGAGCACGCATAGCGGCGGAGTCTGGGAGCACTCCATTTTGCTATTTGCGATGTGTAATTTTAAAAGCTCATAGGAGCTAGTTGTTGCACTTAGGGACTTAGATTTCGCAGCGGCGCTAGCAATCATGACTGAGCGCAGAGCGTTTACCGATCCTCTAATCGTGGAGGCGCGAACCACACGGTTTAATAAACGAATCTGATCCGGAGCTTTCATGGAATTAAATTCAGGCGAGGTTTTTAGAATTCGTTTGGCTTGCGCGGCAACTCCCGCCACGAGCGGAGCCGCAAAACTTGTTCCGTTCACACGAACTTCTTCAGGGTAACTTTTTGTACAAGCCCGGCTGTTTTTGCCAATCAACCCCGCCCCCAAAGTCGCAATGCTTTGCCCGGGAGCATAAACTTCACCAATGGTCGTAAAATTTGTGAGGCCGCAATCGATGGGCCGGATGGCGCCGACCCTTAGCATGGCGTCATCTGGATCAAGGAAGTTTTTCTTTCGCTTTTTGACGTTGCTATTGCCTGACGAATTGACGACTAGGCAGCCCCGTGCCGCCAGAGAGTCGAGCCATGATTTGTGCGCCACTTCGTAACTAAGTGAGTCACCCATTTCTTCGAAAACATTGCCCCAGCTGAAATTGATAATTTCGTTGCCGTCGGCGCAAGCTTTGTCGACGGCCGATTTTAAATCGTTAAGCATGGTTGCGGGATTCAGGTCGAGGGTACCCGAAGAGCCATGCCATCCGCCGATATGACCATCGGCATCGGCTTTAGAAAGTCGGTAGCTCGTCAGTCGTTGTCCAGTGGCTCCACCCAAGCCATTGGATCCGGCGATGAGGGCCGCCACCGCGGTGCCATGCCCATTTAAGTCAGCCAAGGCATCTACGGAGGCGTCCGGAAAGCTCAGTGCTGCAAAAGATTTGGTATTGAATTTTTTTTGAAGCGACTTTTCGAAACCCGAATCTACGACGGCAATTTTAACTTCGGGCAGTGGCGACTCTTTTTCGATCTTTGAGATTTCTTCGCGCATGAGATCGAGCCCCATCAGGGTCTGTCCCCATAGCCGGCTCTGGCCGTTGTCACAGGCTTCGTCGAGTTTGCAGTTGAGGAAGGGGATCTTGGAGTGATCAACAAAGGCACCGATCGATGGCGGTGCCTCTTGAAGAAGATTTTTTAGATCGTCCGGGCGTTTGGCATGCTGAGCGATAGCGGTAGCAGCAATGCAAATCGTAAAAAACAAACGTGCTGGTTTTTTATGAATCACGCTTCTCCCCAATGCCGCCCCTTAGATGGGCTTTGCTAAAGTGTAGCAGCGGAAAAAGAAATAATCTCCCCTAAAAAGTGATGAGCCCTAAAACCGTTAGGCGCAATCCAGCTTTTCAAACACCGCTTTAGACAAAAATGACTTCGCGCTCGAGCGCGATGGAGAATTGCTTTTCGACTTCGGCCTGCACGAGCGCGATGAGCGACTTGATGTCGGCGGAGCTGGCGTGATCCACGTTCAAAATAAAATTGGCGTGCTTGTCGGAAATCATCGCGCCGCCGATGCGGTGACGCTTGAGTCCCGCGGCTTCGATGAGCCGGCCCGCACCGCGCTCGGAGTTTTCGGGATTTTTAAAGACCGATCCGCAATTGGGACGCTCGAGCGGCTGCTTGTCGCCGCGGTAGGCAAGGATCTCTTGCACCAGGTCTTTGCTCGTTTGCATCTGCGCCCGCTTCACCAGTTTCAAATCCACGCTGAGCACGATGGACTCGCGACCCAGCGAAGCCTCACCGTGACCGCGGTAGCGAAAGCCCATCTCGGCCGCCGTCTTTTCGATCACGCCCTGCTGCACGTGGTAGAGCCGCACGGATTCGATGACGTCGGCGTAGGCGCCCCATTTGGTGCCGGCGTTCATGTAGACGGCGCCGCCCAGGGTACCGGGAATGCCGGCTGAGAACTCGAGTCCCGCCCAAGAGCGATCGAGCGCGTCCGCTAGGAGCTGCGCTTTGGAGTACCAAGCCGGCACGCGGATCCACACGTGCTCATCGTCCTCGCGCCGCACTTCAATGTGCGCGGGGAGCGAGGGGCCGAGGTTAAAAACCACTCCGCGAAAACCGCGATCGTCGATAAGGAGGTTCGAACCCGAACCGAGAATAAAAAAACTTATCCCCGATTTGTGCACATATTGGAGCGCGCGGATGAGTTCCAACTCCGAGGGGGCTTCCACCAACACGTCCGCGGCACCGCCGATGCGATAAGTGGCATAGGGGGCTAGAGCTACCGACTCGCGCACGCCGGCAGAGAGGATTTTTTTGAGATCCGCGGCGATGGGCGTTTTGCGGGCCAAGCCTTAGCTCTCCCCAAAAAATTTGCTGAGCCCGGCGTAAATGTTGCCGGCTCCGAGCACGAGCACCGGTCGACCAGCACCGACCTCGGCGAGGAGTTCTTCGAGACGCGGGCCAGCAGCGTCGAGGTTCTCACAAAAGATGCCTTTGCCACCGGCGATATTGCACGCAAAATTCTCGCGGTCAAAGGCTTTGGTCCATTCATCGGCCGACTCGGAAGCGGGATAAATCGGCACGGTGATCACCCGCTCAGCCTGAGCAAAGCAAGTCGCAAAGTCCTGCCACTGGTCACGAGTGCGCGTGTAGCGGTGGGGCTGAAAAACCACCACCGGCTTGGTTTTGAATCGCGAAACCGCAGCTTCGAGAGTGGCGCGAATTTCGGTGGGATGATGGGCGTAATCTTCGATGATCTGAGAGCCACGGTAGATCGTCTTATATTCGAAGCGGCGCTTGACGCCCTCGAAGGTGGCGATGGATTTAGCGATGAGGTTTGGCGGCACTCCCAAGAGATCGGCCATGGCGATGGCCGCGGTGGCGTTGAGCACGTTGTGCACACCCGGAACGCCGAGCGCGGATTCCAGAAATGGTGTGTAAGCACCACCCTCACCGCGCTTGGACACACGAAAGCGCGTTTCGCTGCCGTCGACCGAGAGCACTTCGCAGAGGTAACTCGGGTTGCGATCGGCGCGCATGCCGTACCAAAAACGCGGCTTCTGGATCTCGTCGCGCATGGCATAAAGATCGTCGTTGTCCCCGCACAGCACCGAGCGTCCGTAAAAGGGCAGTCGGTTGATAAAGCGCAAAAAGGCGAGCTTCGCCTCATCGTAATTTTGGTAGTGATCCATGTGTTCGCGATCGACGTTGGTGACGATGGCGAACTCGGGGCTAAGATTTAAAAACGAACCGTCGCTCTCGTCGGCCTCGGCGATCATCCACTGGCCTTGGCCCCACGAAGCGTTCGAGCCGATGGCGCCAAACTTGCCGCCGATCACGATCGTCGGGTCGAGGCCGCCCTCGCGTGCGATCAGCGAGAGCATGCCGGTCGTGGTGGTCTTGCCGTGCGAGCCTGCAACGGCGACCGAGCGTTTGAGGCGCATCAGCTCACCAAGCATTTCGGCGCGTGGAATGGCAGGAATGCGGTGACGACGCGCGAAGACGAGCTCGGGATTCTGCGCGGAGATGGCCGAGGAGTAGACGATCACGTCGGGGCGATCCTCCTCGAGAATTTGGGCCGAGTGACCACGCTGAATCTTGGCTCCCATCGACACGAGTCGATCTGTGGTGGGGCTGGTGTTCACGTCTGTACCGCTCACTTGGTGGCCTAGGCGCAAGAGCAACTCGGCGATGCCGCTCATGCCGATGCCGCCGATGCCGACGAAATGAACTTTTTGTTTTTGGTCCGAAAGCGACATGTCTATCCGTTCTACGCTTTGACGCGTTCTACGTGATTCATAATACGCTGAGCGATTTCTTGCGAGGCCTGGGGCCGTGCGAAATCCCGAAGTTTGAGGTGCATCGTGGTGCGCTTCTGCAGCCCGCTATCGCTGGCGCAGAGATCTCGAATGTTGGCGGAGAGCTTTTTGGCGAAATCCGGATCCACCTCGTCGGCCATGCGGGCCGCACCGATGCGCTCAAAGGCCCGGGCATTGACCCGCTGGTGGTCGTCGGCGGCATGCGGAAAAGGCACCAAAATGTTCGGGATGCCCACGACCGCCATTTCGGCGAGCGTGGTGGCCCCGGCGCGCGAAATCAAAAGGTCCGAAGAGGCATAAGCTGCGGCCATATCGGCGATGAAAGGCACCACCGTGACCGTGGTCGAGAGCCCACTGCGCGTGACGAGCTCGGCGACTTCCGCCTGATTCTTTTCGCCGGCCTGGATCACCCAGCGAAACTTCAGCCCCAGCGACTTCATTTCGAGCGCCGCGAGCACGGCGCCGCGAGCCAGCGCGATGGCGCCCTGCGAGCCGCCCAGCACGAGGATCTGTTCCACGTCGCTGCGGATGGCAAGTTGCGGAAGGTCTTCGCGCACGGGGTTGCCCGTTTTGATCATTTCGCAGCGGAGCTTGCCCGACTCGGGGAGTGCGGGCGAAACGTAGGCCTCGCGTGCCCATTTGGAAACGAGCACATTGGCAACGCCTGAAACCGAATTGGGTTCGATGATGAAAACGGGAATCCCGCGTAGACGCGCGGCCACGGCCACCGGAACGGAGACGTAGCCCCCCACGGTGACAAGAGCGGTAGGCCGACGGCGAAGCGACTCGACATAAACTTTGAAGCACGAAAACGCGACGCCCAGGAGCGCAAGAACCTTGCGAATCTTCGAACGTCCCTTCCACTGCTCCACATTCAAAAAGTGGATCGGAAAACCGGCCTGCGGCACGAGCTTGGCTTCGAGCCTGCTGGAGTCTCCCCAAAAGAGAAAAGAACTTTGCGGTGAAGACTTGGCAATTTGTTTGGCCACGGCGAGGCCCGGAAAGATGTGACCCCCAGTGCCGGCGGCCACAAACCAGAAATGTGAATTCATGCTGCTCCTACGCTGCGGGCTCACGCCACTGCACGCGAGCCACCGACTGTATCAACCCACACGCCCAGAAAGCAACCACCAATGACGAACCGCCGTAAGATATGAAAGGCATCGGCAGGCCCTTGGTGGGCGCGAGTCCGAGCACAACGGCGAAGTTGAGAAAAGCCTGTAGACCGATCATGAATCCGAGCACAGAAACCAAGATGGCATGCGACTTGGTGGTCGTGCGTTCGGCCACGCGCAGGGCGTACCATACGATAAAAGCAAAACACGTGCAGAGCATCAGCACGCCCGCAAAACCCAGTTCCTCGCCCACGATCGAAGCGATAAAATCCGTGTGCACCTTGGGCAAAAAGAAAAGCTTCTCCTGCGAGTTGCCAAGCCCCTTGCCCCAGAATCCCCCCGAGGAAAAGGCCGAGAAGGACTGTAGGATTTGATACGAAGACGAGGTCGGATCAGCCCACGGATCCAAAAAAGATTCGAGGCGGCGACGGCGGTACCCCGCGCTAAGCGCAAGGAAAGCCGCCATGGGCAGCGCCACAAGTGCGAGGTAAGAGAGGTGGCGCAGACGCACGCCCGAGAGGTAGAGCGAGACAATGGCCACCGCGAAGAGGATCACCGTGTTGCCGAAATCGGGCTGGGTCATCATCCCAATGCCCAAGACACCCGCGATGACGAGCACAGGCGCGATGCCGAACTGAAAGGTCTCGAGCAGTTCTTTTTTCTTTTTGCCGAGCAGCTGCGCGAAGTAGAGTGCGGCGAAGAGTTTGACGAATTCTGAAGGCTGCAGCGTGAACATGCCAAAGCTGATCCAGCGGCTCGCGCCACCAGCCGCGTGACCCACGCCGGGAATGTGCACCACCACGAGCCCCACCGCGGCAGAGCCGAGGAGCAGCGGACTCAGCTTGAGCCAAGTGTCGGGATGCACGCGTGAGGAGAGCCACATAATGAGCGCTCCAGCGGAGAAAAAGAAAAATTGCCGGCGAAACAAAAAGAAGGAATCGCCGAGTTGATCGAAGGCCGCCACACTGGAGGCCGAATACACCATCAAGAGGCCGAAGAGCCCGAGCGCCAAAACGGCAAACCAAAAAAACAAATCGTGCTGATGTTCATCCTGCGAGCGAATCACTCCCCCAGTGTAAAGGGGTTCCCAGATCAACACCAAGCCAAACGAATGTCGCGAATGTGATTTAGATCACGTTCGGACGGCGCGGGCGGTCGATCTCAAGAATGAGGTTGGTGAACGCGCCACCGCGCTCCGCCACCGACTTGAACGCATCGGTGTGGTCGCACCCCGGAGAGAAGAGCACCACGTCGCCCGAACGCGACTTTTGGTAGGCCATGATGACCGCCTCTTCGACCGTTCCCACAAGGAAAGTCTCCGTGAAATCCCCGAGCGCTCGGTTGAGCGACTCTTTGGCCTCGCCCACGAGGAGCAAGTTTTTGACACGTTGGCGAACGCTCTGCGAGAGGATCGAATAATCGAGACCTTTGTCGCGGCCGCCGGCGATCAGAATGATCGGCTCTTTGAACGAGTGCAGGCTGGCTTTCATGGCTGCGGGGTTATTCGACGCCGCGTCCGAGTAAAAGGCTACCGAATTGATACGTTTCACAAATTGCAGGCGGTCGGTGAGGGTCTTGACCTCATCGATGGCCGAGGTGATGGCCGATACGCTGGCGCCCATGTGGAAGGCGGCTAGCACGGCGGCCATGAGATTTTCGCGGTTGTGGGAGCCACGCAGGCGGTGGTTCGCCAGATTGAAGCTGAGCACCCCTTCGTGTTCGCGCACGCGAACGTTGAGCTGATGCGTGCCCGAAACCCAGGCGCCTTCGAAGCCTTCGGGCACGGGCTGGGTGCCGAAAAGCACCTTCTTCGCTTCCGAAGCGTGAATAAAGTTCACAATGAGCGGGTCCTGCGAGTTGAGGATCAGCGTGGTCGCGCTGTTCGCATTGCGCAGGATCTCACGGAACGAGGCCACATAGGTCTCGTAGTTGGGATAGCGATCGGTGTGATCTTCGGCGATGTTCAAAAAGAGCACCATGTCAGGCGCGAAGGTTTGAATGCCTTCGAGTTGGAAACAATCGGTGGGCAAAATGGCCCATTCCGTCTTTTCCACACGGTTCAGCAGCTGAGCGATCGGACGATCGATGGCCGCGAAGACCTTTTTGCCCGATTTCTCGAGCATGGCCGCAAGCAGGTTCGCCGTAGTGGACTTGCCATTGGTGCCGACGATCGACGCAAATTTGACGTCTCCGCCCACGTGGAGCGAA
>DATLIP010000085.1:0-20519 GCA_035539375.1 Bdellovibrionota bacterium | reverse complement strand
GAGCGATGCTGACTTGCCCTCGGAAATCACCGAATAAAAAAAGCCCCGCACTCCCAAGCTGGGAGGCGGGGCTTTGGTCTTTTCTCTCAAACCAAAGTTATTGGTAGTGGTCGTAGTAATCCAGACCCGTGTGCGTGATCTCGGTGTCACCCATCATCGCGCGCAGCGTGTTCTTGAGCTTCATCTGCTGAATGAAAATGTCGTTCTCGGGGTAGAGACCTTCTTTGGTCATCGGCGCCTTGTAGTAGAACGAGAGCCATTCCTGAATGCCTTTGAATCCGGCGCGCTGACCGAGGTCCATGAAGAGCGCGAGGTCGAGCACCAGCGGAGCGGCGAGGATCGAGTCGCGGCAGAGGAAGTTTACTTTGATTTGCATCTCGTAACCCATCCAACCGAAGATATCGATGTTGTCCCAGCCCTCTTTGTTATCGCCGCGAGGTGGGTAATAACGAATGTCCACCTTGTGGTAGAGCTCTTTGTAGAGATCGGGGTAGAGATCGGGCTGCAAGATCGACTCGAGCACGCCAAGCTTGGAGAGCTCTTTGGTTTTGAACGAAGCCGGGTCGTCGAGCACTGCGCCGTCGCGGTTGCCGAGAATGTTGGTGGAGAACCAGCCCTTGACGCCGAGCATGCGCGACTTGAAGCCGGGAGCAAGGATGGTTTTCATCAGCGTCTGGCCGGTTTTGAAATCGCGACCCGAGATCGCCACGCCGTGGTCTTTGGAATACGACATGAAGGCGGGGATATCCACGGTGAGATTCGGAGCGCCGTTGGCGTAAGGCACGCTTTCTTTAAGCGCAGCGTAGGCGTAAACCTGAGAAGGCGAGATGTCTTCGGAGTTGGCCTTGAGGCCCTCTTCAAAGGCTTCCATGGTGGCGTGCACCGGCGAAGGCTGGCAGTAGGCTTCGGTCGAACCGCACCATACGATCACCACGCGTTCGCAGTTGTTTTTCTTTTTGAAATTCTGAATGTCTTGGCGCAGTTCTTGAGCCTTTTCCCAGAGCGTGCCGCTCTTGATGTTGGTGCTCTCGATGTTGCGGATATACTTTTTGGAGTAGACGGCGGTCATGGGCTTGATCGCGGCCATTTCTTCTTTGATCGGCTCGAGGTGTTTGTCTTCGAGCACGCCGGCTTTTTTAGCGGCGGTGTACATGTCGTCGGGGAAGATGTCCCAGCCGCCGAAGACGATTTGATCGAGCTTCGCGAGCGGAACGTATTCGTTGATCAGAGGGTTATTGGCGTCGGTGCGCTTGCCGATGCGGATGCGACCCATCTGCGTGAGCGAGCCGAAGGGCTGAGCCACACCTTTGCGCGCGGCGATCACGCCAGCAAAGAATGTGGACGCCACGGCACCCATGCCCGGGCACAAAATGCCGAGCTTGCCGGTGGCCGGAGCCACGTTAAATTTTACGGTCTCTTTTTGATCTTTCGACATGAATCAGAACTCCTTCAATAAATCCTGCAGGCCGCGCAAAGAATCAGCCACTTCGCGGAGCACTTCTTTTCCAATGGCATCTTCTAGCTGTTTAGAAGCCTTCCCTTTGGACTTCTCGTCTTTAAGGTACTTTTTGGCCCCAGGAATCGAATAGCCTTCGTTGTATAACAGATGCTTGATCTTGAGGAAATTATCGATGTCCTCAATCGAATAAAGCCTCTGGCCACGCGATGTCTTGGAGGGTTTGAGAGTTGGAAATTGAGACTCCCAAAATCGCAACACGTGGGGCTGTACACCGACTTTCTCTGCTGCTTCTTTGATCCTGAAGTACGCCATAGGAGGGCATTTCACCACAGCCCCCTGGGGGACGTCCAGCAAAGGCAAAATCAAAGTCTTGCAAAAATGATGCTTTAGGCCAAAACACTCATGTTCGGAGCGCACTTTACTTTAAGTTTTGTGCGTGCGCGTAGCGTTAAGGGGAGGCGAGATCGGGAGGCTGTTGAAGGGGAGCGGGCTCGATGGCGATCGGAAACGCTTCGTTCTTAAAATTTTGCCGGTTGTAGCGATGAGCGTGCACTCGAGGAACGCGCAACGCGAAGAGGAAATAGTTGTAGGTTTCGAGCATGGCCTGGGCATTGGGCCTATAGGTGCCCGAATGGTCGTCGAAGTGCAGCGCGCCCTGCGAGTCGAGCCAGAGCTCGCCTGCCATGCGCACGCGACCGTCGAGACCTCCGTGACGCGCTAAAAAAAAATGTTTGCTCACGAGGTCTTCGAGCAAATTCTTCGAGGTCGTCGAGACGACAATACCGCGATCGTGCACCACAAAGGTGTACTTCTGGCCAGGCCGCAGGTGGTTCATAAAAACGTTCGACGAGGTCGAGTTGCCTTCGATGTAGATTTCCGAATTGGCGACTTTGTCAAAAATCCGCGCCCCCACATCGTTGCGAATCAACCCCCGTTTTATCCAGTCCTTAAGGGATTTTTGCACGGGGTGCAGGTAGCCCGAGTAGTAACGTTCGGGTGTGGATGAGGAGGACTCGAAATCGATGCGCTCGATGGGGTGCTTCACGCCGGCTAGGCGCTGCAAGAGCTTCGGGCAGCGTTTGATCGTGAGTTGCGAGTCGGCGCGGCCGGGCAGGGGATTAGCCATCAGCCCTAAAATCAAAATGCCGAATCTCAACCAAAGCATGGTTTTTCTAGATTAAAGGGGAACCCCACAACACGATAGCCAAAATTACATCGATGCGCCGCAGGGTGTTTTTGCGCAAAAATGGCTCCATGCTGAGGAGATGAAACACCCCCTGACGTCCGCGTTCTTTGGCCTCAGCACCATCGTCCTCGCGCACGCCCCCTCGGCTTTCGCGACCCCACCCGCCGTGCCCACCTCCATGGGCTCGCTCGGCGACAGCATCACCGCCGGCGCCATCGCCGACTACAGCCTCGAAAGCTGGAAAAAACCTTCGCACATCCTCTCGCTCCTAAAAAAACTCTCCGACATGGGCGCCGGGCGCAATACCGAAGCCTTTGAACGCAAGGACCTCAGCTGGACCGTGGGGCACGCGCAAAATTTCAAAAAACTGCTGCACGCCCACGGTGAAGATTGGAAATTCACGCAGTGGAACGGCGCTGTTTCGGGCAACGCTTCACGCGACGTGCTGCACGAGCAGCTGCCCCGCCTCCTGGAGTGGAGTCGCAAAACGCTGAACCAAGGCACGCCCGACTATGTCACCCTGCTTATCGGTCCGAATGATATTTGCGGAAAAAAAGTCGAGGACATGGTCGACACGGCCGTCTTCAAGAAAAACGTTCACGACACGCTCTCCAAGCTCTTCTCTGCCAATCCCGAAGTGCGCGTGCTGATCTCCGAGATTCCCGACGTCGAACGCGTCTGGCGCATTGCGCGCGACCATCGCCTGTCCGGCATCAAGGGCGCACGCACCTGCGGTGAGGTGTGGAAGAAGATGCCCTTCTGCGCGAACCTGCTGACCGTGAGCGACGAGAGCGACCGCCGCCGCATGCGCGAGCGCGCGGAGAGCTACAACGCGGCCCTAGGAGAAGTGGTGGCCGAATACGGCGCCCTCCACGACGATCAGGTGCGTATGGCGCGCGGAGTTTACGGCAGCAAATTTGAGCTCGGAGCGCTGAGTGCGGACTGCTTTCACCCCAATCAAAAGGGACACCAAATGCTCACCGACACCACTTGGGCGTCGACCTGGTGGGCAGCGGATGAGTTCAAGGCCCCGGACCTCGCGCAAAAAAACTAGCGCAGCTTCGCGCCCATCTCTTTTTCGAGAGCCTGCTGCACAGATCCCATCCACGTGGCCACTTCGGCTTCGGTGAGCGAACGATCCGCGGCCTGAAAGCTCAGGCGGTACGAGAGCGAGCGCGAGCCATCGGGCAGCACGAAGAGATCCATGCACTTCAGCACTTTTAATTCGCCACCGGCACTCTTGGTGATGCACTTTTCAATGTCACGATGAGTGCGCGTGGCTTCGAAAACCATCGAAAGGTCGCGGTCCGAAGTGGGAAACTTAGAAGGCGAGCTGGTGCGCGACACCGGCAACACGAGCGGGCGACCGGCTTCGCTCGCCGAGCGAGCCGATTCGGCCGTGAGATCAGAGAAAACCTGGAACTCTGCGAGAACAAGGCCGAGACTGAGTCCCGTTGGCAGGTTCAGCAGCTCGGAGCGCAGGTTCGGGAGCACTTCTCCCACGAAACCTTTGATTTCGCCGCCGCCCTTGCCGGGCCAATAAAAGAGCGCCGTGCGGCCCGGGTGCAATAGCGAAACCGGAATCCATGCGGGGATTTGATTCTTAAAGAGATCCGACTCCAACGCCTGCCAAAGAGGAATCACCTGCGTCCCACCCCAGCGGGGCGCGAAGATGGCCCACGAGTCGAAGAAGGCTTCGGCGTAGCCCTTGGCATCAAAAAAGTCGTAAGCCTCTTTGCGGTCTTTGGCAGATTTGTCGAAGGACCAATGAGCATCGGAGCGGTTGCCGAGCAGCGACCAGCCAATGTGCAAGGCGTGGCGCGCGCCGAGGCTGCGCCCGTGGGCGTCCGCAAAACCTTCTGCAGCATGAAAGACCTGCCCGCAGTCAAAGATCTGCGCGCGATGCTCCTGGCTCGCACAGTGGCGCGAGAGGTTGTTCAATAGGCCAAAACTCAGATTCGGTCGCATGTGCGTCCACTCGGCCGAGAGCGGATTTTCGAGTTTCACGGCGTTTACGCCAGGGAGGTACTTCAGCTCGAAGTCGCTCACAAAGGAATAGGGCATGACTTCCTGCAAACCCGACTCCACAGCGCGGCGACGCACAAGTTGCCATTCACGATATAGCTTGGAAGTGAGACCCACGTCGGCCTGCTTGAGCTTAGGGAAACGGCTCGGAATTTTTTCAAATCCAATGAGACGCGAAACCTCTTCGACGAGATCCACTTCGCGCTCGAGGTCAAAGCGGTGTGTGGGCACCGTGACGGCGAGCACGTTGGGCGACTTGATCTGCGATTCGATAAAGACCGAAGCGAGGGCGCTCTTTGCGGCCTCAGCGCTCACCTCAACGCCGATGATGCTCTTGTACTCTCGAAGATCGAGATTCAACGTGTGCTGCGCGCAGAGCTCGGCGAGATTTCCGATCTCAACAAACAAACCGCGGCGACGCGCACCGAGATGTTGCTTGAAGAGTTTGGCGAAACGACCAGCCGACAAACGGATCACCGCCGGATCGACGCCGCGCTCGAAGCGGTGCGAGGAGTCCGAGTGAATTTTGTGTCGTTGCACGGTTTTGCGAATCGTGACAGCGTCGAAAGCGGCCGACTCGAGCGCAATACGCTTGGTGTCTTTGGACACGGCCGAGTCTTCGGAGCCCATAACGCCTGCAATGGCAATCGGCTTTTCCAAGTCGGCGATGACCAGGTCTTCGGCGGTGAGCGTGCGCTCGATGCCGTCGAGGGTTTTGATCTTTTCACCCGCTTTGGCAAAGCGCACGACGATCTTGGAACCGACGATCTTGTCGGCGTCAAAAGCGTGCATGGGTTGGCCGAGTTCCATCATCACAAGGTTCGTGAGATCCGCACCCGCGTTGTGCGAGCGAATGCCAAGCGCGCCAAGGCTTGCGGTCACGGCTGCCGGCGCATCGATACTCGAGAACCCGTCGAAGACCTGTAGGGAATAGTAGGGACAAGCTGCGGTGGCACGCACGTCGACGTCCACGATGGCGGTATCTTTGGTGCCACCTTCCCAAAGATTTTCGTATTCCGCGGGCGTGAGTTTCCAGCCTTCCCAGCGCGCGTATTCGCGTGCCATGCCGAGATGCGAGAGACAATCGCCGCGATCGGGGGTGAGTTCGATCTCCCAAACTTCTTCGCGCCACTTCATGGCTGTGAAGACGGGTTTGCCGAGTTCGGACTCCGGTAATTTGAGGTCGAGAATGCCCGTGACGTCCAGGTCGAGGCTCAGCTCGTCTGCCGAGCAGAGCATGCCGCAGGATTCGACTCCGCGGATTTTGGAGCGTTTGATTTTAAAATCCCCAGGGAGCACCGAGCCCTCTGTGGCACAGGCGACGATCATGCCCTGGCGTACGTTGGGGGCGCCGCAGACGATCTGCAGGGTTTCGGAACCCGCGCCGCGGCTCACTTGGCAGACGTTGAGCTTGTCGGCATCGGGGTGTTTTTCGAAGGAGAGGATCTTGGCAACCACCACCGTGTCGAGGCCTTCGCCTTGACGCGTGACAGAGCCCACTTCGAGGCCCGAGAGAGGCAGACGCTTCAGCCAAGTGGCGGCATCGAGCGTTTCGGGCAAATTCGGCAAAAACGTTTTTAAGAGCGAGAGAGAGATTTTCATGGCTGTTATTCCGCTCCGTATTTGGCAAAGCGCGAGAGATAAGAAGAAGGCGACTCATAGAATGAGCGCAGGTCATCGACACCGAATTTCAGCATCGCCATGCGTTCGAGGCCCATGCCAAAGGCAAAGCCTCTATAAATTTTCGGATCAAGCCCTGAGGCTTTGATGACTTCGGGGTCCACCATTCCGCAGCCGCCGATTTCAATCCAGCCCGTGCCCTTGCAGGTGCGGCAGCCTTTGCCTTTGCAAAAGCAGCATGCCATATCGAGCTCAGCGGAGGGTTCGGTAAAGGGAAAAAACGAGGGACGCAGGCGGATCGCAAGGCCTGAGCCAAAGAATTCGGCCACGAGCAGTTCAAGCGTGCCCTTGAGGTCGCTCATCGAAACTTCGGTGTCTATCCACAGACCTTCGATCTGGTGGAACATCGGCGAGTGAGTGGCGTCGTAGTCGCTGCGGTACACGCGACCTGGCGAAGCGATGCGAATGGGGGGTTTGCGACCCATCATGGTGCGCACTTGTACGGGCGAGGTGTGCGTGCGCAGGAGCCAGTTCTTTTCGCGCGACACAAAAAACGTGTCCTGCATGGTGCGCGCAGGGTGCGATGGCGGAAAGTTCAGCGCATCGAAATTGTAGAATTCGTTTTCGAGTTCGGGTCCGATCTCCACGGAGAATCCGGCGCGCGCGAGGATGCGCACGAGCTCATCTTGCACCACCATCACGGGATGGGGGCGCGATGTGGACACACTGCGCGCGGGCAACGTAACGTCGATACGCTCCGCCTTGATGCGCTCGCCTTGCTCCGAGGCGACAACGCCCTGGAGAATCGATTCGAGTTTGGCTTCGACTTTGGCGCGCACGCCGTTCACCGCTTGGCCAGCTTTGGGCTTTTGCTCGGCCGTCATGGTTGCAAGGTGACGCATCAGCCCCGTGAGCACGCCTTTTTTGCCAAGCGCTTCGACGCGAAATTGCTCAAGTTCCGAAGAGGTTTTGAGCTCTTCGAGCTGAGAAAGAAGTTTAGATTCTAAGGCCGCAGCCTCATCCTGAAACGTTGAAAGCGGATCCGACATGAGCCCTCATTTTTAGCACAAAAACCACCAATAAGTCAGTTCCAGCTACCAAGTATCCAGGTACCACCACGCACCTACCCGTCCCCAAGGGGACGGGTACCAAAGTTTCATAGGAGAAAACGAAGGAAAAATGGATCGGTACCTGGATACTTGGTAGCTGGAACTTTGGGGACGGGTAAGCGGAGCGATGGCCGTCTTGGGGCGGGTAAGCGGAGCGATGGCCGTCTTGGGGCGGGTATGGATTTATTTTTGGGCATAAAAAAACCCCGCTCTACATTTTGGTGTAGAGCGGGGTTTTGGTTTTTTAGAACTTAGTTCGCGCTTTTGGCGGCTTGCGTGATCGCAGCGAAACCTTTGGGGTCGCTCACAGCGAGGTCAGCAAGAACTTTGCGGTCGATCTCGATGCCCGACTTTTTGAGGCCGGCGATCAGAGCCGAGTACGAAAGACCGTTGATGCGGGCTGCAGCGTTGATACGCTGGATCCACAGACCACGGAAATCGCGCTTTTTAGCTTTGCGGTCGCGGAACGCGTAGTTCAGCGAGCGGTTGAGAGCTTCGGCCGCTTTTTTGAACGAACGGCTTGCCGAGTTACGGAAACCTTCGGTCGCATTAAGCACCTTTTTGTGACGTTGACGTTGTTTAGAACCACCTTTGACTCTTGGCATACTCTTTTATCTCCTGACAATCCGACTAGCCGTTAGGCAACAGGCGGCCGACGCGTTGGACGTGGGTTGAATCGATGAGCGCGCCTTCGGAGAGACGACGCAGACGACGAGCACCTTTACCGGTGTTCAAGTGACGCTTACCGCTTTTTTTGCGTTTGATCTTTCCGTTAGCGGTTTTCGAAAGACGCTTCTTGGCACCGGAGTGCGTTTTAACTTTGGGCATTTCTTAGGTCTCCTTGCTGGATCGATGTTTCAGTTTAGCCTCCGTCAACCTACTAGGGCTGGGAAGGAATCGATCGATGCGCCAAACTGCCATTTTTATAAAGGGTTTACAAGATTAAAATAGAAAACCCGCAGATGCCTTCACAGGATCTACGGGTTTTTTGAGTTCAGAGAACGGGGGCTCAGCGCTTGATCGGCGCAGCACCCGGAGCAGCACCCGGCACGATGTTCGCAGCCGAAGGCAGCGTGGCGTTCGCGGGAGGCTTGGGCAGGCTCGCGATGAGGTGCCCGGCGGGCATCTTCTTGCCAGCCGGAATAGGACCAAGCGTGCACGAGAGGCGACGGCCTTCCATGCGCGGGGGAACTTCCAAGACGGCCGTATCATTAAGCTTTTTAAGGAAGTTGCTGAGAGTAACCCAGCCCACTCCAAGGTGTTCCATCTCGCGACCGCGGTAGAACACGATGAGTTTGACCTTGTTGCCTTCTTCGAGAAACTCGAGAGCCTTTTTCGATTTGTGATCCAAATCGTGACCTTCGGTTTTCGGGCGAATCTGGACTTCCTTGAGCTCGATCACGACCTGTTTCTTTTTCGCGACCTGAGCTTTCTTCTTCTCTTCGTACTTATGTTTGCCGTAATCCATGATCTTGCACACGGGGGGATCGGCTTTCTCGGCAACCTGCACGAGATCCAGTCCCAGCTCTTCGGCGAGGAGAACGGCTTTACGAATATCGAGAATCCCCAGCTGTTCGCCGTCCTTGCCGATCACTCGTACATAGGGTTTGCGAATCTGCCGGTTGATGTAGGGTTCGTTGGACTTTTGATTAAATGGTCTTTTCACGCGGGAAACATATCCTCCAAGGGGGTTTACGACAACTGCGGCTGCGGCAGCGCCGCGAGCTCATCGAAAAAGGCATCGAGCGAGATACCAAAGGATTTGGTGCCTTCGCGAGTACGAATGCTAACGGTTTGAGACTCCATCTCTTTGCCACCTACCACGATCATGTAGGGGACCTGGTGCTTTTGGTAAGCCTTGATCTTGTTGTTGATGTTGTCATCGCTGTCATCCAACACCGATCGGTAGCCCTTTTTCAAGGCCAATTCGTGAACTTCGCGAGCATAAGGGGCCGCATCGCCCTGAATGCTCATCACGGCGACCTGTTTGGGCATCATCCAAACCGGGAATTTGCCGGCGTAATGCTCGATCAGGATGCCAATAAAGCGCTCTAGGGACCCGGCGATCGCTCGGTGGATCATTACGGGGGTGTGCTCGACGTTGTCCGAACCCGTGTATTTGAGGCCAAAACGGTCGGGCATCGAGAAATCGAGCTGGATCGTGCCGCACTGGTGGGTGCGACCGATGGAGTCCTTGAGGTGGAAGTCGATCTTGGGTCCGTAGAAGGCCCCGTCGCCCGGATTGATCTTGTAGGGCTGGTCGGCGTGCCTCAGGGCCTCGGCGAGCGAAGCCTCGGCCTTGTCCCACACCTCTTCGGCGCCAATGCGCTTCTCGGGGCGGGTGGAGAGCTCGACGTGGTAGGTAAACCCAAAGGTCGAGTAGAAATGGCGGATCATCTTCAGCACGCGCAGAATCTCGCTCTCGATCTGCTGTACGGTACAGAAAATGTGCGCGTCGTCCTGCACGAAGCTGCGCACGCGGAAAAGGCCGTTCACCACGCCCGAACGCTCGTGGCGGTGCACGCGGCCGAACTCGGCGTAGCGAATGGGCAGGTCGCGGTACGAATGCTTGTCGTTGCCGTAAATGAGGCAATGACCGGGGCAGTTCATAGGCTTGATGGCAAAGTCGAGCTCGTCGACTTTGGTGAAGTACATGTTCTCGGCGTAGTTCGCGTAGTGACCCGACTTGTGCCAAAGCTCGTTGTTCATGACGAGCGGGGTGATCACCACCTCGAAACCGTTGAGACGGTTTAGCTCAGCCAGGTACTCTTGCACCTTGGCGTAGAGAAAAGCGCCGTTGGGGTGGAAAAAGGGCGAAGCGGGCGCCTCGGGGTGGAAGGAGAAGAGGCCCTGATCCACACCGATGCGGCGGTGGTCGCGTTTCTTGGCCTCTTCGAGCTGGTGCAGGTGGGCCTGCAGTCGCTCTTTGGTAGCAAAGGCGGTGCCGTAGATGCGCGTGAGCATCTCGTTCTTTTCGTCGCCGCGCCAGTAGGCTCCGGCGAGCTTCATAAGTTTGAAAGCCTTTACCCAGCCCGTGTGCGGCACGTGAGGGCCGCGGCAGAGGTCGAGCCAATCGCCTTGGCGATAGACCGTGACCACTTCAGTCTTTTGCTCGCGGCAGATGTCATTGATGAGCTCCATTTTGTAGAGCTCGCCCTCTTTTTTGAAATGTTCGAGGGCCTTTTCTTTAGGCCAGGTTTCGCGCACCAGAGGATAGCGCTCTTTGACGATCTTTTTCATCTCCGCCTCGATGGGGGCGAAGTCTTCGTCCTTGAAACCGCCGGGGCGGGACATGTCGTAATAAAAACCGTTTTCGATCACGGGACCGATGGTGATTTGGGTTTCAGGGTAGAGGCGTTTCACGGCCTGAGCCATGATGTGCGCGCAGGAGTGGCGCACAAGATCGAGCGATTCGTCGCTCTCAGCGAGAATCGCCTCAAACTTGCCTGCTGCAGGGATTTTCATCTGCAGGTCATAAGTGGAGTCTTCGCCCCGGAAACCGAGTACCGGCGTCTTGGCGTAAGGGTTGGCTTTGAGGTAGGCAGACCAGTTTTCAAAAGCCGCGCCGTCAACGGAGCGCGACTCATCACCAATAATCACGTCAATCATTCGGCTTTTTGTTCTACCACAACTTCGCGCTCACGACCAATACGGCGGAGCGACTCTACCGGGCGCAAACTCGACTCTACCCCACCCTTTTCGAGGTAGGTGTAGCCGGCGATCGCCTCTTCGTAGTGGCGCAGCAGCAGACGCGACTCACTCTTAGTGAGGTGCCCCTTTTCGAGGGCCTTTTCGGCCGACTCGCGCAAACGGCGCAGGAGAGAGAGACGATCGTACTCGAGGTAACCGAGGACCTCATTCACCGAGTCGCCCTCGACCACGTGGTCGATTTGGTAACCCGAGGGGGTCACAGAGACGTGCACCGAATCGGTGTCGCCAAAGAGGTTGTGCAGATCGCCCAGAATTTCCTGATAAGCACCGAGAAGGAACATGCCCACGTAGTAGGGCTCGCCATCTTTGAGCTTGTGCAGTTCAAGCGAGTTCTTGACGTCGTGCACGTCGATGAACTGATCCACCTTGCCGTCCGAGTCGCAAGTGAGGTCGAGAATGATCCCGCGCTCAGAAGGCTCTTCGCCGAGGCGGTGAATCGGCATGATCGGAAAAAGCTGATCCACGGCCCAAGTGTCGGGCGCCGATTGGAAGAGCGAAAAGTTGGAGTAGTATGACACGCGCAGGAACTGCTCGATGGAATCCATCTCGGGAGTGCGCTTTTTGAAAGCCTTGGCGAGTTTGTAGGCCTTGGTGCAGTAGGCCTGAAAGAGGCGCTCGATGAGCGCGCGCTGCTTGAGATTCAAAAATCCCAGCGAGAAGAGCGAGGTGGAGTCGTCGCGCATCTTGAAAACGTCCTGCACGCTCTCGTTGAAGTTCTTAGCGCCGAGATCCTGATACTCCTGAAAGAGCTTTTTGAGCAGGTCGTGCGATTGGTAATCCGTTTCGATCGGCTCTTCGCTGCACTTGGGATCGTGAATGCCGAGGATGTCGAACACAAGCACCGAGTGGTAGGCCACAAGTGCGCGGCCCGCTTCGGTGACGATGTGCGGATGAGGAACTTTCTTTTGATCGCAGATGTTCATCACCTGGTAGATCACGTCATTGGCGTACTCCTGCAGGGAGTAGTTGATGGAGTTTTCCCAATTGGTTTGCGATCCGTCGTAATCGACACCAAGACCGCCACCCACGTCGAGGTAGTGCAGGTTCTTGGCGCCCATGTGATAGAGTTCGGCAAAGATGCGCGAGGCTTCCACAAGGGATTCTTTGATCGAGCGCAGCGCAGTGATCTGCGAGCCGATGTGAAAGTGCAAAAGTTCCAGCGAGGTCAAAAAGCCTTCGCGCTCGAGGTGCTCCAGCCCGGTGACGAGTTCGCGAGCCGAGAGGCCGAACTTCGAGTTGATGCCCGAAGACTCTACCCACTTGCCCGAACCGCGCGACTCGAGCTTGGCGCGAAAACCGATGCGCGGCTTGATGTTGAGGTTGCGAGCGGCTTCGATCACCAGGTCGATCTCGCTGTAGCGATCGATCACGATGATGATATTGCGGCCGAGCTTCTGCGCGAGCAGCGCTGTCTCGATGTACTCTTCGTCTTTGAAACCGTTACAGATGAGCAGCGCCTCGGGATTGTCCATCAGCGCGAGGGCCACTAGGAGCTCGGGCTTGGAGCCCGCCTCGAGTCCGAGATTGGTTTCGGCGCCGTAGCGAACGATCTCTTCTACGAGAAAGCGCTGCTGGTTGACCTTGATCGGATAAACACCGCGGTAGTTTCCGCCGTATTGGTATTCAGAGATGGATTTGTGAAAGGCCGAGGCCAAATCGCGAATACGAGATTGAACGATGTTCGGAAAGCGTACGAGGATCGGTGTGCGGGAGCCGCGTTCGATGAGATCGTCGACGAGCTCTTTGAGATCGACCGAGCCCAGATCCGGATCCCGCGAGGGATTTACCTGAACCGTGCCACGATCGTTGATTTTGAAGTATCCCGCTCCCCAATTGTCGATGTTGTAGAGCGCGGAACTTTTCTGCGTATTCCAGACGTCCATTGGACCAGTGTTCTAGTCTCAATCGCGTCAGGCAACAATGCTAATTGCAGCCAAAACCCGGGAAAAATGAGACGAGTGTGCGCCGCGTGGGTATAAATTCCCGGCGCGCGCTCACCGTCTCATTTTCAAGGCTGGGCTTACTTTTCAAAGCCAGCGGGTACGTAGTGATAAGCAGCATCCGAAGACGCGGTATCACGTTCACCACCCGTGCTAGCACAAGCGCCCAAAGTGAAGACCAATGCCATTGCCAACAACTTTTTCATAATTCCCCCTCACCTCTTAGACACATTCGGTGTCTTCTTAGGTTAAAACACTGACCGTAGTCGCGCCACGCAAAATACCCGTCACTTTTGACGAGTTTGAACGCAAACGCTTACGGGTTAAGTATCGGCCACCAATGACAAAAACTTGACTCCAGGGGAGGTTAAATTGAGCCCCCTAAAACGTTAAGATTGAATGAGGCCTTCATCGAATCTTAGCCAACTTAAACCGGCTCAGTTTGCTAGCCTATCTATATGGGAAGCCGTAATTTCAGCCTCTTTCTCCGCCTCGCTGGATCCTCTGTGGGGCTGCTTGTTCTTGGCGCCTGCGGCCTCACCTTCAATCCCGTGCACATGCCTGTGGTCGAAGCCACGGCGCAGCTTCTATCGCCTTCCATCACCTCCAAAGCCGTTGCCCGCATGAGCCTCAATTGCGGCTCGGCCACTGAGTACTGGCTCATCGAATCTTCACAAATCATCGCCCTCGGCAAAGTGCCGGCCACCTACGCACCGCTGGCCACCGACACCGGCTGGATCAGCTGCCCGAGCGGAGATTTCTCGACGAATTTCACCCTGCCGCTCACCAACAACGGCGTGAACACCGTGCACGCCTTCTTTAAAACAGGCTCAGACCTCTACAAACACAGCGAAACCTTCGCGGTGCGCTCGCTCGCCACAAGCACGAATCCGTATTTTGCCCTCAACGACGAGCCCCAGGAGTACGAGGGATTCATCGACGTCGACGGTTGCATGATGACTTGCTCAGGAGAACTCATCAAACTCGACAATGGCTACGCCCTCGTGCGCCCCGGTTTTTCGTCCACTCCCCTCGAAGTCAACGGCAAGGTCACCTTCTATGACCGCAGCATGAGCAAAACCTTTGAATACGCCGGCGACGAGGATTGGGACATGCTTGGCCAAAGCGGTGTCGTTCCACTCAAAAACGGTCTTGTCGTGGTGCTCTCGCGCTGGGACGTTGTGAACGGCATCATGGGCTCGGGTTCGGCCATCTTCCTCGACACTAAGAATCCCACCTCGCCCTTTCTCTTTAGGATTGCAGGCAATGAGGTGAATGACCAGATCGGCCGCCATGGCGCCGTGGAGCTCTCATCGGGCCTCGTGGCCATTCGCTCAGGCAATGACAATGTGGGCGGCGATAGCCGCGGCTCCGTGATCTTTGTCGACCCCACCAAACCCTCATCGCCCGAAGTCTTCCGTATCAACGGCGACGAAGACTTCGATTATCTCGGTCAAAACAAGGTGATCGAACTCTCTACAGGCATCGTGGTGATTGCCACGATGAGCGACCACGTCGGGGAGGCACCCTGCGCGGCTCCGCAATTTTTGTGAACCCCTCGAACCCCTCGTCGCCGGAACTTTTCCGCATCAACGGCGACAACGACTCGGACGCGCTGACAAGTTCCGCCGTCGTCGAGCTCAGCGGTGGTCTTGTTGCCATCGCCTCTTCGCAAGAACAAGTGGGCGCTACCGTGAACGCCGGCTCCGTGAAATTCATCGACCCTTCGAACACCTCCTCACCGCTGGTCTTCGAGATCACCGGTAGCACTACGGGCGATGGCCTCGGCGTAGAAGTGATGGAACTGACACAGTCAGGACTTGTGGCGATCCGCGCGCCCAACTTCCAAATTTCAGGCACCGCGCGCGGCAAAGCGATCTTTGTAAATCCCGAGACTCCCTCCACCCCCGTGGTCTTTGAAATCGCCGGCAACGAGGCGAACGATCACATCTCCTCGGGCGGCATCTTTGAACTCAGCTCGGGAATGATCGCCGTATCGAGCCCCAGCGACTCGGTGGGCGGCACGGCGCGAGGCTCGGTAAAATTCCTCAATCCCTCGACTCCCGTCACGCCTGAAGTCTTTGAGCTCACCGGCACGGTGGACAACTCTTATTTTGGGGCCGGCAACCAAGTCGGCAAACAAGGCGTCGTGGAACTCACCGATGGCCTTGTAGCGATCACGAGCTACAGCGATGCCACCACGGGCACGCAGCGCGGCTCGGTGCGCATTGTGAATCCGGCCCTGGCCTCGAGCCAGCAAATCCACGCCTTCTACGGAGCCCTCGACCAAGACTCGCTGGGCTACGGCGGCGTACAGATGATGAAATCGGGTTACCTTAGCATCGCCAGCCCCTACGCTTTCGACACGGGCCTTGAAAACGGCCTGCTCCAGTTTGTGGAACTCGACACCTTCACGATTGCCATGGAATTTGCGGGCACCGAACTCAGTGAACGCCTGGGCATGCTCAATGCCTCGACCACCCTGCCAAATACTGTGGACATCTCCACACGGCTCATCGCCATCAACAACTTCAACTATGGCAGCGCCTTTGCCAACTACGGTCGCGTGAGCTTTATCGACCCTTCGCAGCCCTCGAGCCCCGCGCTTTTCGACGTCACAGGCGCGCAGGCTAACGACAAGATCGGTGCCGAGAACCGCGCCTATGCAGAATTCTACCTCTTCGGCTCAGGCGCTATCGAAGTGACGGGCATCGCCGGCGCCGGACAAGCGTATTTACTGCCTTCGGATTATAATCAGTAAATGACTTCTACAGAGCTTCTACCCATTAAGGAACATGCGAAATTCATGACGTCACGCCAAAGGCTTGAGAGCACCAACTTCCATATAAACACTATTTTTCGAGGGTTTTGTTTCGCGATGCTCTTGGGAGCCTCTTCGGCAAACGCCACCGTAGTCTCTCGCTGTGTATACGCTCTGAAAATTCTTAAATTGGCCTTAATGGGCATTCCCGCTGACGAAACCACATTGACGTCGATCAACCGTGTTCAAAAATTGGGCCCAGTGACCGGAGGCAACTATTCCACTCGTCACGAAGAGTTGTACCAAGTGGCCCGGAAACGGATCTTCTCCAACCGGGAACTGTATCCGCCTGACTCGCCCACTGAGCGCATGCGTGTTGCCTTAGCACAAACCTTCGCCTCGCCCGAGGCTACCGACTTTGCAACGATTCAGCAGAATTTCGCGACCGCGTTAGCGCAGCACCATCTCGGGACAAGTCGGGATCCTTACGATCATCCCCTCGTTGAGAAACTCGCACCCGAATTTGTCGATCTGCAAACCCTATGGTTTCAACGGGAATCTCCGGAGGCGATGTGGAAGCTGGAAACGAGGTTGCGCAAGGATCGGGGCGAAAGGCGCCGGGCCGTGGCCGCGGTTACCGGCATCGCCCTCTTGATCCCAGTATATCTCGCCGTGGTGCCTCGGCATAAAAGCATTGATCCTGAAGTACAGCGCGCCATCGATCAAGCGGTTGAACTCGAGAAAAAATTCCAGGACGCCCAAGCGCATCCTGGGAACTACACCACCGAAGAACTCAATGAGATGAGAGAGGCCATGAGCCGACTCATCCCTATCCTCAAAAAGACCGAGTCCAAGGGCGGATCTTAGAGGCACCGGTGTCGGCACAGTGGCGGTGGCAGCACACGCTTAGAAGCTTTCTTCGGATTATAATGGGCAAATGACCATGAGATTGTGTCCTCCGACCCTTACACCCCGCCCAACAACAGCATGCTTGCGGTGCTCAGAAAAACCTTCGCCACGCCCGAACCCCCGGCGGACTTTCAGACGCTCTTTCAAAAATTCAACAGGGAACTTTCTCAAATTGCCACCTACCCCAACATCAGCCTTTACGTAGTCCCAGACGTCGAAAAACTCGCCCCGGAATTTCTCGACATGCTCACCATTCGCAATCAACACCGCGACCCCGAAATCATGGCGGCGACAGAGAAAAGCTTGATCAGAGCTCAACACGGCCGACGTCGGATCGCGCTCGCCGCTGCCGCCTTAGCCATTCTCATTCCCAACTACCTTTATATAAAGCACAAAAGTGACGATGTTCAGCGCACCGTTCAAGAGACAAAAGAGCTGATTTGGAAGATGAACGACGCCGAAGAACACCCGGAAAAGTACAGCCCCGAAGAAGAAGAAAAGATGGTCGAAGAGTACAAGCGCCTCATTCCCAAACTGCAAAAACACTTGCCCAAGTGAAGTGAAGTCTAGTCGACGACGTAGTGAACGCCGACCGAGTGGCGTCGGCGTATCGCCGCATAGAGAATCAGCGTCGCAACCAGGGCGCCGTGGCGAAGCTTCAAGAGCTCGGGCGTGATGCGCGAACGCTTGTAAAAAGATTCCGTCTCGTTGCGCAAATCCGTGAGAATTTTCTGCGCGCGCCTTAGGCGCCACGGAGAGCGCACAAGGCCCACGTAATTCCACAGCGTATGGCGCAGCTGTTCCCAATCCTGCAAAATGAGCGCCGGATCGGGGTCTTCGGCGCCAGCCATCCACGCGCGCGGTACAAAGTCGTGGCGGCGCAGTTCATGAATTTCTGCAATGACCGCCGTGGCCGCGCGCTCGCCAAAGTAGAGCGCCTCGAGCAGTGAGGTGGAGGCGAGACGATTTGCGCCGTGCAGGCCCGTACAAGCCGCCTCACCGGCCGCCCAGAGACGAGGCACGCTGGTGCGCGCCGTGGTGTCTGTCCAAATGCCGCCAATGGAATAATGTGCCGCCGGAACGACGGGAATGAGATCCGCGCCCGCATTCAAATCGTGCGACTTCAGCAGCGCATCGATGGCAGGGAACTTTTCGGAGAAATTTTCAATGCCGCGCAGGTCGAGCCACACGTGGGGGCGCTGCGACTTGAGCATCTCATCGTGAATGGCGCGCGAGACCACGTCGCGGGGGGCGAGTTCGTCGACAAAGCGCTCGCCCGACTCGCTCAGAAGTTTGGCACCGGCGCCGCGCAGGGCTTCGGTGAGCAGACGGCGCGGCTGGTGCGGAATGTACAAGCAAGTCGGATGAAATTGTTCAAATTCCATGTGCAGGATCTTTGCCCCTGCACGCTGTGCAACGGCGATGCCCGCGCCCACCGACGAGGTGGGGCCTGAGGCGTGATAGTAGAGATGCGAATAGCCGCCCGTGGCGATGAGCGTGGCCGCCGCGACGAGGGGGATGATTTCGTTTTGCTTGCCGCCTGAACCATCTTCAAGCAGCAGCACGTAGGCACCCATGACTTCGGTCTTGCGATAGGCGCAAGCCGGATCCTCGGCGTTGCGGTCGCTCAAGAGCAAATCCACCAGAGCGCCGCGGATGGTTTTGATATTCGGGTGCGAGTCCACCTGACGGTCGAGCGCATCTTGAATGGAGCGACCCGTGGAATCGCGCGTGTGCAGAATACGCGCCGACGAGTGCGCAGCTTCGAGCACGAGCTCCTCTTCGCCGCCGCTGCCCACATCAAAGCCGACATTCAGTTTGTCGATGAGCCAGGATTGCACAAGTGCGGGCGCTTCGCGCGCCACGAGTTCCACAGTGCGAGGATTGTTGATGTGGGCACCGGCTTCAAAAATATCCCGGATCAGCACTTCAGGGTCGCCGGGCGCGCGATAGACAATGCCGCCCTGGGCCCACGAGGTGGCCGAGGTGCCGTCTTTGACGAGCACCACATCGAGTCCCGCCTCGGCGGCTTTGAGCGCAGCGAGTCCGCCGGCCAGCCCTCCGCCCAAAACGAGAAAATCGCAGGACATGATCTAGCCCTGCCCTTCAAAAAGTAGGTTCAGCGAAAGATCGGCCGAACGGTAGGAGTGTGTGAGCGCGCCCATCGAAATGCGTGAGACGCCGGGCAAAACGTAATCCGCGAGATTCGCAGGGTTAATACCGCCCGAAACTTCGATCGCGGCCTTTGCGCCCGCGTGCGCCGCCAAAAAGGGCATGAGCTCCGCGCGCAGCTGAGCCGGACTAAAATTGTCGAGCAAGAGACACTGCGCCCCCAGATCAAGCGCATCGCCAGCTTCGCTCCAAGTTTCGGCTTCGATCACCGCGTCGGGATGGCGCGCGATGACCTGGCGCAAATAGGGTTTCCATTCGCCGCGCAGTCGCAGCACCGGCTCTTTGTGATTTTCTTTGACCATGGGACGCTCCGCGAGCGAAGCCCGGTGTGCGTGACCTCCGCCGACAATGACGGCTTCGATTTCGAGATCGCGCCACAGCGGTGTGGTTTTGCGCGTGTGCAGAACTCGAGGCTCAGGCCATGCCTCTTGCTCCGCCGGACTCCACTGCGCGTAGGCCCGCTTCACGTTCTGCACACAGTGGTGCGTGAGCGTGGCGACGCCCGACCAGCGCTGCATGCCGTTGAGAAGCGAACGCTCCAAGGAGAGCGTCTCCGCAAGTCGCGCACGGCCCACGAGCACACGCTCGCGAGTGGCGACCGGCGTGCCGTCGCGCACAAGAGATTCGACGGTGAAGAGTCCGAGCTCGGCGAAAGCCTGCACCCACTTGGCGCCGCAAAAGATGAGATCTTCTTTGGCGATGATTTCAAAACGCAATTCGGGATTCACGCCTAGGTGCTGGGTGAGCTGGAGCGAGGCAAGATCCTTTTCGACATGGTCTTCGGCGAGCACCTCTTGGACCCGGGCCTTGAGGGATTGAAGCGAGTTCATAAGCGGATCAAGCCAGACTCAGCATGCGGGCGAGAGCCTCGCGGGCCGGTTCCTTGATTTCGGGGGGCATGGGCACGGGCGCCTCAGTATCTAGATGCCTGAGCGTGCGCAGCACCTTGTGCAGATCCACCATGTACATGGTCGGGCACAGCGAGCGGGTGAGCATCTCGACGCGTTTGTCGGGGTTCTCTGTCTGCAGGCGTTTGACCATGTTGAATTCGGTCGCCACAAAGACGAGAGACTTGGGAGGAAGATTTTTTACGTAATTCAAAATGAATTCCGTGGAGCCCGCCGCGTCGGCCAGTTGCACCACGTCTTCGGTGCACTCGGGGTGCACGACAACCTTGGCGCCCTCAAACTGATTTTTTACGAATTGCACATCGCGCGCGGTGAATTTCATGTGCACAGGGCAATGGCCGTTCCACAAGAGCACGCGCACGCCGTCGAGGCTATCCACGCCGCCATCGGGCTTGGAGGGGTACCAGACCTTCATCTCCTCGTCGCGCAGGCCCATGGCCTTGGCGGTGTTGCGCCCGAGGTATTGGTCGGGGAAAAAAAGCACCAGATCACCCTGCTCAAAAGCCCAGTCCATGACTTTGGTGGCGTTCGAAGAGGTACAGACCACGCCGCCGTGCTCGCCGGTAAAGGCCTTCAGAGGGGCGTGGGAGTTCATATAGGTGACAGGGACCATCTTGCGGCCCTGGTAGTCGGCGCGAGTCGTGATCAGGCGCCAGGACTCGGCCACCGAGTCCATAGGGGCCATGTCGGCCATCGGGCAGCCAGCTTCGGGTTCGGGG
>DATLIP010000084.1:0-21017 GCA_035539375.1 Bdellovibrionota bacterium | reverse complement strand
TTCGAATGTCGTGTCTAGAACACGTCAGACGGGCGCACGTGCGCATTCCGCGCAAGGATTAACCAAGAAACAACTTAACGATCTGGAACAGAAACTCATCGCACTTCGCGCCGAGCTTCACGATAACATCGAGGAGAAGGCGGATTTCGTGGTGAACTTTGGTCACCAAGCCGAAAACGTGATCAAAGGCGACGACGCTGAAGTTGCCGAAAAGCAACGCGTCAGCAACGCCGCTTTGCAGGAACTTGATATTCTCAAGGGTCGCCTGCAGCTCGTTGAACGAGCTCTGAACAAGATCGAAGACGGCACTTACGGTTACTGTGAAGAAACCGAAGAGCCGATCGGCGTTGAGCGTCTTACGGTGATTCCTTGGGCGCGCTTTTGCGTGCAAGTTCAAGAAAAACGTGAGCGCAACATGCGCGATTTCAAAGTCGCGCGTTCGCAAGCGGAGCTTTAATTATTGCGCCGGGGCGGTGGTCTTAGGGGGCCACCGCTTCGGTGTGACGTATTAGAGGTCGTTAGAAAGTGCTGCACGGTACGTGTTCAGGATTTGTGTCGCTTCATCGCTAGCGCGTGACAACACCGCACGCTGCAATACCAAATTATTTTTAAGACTCAGATAGATCTTGGTGACCTGTGCGTTTTCGAGGCCTTGAAGGGCGTTGATCGCACGTCGTCCGCAGAAAAGTCGCACCTGCTGCACGTAAGTGTTCTCGTCGGGAATGCGCGGGCCAGCTTTCATAAATTCATCAAGAGACATGAGTTCCGAGGCCGGGGGCAATGGCACACTCGCAAGCGGACGCACGAAGGCATCGAGGCAATGCACGTTTTTGTAAGAGCGAAATGAGTTCGATTGGGCCATGAGCTGCGTGCCCACCAAGGTTTCAAAAAGAGCCCCAAACCAAGTTGAGGTCTCCCCACTGCGGAGCTGCATTAGGGTGGGGTGTTCGTTTTCAAAAGCTGTGGTGCGTGCGGCGAGACGTTCGGGCCGAATGGCCTCGAAGAAGTTTTCGATAGAGCGGGTGCGAGATTTTTTTTGTTCGGGGCTCCACGACTCAAAGGTCTCCGCATAAGGGCCCTCGCTGACGATCGCGGTGTCGGCTGTGCTGCTGTTGGAACGTGTCGAGCACGCCAGCATTGTCCCTCCGATCAAGGCTAATCCACCGATAACCGTAGTGATTCGAGTTGCACACTTTTGCATAGGAACCTGAGTTTAGGGGGCGCTATGAATTGACGTCAAGGTGAGCGCGCTGTCTGCGCCATTTCGTGTGTGGACAACCCGTGTCATGAAAAATTTCGAATCTGCGATGAAAGCGCTTAGGAATCTGGTAACTTAAGTGATCCGGCGACTTGCGCTCTCTTCGGAGGAGTTCAAGCGTGAACGGAGATTAGAATTTTTATTTGGAGGACCTAATGGCTGAAGTATTGGTTGTAGCAAGCAAAGTGAAAAGTTTCATCAAGAACGAAGGTGGTTGCAATACCTCTGCTGAAACGATCGAAGTGCTCTCGCAAGAAGTTGAAAAAATGTTGAAGAAAGCGATTCAGTCGGCAAAAGACCAAGGCCGTAAAACCGTAATGGCCAAAGACGTCGGTCAAGAGTAGTTTTCATTAGCGAAGTCTTCATGGCTTCTTAACTTTGTCGGCGTAAATCCGCCCCTTATCATAGAGGGTGATGGACCACAGCAAAGCTCGAGAAGTCCCTGAAGCCCAACGAAAAGCCAAGTCCCTTGGGGGATTTGGCTTTTTGCTTTTTAGCCTTTCGCTTGTCGCCGCGCCCTTGGCGCATGCGCAATTTGATTCCAAACGCCAACAAGAACGTAAGAGCACCCGCTGGACGCTTTCGGATTGGCTCGACACCAAGAAACGCATTTCCGAGCAGAACACCTGGCTCTCAAATCACGTGAACAAGGTGCCCATCGACGGCGCCCTAGCTGCCGAACAGAGCCCCGAAAAGCTGCGCGGATCCTTTGATTTTTATATGATGTGGCTGGGCGCTCGTTTCGCTTACGAACATCCGATCACCTATCTTCCCTCGGGACAACACCATGACATTGGCGGACCGCGCACTCAGATCGATCTGCAGTTGCGGCTCTTTGGTAACAACATTCAGGATACGAACATCGTGCTGCGTGGTGGTGCGGGATACGATCAGGTAGAGGGCATGGGAGCCTACGACGGCAATTACCTGGGCTGGGGTCTCGAGCCCGAAGTGCAAATCTATTTCGCCAAATTCTTAGGCGTGTGGGGCTCGTGGCGCTACCGCTTTGCGGGCAAGCCCGTGGATCAGCGCGGAGTCGAACTCAGTGGCACCTCGTGGAAGAGCGCGGCTTTTTTGGAAGTCAACGCGCTTCGCTTGGAGGCGGGCTATCAGTCTCGCAAATGGAATTTCAAACGCAGCGATGGCTCCGACGAATCGCTCGTGATCAATCAGTCGCTCTTTCTGGGCGCACGACTCTTTTATTGACGTCGAAAGTGGTGGGGGCTTTGCAGTCTTCGCCCGCTAGAGAAGATTCCTAGGCGCTGCTCGCGCGCCCGACGTTCGCCGCGTTCGGCCCACTCAAATCTCGATTCCGGAAATCCCAGATGAAGGTAGGCGTAGGCGTGCCCCTCGCGCACGAGGGTTTCATTGACGAAGATGCCGTCGCACCAGATGAGCGCCAGGGAGCGCGCGTAGGCGTCGCGGCCCAGCGCTCGCACGCGACAGCTTCGGCCGCGCGTGAGTTCGTGCACCCGTGCGAGCGCTCGCTCGGAATGAAGGCGCGGGCGCTGCTGGACTTCGGGCGCATCGATGCCCGCCAGGCGCAGCCGCCAGGTTTTTCCGCGCTCGTCGTGCGCCCGGCAGGTGTCTCCGTCGTGGCAGGATTCGATGAAGAGCCTCAGCTCCTGTGGGGGGACCTGGGGGCTCGGGGCGAGGTGCCCTTTGGGGATGAGAGAATAGAGCAGCGGCAGAGACCACAGCGCCGCATGGGCGAGGCGTTTGGAAGAATAGAGAGCCACTCATGGGCCTATGCAAATAGACGGCCACCTCGATTCACCGCGCTTTTCCCTTGGCAAAAATGCGGCTAGACTTTCTTAGGTGAAACGACATCTACCGACGATTTTCATGGCCGCTTCTTTTGCCCTGCCCCCCAAAGTGGTGGAGCGTAGCTGGACGCAAGAGGAGAGACAAAAGCTTTATCCAAGCGCGAGCGTGAGTGCCGCGAATGTGGAAGTGATCAACCCCGATCCGCAGTTCAACGGACTCTTTCGCTACGATCGCGCGCGCGATGAACTGGTGTGGGTGAAGGCCGACGGAAATGAAGCCGTGCACTGGAACTCGCGCACGCGTGCCTCGCACACCAAAACTCTCAAGGGGGGCGAACGCACGCTCGACGCCTATCGTCCGGATACGGGCGCGCGTCTCAAAACCAAGCGTGGCTCCTGGGAACTGCTGAAGAACGTGTTGTACTTTATTCCCGATTCAAGCGACGGCAATCCGCTGTGGAATTTGCCCGTGGCCGACGACTTGGTGAACCTGCAGGTCGACAAAGACCGCTCGACATGGATGGGGCTCAGCACGCATCCCAACAAGCTCTACCATTTGTTTTGGATTCCGGGCAGTCGACGCGACGAAGCTCTGCTCGAAGTGCTGAATTGGGACGTGGCCGGCGAGCTAGTGGCCTGGCAGCCCTGCGCCGAGGGCAAATCCATCTTGAGCGAAAACACCGGCACGAGCGCCGAGCCCGTGGTGAAGCTCTATTCGCTGCGCGCCAACGATAAGATCCGCACCCTGGACGTCGAGAGTGTGGCCGAGGTGAAGGGCTATAGTGCCACGGCCGTCGCCCCCCGCACCTGCAGCGAGGTGTACCTCGCCACCGCCAAGGGCGTTCTGCGAGTTTCCCGCTAAAAAGGTATCCGTTACCTTAACCTGGTACTTTAACCCGTCAAAAAGGTATCCGTTACCTTAACCTGGTACTTTAACCCGTCCCCTTTACCCGTCCCCGGCGCTGAGTTAGCCTCGCTCGCATGTTGCCGGTAGATTTTTATGTCACCAACGTCGATGTTTGGAACGCCTCGGGCGTGCAAGAGAAGGTCACCGTTCGAGTGGTCTCGGGGCACGTGGATTGGATTCGAGCGAATGCGGTGATCGATGAGGACGATGCGGTGGTGATCGATGGCGCGGGCAAGGCGCTCTTGCCGGCCGGCATCGACCTCCAGGTGCACCTGCGTGTGCCCGGACAGACTCACAAAGAAACTGCCGAAACGGGACTGCGCGCCGCTTTGCGCGGCGGTTACGCCGCCATGCTGTTGATGCCGAATACCAAGCCTACCATCGACAGTGTCGAGGCCTACCGCCTGGGCAAATCCCTGGTGGATCCGGTAGCGCAAAAGTACGGTCTTGAAGTGTGGTGGACGGCCGCGTTTTCCGAAGGCCTACTCGGTGAGCGCCTTGTGGATTTCGAAGCGCTAAATCGCGCCGGCGTCTGGGCCTTTACCGACGACGGGGTGGGGCTCGAGTCGGACGACCTTATGGACAAGGTTTTTGCCGAGAGCGCACGCCTCGGTTTTGTTGCCCTTCAGCACTGCGAGTTTCGCGGGCACGGCGCGGCTCTCGCGGCCGGTCCCGCTCAGCGCTCGCTCGGACTCAAGGCCTACCCGCCCGAAGCCGAAGCTGACATGATCGCGCGCGACATCAAACTGCTCTCGCGCCATCCCGGAGCGCGCTACCACGTGCTACACGTGTCGAGCGAGCTGAGCCTCAAGCTTATCGCCGAGGCCAAAGCGGCGGGACTGCCGATCACAGCCGAAGTCACTCCGCACCACTTGTGGTTCTCTTCAGAGGACATCGATGTGGCGAACACTTCATACAAAATGAACCCGCCACTGCGTTCGGGCCTCGACCGCTCGGCACTCCGCCGGGCCCTTGCCGACGGCACCCTCGACTTTGTCTCCACCGACCACGCCCCACACGAAATCGCGGCGAAAAACATCGGCTTTGAATCGGCCGCTTTCGGAACCACTGGGATGGAGACCTCGCTGCGCGTGCTGCTCGCCCTGGTGCGGGATGGTGAGCTGAGTCGCGAGCGACTGGTGGAAGTCTTCTCGGTGGCCCCCGCCCGCCTTGCCAAAAAAGACAAAGAATTCGGCGTGATAGCGCCTGGTGCGCCGTTTCGAGCCCTGCTCGTGGACCCCGCCGCGCCCGAACTCGAGATCGAGGAGAAGGATCTCGAGTCGCTCTCCAAGAACAACGTCTTTCTGGGGGAAGGCCTGCCTGGCAAGGTGGAGACGCATTTCACTCCCGCCGGGGCGTTTCGTTTTTGACAGAAGGTCCCACTCTCGTTTAAGCCTAGCTCCCTCGAAAGAGCGGACCGTTTAAGTGACGGTGTTGAACATTTGCCGCCAGTACAAACTAAGCGGCGGAGATCTTTGGAAAGATCTCTTCAAAGATTAAAAAAGGAAACCTAGAACACACATGGCTAAAAATTTGGTAAGCAAAACCCCTCGTTTCAAGCGCCAGCGCCGTCTCGGAGTCGAACTCCCCGGCCTCGGCAAACCCGGAGCGCTCGAGCGCAAACCCTATCCCCCGGGTCAACACGGCAACCAACGCCGCAAACTCTCTGAGTACGCACTCCGTCTCGAAGAAAAACAAAAGATCATTTTCCACTACGGTCTGCGCGAAGAACAACTCCGCCGTTTCGTACGTGATGCTAAGCGCGGCCTCGCGTCTGACTGGGTTGATAACCTGATCGGTCGTCTCGAGCGTCGTCTCGACAACGTCATCTTCCGCCTCGGATTCGCACCGTCGATCCGTTCGGCTCGTCAGCTCATCTTGCACGGCAAAGTGCTCGTGAACGACAAGAAAGTCACCATCGGTTCGGTCGTTCTGAATCCCGGTGACAAAGTGAAGCTCGTAGAAAAAGCCTACCAAGGCGTCACTTACATGCAAGCCACCAAGTCGCCTCGTTTGGAAGTTCCTGGCTTCCTCGGCAAAGACACCGAAGGCGCGATCGAAGTCGGCACCGTGCGCGAAATCCCGCACGCCACCGAAATCCCGTTCCCTTTCGAAACCGGTCTCCTGGCCGAGTACTACGCTGCTCGTAAAGCGTAAGCTCGCCTCTCGCACACTGTGCACATCAAGCTCCGGTCACCTTCGGGTGATCGGAGCTTTTTTTATGCGCGCGTTTCATCAAATCTTAACGCGATTGAGAGCCATTCTTTATTGGGGCGCTCCTCGCGAGTGCCGATAAACTATCAGTATGAACTCCCTTTATGGCTGGGGCCTTGGCGTCCTCATATCCTCATCCGCTCACGCGGCTTGCTATGAAGCGCCCCGCGCTCCCCAGGGTCAATTTTGTTCTTACGAAGCCGTGCTCGATGAGAGCGGCGCCGCGATCATGGACGACCTCTGTGATGTGCTCGGCCGCGCGACAGGCGAGACGCAAGCGCGCATGCGCTGCGTGCCCACCGACACGATCGACGTGACACAAGCGGCGCAGGGTTCAGCCACCGAAGCTTGGCTCGCGCAAAAGCCAACCTGCCGCCTGGTTTACATCAACGGCATGCGCAACCGCGCGTGCGAGCGAGCCTTTGAAGCTTGGCAAAACGCGCAGCCCGATCCTTCTATCGTTTTGGGCAGCGGGACGTCGACGAATTCCACAACAGGCACCACAAGCCAAAGCACGAGCGAGGGAGACCTCAGCTCGGGCGGCCCGGTGGTGAATACCGGTGTCGGCACAGGTACCGCGGCAACAAGCCTCGCCCCTCGCTCCCAGCAAGGCGCGAGTCGCACCAGCTCGGAGAGCGACAGCAGGGCTGACCGTCGTTACACGCGGAGGACCTTTAGCCGTTAGGGCTAAAGTGAAAGAGGCGCATGAAAGTCCAACGCAATCCCATCATTGCGCTTCTCCTCTTGGCTCTCGGTGGTTGCAATTTTTTTTCGACTTCAAATTCCGCTTCGACCCTTGTGGGCGAATCCACGATTCGCGCCAAGGCCGTCGCCGCGGGCTACATGCACGCTTGCGCGCTGAGCCCCGATGGCGACATCTACTGCTGGGGTGACAACTCTTCCGGTCAGTTGGGCGCTCCATTTCCGGGCATGTCCACTGGCGGTGGCAGCTCGTATTTGGCGCGCGCCGTGAGCGATCCCGATCCGAGCGATCGTTGGGTGCAAGTGGAAGTCGCCATGGTGCGCAGTTGCGGTATCAAGGCGAGTGGGCGTGTGTACTGCTGGGGCGCTAACCAGTATTACGAAATTGGACACAGTTTGACGGACGCCGCGCCGGTGCTGACCCCGCGAGAAATCTTTTGGTTCGAGCGCATTTCCGCATCGGACTACCGCCTGCGCTCGTTCAACAATCCCAACGCGAAACTGGTGATGGGCGACTACACCACTTGCGTCTACACGCCCGGCGCGACCGAATACATCTGCTGGGGATACGTGGGGAATCCTAACGACAACAGTTTTGTCGAATGGCAGAACAGCCCTGCGACTCCTTGGTCCGAGTGTCTAGTTCTAGGGCTCTGCAAAGATTCGGGTAACTATTATTCTCTGCCCCGCAAGAGCAAGTTCATGAACAATGGGCGTCCTATCGTGAACTTGACCATCATGGCCTCGAGCCCATGTATGACATACCGTGAGACCAGCACCCAAACGCTGGCGCGCTGCAAGGGCGACTTTTACACGATCACGCCATCGGCGACCCACGAAGTCAGTTTGAGTCTTAACTCCTACCTTGTGCCGCTATTCTACAAGCAACACGATGTGGATGGTCCGGGCGATGTGCGCTACGACACGCGCTGTACCTATTCCGCGAATGCCGCCATCAAAAACCATCGCTGTCACTTTTACGGCATCATGGACGCCGACGGTCGTCCGGACAAAATCCTCACGCTCAACATGTGGTTTGATGGCGGTAATAACGTGGCGAGCAAAACGATGACCGATCCCCGCAAGGGCTGGAGCCTTGGCCAGCACAGTTTGCATCAGGCCTGGGGTCAGTATTTGTACTCGTACTTTAGCTGTATGCTCGATAGCCAGCGCGATTTGCGTTGCTCGTCGACTTCGGTGACATCCTTCACGCCGGTTTATGTCGACGATAGCAATGCCAATTTTTCTAAGGACCTTATCGTGGACGGATGGTTCTTGGCGCCGCCCAACGGCGACCTCACCCACGCGGCGGCCGTAGGCACCACATCCTTTGCCCGGCCCATCAAACAATACGCTTTGGGTTACGCCTTTGCCTGCGCGGTGCTCGACGACGGCCGTGTGCAATGCCTGGGTTACAACAACCAAGGGCAGAGCGGCCTCTCGCTCGAGCATTCCGAGGCCCCACTGACCTTCATTGAGGCCAATACCACTCAGTAAGTCACCAAAATCTTAGCGAAGTTCATCAAAGCTTAATCGGATTCGGCGATCCCGTGCCGATAAGATATCTATATGGCACGTGCCTCTCTTACCGCGTTTTTCGCAGTTCGGAGTTTCGTGCTCGCGTCGACGCTCTCCCTGAGCGGATGCTTTTTGGTACCGAGCGAGAACGCCAGCTACCACAACGTCAATGGTCCCCAGGACTCGGCGTTGAAGACCCTGGCCCCATTGCGCGCCAAGGCGCTTTCCGTACACTCCAACACCAGCTGCGCGATTAGCACCGACGATGAGCTCTTGTGCTGGGGCGCGCGCGGCGCGAAGATTCCGACCTCCGATTTTTATGCCTTCTCCCCAGTGAAGATCGAGAAGATGATCGCCTCAGATTCTTTCGTCGACTACAGCTTCGCCAAGGTTCAAGAGGTCGTGCAAGATGCCAGCGACATCTGCGCGGTGTCGGCTGTGGCCGGTAGTCAGGGCATGGTCGGCTGCTGGGGAATCAATGCAGGGCAAAAGCTGCTGTGGAGCCCCGGACAAATGAATAATCCCATGCTCACCAAACTCAGCATGGGGCAGGGCTTTGGCTGCGGCATCGAAGCTGGTGGGGAGTTGGGTTGTTTTGGCAACAACGCCTGGGGGACCGCCCGTACGGGTGGCACGGTGCTGCCCTACCATTACGTCACGCGTCCCCGCCTCGGCGAGTTTTTGGGTACGGTCGGTGCGCTCAGCTTTGGCGGTATCGTGCACACCATCGCCGTGCAGGCCGACGGCAAAATTCTTCTAGGGGGTTCCTTCAGCAGTTACCGCGGATACTCTTCGCACGGAATTGTGCGCCTCTGGCCCGACGGCAGCATCGATCCTTCCTTCGTATCCCGCGCGCCCGGGAGCGCGGTCGTTCGCAGCATCGTGTTCAATGAGCAGGCCGGGGTGCAGAAGATCATCATCGGCGGCAACTTCGCCAGCTACGATGGCGTGGTGGCGAGCAATCTGGCGCAGATTCTGCCGAGCGGCTCCTTGGATACCGTCGCCAACTTTGCGGGCAACGTGAGCGGCGGGGGAATCAACGGCTCCGTCCTCGTCGTCGCGCGACAGATGGTGGGCGGTGTGCCGACTTTCTTGGTGGGGGCACCCCTTCTGAGTATCGCTACCAATCCGGCACCTTGCTGACGGCAAACGTCACACGGCTCTTTAGGATCGACGCGAACGGCTTGCCGACCGGCTCGGTGTACTCGGCAATGTCGAAGCCGGTGATTTCGGTCAAAGTGGCGGCGAACGACGACGTTTACGTCGGCACGCAGGGAACCGACGCCTCTACCGATCCGGCCAAAATTTACCGTTTCTTCGGAACCCAAACCTTTCATACCAGCGCGAGGGCCATTGCGACCACCACAGTGCCTTACGCCATCGAGGCGGATCTCACGCATGACCTCCTGTACTTGGGGGGCAACAAAGGCTTGCATTGCTATAGCGCGACGACGCTCATCGCTTGTCCGTCGTGGGACATCAGCGTCGGTCTGGGCACGGATCCGATCTTCACTTCGGTGACCCTCACCCCCGCCGGCAGCTTGATCGCCGCGGTGAACACTTCGGGCAATTCGCACTACGTTGTGGATCTTGCCCGCGGCACGTCTCCCCATCACATCTTCCGCTACGGCTTTATCGATGGCGGTAACGTGCAGAGTCTCCATGGTTCCACCGGCCAGCTCTTCGTGGGCGGATCCTTCACGGGTTACCAGGGCACTCCAGCTCACGGCATCATGGAACTCGCGAGCGATTTTTCGCGAAAAGTCTCGCACACAGTGGCGGAGGTCCAGGCCGCGGGCGATGTCGCTTGCGCCATCACGACTCCGACTGGAAGCGATCGAGAGCTCTACTGCTGGGGCCAGGGCTATTTTGGCGATGTGGGTGGGAATACGCTCGCCGCGGGATTCCCTTTGCTCACCCTGCTCAATGTGGAGAGCTTCAAGCTCACACCAGGAAAACTTTGCGCAAAAGTGATCGGCGATGCCAAGTGGAAGTGTCGCGGCGCAAATTACGAATGGGTCGCCGATCCTTCGGGTTCTGATTCTCTGGTCACGACGGGTTATTCGTGGCTCACGATCAATGAGTTGAATGAAGCCCCGCTGCCTTCGCTGATGCTGTCCTCTTCGCACCTCACGAGCGGCACCTACCACGTCTCACCGGTGAACATGAGTTACGCCGATGTGGATATCGGAGGTATCACCATCGGAGTGCAATACTTCGATGCACTGCCCTTTGGCTGCCGCATCGCCGGTGGAAAGGTCTATTGTCATATGCATCCTAGCAGCGTGAGTGGCATAGACTCTCATCGCTTGGGGCTCTTTCCGGGGAACGCATGGAGCGAGGTGGGGCTTTCCGAACTCGTGGGCACCAAGCGCCAGGTTCAGGACATCGCCCTCGGCACCGATCATGGCTGCCTGATCACTCAGGACCATTACGTGCACTGCTGGGGCATCAATCACAACGGACAGCTGGGCGTCGGTACCAAGCTAGGGGTTTCCCTGGACGCCTCGCCCAAGGCGCTGCCTGTGCTCCGCGCTGAATGAAAACCCCTCACGGCCTTCATCAAAACTTAACCCGTGTCGAAGAGCGAAATCCTATAAAATAGAGCTATGACACGGGCTCACCGCACGGCTTGGTATTTTGGAAGCCGCATCTTGGTGCTGTCTCTTTTGGGAATGCTAACGGGGTGTTTTCTTGTGCCTTCGCAGTCGACCTCGTACCACAATGGCGCGAAGCCAGCCAAAGCCAAAACTTATTTCAAAGCCAAGTCGCTCTCGCTCTTCGGCGATACTTCTTGCGCGCTCGATTTCTCTGATGCCCTCTGGTGCTGGGGTGACTCGGTCAACGGCGCGAAGATTCTCGGTCTGAACCCTACTCATATCTCACCGCAACGCATCTCTCTTGTGGTTCCCGACGATGCGGCCCACAACTATAACATTTCGAAATTTTCTCAGATTGAGCAAAATGAGAAAGAGATTTGTGGCATTTCCAAGCATAGCGAATCCTTGGGCATGGTGGTCTGCTGGGGAGATGTTGCCATGGCCACTATCCTGTGGAACAACAACGTCGCCACACCGATTCGGGCTAAAAAAATTGCTATGGCGCAGGGCTTCGGTTGCGGCATCGACATGAGCAACATCCTATTTTGTTTTGGGCCTGAGCTCAGTCTGCGCGGAGCTTTTCTTTCGCCTTCGACCGACCCTCATCACGTCAACCAGATTTTTGTGAGTGGTGCCGGTGATGTCGTAGAGGTACAGACGGCCGGCACTACGGCATGTGCGCTTTTTAACCACCCCACCAATGGGCAAGATCTTTACTGCTGGGGTCAAGACTATTTCTATGCGATGAACGACAGCACCGCCGAGCTTCCCTTTGCCACCAAAATGATGGACGATGTGGCGGACTTTTATCTAAGCCCTGGCAAGGTTTGTTTTCAGCCCGCAGGAGTTGATGAGAACGACAACCCCTGGCCGTGGCAATGTCGCGGAGCTAACTACGAAAACGCCCAAGATCCGGATGGCAGTGTCGAACCTACCGCTTCCACTCTCAGCTGGTACGTGCTTCCTGACGACGGCACCGGCGCACTCGGGCTCGATTCGAATCATTTGGCATATGGCGCCTATCAGGTTTCGTCGGCCAAGGTGATCAACGACGAAGTCGAAACGGTGCCGGGCTTTGTGGATCCGTATCAGTATTTTGAGACGCTGCCCTATGGCTGCCGCGTGGATTTGGGTGAGATTTTGTGTCATGGCTATCAGGAATCAACGATCGGGGCCCCAGACCTGGGACGCACGGGAGATGTGACATCGTCATTTAACGATTGGACGACCTTGGCAACGAGTGAGATGGTGGGAACGAATCGGAAAGTCAAAAGCTTTGCGCTGGGCCTCAATCACGGCTGTCTCATTAGCGAAAATGATTATGTGCACTGTTGGGGTTCCAACCAGCAGGGTCAATTGGGGGCAGGCGCCAGCCTTCCGATGTTCATGACACGCGAGCCGCATCCGCTGCCGCTCGAATAACCCCCAAAACTATTGAATCAGATAAGTGGTTCTCAGCTCGATTTGCGAATCCGTAAAGAGTTTCATCTGGGCGTCGCAGTCGACACCCGCGGCGCAATTCACGTCGTAGCGGAAGTATCCCGAAGCGGGGTTTGTCGGGTCTTTGATCGATGCAAAAGGGCGCCACACGATCGGCAAAATAAAATCGTAAGTCACCGTTTCGAGAGTCTCCCAAGAGGCCAAATTAGAGCTGCGCTGGATTTTGACCTGGGCGCCTTCGCTCGCGCGGTAGAGCACGTCGAGTGCCGTAAGGCGCGTGCAGAGGGTCTGCTCCATGGCATTGAAGTACTCACTCTCAGGAATTTGCTGAGTGCCGGGAGTGGTCTTGTAACGCGCGTTGAAGGGGACGCTAGAGGTGGCCACTTCGATCGAAAACAAATCCGTATGGCGGGGCAGCACGAAAGGCACGCTTTTGTATTTTTTGACGTTTGCCTGATTCTGCACGGATGGGAATGAGAGTTGGGCTCCCCATACGTTGTTTGGCTGTGTGTTGCGCAAAATAGGCACCAGGGAGTACTCGAGGTAGCTCTGGCCCTGGGCATCGGTTTTTTGCCTGGTGACTTGGTAGAGGTTGATGCGCTCGAGGCCGCCGCAGGGAGGGGTGACCGCCGTCGCCGCTCGGGCACCGCGCCCGAAGCCCGAAAGGGCGACCATCGTAAGGGCAACCAGAGCGAGGGGTTGGCGGGGATTTCGCAGCGTTTTCATGGCGCGCAAAGTACCTGATTCGAGGGGCGACTTTCAATGGTTTTTATTGGGGCCTAGGCGTGAAGTAATCTTAACCTGGGGCTCCGTCTTAACAAAAGCTTCATTGGCTTGGTAATGGCGTTCTTTTTACAATGGGTTAACGGGCTCAGAGTCTGAGGAGGTTCATTTGCAACGATTCCTATCACAATACCGTGCTTTGAGCTGGGTGCTGCTGTTGGCGGCCCCCCTGGTGGCCTCTCACGCCCATGCCGCCGCCGGCGGCGCGACGGCAGTTGAGCCCGGTTCCAACGTGATCTGCGGTCCCCTGGTACGTACCAAAATCTACCACCTCTCGCGCCTCGAGAGCGGCGTGCGCTTTTATTACCTTGCGGCAGAATTTGCCAACACCGACACGAGCAAGTCTTGGGGGGTGCGGGCCTCTTTCCCTCTCGTGGAGGGCGACCCCACGGTGACTTTTGCCCGCAGCGAGCCGACGCTCCTGCGCAAGGGCGAGACCATGAAAACCTTTCTCTTGGCGCGCTCGACACAGCGATTTGGCTCAGTCGCGGTGAACACTCTGCAAGACGTGTCGGGCATTCCATACTTTGCCGATAACTTTGTCATTGAGCACTGCGCTCCACTCACGGGAGCAGACCTATTGATACGGGCCGTGCCGGGTCGTGAATACACCTTTCAAAAGTCGGGCAACCTGCGCGACTGGAGCGATTTTGCGAGCGTCATCAATCCTCTGAGCGACATCGTTTGGATGTCGGTAGAAAAGATGCGCTCTCAGCCTGCGCCCGCGATGGAGTTTTACCGCATCGATGCGGAATGTTCGGACGCTACAGACTGTCAAAACGAAGGCTTACGCCTGAACGAATCCGTGCGCGAGTTGCGCCGGTTGTATTGATGGAAGCTCAAGGGAATACGGGAGAAATGATCATGGAACGTTTGATGAAATCCAAAATTTTCAAAATGGCGCAGCCATTGCTGGCTTCCCTGACGCTTGTTTTGCTCTCCACGGGCTGCGAAATGGTAACCGCCGAAGGCGAAACCATCGCCCTCGACACGACAGCTGAGACCGAAGCTATGGCGCAGGCACAAGCGCAGACTCTGCAAAAATGCCAGGCGATAAGACCCAAGAGGCTCATGTATGTCATGCGCTACGAAAACGGGATCAAAAAGCATTTTCTGCTGGCCGAGATCGACAACCCCGATGCACAGCGCGCGTTGGGGCTGCGACTCTCCTTTACCCCTAACGACAACAGCGTTTTCGTGTTTAATACTAGCGAATACTCCTTGCTGCGCGAGGGTTCGAAGTCTCAACTTGTGACCGTCGCCAAATCGAATCAGCGTTTCAACATGTTGACGAGCGAGGTCGTTACGGATGTGTCGAACCATCCTTATTTTGTGAGCAACACGCACGTGAGCTTGTGCTCGACCTTCGAAAAGCAAGACCTCGCGTTTTACGCCGAAGCTGGTCGCCAATACAGCATCGAGAAGAGTCGCAACAAGCTCATCTGGAAAAAGGTAGATGTCGTCGCTAATCCCGATAACAGACTCGTCTGGCGCGCTTCGAACCCCGTGGTGGGAGATGAGACCAAGGGTGTTGAGTATTATAGAGTTAAAGTCTCGTGCACCACGAACTTCGACTGCCGCAATGAGAACAAGCGTCTCGACGAATCTACTGATGAGATTCGCCGTCTCTACAAATAAGCTTTTATAGCGCTAGCGCATTGAGGTGCTTGGCCAAAGCCACGTCGAGCTTCGACAGGGCCGGCCCCACGCGATCTTGCACCTCGTGCGTGATGAGTTCCACTTCCACCCGATTGTAGACGTTGAGCCATTCGGGGTGGTGATTTTGCTCTTCGATAAAGCCCACAGCGCGGTTCATGAAATCCAAAGCCGCGAGAAAATCTGAAAATTCAAATTTGCGGTAGAGCTTTCCCGCGCGCAGCGACCAACCCGGCAAACTACTGAGGGCCACCTCGATCTCTACGGGGCTCAGCGCCGTAGGCCGCGGGCTCATTTGGAGAGCTCCTTGGCAAAGCGCTGAATGACGCTCGAGAAGTCTTTGCCATCAAAGCCCTGCGCGCAGTGATCGGTGTAGATCTGCAGGGCGAGATTGCCGAGCGGGGTCTGAACACCCTGAGTGCGCGCAGCGTCCTCGGCGAGGCCAAGGTCCTTTTTCATCAGTGCCGAAGCAAAGCCGCCGGTATAACCGCGAGTGGCTGCCGAAGTTTCTTGTACGCCAGGGTAGGGGTTGTACACCTGCAGCGACCAGTTGTTGCCCGAAGCCTTGCTCATGATCTCTGAGAGCACTTTGGGGTCCATGCCAAACTTCGTGCCCAGGGCGAGCGCTTCGCTGGTGCCGATCATGTGAATCGCCAGTAGCATGTTGTTGCAGACCTTGGCCACTTGACCAAATCCCGCGGTGCCAGCGTAAAAGAGGTTCTTGCCCATGGCTTCGAGGATGGGGCGGAAGCTGGCGAGAGTGCTCTCGCTGCCGCCCACCATAAAGGTCAGTGTGCCAGCGGCCGCGCCGGCTGTGCCGCCCGAGACGGGGGCGTCGAGAAAGTCCATCCCGAGGGCCTTCGCAGCAGCGGCGAGCTTGATGGCGCAGTCGGGCGAGGTGGTGGAGCAATCGGCCACCTTGGGGAGCTTGTCCTTGCGGTGAGCCTTGAGGCGCGCCAGGAGGCCGTCGGGGCCGAGGTAGAGGCCTTCGGCGTGCTTGGCCGCCGGAAGCATGGAAATCACCACATCGGCGTCTTTGGCCGCCGTGAAGGCATCTGCGGCCGTGGCCATGCCCTCGGCCTTGGCGCGCGAAAGGGAGTCGGCGCTGAGGTCGAAGACCGTCACATGAAATCCCTTTTTGTGCAGGTTGAGCGCCATGGGGTAGCCCATGTTGCCGATGCCGAGAAACGCGATTTGTTTTAGATCATCCATCGTAACTCCAAGGTTTTGCCATTTGGCATGGTGAAATGTTTTGCCACGTCCTCGCTCGTAACTTCGGCGAGAGTGGGGCGAATCCAACGGGGCTGGTTGTCTTTGTCGATGAGCAGGGCGCGCACGCCTTCGAGGAATTCTCCGCTCAGGGCGCAGCGCGCGGACATGGCGAGCTCGTTTTGGAAGGCCTCTTCGAGGCTCCATTCCTGCGAGCGTCGCAGCTGTTCGAAGATCAGAGATGCCGAGGTGGGCGAACCCCCTTTGTAGGCGGCGATGGAACGCGAGAGCCACTTGTCCTCGGTGGTGTGCGCGCGCAAGCTCGCGTCGATCTCAGAGAGGCGAGGCTTGGAGAAGGTCTTGGCGATCCAGGCGCCGTGCTTGTCGAGCATCGATTCGGGCATCTGCTGAGCGTAGGCGTCGGGCAAGTTCATCAGCACGTCGGTGACGATCATCATGTTTTGTTCGTCGGTGGGCTTGTAGCTTTGCTGAAGGAGGCGAGTGAAAACTTCGCTCTTCTCTGAGGCGGGCACGAAGTAATCGGCAAAGTTCATCTTGAGCGCGTCGGTACTGTTCAGGCGCGCGCCGGTGAGAGCTTCGAAGAGTCCGAAGGGTTTGGGACACTTGTGCAAAAAGTACGAAGCGCCGACGTCGGGGTAGAGGCCGATCGTGATTTCGGGCATTGCGATGGTGGTGCGCTCGGTGACGATGCGAAACTTCGCACCTTGCATGAGGCCCATGCCGCCGCCCATTACCACGCCGTCGCCCCACACAATCACCGGCTTGTGCAGCTGGTGAATGCTGAGGTCGAGGGAATATTCCTGTTCAAAGAAATTTTGCGGGTAGCTCTGATCCTGCGATTTCATCGCTTCAAAGAGTTTGACAATGTCTCCGCCGGCGCAGAAAGCTTTGTCGCCGCTGCCTTCGAGCCAGATCGCTGCGATGTCGCGGCGATCTTTCCACTCGGAGAGTTTTCCCCTGAGAGACGCGATCATCTCGAGTGTCAGGGAGTTGAGCGACTTGGGCGCATTGAGCGTGGCGACGCCGATGGCATTTTTGCCGTCTTGAGTTTTGCGCTCTTCAAAAAGAACGGGGGAGCTAGAATCACTCATCACGCATTCTTCCACGCGGGTTTGCGTTTTTCTAAAAAGGCGCCAACGCCTTCGCGCTGGTCGGCGGTGTCAAAGAGGGCGACGAAGCGATCTCTTTCCGTGGGCAGCGCCTGAGCGAGAGGCCCCGAGCGGGTCATCTGGATCAGTTCTTTGCAGTGACGGATCGAGGTCGGCGATTGGTTTTCTACTTTGCGAGCGAGCTCGAGAGCTTTGGCAAGCGATTCGCCTTTGGCGCAGACCTCTTCGACGAGGCCGATCGCGAGGGCCTTTTCGGCATTCACGCGCTCTCCGCAGAGGATCATGCGTTTGGCCCAGGCCTCACCCACGAGCAGGGCGAGCGTCTGTGTGCCACCGGCGCAGGGCAGCAGCCCCACGCTCGCTTCGGGCAGCGCCATCACGCTCTGCTCTTCGGCGATGCGCAGGTCACAGGCCAGAGCGCACTCCAGGCCACCGCCCATGGCGTAGCCGTTGATCGCGGCGATGGACACGCCACGGAAATCGCGCAGGGTCTCGAAGGCCTCGCCGAAGCGGCGGGCCATCTCACGGGCGCGGGCCTTGTCGCCGTCGGCGAACAGGTTGAGGTCGGCGCCGGCGCTGAAGAACTTCTCGCCTTCGCCGACCTCAAGCAGTTCGCCGGCGGCGACAAGGCGCTCGCGCGCGAAGCCGCGCGCCGTTTCGGCGAGGCCTTCGAGACGCTCAGCGCGTTCCGCGGCGTGTCGATCGCCGCGATCAACGGCTACGCCATGGGCGGCGGCCTGGAATGCGCGCTGGCCTGCGACCTGCGCATCGCCGAGGAACAGGCGCAGCTGGCGCTGCCGGAGGCCACCGTCGGCCTGCTGCCCTGCGCCGGCGGCACCCAGAACCTGCCGCGGCTGGTCGGCGAGGGCTGGGCCAAGCGCATGATCCTGCTCGGCGAACGAATCGACGCGGCGACCGCGCTGCGCATCGGCCTGGTCGAGGAGGTGGTGCCCAAGGGCCAGGCGCTGGCGCGCGCGCTGGAATGGGCGAAGCAGGCCGAAAAGCAGAGCCCGACCAGCGTGGCCGCGTGCAAGGCGCTGGTCCAGGCCACCCGCAGCCAGCCGCACGCGACCGCGTTGGTGCGCGAGCGCGAGGCCTTCGTCGATCTGTTCGACAGCGCCGACCAGGTCGAGGGCGTGGCCGCGTTCCTGGAAAAGCGCGCTCCGAAGTTCCCGGGCAAGGTGTCGACCGACATCCCGGAAGCGTGGACGAAGGCGCGGTAGCCCTTCTCCCGCGAGGGGAGAAGGGCCGCGTAGCGCTCGCTAGAACGTCTGGCCGAACTTGAGGCCGATGGTCCGGGGGCGGGTCGGGATGGTGTAGACGCGCGTGCAGACCGCCGAGGCGCACTGGACGAAGCGGTCGTTCTGGCCGTCCTCGTCGAACAGGTTCTTGGCGTACAGCGAGACGCGCCAGCTGCCGCTGTCGACCCCCATGGTGAAGTCGAAGGTGGTGGAGCTGGGCAGCTTGCCGATCACCGCCCGGTCCGGAATCCGCAGGTCCGGGAAGGCCGAGCCGGTGTGGACCACCGAGCCCTGGACGTGGGCGTCCATCTCGTTCCAGGTCCACTCGTAGCGCGCCGTCATGTTGCCCTTGAACTTGGGCGTCACCGGCAGGGACGTGCCCTTCAGCGCCTCGGGCGGCGCGGTCGGGTCGGGGACGTAGTCCTCGTTCAGCTCGGCGTCGGTGTAGGCCGCGGCGCCGTTCAGCGTGAAGCCGTCGGCGACCAGCCAGCTGATGTCGGACTCGACACCCTTCATCTTGGCCTTACCGGCGTTGCGGATCTCGGTCAGGCCGTTGGCGCCCAGGAACGAGAATTGGAAGTCGTCCCACTTCTCGTAGAAGATCGCCCCGTTCCACCGCAGCCGGTTGTCCAGCCACGTCGTCTTCCAGCCCACCTCGTGGTTCTTCAGGAAGTCGGCGTCGTAGGGCGGCAGCGTGCCCCGCCGATTGATGCCGCCGGGCCGGAAGCCGGTCGACAGGGTCGCGTAGACCATGTGGTCTTCGGTGACCTTGTAGGTGGCGTTGACCCGATAGGTGTGGCCGTCGCCCTTGGTGGTCTTGTCCACGTTCGTGCAGGGGCCGCCGCGGACGATCGCGGTCGGGTTGAAGCAGGCCGCCACGCCGGTCCGCGAGGAGAAGTCGGAGTCGAAGCCGAAGAAGCCTTCGAGGGAGTTCTTGTACTCGAAGAAGCGGATGCCGCCCCCGATCGAGAACTGGTCCGTGATGTCGAAGGTGGCGTCGGCGAAGACGGCGTAGTCGCGGTCGGTACGCAGCTGCTTGGTCAGCCACAGGGTGTCGAACCAGCCTGGGATCTCGATGAGGTCCTGCAGGTTGTCGATCCGGTAGCGCTGCTCGATGTTGTGGGTCTGCTTCTGGTAGAAGACGCCCGCCACCACCTTGAAGCGGTTCTCGGCCGGGCTGGCGATCCGGAACTCGTGGCTGGTCTTCTTGAAGTAGTCCCGGCCCTGGATGTACTGCGACGTGTTGATGAAGTTGCCGGCGTTGTCGGTGGTGTAGGCGCCGTAGCCCGCCGTCACGTCATAGAAGTAGCTGTAGTCGGAATAGTCGCTGTCGGTGTCGATCCAGCGGCGCATGTGCGCGCCGGCGTACAGCAGGTCGAAGTTGCCGATCTTGCCTTCGATCGTGAGCGCCGCCTGGCCCCACTTGTCGTCGACGCCCTCGGGGTAGTAGCGGCGCACCTTGTAGTCGCCCAGGCTGGGATCGGCCGCGAAGCCGCCGTCCGCCTCGGTGCGCTGGCCCATCAGGGTGGGGGTGACCGTCCAGTTCTCGTCGAGGTCGATCTTGAGGGCCGCGCGGGCGCCGTAGATGTCGACCTCGTTGTAGTCGTCCTCGACCTGGCTGGCGTTGTTGACCGCGATATTGCCGGTCGGGAAGACGAACGAGCCCGGCACATTGTCGATGTAGCCGGCGTCGTGCTGCGCCCAGGCCACGAGGCGGACCGCCGCGCGGTCGCCCAGCGGCTGGTTGATCATGCCCTCGGCCGCATAGCCGATCTCGCCGTGGGCGACGTGGTTGACCTCGAGGTCGTAGCTCGCCTCGAAGCCCGCCGTGGAGGGCTTGTTGGTGATGATGCGGATCGTGCCCGCCTGCGAGCTCGCGCCGTACAGCGTGCCCTGCGGACCGGCCAGCACCTCGACGCGGGCGATGTCGTAGATGTGGATGTCGAGCGGGCCGGTGATGGTCGTGACCGGCTGCTCGTCGAGGTAGACCCCGACGCTGGGCAGCGGGCCGGAGTGGTTGTTGTTCTCACCCGAGGCGACGCCGCGCATGTAGAAGTTCGAGAACCCCGGCGCGCCCGTCGGCGCCGAGACGCTGGGCATGAACTTCACGTAGTCGGTGGTGTCGGAGACCTGCAGCGCTTCCAGCCGCTCCGAGCCGAGGGCCTGGATGCTGATCGGCACGTCCTGGAGGTTTTCCGACCGCTTCTGGGCGGTGACCACCATCTCCTGCAACTCGACGCTGGGCGACGAGGCCTGGGCGAGCGCCGGACCCGCCACGGCCGTCAGCATGGTGGTGGCGAGCAGGCCAACCGACCAGCGCGGCGCGCGCGTGGAATTCCGTTCCGTCATTCTCGTAGTCCCCCACAAAATACAGAGTTGGCGCCTAACTCCCAGGCGCGTCCGGGTACGCGTCGAGCACCGGCCCCAGCGCCGCCTTCAGCGGGCCGAGCCAGGGCTCGTAGTTCCGCCAATGGTCGGCGGCGTCGGTGAAGATCGGGCGGCGCACCTGCTCGGAGCTGGCGGTGCGCACCGCCCGCTGATTCTCGTGGAATTTCAAAACCGCCGGCTCGAATTCCAGGCCGCAATAGTCCAG
>DATLIP010000083.1:0-11477 GCA_035539375.1 Bdellovibrionota bacterium | reverse complement strand
CACGATACCCTTTCAGGTACTCCGGTTTTCAAGACCGGCGCGATCAACCGCTCTGCCACCCCTCCGTGGGTGAATATCGCCCAGCTTGGGCGGCTCGAGCCTGAGAAGAAATAGCATGCTGACCGTCTTTTTGCTAGATCGGCGGCATGGATTTCCGGCTAAGACCCTTTCGGGCCGATCATGTGCCCACGCCACGCGAGAGCTCGGCGATTTTGGAGCTGGCACGCGGCCACGAGGGCCTGGACCTGGAGATCGGCTGTGGAGTGGGGATGCACGCCATCCGCTATGCGCGCGAAAACCCACGCCGTTTTCTGGTAGCCGTGGAGCGCACGCAGGAGAAATTTCGCGGCTTTGCCTCGCGCTTGGCCCACCACGAGGCGCTGCCCAACCTCCTTGCTCTCCGCGATGACGCTGTCTCGATTGTGACGCATGCGATCCCGGCCGGTGCTCTCGACCGGGTCTTCTTGCTCTATCCCAATCCCTATCCCAAAGAATCGCAGGCCAACAAACGCTGGCCTCGCATGCCTTTTCTTACGCGGCTGCATGCCAGCCTTAAGTCCGGAGGCACGCTCACACTTGCCACGAACGAGGCCTTTTACGCTGCTGAAGCTCGCGAATGGCTCACGGGGCTTGGGCTCTTCGATTTGGCTACAGATCGCGAGTTTCGACTTGCCGATGTGGGCTCTATCGAGCTTCCCGTGGCGCGCACGCACTTTGAAAAGAAATACCTGCGCGCCGGTCAGTCCGTCTACGATTTGACCTTCATTGCTCGCTAGCTCATCAGGCGGAGCTGAACCTTGCGATGAGTCTTGGGTCAACGCTTTAAAATCGGCGCCAAAAAGGATTCCAGTTTTTGCGCGATGAGTGCGTAACCTTCTTTGTTGGGATGTATGGTGTCCGAGAGGTTGAGCTTGGGGTTTTGCGTGATTCCTTCGAGCAGAAAGGGATAGAGCGGCACGCCAAATTCTTTAGCGAGCTTGGGATAGGTGGCACCAAAGGCTTTGCGGTAGGCGGGCGCGAAGTTTGTGGGGAGCTGCATGCCGAGAAGGATCACCTTCACTTTACGCTCCTTCAAGGTTTTGAGCATCTTGCGCAGATTGGCTTCGAGTTCGGGCACGGCGAGTTGCCTGAGGCCGTCGTTGGCGCCGACGCAAAGCAATGCATAATCAAAGGGACCCTTTTTGAGCGACCACTCGAGCCTAGCGAGGGCCTGGGCCGAAGTGTCGCCGCTCACGCCGCCGTTGGTGATCTCTACTTTGCTGGCTTTGGCATTGTTCAGGAGCACTTCGAGCTGCTTGGGGTAGGAGTCCGCAGGCGGCAGTCGGTAACCTGCGGTAAGTGAGTCGCCGTAGGCAAGGATCTTAACGGTGGGGACACCCGCATTGAGATTGGGCTTTACGTCATTGGCGAAAACATTCGTGGACAAAGTCGCAAGTCCCAGATGCAATGTGGTGATGATCACGGCGAAAAGTCTGACAAAGCGTTTCATGAGTGGTTCCGATCATATCACCGTTCTGAGCGATCTCTCACTGGAGATTGCGGCAGGATCTTGGGCGCTTTTTTTGGGGCCTTCGGGAGCGGGCAAGTCCACACTCATATCCATCCTCGCCGGACTCGAGGTGCCCGATACGGGCGAGTTGTGGGTGGCGGGTGAGAACCTCGCCCAGATGAATGAGGATGAGCGCACCAAGTTTCGTGCGCAGAACGTAGCCTTCGTGTTCCAGAACTTTCGTCTGGTGCCCACGCTCACGGCCTTTGAAAACGTACGCCTCGCGCTAGAAATTTCGGGAGCGAAGCACGCCGAAACCTCAGCCCACGAATGGCTCGACCGAGTGGGACTCGCGCGGCGCGCTGATCATTTTCCGGGCCAACTCTCGGGTGGCGAGCAGCAGCGCGTGGCACTGGCTCGCGCCTTTGCCACCAAGCCCAAAGTGCTTTTTGCTGACGAACCCACGGGCAACCTCGACTCCCACACCGGCCGCGCGGTGCTCGACCTCATGGGCGAAATGCAGAGATCAGTGGGCACGACGATCGTGATGGTCTCGCATGACGAAGAGATCACCAGACGCGTGAACGTCGTACACCGACTCAAAGACGGCCAATGGGTGGTGTGAGCTCATGCATCCAGGTCTGAAATATCTCATCAAAACTTATCGCCCACTCAAGGGTTGGAGTGCGGCGTGGGTTTACGCCGCTTTGGGGCTCGGCATTGCCGCCATGGTGATGCTCTTTCGCTTTGCCGAACGCGTGGAGCTCACGGTCAACAAGGACGCGCGCAAGTTTCTTGCCGCCGATTACCAAATTCAGTCGCGCCGCAAACCCACCGAAGATGTGATGCGAGTGGCGCGTGCGGTCACGGGCGGTGATAAGGCCCTGGCACTGCAAAGTGACCTGGTGGCCTCGAGCACACTGCCCTCGGGCGAATTGCTCACGGTCTCTCTGCGCGCTCTGGAAAACAACGCCTACCCCTTTTACGGAACCTTTCGCCTCGCTCCTCAGCTTGGCATCGAAGCCTTACGCGCAAACGGAGCCTACGGAGTTTTTGTCGACGCTTCGATGCGTGAACGTGGGCTACAGCTCGGCGACGAGGTTTCGCTAGGGTCCATCAAAGCCAAGGTGCTCGCCTACATCGAAGAAGAACCACAATCGGTGGCCTCGGCCTTTGCTCTGGGGCCGCGCTTTATCATTCATCAAGATGCGCTTGCGGCTTCGCACCTGGCAGATTACGGCTCTTACGCCTTTTATTCGCTATTGATGAAATCCGCGCGGCCTTATCTCGAAGTGCAGAAGGCCATGCGCGAGGGAATTCCCGAATCCACATGGCGCCTGGTGAGTCCCGAACGCGCCAATCGCCAGACCGAGCGCATCGTCACGCGGCTCGAATCCTTTCTCATGCTTATCGCTTTTGCGGCCTTTGTCTTGGGCGGTGTGGGTCTCTTTGCGATCGCGCGCTTTCAGATCCTGCGCAACCTCAGCGACTGGATTCTCTTTAAAGCGCTCGGGCTCACGAAGTCGGACCTCATCAAATTCTCGGTGTTTTGGATCGCCGTGGTTTCGCTCGTGGCGCTTGCGATGGGGTTTGTGCTGGGCGCAGTGATGGAAACTCAGCTCTCCACCTACGCCCGCACATCGCTCGGCGTGGACTTGGCCTCGATCGGACCTTGGGCCGCTCTGCCGCAGGCCACGCTTCTGGCTCTTGGAGCTTCGGTGCTGGCGCTTGGCTTGCCACTCTTGCAGGTGGTTTCGATTTCGCCCAACCGCGCTTGGTCGGCAGCGCGCAGCAAGTCGATGGACGCCTCTTCGAAAACGGAGATCGCTCTTTACGGTGGCGTGACGCTTCTCATTGCGGCTCTCGCCGCCTTTGACATCATCGCCAAGTCTTGGCTTGTGGCTCTCTTCTGGGGCGCGGCCACTTGGCTGGGGGCCATGTTCGTGCGTCGCCTTTCGCTGCGGGCGGGCACTCGCGAGGGCTCGGTGTTAAAACGCTATCCTTTTTTGTGGGTGCACCGCTCGTGGTCCGAGCTCAAGGTGCTCAACTATTCGATTGCGGCGGCGATATACCTAATGGTGCTCGTGGCCGTCATTGGCAGCACGCTGCGCGAGCAGCTCAGTGTGGGCCGTGCCGAGTCCGCACCGCAGGCCGTGGCCCTGGGCGTGCTGCAAGAGCAAAAAGACGGCGTTCATTTGCCCGATGATCGCATCCGAGTGAAATGGGTTCCCACACTACAGATTCGCATCACTGCCATCAAAGGTGTTGCGGTGAAGATGACGGAATTCGACGAGACAGGCGAGCGCGTGGAGAGCGAAGACAATTCGAACTTTTCTCTAACTCGCGAATACGTGGTGAGCGCGCGCACTCAGCTCGAGGATAACGAGTCCGTGAGCGACTCTTTTGACAATTCTGGAAACCTTTTTTCGAGCCAAGTTGTCGAAGGCAGCGGTCTGCGAGTGTCTCTTGAGAAGGAATTTGCCGATCGCCTAGAGGTAAAACCTGGCGACGCCCTCACGGTGAGTGTGGCGGGGGTGGAACTGCCGGCTCGCGTGGATTCCCTGCGAGCGGTGCAGTGGTTTCGCTTTCAGCCTTCGTTTTTTATTCTCTTGCATCCCGACGATCTTGCTGGGGTGCCACTAAATTACGTAGGGCTCTTCAGCGGTGTGAGCGATTTGCGCTCCCTCCAACGTGGCATTCAAAGTCAGTACCCCAACGTCGCCGTGATCGATTCCAAGAGCGTTGCTGAGCGTCTGGTGACGCTCATCGATCGCGTGATCTTGGCGATCTCCTCGCTTGGGATTTTTGTGCTGATTGCGGCGTCGTGGGTTTATGTGGCGGTGATTGTTTCGCGCCGAGCGGCTTTTCGTCAGGATCTCTATCTCATTCGGCTCATGGGAGGCAGCGGAGACGCGCTCCGCAAGCTGGCGCGCCGTCACTTTGTATTCTTATCCCTCAGCACAGGCATCATCGCTAGTGCCCTGGCGATTGCTTCGTCCTGGATCTTGGCCGGTTCGGTCTTCGGGATCGCGCTTTCGTGGTCGGCGGCTACCTGGTCGATGGTGGGCGCCGTGCTGGTGTCGGGCATTTTTGCTGTCGTCGGGTACGCGCTTTCAGGGCCTTATTCGCGTTGGTTAAATGCTTCGCAGCAAGAGCTGAATTTTTAGAACCAGCCGTTGCCCTGGTCGGCGTTGAAGAACTTGGTGCTCATCGCGGCGGCATTGGGGCCATCGAGTTCAAAAAAGATCTGACGAATGGGTATGCCAAATTCGGCAGCCAGGCGAGACTTGATGGCCGTCTTCCCTCTGCGCACGCCACGCAGGCTGATGTACATGCTTCTGACGTCGGCGCCGTTGGCTGCGAGCCATCGCAAAAAGACGACGGTGTGTTCTACCGAAGGGAAGTAGTGACCGGAAGCGTTGGTGACTTCGGTGATCACTCCGTTATCAATCACGAGGTGGCCGGCCATCCAAACCTCTTCGCCGGCAACCATGCTGGAGTGACGCGCGTTCACAAGGGTTTCGCGATCGAGGAGCAAGACCTTGCCTTTTTTGGTGACAACGTAGATGAATCGACGGTTTGCGGTATCAACGAGCTGCTTGTTGGCGTCGAGCACGCGGCCCTTTTTGTCGAAGGTGACTTGTAAGGGTTTGGTCTGGGTTGGTCTGAGATAGGGGACAACAAGCTCGCCGAGCTCTCTTGAGAGGCCCCTCTCTTCGTCCTTGTAGCCTTCACGCATCTTGAGCAGCAAGACCTCGCAGTTCACGCCGTAGGCGGGAGCCTTGGCCTGCGCGCTCAGGCCTGCGCCCAGGGTACCGACCAATAATGCGAGTATTTTCAGCTTGTTGGCGAAGCGGACCATCAGCATCGGGAGAAGATAACCTATAATGCGACGTGTCACAAGTCCAAAGTGAAACGAATTCTAGCCCTCCCCTCCGCAAAATTTTCTTGTCCCTCGAGCACATAAGTAAGAGGATCGGTTCAGGACTTGATCCCTAGCGACAGGTACCCGTAGCATGAACAGAACGTCTAGCACTTCTCTTCCCTTGATCGTTGGTAGCGGCCGTTTGGCGCGCCACTGGAAGCATTACCTCCAACTCGAAGGTCTCCCTTTTTACGAATGGTCGCGTCGCGATTCCGAGCGCCTGGCGGATTTTGTCAAAACACGCACGATTGGTGCGGTTTATCTCCTGATTTCAGATGCCTCGCTCGAGCCCTTTTATCGCGAACACCGCTCCTTACTTCCCGCTTCGGTGCCCTGGTTTCACGCCTCAGGAGCCCTTGTCATCGAGGGCATGCTCGATGCGCATCCCATGATGACCTTTGCCGAAGAGCTCTACGATCTGGAATGTTATCGATCCCTCTCTATCACCACGGCCGCCCCGGTGGCTGCGCTCGAATCCACGCTCTTTGCCGATTTGCAGAACGTCATCACGACCATTGCCCCTGAGGACAAGGCCCGCTACCACGCACTCTGCGTGCTCGGCGCGGCGGGCACGGGCGCGCTGTGGACGCTGCTCGAAAAAGAGTGGCAAGCCCTTGGCATCACCCCTACTCAGTGGAGACCCTACCAGGCGCAAATTTTTGCGAATTTATTAAGCCAAGGTCGTCGTGCGATCACTGGGCCCTGGGTGCGTGGCGATCAAGTGACCACCACTAGAAATTTCGAAGCGCTTGAGTCCCCTTCGTCGCGCAAATTGTACGAAACGCTAAAAGGAGTTTTTGATGAGTACCGTGAGCATTGACCTCTTCCGCAGATCCAAAATTGAAGGTCGCAAAATCAAAATGGTCACTTGTTACGACGCCTCGATGGCGCGCATCGTGGCCGGCACCGAAGTTGACACCGTATTGGTGGGCGATTCGGTGGCGATGGTGCAACACGGATTTGATTCCACGATTCACGCCACAACTGAGATGATGGTGCTGCATACGGCGGCCGTCGCTCGGGGCCTGGGCGGCAAGAAATTTCTCGTGGCCGACATGCCCTTCACGACCTTTCGCAAAGGCACAGCCTTTGCCCTCGACACCGCTGCTCAGCTCGTGCGAGCCGGTGCCCATGCGGTGAAGCTCGAAGGCATCCAGGGTCACGAAGACGTGGTGAAGCATCTTGTGGATTCGGGAGTGCCGGTGATGGGCCATATCGGGCTCACTCCTCAGCTGGCGCTCGCTCTGGGCGGACACAAGGTCCAAGGGCGCGACGCCGAAGCCGTGGAAAAGTTTTGCAAAGAAGCCCGCGATCTTGAACGGCTGGGAGTTTTTTCGCTCGTGCTTGAGTGCGTTCCTGCGCATTTAGGTGCGCGTATCAGTGGGGAGCTTCAGATTCCCACGATTGGCATTGGGGCGGGTGTCAACACCGACGGCCAGGTGCTCGTGTTCAACGACATGCTGGGCATGAGTGGCAGCTTCAAGCCCAAATTCCTGCGGCGCTTTGCCGAACTCGAAGGGGGTATCGCCGGCGCGCTCAATGCGTATTGCCGTGCGGTTGATGAAAAGAGCTTCCCCTCGGAAAGTGAGAGCTACACATGAGAGTTTTTCATAGGGTCAGCGATTTTACCGAGTGGCGACGCAGCCTTCACGGCACCCTTGGCTTTGTGCCTACCATGGGGAACCTGCACCGCGGACACGCTTCGCTGGTGAGACGTTCTGTTGCCCAAGACGATCACACGGTGGTGAGCATTTTTATCAACCCCACGCAGTTCAATAGCCATAGTGACTACGATAAATACCCGCAAACGATGGCCGAAGATCTCGAGCTCTTGAACGATCACGGTGTGGATGCGGTTTTTGCTCCTACGGCTCTGGAAATGTACCCCAACGGTTTTGCGCACAAGGTGGTGCGCACCGACACTCAGCACATCCTCTGCGATGCGCATCGTCCTGGCCACTTTGAGGGCGTGCTCACCGTGGTGAACAAGCTCTTTGCGATCGTACATCCGGACAACGCGTTTTTTGGTGAAAAGGATTTTCAGCAGCTCCTCTACATCGAAGAGATGGCGCGCGACCTCTTTACCGGAGTGAAGGTTGTTCGCTGCCCTACGGAGCGCGAAAAATCTGGCCTCGCGCTATCATCGCGCAACAACCGCCTCTCGATCGAGGCGCGGGAGCGCGCCGCGAAGGTATACCAGTGGATCCATTACGATCGCCTCAGCCTCAATGACCTTGCCGAGCGCATGAAGCTCCAAGGCATGGAGCTCGAGTACTTTGAGGAGCATTGGGGGCGCCGTTTCGTCGCTTTTTGGATTGAAGGCGTACGGCTCATTGACAATTTCGACGTGGCCGAAGAAAAACGGCGTCAGCCAGAGGAAATCTTGTAGGGCACTGGGCCCAGGAGAAGAACGATATGATTTTATGTTTGGACGTTGGCAACTCGCAGATCTACGGAGGACTTTTTTCGGAAGAAGATCCCACTGTGCTCTTTCAGTTCCGCAAAACTTCTAAGGACGGCTCGTCGTCTGACGAGTTCGGAGTCTTTTTGAAATCCGTGCTGCGTGAGAACGGCTACAAGGTTGAGGACATCCGCAAGATCGCCATCTGCACCGTGGTACCCGGCGTGCTGCACTCCCTGAAGGGCGCATGTCAGAAGTACTTTGGCCTGGAGCCTTTTGTTTTGAAGGCCGGTGTGAAAACCGGACTCAAGATCAAGTACAACAACCCCATCGAAGTCGGGGCCGATCGCATCGCCAACGCCATCGCGGTCTCCAAGCTCTACGAAAACAAAAACGCCATCGTGGTGGACTTCGGCACGGCGACCACCTTTTGCGTGATCACCAAGAATAAGGAATACCTGGGCGGGATGATCCTGCCCGGTGTGCGCCTGGGCATGGAAGCCCTCGAGTCGAACACCGCAAAGCTCCCCTCGGTGGAGATCGTGCGCCCCGCAGAGCTCGTGGGCCGTTCTACGGTGGAGAGCATTCAGTCGGGGATTTATTACAGCAACTGGGCGGCGGTGACGCTGCTCTCCAAAGAGATCCAAAAGAAATACTTTGCAGGTGAGGATGCCCTCGTGGTGGGCACGGGAGGCTTTTCGCGTCTCTTCGAAGCGGATTCGATCTTCGATGAGCTCGTGCCAGACCTCGTGCTGCAAGGGCTGTATTTAGCTTTAAAGATGAACGTATAAAAAAATGGTTCCAGGAACCTATACCTGGCACCCAGCAAGGGAGAACTTTTTTATGATGTACCGAAACATGCTCAAATCCAAAATTCACCGCGCCACTGTGACCGGAGCGGACCTCAATTACCAAGGCTCGATTTCGATCGATCCCAAGCTTCTTGAAGCGGCCGATTTGGTGCCCTTTGAAAAGGTGGAGATCTACAACTGCAACAACGGTCAGCGTTTTGCGACCTACGTGATTGTGGGCAAAGACGGTGAGATCTGTCTCAACGGCGCAGCAGCGCGACTCGTGCACCGCGATGATCTGGTGATCATCGCTTCGTTCGTGGACATCGACAACGAGTCGATCAAAGGCCATAAGCCCAAACTCGTGTTTGTAGACGAGCAAAATAAAATCTCCAAAGTCACCGAAGATTACGTGTAAGCTAGCGGGATGGACCTCTCCAAGTCGCTGCCCTTCGTTGTCTTTATTTTGATCGGAGTGGTAGCCGGGCGGCGCTACGCGCTGGACAAGTCTTCGTTCTCGAAACTGCTTTTGTACTTTGTCTCCCCGATTGTCTTTTTTGAAACCACCTGGGGCTCGCAGATCGGCTTTGCCGACCTCGGGCTTCCGGTGCTGATCTGGCTCTTGGCCTCGGCGCTTGCCATCGTGGCCTACCGCGTGTCGGCGCGTTTCATGGGCTCGCCGGATTCCAATCTCTTGGGCTTTGCCATGGGGTCGTCGAATTCAGGCTACTTCGGTTTGCCCGTGGCCGCGGCGCTCTACGGATCGGAGTTCCTCCCGCAGATGGTGCTCGTGGTGATGGGCTTTTCGCTATTCGAATACACGACGGGTTTTTACGTCACCGCTCGCTCGCACTTTAGTGTGAAGTCGTCTTTTAAAAAGCTTTTCGCTCTGCCGGCGATTTACGCTTTTCTTTTGGGGCTGTTGCTCAACGAGGCCGGAATTTTGCGCTCGGAGCTGATGAATCCCCTCAGCACTTACCTGCGTGGAGCCTATTCTTTTCTCGGATTGATGGTACTTGGGCTCGGCCTTGCGGATATCTCATGGAAAACTTTTGATCCGAAGTTTTTATTGCAGGCTTTCGGCTCGCGCTTTATCGCCTGGCCTGTGGCCGTAGCGCTGATCGTCGCGCTCCTGCGGCTCGATCCGTCGGGTGCAGCATTCCGGGCGCTGGCGCTTGTTGCTTTTTTGCCGATGGCCGCCAACGGTGTGGTGATCGCCACCGAACTCAAAGCTTCGCCGCACAAGATTGCGGGCGCGATTGCGCTCTCAACTGCGGCGTCGCTCGTGGCGCTGAACGCCAACGTTCATTTGGCGTTCATTCGCTTTGTGGCCGAACTCGCCGGCTAAATCATTCGGTCAGCGCGGCGACGGATTTCTCGTCGAAACTCTTCACGACGGCTTCCATCAGCTTGATCACGTTGAAGTAGTCTTCTTTGTGGATCACCGAATTGTGCGTGTGGATGTAGCGTGCGGGCACGCCGATCACGATCGAGGGGATGCCTTCGTTGGCAATGTGAAAGGATCCTGCGTCGGTGCCGCCGCTCTTGCGCACGGTCACTTGGTAGGGGATCTTTTCTTTTTTCGCCACGCCGATGACGTGGTCCACGAGGCGCGGGTTCATCATGGCCGAGGGGTCGAGCACGCGGATCTGCGCGCCGCCGCCTAGGCGGCCCTGGGATTCGGCCTTGCTCATGCCGGGAGTGTCGTCGGCCGGAGGGCCTTCGAGCACGAGCGCGACGTCGGGTTTGGCGTGTACGGCCATGGTGCGTGCGCCACGTAGCCCGAGCTCTTCTTGGGTGGTGCCAGCGCCGAGCAGCGTGACGGGGCCTGAGTAGGAGGCGAGGTTTTTCATGACCTGTGCGGTGACGGCCATGCCGACGCGGTTGTCGAAGGCTTTGCAGAGGAGAAGGTTCGGATCGTTGAAGGTCTCAAAGCTCGAGTCGGGCACGATGGGATCGCCGAGCGAAATGCCCAGGGTTTCTTCGGCCGTCTTGCGGTCTTTGGCGCCCACATCTACAAAGAGCGCGTCCATGGAGAGCACTTCGTTGCGCTGAGCGGGTTTCAAAAAGTGCGGAGGGATTGAGGCCACGATGCCCATGACTTTTTTGCCGCTTTTGGTTTTGATGATGAGGCGCTGCGAGAGCAGGTTGTGCGTCCACCAACCGCCGAGGGCGACGATCTGCACAAAACCATCGGGGGTGATGTTCTGCACGGCAAAACCCACCTCGTCCATGTGGCCCGTCACAAGAATGCGCGGCCCTTTGGTGGCTTTTTTAGAGGTGCAGAGCACACCGCCGAGTTTGTCTTTGGAAATAGCGCCGACCTTGTCGAGGTGGCGGATGAAGATCTCGGCGACTTCCCCTTCATGCGCGGGGGCGCCGTGCGCGAGACAGAGTTCTTTGAGCAAATCTAAGGAATCTTGCTGTGACATGCGCCTAACATATCACGGGCAGTTCCTGGAACCTATACCTGGCACCCAAAGGGTGCCAGGTATAGGTTCCAGGAACCTTTTTATTGTTCTATCATCTTGGCCACTTCTTCGACGTGCTCCGTTTCCATGCGCACCATCTCGCGGGCCAGCTCTTCGAGGGGGATGTCGCCTTCGACGAGGGGAATTAGTTTGCGGTACATCTCGATGGCTTCTTTTTCGAAGGCCATCGACTCTTTGAGGATCTCGATTGTGGCGTGGGTCTTGGTATCGGGTACGGCTTTGACCGAGAGCGAGGGGTGGGCCCCCAGGGCGGTGATCTTTTCGCCGATTTTGGCGGCGTGCTCAAAGGATTCCATGGCTTGTTCTTGGAAGAACTTCACAACAGGGATACGGCCGGGGCCGCGGGCCATGAGGGAGTAGTGCAGGTAGCGTACAACGC
>DATLIP010000082.1:0-23580 GCA_035539375.1 Bdellovibrionota bacterium | reverse complement strand
TACCCCGCAGCTCCCTTTCCGGGCGCGCCGCGACAGACACGAGCTTTTTTTCAAATTTCCTCTTGTTGGACGACGGGACCTATACCAAAAAGATTCCTATCCCTTTTTGGCGCGGTTCCGTGCCTATTGCCCTCTACAAATCCAGAGTCTCACAAGATATAGATGAGTTCAATGCCATATATCGCTATATATGGTAAGTTTTAAAAATATTTGCCGCTCTGTGAGAAAATCAAAAGATTTCAAGGGCCTGGATTTGGGTGCACCGAATTAACTAACCAACTCGCCAAATTTACGCACAACTTATCCACCTCCGGGCACAGGGATCCCTGTAAAGCCCTGAGGATAAGTGCCTGTATTTTGTGGATTTTTTAGCGGGGCCGCGTTAATCCAAATGGCACGGACACACTTTTGAGACCCCCCGCATCACTAAAGGCGCCCCACGGGCCTATACACGGTCTTCCGCAGGCCCCTTTGAATGCTCTGCCTTTCATTTCCAGACGCCTCATTAAGCCACGGAAGCAGCAAATCCCCAGTCGGAACGCGCAGTGCGATTCCACTAAGCGGAGAGCACACGCTTACCTGATCATTCACTAGCGTCGAGTAGCGGTAATCATGACAGCTGACACAGAGACCAGCCTCGATCGGATTTCGGTAAATGTATTTGAGCACCTGCGCATAGTGAAAATCAGTTGTCACGAGCGAAGCTCTATATGGCCCACCAAAGACATGATTTTGCCGCCTGGCGATTTGGTTGATGTGGTGACTCACCGACTTTTGAAAATCTTGCATCACCACACCTAAGGAGAAATTCTCCTGTGTGCTGACGAGCAGGTGATAGTGATTGTCCATCAACACAAAGGCGTGGACGCACGTGCCAAACTTGGCAAAAACACGCGCAGCGTGCAGACAAAAAATTTTCCACACATGAGGCTTAGGGAGATAGAACCATTCCTTGTTATTGGCACGGGCGCAAACGTGATAGGGGAAATCGGGGGTGTAGATGAGTTTTTTTCTGGGCATGGCTTAGCCCATACCAAAACCATGCCGTCGATTGACGCACTCGGCCTCAAAGGTGTGTCCGTGCCATTGAACCCAGGCCCTTGAGATAGTGCCCGTCCCAGTAGTCGGGAGCGGTGGCTTCCAAAGAGAGCTCCTGGCCCGTTTTAGGGTGTTTAAAGACCAACCTACGGGCGTGCAGGGCCATGGGGTACTTCCAGCCCCCCTTTTGACCGTGGTAGAGCACGTCGCCCAGGATGGGGTGGTTTTTAAAGAGGCAGTGGAGGCGGATCTGGTGGGTGCGGCCCGTCAGGGGGCTCGCTTCAATCCAGGTCTTGTCGGCGTTAGAGCCGAGCACCCGGAACTCCGTATGAGCCGGCTTGGCGTTCTTGCCGGCGTGGCCGCGCACGTTGACCCAGCGGCCGCCCGCGATCTTATCGATGTAGGTGTCGACCCGTTTCCACTCGTCGAGCCAGAGCCCATCCACCACCGCCCAGTAGTGTTTTTTTACCGAACGATCGCGGAAGAGATCCGTCATGGCCTTGTTGTAGGTGGGATCGATACCGAAGATCACCAGGCCCGTGGTGTCGCGGTCGAGACGATGGTGCAGCACGAGCTTGGTGCCCAGCACCTTCTCCGCCACGCCCTGCAAATGCGGGCGCAGGGGATCATGAGTGGCATGAACAGGAATGCCTGCTGGTTTGTTCAAAACCAGCAGGCATTCGTCTTGGTATACGATATCTAGATTCATTACTCAGCGGCTGGAGCTTCAGCAGCTGGAGCAGCGGTCGCTGCGAAATCGCGTTTTGCGAACCCGCCTTTTACGCTAGCTTTGATGGTGACGTAGCCACCTTTGTGACCAGGAACCGAACCGCGTACGAGCACGATGTTTTTGTCGGCTTCGATAGCTTCGATGGTGAGGTTCTGAGTGGTGATCTTCTCAGCACCCATGTGGCCGGCCATGCGCTTGTTTTTGAAAACTTTACCGGGCTTCGAACGGTTACCGATCGAACCACCGTGACGGAAGAACTCGTGCGTACCGTGCGATGCAGGGAAACCGGCGAATCCGTGGCGCTTCATAACACCTTGGAAGCCTTTACCGATCGAGATGCCGCCAACGTCGACGCGATCGCCAACTTGGAAGTTCGCTGCGGTGAGCACTTGGCCCACTTCGTAGCTTTCGATTTCTTGAGCGGTCAAACGAACTTCGCGAACGAAACGCTTGGCTTCGGTTTTTGCCTTGGTGGCGTGACCAGCTTCGGGCTTCAAAACGCGTTGTTTTTTCTTGTCGTCAAAGCCGAGCTGAACGGCCGAGTAGCCGTCGGTAGCAAGGGTTTTCTTTTGGAGAACCACGTTCGGACCAACTTCAACAGCGGTCACAGGAACGATCGTGCCATCTTCTTTGAAGATTTGGGTCATTCCAATTTTTTTACCGAGCAACAAAAACGAATTAGATTTTTCAGACATGATTTTTTCCTTCTGCATCAGTGTGCAGTTTTAACTTGCATCCATCATCCCTGAACGAGGACCATCCTCGGGGACTGGCAATTGAGTGAAGAGGTTGATAGTCGGGATTCCTGAGTGGTGTCAAGGTTTTAGACAGGCCCGGGGCACATTGGGCAGCACGTGGTGAAAGACCCCTAAAACTGCGCCAAAAACGAGGCCTAAGCTGCTGATTTTAAATCAAGATCTCAGCTCCCCACCCTGGCACGCAAGTTGCCTACACTTAGGTAATGAACCGCAAGGCACGGCTATACCCTATTTGGCTGCTGACGGCACTCTTGGCCGCAGGCCCCGTGCTGGCCGCCGGCAAAGTCAAAAAGAAGAAGCTCGACGTACGCCTGCCGACCTCAATCACCAAGCGCCCCACTGGGGTGCTCTCCTACGCCAGCGATGTGTATTACGCCGAATCTACGGTCAACGTGCTTCAGGCCATGTACCTCGCCAAACCCACCGACGACTCCATCATCTGGGCCGAAGAAGTGGGCAGCTACGTGATGAGCGAAAAGGTGATCAACTTCATGGAAGAAAAATACACCGCCGCCGAGTCGCACGTGATCAACGGGCAGATTCGCAACTTCGTTTACCTCTACGGCTTCGACGCCACCAGCCAGGACCTTCGTGGCAGCGCGATGTACGGCATCGACCCGCGCCAAGAGTTGGAACTTCGCAAAAACATGACCTCGTCGTTCCGCGGCTACATGCTTGGCAAGGGCCTCATGGAATACGCCAAAACAACGCGCATCCTGCGCCCCTGGGCCGACACCGCCGAACACATCGAAAAGGCTTCGCAGCTAAACGTCGAGATCCAGGCCACCGAGTCCAAGACTCCCGGAGATCCCGTGAGTCCGCCCTGGAAAATCAAAACCGGTCCCGACCTTGGCTCGCGTACCCTCTTTGCCAAAGCTGAAAAAGGTCCGTGGAGTTTTGAGATTCGCGATAGCATCGGTTTTAGCGAACTCACCGCCACGGGCTCGCGCACCTATTACCGCAGCAAGTACTCCGTGAAGTACTTCAACGAGTCGGGCGTCGTCACGCCTAGCTACCAATACGAGATTGCCAAAATGTGGTGGGCCAAGTGGTCGGCCGACGTTCCGGTCACGGGCACCTCAAAGAGCGATCGCATGTTCCAAACGGTCGGTCTGCGCCACTTGTTCTAAAGGTGCCACCAACCTTTTGGTTGCGCGCGTGCGTTAAAAAAATGAGGTGCCAGGTATAGGTTCCAGGAACCTAGCGAATGCCTGCCGCAGAATCGCTCGTAGAGACGAGACGAATTTTCTTGCGCTGCGTGCGGCTCTTGTCGTGCTTGTGGTGGTACACCACCGAGAAATCATTGTAGCCCGTGCCGAGCTCTACGTAGGGCGTCGTGCGTTCGCCATCGACGTCGGTGACCTGGAGAGTTTCCACTTGGCCATTGAGCCCAAGACGTTTGACCGAATCCACAACCCACGCTTCCGCGTTTTCCGAAGCTGGTGCGCGATCTACAGCAGCGCCAAGCGTCTGCACGAACCGCACTTGCTTAGAGCGAAGTTTGAGCACGCGCAGTTCGGCAGAGCCGTCAACGGCGACGCCCGACCACGCTTCAGGCAACACAACTTTGTCAGAAGTCATGAGCAGCGAATTTGTTGAGATGAGATTCAAATACGAATCGCTCTCTGCTTGTCCGGAAGAAATTTTTTCGGTGGAGAAAAGACTTTGCTGTTTGGGAAGCCAGAGCGAAGCGGCAACGAGCAAAAGCAGCGCCACGATTTCCATGGTTGAGCCGGGCTTGATGCCTTTTGTTTGCACGATGTGTCCTCTGCTTCATCCGCGCCCACCTGGTGCTTCATTGAGTCATTCGTGACTCACTTCATCATATCGTCTAAATACTCGTTATCATGAAGAATTTTTGATTAATCATTGGTTAAGAAGTGTTAAGACGAGAGCGTAAGTTGTTTTAAGTCTAAAGAATTTGGTGATTTACAGAATTACCGGGATACTCCCCCAATCGATCAGGGCGCGAGGGGCGCTCTTTTCGATATCCTTGGAGGAGGATTTTTGGGGATGAAAACATTGAGGGGACCAGTAGGGATAGTTGTGTCCGCGTGCCTAAGTGTAGGTGCGCTCGGACTAGTAACGGGCTGCGGAAATCAAAAAAGCGCCGCCGACGCAACGTCATCCAAAATCAATAACAAAAACATTGCAGCCGCTAACGACAAGGAAGTCGCCAAGTCGCTCAAAGCCATTCGAGAAAAGTTCGAAGGCAAGAGCCACCTTTTGGTACTCGAAAAAGAGTATTGGGTGAACAAGCGCATCTGGGTGACGATCGGCATCGAGCGCGCCTCGGTAACCGGCCTTGCTGGCTCGGTGATGGGCTATATCCCCACCTACCTGCGCAAGGTGAACCAGTTGCTCGTGCTCGAGCGTGACAACACCGGCCGCTTCGCAAGCTCGGCGCTCTCGCCCGACATTGCGCTCAACGCTTACCCCATCGTGGACGAAAACGAAGCCGCGATCGTGGTCGACGTTTCGAGCCCACGCTCGGAATACGGCCTTACAAACATGGGCTTCTACGCAGGCCCCACTGCCAACACCGAACTCAAGCCTCGTCTTGAATTCGTCAAAGACGTTTCGATCAGCGAAACGGGTGTGGCCTTCAAAAGCGTGATCAACGCCGTATCACCAGTGGCCTTTTACGAAAAAGGTTCGGGCTCTCCCGAAGAAGCCGCTGGCCTGGATCCCTTCTCGGTTTCGCTCACTGTGCGCACCGACTGGAGAATTCCCAACCCGACCGAAGGCTACGTGGCGCTCGACGCCGCCGCCCAACCCGCGGGATTCTTCTTGGGCGCTCCGCGCGTGACCAACGGTGGCCTTAGCGTCAAACGCTTCGTCAACCGTCTCTCGCTCGACCGCAAGCAAGTCTGGGAAATCAGCCCCAACACGCCGGCTCTCTACCAAGATGCCGTACGTGAAGGCGTGCTTGCCTGGAACGCGGCCCTCGGCAAAGACGTGCTCGAAGTGCGCGTGGGTACCGCCGGCAAAGACAACACCGACCCCACCACTTCGAACGTGGTTTGGGACGATAACAAAGCCGTAGGTTTTGCTTTCGCCAACTGGAGGGAAAACCCCGAGACCGGCGAGATCATGCAAGGCCAGGTGTACATGTCTGGTGACATGTGGGCCGAACAAGGTGGCCTCGTGTACGACCTGCGCAAGCTCGAGAAGCTGATGCGCGAGTCGATGAACGCCGCCCGCGAAGCCGAGCGCGCTCAGCAAAACGCACCAGTACTGGGCCCTAACCTGCCCGGCACGGAGAACCGCGAACTCGTAGAAAAAGTGCGCAAGCTGCAACGTGAGATCGCCACTTCGGTAGCCAAGATCAAACGCAACCTCAGCTCGCCATATATCGCGAAACGCGGATTCCTCTCGCTGAACGCTGCCCACACCGACGAAGTGTCGCACAAGGGTTTCTGCCAGCGCGAAGTCAACGTCGCTGAACTGCGCGACATCGTGTCGGCCGTGATCCTCACGAGCGAAGGCATGTCGGTTACCGATAAGCCCTTCATCGCGGCGCAAGCCACGCAGGAAGAGGCCGTCGACAAGATCGAACGCACTCTCGAACACATGCCCTACCCTGCCGACGGCATCACCCGCGCGCAGTTCCAGGCTTCGGTCGTACGCTCGGTCGTGATGCACGAAGTGGGTCACGCCATCGGTCTGCGCCACAACTTCATGGGCTCGCTCGAGACCTCGCAAGGTGGCAAAGTCGAATCGGCTAGCATCATGGACTACAACGATCTCGTCGTAGACGCTCAGTTCGTGGACGTCGGCGATTCGGACCGCGCCATGATCAACATGGGCTACCACCGTCAAGCTCCGGCAGCGCCGTTCAAGTTCTGCACGGACGAGAACGTCGAAGCGGGCACGCCTGGTTGCCACCGCCACGATTACTCCAAAGACCCCGTGGACTTCTTCGTCACCGCTCAGGAATCGAACCTCCTGATGGGTCTCTACTTCGCCCAACGCGGCGACATGACGAGATTCGTGCGCAACGTGAACAACTCGCTGCGCTGGGGTCTGGAACTCGTGGGTTACCTCAACGTGCCCACGATGGAAGGCATGCAAGTGAACCCTGCCTTCGCGGACCAGCAGAAACGTGCCCTCGCCGCACTCATCGAGAGCCGCAAGATGTACGACCTGCCCTTCCCCGAAGAGATCGCTGCGATCTACGGCAACCTCTCGCGCATGGTAACAGCAACGACGCTCAAAGGCGGCGCCGCCGAGACCATGATCAAGGATGACCTGATCAGCGACCTGCGCTCGAGCGTGCTCGATAGCGAAAGCCTGATGGACAAGGACACTCGCATCTCGGGCCTTGTGGGTCTGGTGAAACTGCAGGACGCCTCGGCTCGTCACTCGCTGAAGGGCCTCATCAGCGACCTCAAAACTCAGAGCACAAAACAAGATAGCGAACGCAATCTTGAGTCTCGCATGATGGATGAGTTCATCCAAAATGCCGCACAGCAAGCTCTAGACTCCTACTTTGCCGTAGGAGCCGAAGAGAACCAATAGGGAGGAGGGACCAGAGAAGCCAGACTCGGGCTTCTGGTCCTCGGTAGCCCGCAGGTCCCGCAAGGGGTCTGCGGGCTATTTTTTTTTGAGGAGTTGAACACTTGAATCCGCATGAGTTCATAGAATCGGTCGTCGATTGGGCAAAAGAAGTCAAAAGCATTTCTTCTGTCTTGTTGGTGGGCTCTTACGCCCGAGGAAACCCCAAACCAAATTCCGATATCGATCTTGTTATCCTTAGCGAAGGTAAGGATAACCTTGTTAGCAACCCGACTTGGGTAAAATTCTTTGGCCCCTGTGAAAAGATATCTACCGAAGATTGGGGCGCGCTCTCTTCCATTCGCGTTTTTTATAGCTCGGGGCTCGAAGTAGAATTTGGCATTTCGACGCCAGCTTGGGCTTCTGTAGCCCCCATGGATTCCGGAACCCTTGGTGTCGTTAGGGATGCCGCAAAAATTCTGTGGGATCCCCGTGGCGAGCTTGATCAGCTCTTAAAAATGATCCCCGAACCATAAACAGTGATGCAGCTGTACAACCCTAGGCCTGATGGCACCTTCTTTAACTGAGGTATAGAATGTTTCTATGCCAGTGATCCTACTTCTGCTCGCCCTGATCACCACCTCAACCTCATACGCGGCTCCCCACGACGACTCACCCCTTGCGGGCGAAGCTAAGGACGCCAGTCCCCCGACTTACGACATCACCGTACGCGCCGAGAGTGGCGACTATTTCGAAGGTCTCGGCAGGCCGGACTTTGCAAAAGAGCGGCCCTGGGCCGCCTTCAGGCCCGCGCCCTTTTACTACCGCAGCGATCGCGACGCGGCCGCCACAAGCAAGACCACGCCCTTCCTTGTGGGCGGCGTGAACTGTGACACCACCCTCGCCAAGATGCCTAGTCTTACCGGAGTGAGTCTCGAGAATTTGGCCATTCGCGCCCGCGGTCACGCAGAACATATGCAGTTTGGCCATTACGCCGATGAACCCGCTTGGCGCGGCGTCGGCAACGTCAACATGCGATCTTCAGGCGATGGATTCTTAGAGCGCAAACCCGAATACCTCTACCATAAGGGCGAGACGGCCGCGCACCGCGCCCAGGCTCACGGAGCCATGCGTGAGCTCCTGCGCAAAGACAATGCCGCGGTCAAGCAAATGGGACTCACCCACCAACTTATCGCCGCTCCCTTGCTCCAGGCCATCGAAACTCACCAGCGTGACGGCAGCACGATCGTCGACATCGGGGGCGAGCGCTTTAGCGTCAGTTCCGAGCAGATGGGCGGCGCCGTGGATCTCATTCGCTTGCGAGGAGCCTCGCCCGAGGAGCTGCGAGCTCGCCAAAGTGGCTGGACCGGCAAGGGTGTGCAGGGCTCTCTTTTCAACGATGAGATCTACAGCAATCGTCTCTTTACCTTTACTCGCGTGAATCCCAAACCCGGCCAAGAAGCCTCGTTCACCATCGACGGCGTGACTCCGCACCTCATTCACCGCTACGGCTTTTATCAAGGCGGTGAGTACAGAACGGCGCCGCAAAAGATCGCAAGCTTCTTTGGGCTCAAAGCCACGGACGAGAGCCGCGCGGCTTGGGTAGCTTGCGAATGATCTCAATGTCAAAAACTGAACCGTGGATTTTGATGGTTTCTGTGGGGATTGGCATTCTTCATTTTCTAAAGCAGCACCGCCAAGAGAAAGCCATGGAACGCCTCAATCTTGCGCGTTTTTCGGAGCCGGTGATTTTTGCTCGCGGCACTTGGTCCGTGCCCTCCGAACTCCGCGGACCTGGCCCCCGAAAAACGATCGTCCGTGAAGAGTCCCGAGAGGGCCTGGATCAGGTTCTTGCCGAGAAAGCCTCGTGGCGAGAGTCCCTTTTGCAGAACGGCATTGCGGTAGAAGCTCTCATCACCAAGGTCTACGCAACACGAAGTCATCGTTCACGTCGCACGTCACGCTACGAGGCGCTCGACATTGAGTACACGTACCAAGGTCAAAAACTGCGCAAGTCAGACGTATTGATTTCACGGGGACTCGCAGAAGCCGGAAAGTCGTTGACCATCTTGATCAGCCCCCAAGATCCCACCTCGGTCTGCGCGTACCCCGACGAACACTACCGAGTCATCATTTGATCCCTTGCCGCCTGCCCATAGGCAAACGCCTAAGAAAAGTATAGCCGCGCCCGGAATATCCAGAAGTTCCTCCACGACCTAGACCTGTGCGTAGGAGGAATCATGATCAAAAAAACTTTAGCCACCTTTAGCGTCTTCACTGCCGTCTCGGCCTTCGCCGGCCAGCAAATCCACGTCGACTTGGACGGTTTCTACCCGACCATCTCGATGACGATGCTCACCCAGAGCCTCGAAAACGAGATCGCCCAGGAGGCCATTCGGATCTGCGGATCGCTGGAAGCCGTGGACCATCTCGGCAGTCTGCGCATTGGTCCCGTTCAAGATGCGATTCGCGGCACGGACGTCGTCTCCGCGGAAGTTCATAAAGGCGCCAACGGCCATCCGCAAATCGCCTATATGAGTTACACCAAAACCGAAGCCACGGCGGAAGTCGTCTGCAAACCTTAGCTTCCTTATGATGTTGGTGGCACCGATCGGCGTCGGAACACCGTTCGCAAAAGATAGGCCACACCGATCACGCCGAGGAAAACCCACGGCAAATAGCTGAGCGCGCCGAGGAAGACCTCGTTCTCCGGCGCCGCGGCCCTCGCCTTGGCGATGGATTTCAGCACCGCCGCGAACATCACGCCGAGGGTGCCGTAAGCGAGGTTCGTCGAGAGCCCGCGAAAACTGAGGATGGTCGCGCGCTGCGCCGGTTCGGCGAGCTCGTTGAGGTAATAAGAAGCGAGAAACCCCACCACGCCCATACCCAGCGAAAGCCAAAACACGTAAACGAGCGACCACAAGGACGTGGCGAAAGGTAGAGCAAAGAGTCCGGCCACGGTGGCGACGGAGAGCACACCAAAAGCTGCTCGCGCCGAGCCCAGTTTGATCAATCGCCCGGCGATCCAGGGCGAAACAAAACCCAGTAGCGCGGTGGCGGATCCGAGCAGCCCGAACAGCGCCGCCGGTAAACCGAGCACGCGAAAGTACTGGCTGGTCATCGTCATGAAGAGACGAATGAAAGCGTCGTTACAGAGCGTGGCGAGAATCACAAAGAGCACTACGGGCGAAGCGGCGATCCACTTGGCGGCGCGTACGATATCGCGGGCGGCGGTAGCGAGTTTGACTCGCCGGTTGGGATCCATCGGGGCCTCGTACATCGTCAGGGCCGAAGCGCAGGCGACGAGCGACATGGCGAGAGTTAAGTAGAGCGGCATGCGCACGAGCTGCGGAGCGGTGAAGTCCCATCCGAAGCCGAACCACTGGCCCACGAGGTTCACCGTACGGGGATCGTACACGGCGGCGCCCACCATCATCGCCACAAAGAAGCTCACCGACTGCAGGCGCCCGAGGCGCGCGAGCACCCTTGGCCATTCGCCGGCCCGATCCGCTCGCTGGAGCGAATCGTAGACGAGCGCCTCGTCCGCGCCACTCGCGGCGGCTTCGGCCGCTCCGCTGAGCACTCGGTTGAGCAGAAAAAGGTAGAAAAGGAGCTGAACGTTATCGCTGGGAGTAAAGGCGAAAACGAGCATTTCGATCACCATCAAAAAGCCCGCGATGACCACGAGCTTTTTGCGTCCCCACATGTCGGCTAGTGCGCCCGAAGGAACCTCGAGTCCAAAGATCGACACGGCCCAAGCCACGTTGAGCAGGGAGTACTGCTCGAGGCTCAGCCCGAGATCTAGGAATAATACCGCAAGCACGGGATAGTAAAATCGCGTGTTGAAGAAAATCCTAAAGATCAAAAAGGCCCGGACGTTACGATCGGCCTGTTCTGACGCCTTCATGCCGGAGACTACTTATTGATGTAAGTGTACTTGTCGCCCTTGTAGTTGCGCAGGGTCCACTTCTCGCCATCTTTGGAGACGACGTACTCGGGCAAGATGGGAATCTTGCCGCCGCCGCCCGGAGCATCGATCACGTAGTGCGGCACCGCCATACCAGAGGTGTGGCCGCGCAGGTGTTCGATGATGTTGATGCCGGTTTCGATGGGAGTGCGGAAATGCGAAATTCCCTGGCTCATGTCGCACTGGAAAATGTAGTACGGGCGCACGCGCATCATCAGCAGCATATGGTTCAGGCGCTTCACGACCTGAGGGTCGTCGTTGATGCCCTTCATGAGCACCATCTGGTTGTTGATCGGCGTGCCGGTCTCGGCGATGCGCAGACAAGTATAGAACGCTTCCGAAGTGCACTCGCTCGGGTGGTTAAAGTGCGTGTGCACGTAGAGCGGCCCGTGCTTTTTGATGATCTTCAAAAAATCATCCGTCACGCGGTGCGGGAGCGTCACGAGGTTGCGCGTGCCCAGGCGAAAGACCTCGACATGCGGGATCTTGCGCAGCGAGCCCATAATGAAATCTAGGCGCTCGTCGGAGTTCGAGAGCGGATCCCCGCCCGAAATCACGACGTCGCGAATCGACGGGGTGCGTTTGATGTACTCAATGCCGTCTTCGAGCTGCTTCTTTTGCGCAGCAGAGCCGGGATCCGAGACCTTGCGTTTGCGTGTGCAGTGGCGGCAGAACACGGGGCAGTGGTGTGTGGTGTAAAAAAGCACGCGATCGGGATACCGGTGCGTGATGCCCGGCACGGGCATGTCGCGCTCTTCGGCCAGCGGGTCTTCCATCTCTTCGGGCTGCACGGTGAGCTCGCCCATCTTGGGCACGCTCTGCAGACGAATTGGGCAATCAGGATTTTTGGGATCCATGAGCGCCGCGTAATACGGCGTGATGGCCATGTTGAAAATCTCCGAAGACTTCTCAAAAGCCTCTTCTTCGTCCGGGGTGACGTCGATCACCTCTTTGAGCTTTTCCATCGTGCGCACGCGATTTTGCTGCTGCCAGATCCAGGAGTTCCACTGGGCGTCGGGCACGTCTTTCCAAACTCGGCCACGGATACCGCCCTTGAACTCGTTGTGTCCCACGGAATAGGACAATTCGGGATTAAATTGATTCTCAGACATTCCCCGCATTTTAGCCGATTTTCCTGGGAAGCGCATTTTCGCTGGGGGATTCTTTTGATAGAACCTCCCCCATGCCATCGTCCAAAATCCGCCCGTCATTCTGGGAGCACGATCACTGCCTCCCTTTTTCGATGGACCTAGCGCCCAGCTCCATTTTTGACAAAAACCGGGATTATTTGGTTTTTGACCTCGAAACCAAGGACCTCGTGCCTTCGGGCGCGACCTTCGACGATTTGGCTAAGCTCGGCGTGTCGGTGGGCTGCGCCTGGGATTCACGCAGTGGGCAAATGCTAACCTTCTTCGAAGACGAGCTGCACAAACTTGTGAAGCTCTGCTCCGAACGCCTCGTGGTGGGCTACAACATCCGCCGTTTCGACTTGCCGGTGCTCACAGGTTACGGACTCAAAATCGACGGCCTCGACGTTTTCGACATCATGGACGAAGTCGAGCGCGGCCTCGGTCGCCGCTACATCAAACTCGAATACGTGGCCCAGGGAACCCTGGGTACGGGCAAATCCGCCGACGGTAAGATCGCCGTTGAGTGGTACAAAGAAGGTCGCTTCAAAGAGCTCGCCGAGTACTGTGCACGCGACGTGGAAGTCACACATCAAGTCTTTCGCCATGGCGTAGAAAAGGGTCACCTGCTCGTGCAGTTCCCCGAACAAGAGCCTGTGAAGATCACCACCGAGTGGACTTAATTCTGCATTAGCTCACCTGCGTGGTTTGATTTTTCTGGTGCCTCTCACTATTGTGGAAGGGGACCTCGGTCGCACTTCAGGGAGAGCTAACAACATGATTAAACACCGCTTCGGCACCCTCACCGCCGCCTCACTCATCGCCCTCGCCGCTTTGGGCGCTTGTTCCAAATCCAAGAGCACGGGCCGCGTCGATGGCACCTTCAAGGCCAACCTCTTTGGTGAGCCGCCCAATCTGAATCCCTTTTCGTACACCGATCTCTATGCACAGAACGTTTTCAACTACGTTCTCGACCAGCTGATGGTCTACAACAGCGACACCTACGAGTGGCAACCCAACCTTGCCGAGCGCTTTGAAACGTCCAAAGACGGCAAGGTCTTTACCTTTTTCTTGCGCAAGAACGCCAAGTTCCACGACGGCGTTCCCGTCACGGCCGCCGACGTCAAATTCTCTTTCGACGCCATCTTCGACGACGCCTATGGCGCCGCCCGCCAGCGCACTTACTACACGGGCATCGCCAAAGTGGAAGTCGTCGACGATCACACTGTGAAGTTTTACACCAAGGACACTTATTTCGGGAACCTTCAGCAGGCCGCCCTGCTATGGATCGTGCCCAAGCACGTTTACGGCGATCCCACCAAGGGCCCTAAGATCACCAAGACCGTCGTTGGCTCAGGTCCCTACAGTCTCGAAAAGCTCGAGCAGGGCAAGCGTCTCATCGTCAAACGCAACGACGCTTGGCACGGTCGCAGCGTGGATGGGCTCAAAGAACAATTCCTCTTTGACCGCATCCAGTTCCGCTTTGTTTCCTCTCAAGATCTCGCCGTGCAAATGCTCGAAAAAGGCGATCTCGATTTCGACACCCTCTCGGGCGAATCCTATGTGGAACGCACTAAGGGTCCCGCATGGGGCAAAACCGTTGACAAGGTCAAAGTGCAAAACGATAGCCCCGCCGATGGTTACAGCTTTCTGGCGTGGAACCTCTTGCGCAAGCCTTTTGACAATCGCAACGTGCGCATCGCCCTGGCGCACCTCATGAACCGCGAACTCATCAACCAAAAATTCCGCTACGGCATGTCGGATCTTGCCACGGGCCCTTGGTACCGCCGCAGTCCCTACGCCGACCAGAGCGTGAAGCCCATCGAATTCAATCCGGCCAAAGCGCGAGAGCTCCTCACCAAAGAAGGCTGGATCGACTCCAACAAAGATGGCCTCCTCGATAAAGTGGTGGACGGCGTGCGCCGCGATTTCCGCTTTACGATGACGATCTCCGTCGGTTCCAAAGACGCGCTCAAATACTTCACACTTTACAAAGAAGATCTCAAAAAGCAGGGCATCGACATGGTGATCAACCAGGTGGAGTGGAACACTTTCGTCAAGCTCATCTCCGACGAGAAAAACTTCGACGCTGCCACCCTCGCATGGGGCGGCGGTGTGCTCGACACCGACCCCAAACAAATCTGGCACTCGGCAAACACCATGCCCGGCGGCTCGAACTTCATCAGCTACAAAAACCCCGTGGTGGACAAACTCATCGACAAGGCGATCATGATTCCCGAGCGTGAAAAGCGCATCCCGCTGATGCAGGAAATCTATCGCACCATCGCCGCCGATGCCCCGTACATCTTCCTCTTCAACACCCGCGACATCGCTTACGGCGTGAACAAAGACGTGATCCGCCCCAAGGATACACGCAAGTACAGCATTGGCGCCTCGTTCTGGTCGCTCAAAAAAGCTGCGGGCCACGAGCAGCTCACCGAAGTGAAGTAGGGTCTGCATCTTGGGCGCCTATCTCGTTCGCAGACTCTTGCTGCTGATCCCAACCTTGTTTGGGATCTCGCTCATCGTCTTTGTGATCATCAACCTCGCGCCGGGCTCGCCGGTGGAGCAAGCCCTGCAGAACATCCGCTTCGGCGGTGGAGGCGGCGGGTCCTCGGCCACGGGCTCTGCAGTGGCTGGCGACCAAGGCGTCTCGCAAGAAGTCGTCCAGGCCCTGAAGCGTCAATACGGCTTCGACAAGCCCCTGCACGAGCGCTACTTCATCTGGGTCAAAAACCTGGTGCGCTTTGATTTCGGCGAGTCCTTTACCTACCAAATGCCGGTCATCGACCTGGTCCTCTCCAAGTTTCCTGTCTCACTGCAGTTCGGCATCATCTCCTTCTTGCTCACTTACCTCGTGTGCATTCCTCTCGGGGTGATGTCGGCCTACAAAGAAGACCAAAGCTTCGACGTCATCACCAGCGTCACGCTCGTGGTGCTCTACGCGATTCCGCCTTTCATGTTGGGCATTCTTCTCATCACCTTTTTTTCGGGTGGCAGATTTTTCGACTGGTTCCCCATCGGCGGGCTCTACTCGGATTCCTACGATTATCTTTCCCTAGGCGAAAAGATCTGGGACCGCATCTACCACTTCATCTTGCCCCTGACCTGCTACATGATCGGGTCCTTCACTACGCTCACCCTGCTCACCCGCAACTCGGTGCTCGACGAAATCCGCAAGGACTATATTCGCACCGCGCGCGCCAAGGGCCTCAGCGAAAAGGCCGTGTATCTGCGCCACTGCCTGCGCAATGCGCTCATTCCCCTGGCCACCGGCATCGGCAGCTTTTTGGGAGTCTTCTTTGCCGGATCGCTTCTGATTGAGCGGATCTTTCAACTCGATGGCATTGGACTCTTGTCTTACAGCTCCGTGCTCTCGCGAGACTACAACGTGATCATGGGACTGACCTTCATTCAGTCTCTCGCTCTTGTGGTGGGCAAGATGATCAGCGACTTTGCCTACGTGCTGGTGGATCCGAGGATTGACTTCCAATGATCGAGCGTTATCTCAAAAACGAACTCTCGCGTCGCCGGTGGCGGGCTTTCAAGTCGCAGCGGCGCTCGGTCTTCGCGGCGGTGATCTTTGTTTTGGCTTTCGTGTTTTCGGCCACGGCCGAGATGTGGTCCAATTCCAAACCTCTGGTGCTGCACTACGCGGGGGAAACCTACTTTCCGGTATTCCAGCGCGTGCACCCTTCGGTCTTTCATCAAGACTCGGCGGCGATCACCGATTATCGCGCTCTCAGCCTGGGCGAGAGCGACTGGGATCTGTGGCCTCTCAACGAGTGGGACCCTTACGAAATCAACAACGCCCTGAGCTCCTACCCCGCACCCCCTAGCCTCAGCAATTGGCTCGGCACCGACAATCAGGGTCGCGACGTCTTTGCACGCATCCTCTATGGCATGCGCTACGGAGTGGCCTACGCCTTTGCCACTTGGGCGCTGACGTGTTTCATCGGCGTGGTGCTAGGCGGAGCCATGGGCTTTTTTGGCGGCGCGCTCGACCTCATCGGCCAGCGCGTGGAAGAGGTGATCTCTTCGGTGCCCACGCTTTTCATTCTCATCATCCTCGTGTCGATCTTCAAACCCTCGCTTTTGATGCTGGTGCTGATCTCAGCGCTCTTCGGCTGGATCGGCTTCTCGGTTTATGTGCGCGCGGAATTTTTAAAGAACCGCAAAAAAGACTTCGTCGAGGTGGCCAGGGCCATGGGCGCCTCCAACAAACGGCTCATCTTTAAACACATCCTGCCCAATTCGCTTGTGCCGCTGATCACGCTCTCGCCCTTTGTGATCGCCTCGTACATCACGGGCCTCGCCTCGCTCGATTACCTGGGCCTGGGCCTTCCCCCCCCCACCCCCAGCTGGGGTGAACTTCTGGATCAGGCACAGCAGTACGTCACCATCGCGTGGTGGCTCGCGGTGTACCCCGCATCGGCTCTCTTTGTGTCGTTGATATTGCTCTCGCTTGTGGGCGACGGCATGCGCGTCGCCTTTGATCCTAGACGCTCATAGGGGAATTGGCACTTCTACTGGAGCAAGGGGTCGGCGCGCAGGGCCTGGCACTCTTTGCCTTTCCAATTGCGCTCGGCGCAGGATTTGGGATCCGCGTGAAAACCTGAGGCCAGTTCGCGAGCACGGGCAGCAGCCGCCTCTTTGGCTTTGACCTTGGCCTCGGCTTCTTCTTTTTTACGACGGGCCATCTGGGCCGCAATGCTCTCGGCAGCTTTCTTTTTCTTTTTGCCCAAGTAGCCCGCATCTTTGGCGTCTTCAGGAGCGTCCTCGGCTTTGGCCAAGTCTCCGGTAAGAGCGTCAAAGTTAAATCCGGGAGCGGCCCCCTCTTCGCCAGCCTTAGCGCTTGCTACGGTTTGGGCATCCGCCGCAGCGGCGCCGACGCCAAGTGCGCCGGCAGCGGTGGCCTCCACACCGTTGGGTGTGGCAAGTTCTTTAGCCGAGGTGCTCGCAAGACCGCGGCCCTTGGCGGCGTCTTGGTCTTCTTCGCCGTCAGAGAGTTTGATGGCCTCTTCGCTCCCCAGATCGATATCCAGGGGTTTTTTGCTTTCGTCTTCGCTCGCGGAGCTGCGATCGTTGCCGACGCTCGTGAGCGCAGGTGTGTTGCGCGTTTTGATATCGTCCGAGTCGTCATCATCGTTATCAAAGTTATACGCGGGAACGCTCGATCCTCCCGAGCTCGAACCACCGGCGCCCGAGAGCCCCTGCATGGCGGTCATCATCATGAGCGCCGTCGTGGTGTCGTTGAGCGAGCCGGCCTGCGCCGAATAGCCGGCCGCATTCTGAGAGCACTCCGAAACGATGTCTTGATACGCGGGGACGAATTCTTTGTTGATCTTCTGAACAAGGTAATCTCGCTTGGTGGTTTCGAGATCCGGACACTTTTTGACTTTTGCCATCGCACTATCCGCGGCGGATACGCAGGCGCTCGATTGCCCCGCAGCTTGAGCCGATTGACCAGCCCCCATGCCCGTAGCCCCCACGCCACCAGTGCTTAGCGTGGCCGAGCTAGCAGAGCCCGCAGCCATGGAGCCCGAAGCCGCCGCGCCACCCTTAAGCTCTGCTGCTTTATCGAGAGCTATCCTGGCTTTGTTATAGCACTCAAAGCCCGCGCTTTGGTTCTCCGGTACAACCGGACCAAAAAGCCCGGCGGCAAAGGCACTGCTCGAGATCAAAAGAAGGACCATAGAGAAAGGCGACCGCAAAAGGGCTTTCATGACTCTCATTTTCGGCGATTTACGAAGGCAAAACCAATAAAGATCGCGCCGGCTTCGGGTTAAGATTCGGTTAACTCGCCCATTTGAGCGCGACGACGAAATTCTCCTGGCACAAGGCCGGTGTTTTTTTTGAAGGCGGCATTGAAGGTGGATTTCGAATTGAAACCCACGTCATAGGCAATTTGCAGGATGCTCTGCTCAGCAAAGGCCTCATCGCGCAGCCGTCGTTTGACCTCGTCGATGCGATGCGAGGAAATCAAGTCGTAGAACTTCATCTGAGAAGATCGGTTGATGAGCTCCGAGCATTGGTGCACCGTGAGTCCCAATTTTTTGGCCAAGTCCGAAAGTCGCAAGTTCGCTTTTAAGTAAAACTTCTCCGCCTGTAACACATGCCGTAACTTTTCCCATTCTCGCTGGAGATCCACTTCATCGAAGTGCGCTTTGGCGTACTTGGGGTTCGTATGCGCACCTACGGCACTCAGGGTTTTCTTAAGAACGACGTTGTTGGTGCTCTCTGCCCACTGATTCACATCAAAATGCTTCGACGCCAAGAGCGAACGCGCCACTAATCCAGTAAAGCCTACGGCAAAGATTAGGCTCCAGTAGAGATTGAATTCGCTACGGTGAAACAACAAGGTCGCCGCCAAATCGGCCATCCACACGAGCAAAAAGAACAGCATCCAGCTGAGTATCCACTGGCTCAGCGAATCTCTAGGATCGGAATGGTTGAGCTTGCGTTCCTTGATAAACTTCAAAAACAAAAAGATCGACAAGGCGAAATAAAACGATTGGAGCACCAGGGCTCGAAAATCGGCGATGACCCTAATCACCTGACTTAGCAATGCGTCATCATAAGTGCGACTCATCAGCACGAGGGCAACGCCCACCACAACGCCGGGCACGTAGTGCAGTAGCAGAGGCAGTCGGGGGCGCCATTCCCCAGGCAGAAAAACACGGAGATAGAAGAAATAGGTTGGCGGAATCCAAAACGAAAGCATCACTGCACCGATGCGCGCAGCGCCAACTTCCGGCCAGGGCCACTGCAAATGAATCGCCCCAATAAGCAAATTGATGGCAATGACGAGCCCAAAGGCAAAGAGTGCAACGCCCTGTTGGGAGCGTGACCGAATACGAAATCCAATGGCCAAAATAAGCAAAAGCCCCAAAACCACGATCAAAAAAAGAGGAAATTCTACAATTCGTGGGTCCATCGGGTCGTCTCGTACCTCTTTGAGGGTTCGAACGCATCGGTTCGGCCGATATTCGGCGTTCGCGGTGCGAGTATAGGCTCAATGAAAAACGTTTTGCCAACAAAAACCATTCTCATAATGGACGACGATGAATCTCACCGCATTCAGCTTCGCGAAACTCTGGCGTGGGCAGCCGAAGAACTCTTCGAAGATCATCTCGAGGTCACGAGCATGGCCACAGGTAGCCAAGCCTTTGATTTCATTAAAAAGGTTCAGCCCGACATGATCATCAGTGCCACGCATATCAGGGCCGCCGGTGCGATCATCACTCTGAGACAAAACGAAGACCCCTCGGTGCTCCTTCGACTCTGCTTAAGCCTGCTGGGCCTTTCGTTAAGGCCCTTGATGTGAGAGAGAACGCGTTCTTTAGCGGTCGTTTTGCTTGGTTTCAACCATTGAACGCAGCATCCACGCAGTCTTCTCATGCAGCTGCATGCGCTGGGTGAGCAGGTCCGCCGAAGCTTCGTCGTGAGCCTCTTCGGCCGAAGGGAAGACGCGGCGAGCGGTCTTGACCACCGATTCATGACCATGCACGAGCTCTTTGATCATGTTTTCGGCGCTGGGCACGCCTGACTCAATGGTGAAGCTCGAAAGCTTTTTGTAATCTTCGTAAGAGCCCGGAGCGTATTCCCCGAGGGCGCGGATGCGCTCGGCGATCTCGTCCACCGCTGCGGCGAGTTCGTTGTACTGCTCTTCGAACATCAAGTGCAGTGTTTGAAAGAGCGGGCCCGTGACGTTCCAATGGTAATTGTGTGTTTTAAGGTAAAGTGTGTACGTATCCGCCAGCATGTGGCAGAGGCCTTGAGCGATTTCTTTGCGATTCTTTTCCGGAATACCAATATCGATTTTCATATGGGCCATAGCATAGGCCCGAAGAGAGCGCTTTTCTAGTTAAGAAATCTTGCCCTCGATCCCCCTTCGGCGCCCACAAGGCACCGAAGGGGCTATCGACTTAAGTTACGATTCTTTTAGCGCTTTGCCGGACGCGCACCCGAAGAGCGCGGCGCCAGGTTCTGCTTGCGACGGTTGGCACCCGAGCTGAGCGAGCGATCGTTATGATCCACGTTGCTGCCCGGACCCCAATCGTCCTGCGGCGGGAGCGACACGGTAGTGTCGTTGGTGGTCACCGAGGTATCGTTCGTCGTGACGCTCGTGTCGTTGGTGGTTACCGAGGTGTCGTTTGTCGTCACGCTTGTGTCGTTGGTGGTTACCGACGTATCGTTTGTCGTCACGCTCGTGTCGTTGGTGGTCACCGAGGTGTCGTTCGTCGTGACGCTCGTGTCGTTGGTGGTCACCGAGGTATCGTTCGTCGTCACGCTCGTGTCGTTGGTGGTCACCGAGGTGTCGTTTGTCGTCACCGTGGTGTCGTTGGTGGTCACCGAGGTGTCGTTCGTCGTGACGCTCGTGTCGTTGGTAGTTACCGTCGTGTCGTTTGTCGTCACCGTGGTGTCGGTGGTCGTCGTGGGCTTCTTGGGTGGCCAGTACTTCTTGTCTTTTTTACAGAAGCTAAAGGGCAGGTTGTGGGTAGCGCAAAGCACACCTAGCACCACCAGGCCGCCCACCAGGAGCTTGCCCCAATTGTTTCTAAAGAAGCCCGCAGCCTTTTGTCCGGCCGTGGCGTTCTCGTGGGTTTGCGTGTAACCCGTGGAGCACTGGGCATTGATGTCGAGAGAGAAGAGCTTGTAGCCGAGGTTGTCCCAACCGTCGCCGCGATAGCCGTCAGGCAGGTTGGACTTGATGGCATCAAAGGCCACGGCCATGTTCCAGTTTCTCGCGCGCGATTTGGCTTCGCGCTGGTTGAGATAGTTTTGCATGCCGCTCTGATTGTTTTTGAAGTGGCCCGTCAGACTGTCTTTGTAATCGGGGTGCTGATCCACAGCCGCGTTGATATAAGGCGTACAGGTGTTCACCGCAGTGCCGCGGCCGGCGGCCATGTTGGGTTTGCCAAAAGCTTCTTGCTTGGACATCACCCCGGCAAGGATCATGTTGTGTTTCCAGGCCGAAGACATCGATTGATCGCGGCAGCGACCGTAAGCATCGTTGGCGTTTTTGTATTCGCGAGTCATGCGCTCGGCGAGACGAACAGCTTCGTCAGAAGTGCTAACTTCCACACCGCCGCGCGAGGTGTTTTTTTGCAGACGCTGGATGAGAAGGTTTTTGATCTCTTCGTCGCTCTTGCGACCGCGGTTTTCGTAGAGCTGCGCGAGTTCCAGTGCGGCGCGAGCTTCTTTGAGATTGCTCATGGCTTCTTTGCGGCACGAGCTGTAGGGCTCTTGCGGATATTCGTGTGGAGGGGTTCCCCAGGTGCCGCAGTTGCGGGGCGAGAGAGCTCTGAGCGCCGAGCATCCGCTGGCGATGTAGTCACGGTAGGTAGGAGCTGGTGCGGCTACGGCTGCCGGGCGATCTTCTTTCACGCCGCCGGAGCTAGGGAGAGTGGCGCCGCCACCACTCGAAATCGTGGCGCCAGCTCCACTGGACACGTGAGTGGGCTTGGCCTTCGCTCCGTAAACGTCGCGAGCGGGCAAGTTCCTATCGGTTCCACCGGCGTAAACTTTCGGTACGGTGTATCCGTTAAAACAAATGCCACAGGCCAGAACGTAAAACGATGCAGCCCGGAAACCCAATTTCACATACCCCAATACTGAAGACCTTTTGTGCATGGCTTAAAACTCCCCAATCATTATTATGCGCGAGACCGGGGTCCCTATGCCATCAATCTTAGTGTCAAAAAAGTCGCTATCCGCTATAAGCCCGCTCACGCATGAAACGCCGAGTGCAATTTGAACAAATCAAAGGTCCCACCGAGCACACCAACGCCAGACTCGGCCTCATCGACACCCCCCACGGCAAGATCGAGACTCCCGTTTTTATGCCCGTGGGCACGCTCGGCACCGTCAAAGGCATGACAACCCGCGACCTGCAGGAAATCGACGCCTCCATCATCCTCGGCAACACCTATCACCTGTGGATCCGCCCCGGCATGGAGGTGCTGCGCACCCAGGGCGGCCTGCGCAAATGGATGGGCTGGAAAAAGCCCCTCCTTACCGACAGCGGCGGCTTTCAGGTCTTCTCGCTCTCCTCCATTCGCAAGATCACCGAAGACGGCGTGAACTTTAAAAATCACCTCAGCGGCGCACCGCTCTTTATGTCCCCCGAGATCTCCATCGAGATCCAAGAGGCCATCGGCTCCACGATCATGATGCAACTCGACGTGTGCCCCGCCCTGCCGGCCACCACCGACGACCTCAAAGACGCGATTCGCCTCTCGACCGCCTGGGCCAAGCGCTGCTTAAAGGCTCGCAAAACGGAGTCCGGCGCGCTCTTTGGCATCGTGCAAGGAGGCCTGGATGTGAACTTGCGCCTGGGCCACCTCAGGGAACTCGCGGCCATGCAGGTTGAGGACCTTGATGGAAAGCTTAACGAATTCGACGGCATAGCCCTGGGCGGCTTTAGCGTCGGAGAAGACCCCAAAGAGATGTACCCGGTGCTCGACCAGATCGTGCCCCACATGCCCGAAGATCGCCCGCGCTATCTGATGGGTGTGGGCACGCCCACCGACCTGCTGAACGCCGTGAACGCCGGTCTCGACATGTTCGATTGCGTGATGCCCACGCGCAACGCGCGCAACGGCACCCTGTTCTCGACGCAGGGCATTGTTCGCATCAAGAAGCAGCAATACGAAAACGACCCCACCCCCATCGACCCCGGCTGCGCCTGCTACACCTGTCAGAACTATTCAAAATCGTACGTGCGGCACGCCCTTCGCTGCGGCGAGATCACGGGCATGGTGCTCACCACGATCCACAATTTGCACTTCTACGTGTCACTGATGAAAGAGGTGCGCCGCCACCTCGCCGAAGGCAGCTTCCATGAATTTCGCCTGGCCTGTCTCGACCGATGGCGAGAATGAAACCTTCGTGTTAAAACCGCGGGTGTCTATGACAAACCCATCCATCAAATCCGCAGGTTTATTAACTTTATTGTTCTCGACCACCTCCGCAATGGCGCAGTCCTCACCCGCGCCGACCGGCAGTCCCACCGAGGGTCTGCTCGTGAATTTGCCCTTTCTTCTGGCGATCTTCGCGCTTTTCTATTTCGCGCTGATTCGCCCGCAAAAGCAGCAACAAAAGCAACATCAAGACTTCATCACCAGCCTCGGCAAGGGCGATGAGATCGTCACCTCGAGCGGCATCATCGGCAAGATCACCGGTCTCACCGACAAGGTCGCCACGCTCGAAATCGCTCCGGGCACCGAAATCAAAGTGCTCCGCGCACAAATTCAGCACAAATGGTCACAGTTTGTTCAGCAACAAGCTGCCGCCGACAAAAAGTAAAAACAATTAGGGGAACCAAATGACGAAAAATTTGAAGTGGAGAATTTTTGCCTGCGTTCTGGTCACGGTACTTTGTACCTGGCTGCTACTGCCGACATTCTTTAAACTGAACAATCCGGACAAAGAATTGCCCAAGTGGCTGCCCGACACCGC
>DATLIP010000081.1:0-27532 GCA_035539375.1 Bdellovibrionota bacterium | reverse complement strand
ACCTAAAGTCTTTAGACCTTCCTGGAGATTCAGCCGTGGATATCGTCAGGCGCCTCAAAATTTGCTGCCTCTCAGTTCGAGAGTTGTCGGACATCATGGGTACCTCCAATTCCATTGTTTACAAATGGCTTAGTGGCGAGTCCACGATGCCCGAAGCCTACGCATTTCCCCTCAACCAAATTCTCAGCGACCTCTTCACGCTCAGTGCCCATGATTTTCTCAAAAAGCACCCGACCCACGGAAATCTTTCCCAAAGACGAGACCAGATCCGAGCAAAAACTTCAGAGCTTGCCGAGCTGGATCGCAAAAGTGCAAAAGCTAGACCCTTGCTCGAAACCTACAACATGGACAAGGCCCGGGATTTCCTAGATGTCCTAAGTTTTCACGAATTCCAAACCCCCGCCCCACCACAATCTATTGCCTCTAGTTCCGAAATCTACCGCGTAGACTTCATGCGGGAATGGACCAACCTATCCCGATTGCCCGAAAATCCCGAGCGTTTGGAGCATATGGACAAGCTCCTGCTCGCTGAATTTGGCTCGCTCGACGAAGACACCCAAAAAACGCTTACGGACGCCTATCACGCTCGCAGAAGTCGAGTAAAAAATTACCAAAAAACACGTTCCCTAAGAGCCAATCTTGAGATTGAAGCTCACCGCAGGGAGTCTGAGTGGCAAGCCAAACACGGTTACCCACTCACCCCACTAGAAGTGGCCTCCACCTTTCAGCGCGTGGGGCTTGGGCGTCTCATCACGGACCGCTATGGCCTTCACGAATATCGCTTGTACTCGATGATCGATAAAAAGAGCCCTTACATGACAGCGCTCATGCGTCTTGATCTTATGGAATTTGCCGAACGTTGGCCCAAGATCACCACCGCGGAGATCCAATCTCTGTTGGGCGCTTCTGAAAAAGATGCCGCAGCTCTCTTGAAAGGTTTCGAAGCGCTCGCCACCAAGGACGCGCAGCGAATGAAGGAATATCGCCACATTTACCGTCTGCCTACGGCGAACGTCAAACAGATTATAGATCGAGAGTTCGATCCAGAGAAACCTGGTTTTCTGAAACGTCTCGAAACCTACAACGAGAGCAAACCATGATTCACATGCTTAAGGCTTTGAGAAAAATCTCTATCCTTTGGGTATGCGGCTTGGCCTCTTCATTCGCCACCTCACTCGCGACCGCGGCGCCCATAACGGCTTCCGAAGATCTCAAAGCTTGGTGCTTACATCTGCTGAAAAATAGTGCCAAGTTCCGCGCCGACGTCGCCGTCTACGGCGACGACCTGCTCAAGGATCCCGAACGGCCGCTGCGGGAGCTACGAGCGCTCGGCATTTCGGGGCGCAACGGCAACGAAGTTGTCCAAAACCTCATGGGTTGCTGCATGAGCGTGCGCACCGTCGCCGCGGCTCTGGGCGTCAGCGACTCGCTAGTTTACAAATGGGTGAATCCAAATGATGGAAATCCGGTGCCGCCAAACAACCTCTTTCGTTTGGCGCAGATCATGGGCGACTACTCGCGGCTCGAACCAAACGAATTCCTAAAAAAATACCCCCACCTGCCGGAACTCGTGCAACATCGAGAAATTAATCGCGAGCAGATCAATCTCATGCGCGCCAAAGAGATCGCACGTAGCAAGTCGGAGGTTCTACTTACCGAGCATCGGCTCGACAACCCCATGCAGTTGCTGGACGTGCTGAGTTTTGTTGAATACCGGCATCCCGACGCCCCCGCTTCGCTCGCCAACGTTCCCGCCCTCGCCCGAGGCGATGGCCTCGGCACCCTGATGCGCGGATGGACAAGTCGCTCCAAGGTCCCCGCCGATGCCGCCATGCGCGAGAATATCGAATCCATGCTGCTACTGGAATTCGGTGCCCAGGAACCCAAAGAGCGAACGAAACTTGTCGACGCCTACCACCGCATTCGGGGGCGCGTGGCGAACTTCGACCCCCAAAAGTCTCTACGCGAGAACCTCGAAGTCGAAGCCGCCGCACGCGAGGCCGCCTGGAATGGGTCCCACGGCTACGACCTGAAACCCCACGATGTGATCGCGACCTTTGCGCGACTGGGCTTTGCCTCCGTCCTCACGAACCGTTACAACATCCCCACCAATCACATTTACAGCATGATTCGCCGGGACGAACCGCGGATGACGGGCCTCATGCGACTCGACCTTTTGGACTTTGCCGCCAAGTGGCCCGAGGTCAGCGCGCCCGAAATGAGCGCGCACTTCAACATGCCGCTGGCCCCCGCCGAGGTCTTGTTGCGGGGCCTGCGTGCCCTCGAGGCTCAGGACGAAGCCGCGATGAAAACCTTTATTCTGCAAACGAGCCAGTCCAACATGGGCGCGATGCAAACCATCCGCAAAGAGTTCGAAGAGTCCGAACATGGACTTTTTCGCAAGCGACAATCTAGCGCAAGTGCAGAAACGATCGGCGAACCATGAAGATCTACCGTAGACTGGCGCATCTCCTGATCGTAACGCTCTCTGCGCCGCTCTCCGCCTCGACGCCGGAGATGCGTGAGTGGTGCCAGCACTTGCTCAAGACCAGCGCCCGCTTTCGCGAAGATCACGCCCGGTGGGGTGACGTGCTCCTCACCGACCCCAATCGTCCGCTTCCGGAAATCCACGCCCTCGGCATTCCGGGTAACAACGGCCTCGAAGTGCTTAGAAATCTCACGAATTGCTGTATCCACCCCAAGACCCTCGCCGATGCCCTGGGACTCTCATTATCCCGGGTTTACAAGTGGACGAACCCCAGCAACAACAGCCCCGTCTCTCCGGGCTACCTCTTTAGAGTCGCGGAGATTCTCGGGGAGCTCAACCGCTCCACGCCGGAGGAGTTTCTTGCCAAACATCCCGATCTGAAAAAATTCTCGGAGGAGTGGCATTCGAGTCAAAAAGATCGGGACCTCTGGCGAGATAAAGAACTGATCCAAGAAAAATCTCCTTCCCTCTTGGCCGATCACCAACTCGACAATCCTGCGCAATTGATTGACGTGCTCAGTTTTGTGGAATTCCGCACTCCAAGTGCCCCCCTCTCCCTCGCCAACTCCCCCGAATTCCAAAATAGCCGGAAACTTCGGGATACTTTTATGGGGGAGTGGACGCGCAACTCGAATCTGCCCTCCAATGCAACCACAAGGCAAAACTTAGAGTCCCAGCTACTTTTGCAATTCGGAGCGCTGACGCCCGGGGAGCAAAAAAAGCTGAGCGAGGCGTACCACCGTCGCCGCGCCCGCGTGCCTAAGTTCAACGTCGAAAAATCGCTCCGCGAGAATCTAGAAATTGAAGCGCAGAAGCGGGAGTCGGAATGGGAATCCACTCACGGGTACCGGCTCGAGCCCCACGATGTGCTCGCTACCTTTGCGAGGCTGGGTTTCTCGTCGGTGCTAACCGTCCGTTACGGAGTTCCGAACCCACACGTGTACGGCATGATCCGGCGGGACCAACCCCGCATGACCGGACTCATGCGGATTGATTTGCTAAATTTTGCTGCCAAGTGGCCCAACATTAACGCTCAAGAAATGAGCGAATTTTTCGGTATCGAGGTTCCGGAGGCCGAGCGCCTTTTGTGGGGGCTGCGGGCACTCGAGCTTCGCGATACCGAAGCCTTGAAAACTTTTTATGTGGCCCGTGGTTCGCCCGCCGGTAAGGCCCGGAACACCCTCCGCAAGGAATACGATGAAGCCGACGGTTACGGTTTTTTCCGTAGGCGCGCCACCGAGCCTTAACTCAATTGCCGATCCACTTGCCGCGGTGAGCTTTTAAAAACGCATCGAGCGCACCTAGCCGGTACTCATGCCGCGCTGAGATCACGTAGAGCGCGCCGGCGCGCACCGCCAGGCGGCGGGCCGAGCGCAGCACCTCACCTGTGGTGTTGTCCCAGCCAAAACATTTCACGTTCTGGGAGATCGTGTGTTCAAAGGCCGCATCGTGGTCGAGTCCAAAGCCCGAAAAAACATTGAGCTGAGGGTCGATGAGGCTTGCCGAATCGTCGTTCATCCACTGAGCCATCATCATCTGCACGGATTCTGAAAAGGCCATCTCTTCGTAGAGCAGTGGCCCCTGCTGCAAGTCGCCCCGTCCGGCCGAACGCAGGCAGCGCTTGGGCACGGCGACCATGTAGTCCCGCCCCTCAGTAAGCGTGGGGTCAAGGCTTGTGAGCGCATCGAAGTTGATAAAGTCGCTCACCTGCCAGGTCTTGTGGGCCCACTGGATGCCTTGGAATATGATTTGATCGCTCACGGGCACGAGCAGCACCCCGCCCACGCGCTCGCCGGCCCGCAGCAGCTCGAGCGAACGAAAGCCCAGCGAGTGGGACTCTTCGCGCACGGCGCGGTCGCCGCCCTCACGCTCGAGCACCACTTTGAGCGAGCCGTAAACACTTTCATCGCTGAGTACCCACACATGCATAAGACCAATCATAAAGGATCTGGGGGGCCAGGTATAGGTACGGGGTTAAGGAACTAGGTTCCATAGCTAGCTTTTCGTTGCATCCCGAACGGGCTGACTCTAGACTCCCGGGCATGAAATCGCTTCCTATTCACCCTAAACAGAGTCCCGTACTGATCTACTCCAAAGACTTCTGCCCTTATTGTGATGCGGCCAAGAATCTCCTCACCCAACGAGGCGTCGGTTACGAAGAGATCAACATTTCGACCCAGCCCGAAAAACGCGACGAGATGATGACCCGCAGCGCTCCGCGCCGCACCTTTCCTCAGATTTTTGTGGGTAATGAGGGGCTCGGCGGCTTTGACGATATCAATGCGCTCGACAAAGCGGGCAAGCTAGAAGCCCTGCTGTTTCCGAACGGCAAATAAGCCTACAAGCATTTGCAGGCTTCGCCCGAGCGGCAACGGAGCTCCACTCCCTGCGCGAGCTGTACGGCGAGGTCGGAAGCGATGTCGTTTTCGAACTTCACAAAACCGGGGACTTTTTTAAACGAGTGGTGCTTGATCACGAGCACCGCCTGCGGGTCTTGCACCTGCTGCTGCCAGTAGGGCGGCAGCGAGGTGTAGAGCTCGGCCGCTTCAGCAAACTCTGTCTTGGTGGCAATCACTTGCGAAAACGAAACCACCCGCGAGCCGCGTTCGGCGAGCTCGGCTGAGATCTCCACATAAGTTTTGTTCTCTTCACCATAAGTGCTGCGTCGCTGTTGCGAGACCGCGAGCATTTTGGTGCCTGTCGAGGAAAAATAAATCTCTGAACTCACAAGCCCGGCGAGCTCGGGCTTGTGCACTCCAAGTGCTTGCCAAGCTTCTTGAGCATTGGCGGCTTGGCAAGGATCCTGCGGAGATTCTGGGAGCGGCACGATCGTGACTTGTTTCGGGAGAGGCTCAGTTGAGGCGCTCACGAGCGGAGTGGATTCACCTGAGCTCGGAGCAGCACCTTCTTGCGAGGTGACTTGAGTGCAACTTGCCAAAAATAAAAAACCGGAAAGCGCCTGGAGCCAGGGCTTTCCGGTTCGGTGGATCAAAGAATTAATTGCCGTTGCCTGCATTGCCGTTCAGCAAAATCATCGAGCCGTCTTCGCGGTTCTCTATCACTTTCGAAGACGAAACATAAGCCTCGGGACCATTTTGCGAAGCGCGCACGCGTAGCTTCTGCGAATCGTTGTCGAGGTTCGGATGCTGGGTAATGAAAAACGCGACGTCCATGAACGCGGCGTTGTAGCGCACGGTGCGCACGATGGCGTCGTAAACGTCGCGAGCATCGCCGCCCTTGGGCGCTTTATGCGAGTTCAGGAAATCCCCTTTGTGGGCTACGCGACCGCGACGGTTGCGCTTGATTTCAAAGTCTTCAGGCTTGCGGCCGATGAACTGCGACAGATGGCCACCGGAGTGGAGGGATTTCAGAACGCCGTCCGAAACGCCTGTGAGGCGAATGTCTTTGATCACGCCGAAAGTGTCGTAAAAAACTTCAGCTGTCACACGTGGGCCGTTGCCGCGCTGATAAGTGGAACCGTGCGCAACGCCCAAAAGTTCGTCGCCCTTGTAGGCTTCGTACATGTAGCGGCGAGTATCGATCGACTCGTGCAACGAGTGGGTGCCCTCACCGAGAAGACGTGCCACGAGACCGGTGAAGGTCGTGCCGCCCGAGCTGCGAGGCAAGAAAGGACGCTCCGCAAAGCGAGTGGCTTCGGGGAAGATTTTTTTCAATTCAGTTTCGTAATTCTTAAGCTGCGGGCCTTCCGTGACGGTAGGGGCGGGCTTGGCCGATTGAGCGCTGACAGAGGCTTGCCCGATCACCACCTGAAGACCAAGTCCTATGGCGAGTAATCTTTTCATTTTTACAGATTAGCACAAAATGATAAGCTCCTCAGGAAATGACCAAAAATTCATCCAATCTTCATATTTACAAAAAGCGTCGTGACCAGATTTTTGACAGACTCGAATCTCACAAAGATTTCGTGGTGATGCTCTCGGCGCCCGAACGCATTCGCAATCAGGATGGTGAATACCTCTACCGTGCCGATTCAAGTGTTTATTATTTGAGCGGTTTTGCGGAACCCGAATGCGCGATCGTGCTATGGAAAGAGGGTACCAAAAAACGTTCGGTCATTTTTGTTCGCCCAACGGACCCGGTAAAAGAGCACTGGACGGGTCGCCGTCTCGGCGTTGATCGTGCCGCCAAAGCTCTGGGTTTTGACGAGGCCAAAAACATTCATACGCTTTGGGAATTTGTCGGAGAATGGCTCCGTACCGTGCCGCAAGGAAGAGCGCCAAAACTTTGGACAAACGCGTTCTCGCACCGTGAAAACCTGCAAGCCGCAGTGGATTTTGTCGCGACTTTCAAAGACCATCCGCGCAAAAAAATCCTCGGCTTCAACGGTCTGCTCTCCACCGATACTTGGATGCAGAACGATCGCACGATCAAGGACAAACACGAGATCGAGCTCATGCGCAAATCTTCGGAAATCAACACCAAAGCGCATCTCGAGCTGCTCAAAGAAATTTCCACCTACAAAAATGAATCTCAAGTGGCCGCCAAAATTGAATACGAATTCAAAAAACGCGGTGCCAGCGGCAACGCGTACAACAGCATTTGCGCGGCGGGTACAAATGCGACGATCTTGCACTACAGCGATAACAACGCACCGATTAAGAAAAATGATCTCGTGCTGATCGACGCCGGTTGCGAATACGAGATGTACGCCTCGGACATCACCCGCACCTATCCCGTGAGCGGCAAGTTCACCGAAGCGCAGCGCCAAGTTACCGAATGGGTCTCCAAAGCGCTCCTCTCGTGCATCGACATCGCGCGTCCGGGCAAGCGCCTCACCGATGTGCACCTCGAAGCACAGAAAGTGCTCGCCGAAGGCCTCATCGACATGGGCATCCTCAAGGGCACTGTGAGCAAAGTTCTCAAAGAAGGCTCGCACCTCAAGTACTTCACTCACGGCACTTCGCACTTCTTGGGCCTGGATACTCATGACTGGAACCAATACATGGATCCCAAAGACTATGGTTCGGTGAAACTCGCGCCGGGCATGGTGATCACCGTAGAGCCAGGACTCTACTTTGGCGAAGACGACGAATCCGTGGACGCCAAATGGCGCGGCATCGGGGTGCGCCTCGAGGACGACGTGCTCATCACCAAGGGCAAGCCCGAGGTGCTCACTGCAGGTCTCCCGCGCACCGTGGAAGAGATCGAAAAGTTCATGGCCAAGCACAGCTAGAAGGCGCGCCTTTCCTCCGTATCTTCGGAGGCTTAGACTAGGGCGGATCCCCCTTAGCAAAAGGTTAGGATCCGCTAACGCCTTGTGCTATATCCCCGGCCCAATGCGACGCTTGATCTTGTTGACCAGCTTGGTAATGAGCGCCCTGAGCGGCGTCCTCCCGGCGGCCCGCGCCGGCTCCAAAATCGAAGAGTGCGACGACCTTCTTGAAATGTTCCGCGAGCTAGAAGCCAACACGCGAGTGCCACCTTCGGTCGTTACTTTTGGCAAAATCGATCCCGCCTCTTGGTTCCCCCCTGAATACGCACAAAAACTCGCCTCGCAATACGGCCCACTGCACATCGAGCTTGAGACCGGTGCGGCTCACGACACCAATCAATTCTACTTGCGAGGGGTCGATCCGAACCTCCCTCCCATTGTCGAATTTCGCGTGTATAGCGATTGGTTTGATCACGAGTTGCTTCACATCGAGGCGCTCGTCATTCGCGACCCAACACATGCCCGACCGGATCGAAACTTGTGGACTAGTCAGCAGTCCAAGGGACTACCCTTTCCTGTTTTTTTGCACGTCATCGAAAAGATCAAAGCAACAGCCCGTGAGATCGGCTTTCGTCGCATCAAAACCGCGGGCGCGCAAACCTATGCCGTTTCGGTGCTCTACCGGCGTTATTTAAAAATGATTCCGGCCGATGCCGCTGCCGAAGAGACCTACGCCAACCTCGACCGTCTTTACCGTTACGCAAAAAGCGCCTTGCCTGAAGGCTATCGCGCGAAATCGATGGATGAGTTTTCGACAATGCTTGATATTGCCGAGATCCCGCTGATGGACATGCTCCAAAAGATTGGCCGCTTGAGTGATCAGGGCTGGACGCCCATTATAGGCGCGGAAGGCAGGCCGATGGGATATCTCAATGAACACGCCGGCTGGGCCGAAGCGCATTCAAGAGTGAAATTTGTCGACCCCGTTACAGGGTCGCTGTACCATTTTGGGCGGCTGGCCGCCGAAGGGAGAAGCGACTTGATCCTTGAGCTTTATCCCGACGACGACCATTAACCAAAGAACTTAGTTCGAAAGGTCCACGCACTTGAGTGTGGTGGAAATTTTTTGCACCTCAGAATCTTTGTCATTGGGACTCAAGTTGACTCCGCCTTCGAGCTTCAGCGTGCCTTTTTTAACATCCAGAGCGTAAGTGCCTGCAAAGAAAAACTTCTTCGTCGTGGCATTCTCGAGTTTTGTTCGACCTTCACCAAAAGTCGCTTCTTCGTTTTTACGCACGCGTCCCTGATACAGAGAACCCGCCCACACCACCGACAAGAGCTCGTCGCGCGTTTGAATGCTTTCATCCCCGACTTCGATCACGGGGCCGCGACTTTCGTCAAGCTGTACCGCAAAGCCGTAATTGTCCGGACCACTCTCCGCTGCGGAGTCTAAAAATCCTGCGCACGAAAAGTGCGAAGAATCGCGTGCATGTGCCATTTGAGTGAGACAGGCGATAGCAAACAAAGTTAAAAATTTCTTCATATATGAACCTCCATGATAGGGACTTATTCGACCACATAAGTGGTGGAATCTTGCTTGAGTTGAAACTTCACTTGCTTGGGCGCGGTGAGACTCGCAAAAGGAGTGCTCGGGTCGGCTTCGCGCAGAGAAGAGACCAAAAAGCCCTCGAGTGAGACTCGGTACTCTTTGCCCTTGGAGCCGCGCACGGTGATGACGGGGCGATAGCCTCCGGCCACTCCCACTTGAGCGCCTTCGGCATTCAAACGAAAAGCCACCACCTCGTGATGCAAATCGATCGAAACGTCTATGATTTGTTTTTGAGCATCGTAGGCCACCGCGATCGCACAAGTTCGTGTGGAGTTAGTGCCTTCTACGGTACAGCGAAATTCGTGCTCCACGCCGCGCCACTGAAACTTTTTAGTGCGTCCAGAAGCAGGGCCCGTCGCCAACTTTTCCCAACGTTCCCACATCAAGCTCGCAACATTTTGGTGGGTCGTGGCTATGGGGTTGACGTCGAACCAATAAAGCGGGTGCTCAGATCCCGTGTTGAGGTGATCCACAAACCACGCGAGCGTATGAGTATCGGCCGCGAGCAAATGGAAGCTGTTTGTCTTCCAATCGAAAACGCGAAACGCGGAGATCGTCTCTTGACGGGTGGCATCCTTGCGAAAGACCAAGCCCTCGGAGCTTTCTTCAAAGAAGAAAGAAAGCGACTGGTGCTCAAGCCGCACGGTACCGCGACGAAAGAGGTGTCCACCGCTCGAGAACCACTGCACATCGGGATGCACTTGCTCGCCCGTCGACGTGTCTCGCAAACGCTGAATCAGCGACGCGGCAAGGCCACTGGGCACCACGCGGGGCAACTCCACAGGTGCCGACTCCACTTGCAAAACCTCGAGATCGCGCAAGTTGTCAGCGAGGCGTCGCTGAACAACAAGTGTCTGGGTTACAGGGCCGTGATCGTAAGTCACCTTGAAATCATTTTCGGGGGCATCGCCCTGGGTGAGACGCGAAGGCGTGACGACGTAGGTGACACCTGACGCTTCGGTCACAAAACCGTAACCGCTCTGACGAAGGGCTCCGCCCTCGGCACTCTCGTCACGATACGTTGAGGCGACGCGAACGAGCCCTTTGGGGATCTCCACATTTTGAGCAAAAGCCGTGGCAAAAAAAGGGAGACTAATGATCCAGGTCCATCTCATGGACCCCCGGTGCTAACACGTGCCTCTGGGAGGCAGAACTTTCATTGCCTTATATTGTCTTAAATTGAGGCGCTCTCGAGCCGTTTCATGACGACTCGGCATTTTTCTTGAGCAAAACGCTTTTGCAATCTGCGCTGCTCTTTTTTGACGGCCGAAAAAAAACTGAAAGCGTATTCGCCTGTATTCTTGACCTTGACACCGTACTCTTTGGTGATCACTTCAATCACGGCATCATCGAAAATCGCGCTCGGAAGCGTTTCCATCTTTCCGATCAGAGAATCAGGACGATCGAAAGCTCGGCGATTGAGCTGAACCGCAAAGTGATCGCGATAATAAACGTCGAGACTGCGGTGGAGTTCCTCTTCCCATGCCGTTTGCCGGTAATCATCAGCCAGAGTGGTGATTACCGGCAACTGAGCGGGATCCCACATGCCGGCCTTCACCATGTGTTTCAAATCGGGTGTGAAATCGCCAAGATCTTTGTGCAGAGAGCGGGTCATGGGCAAGCCATGCTCATCTAAAATGGCGCTGAGATTCTGTCCGTGGGGATTCATCGTCTCGCCGATCGACACCGCCAGCTCGAACCACTCCCGAACAAAGGGCAAAAAGTTTCGCTCACGCAAAAAGGCCTCCGGGCTCTCGCCGCTCTCGCGAATCATCCGCTCGATCACCAGCTCGCCGTTCATCTCTTTTTTAAAGAAGCCATAGTAGGGCATGACTCGAAACTGCTCGAGCTCGGGCGCCACAAGACGAATGATCATTCCGCCTCGCCCCATGTTCTTGGGGCTTAGCCCGATGACCTCACGCATGTACGCAAAGTTCTCGGGCAAATAGGCGCGATTGGCGTGAAGTATCCTGTCTTGACCGATGCTGCGGGCGACCTCTTCGCGCGAGATCGTGCGCACAAGGTTTGTGATGTTGCGATCGAGCGAGAGCTTGGCAAAGAAAGGTGGCAAGCCACGCGCTTCTTCGTCCCAAACAAGAAGGGTGCGCGAAGACGCCGTTGGGGTCGCTTGCAAGGTGCCCGCAAATTTAGCCCCACTCAAAAACTCACGGTAATAATCTTCCGACTCAGGATGCACGAGGTACTTGACCCAAGTTTGGCCATCTTCATGATGTACAAAAAATTTCTCGATGACCGGAGGCACGCCGTCGAGCGAAGTTAAGATGTGAGAGGTTTCGGCGGGAACCCAGTAACTGCGAATCGCAAAATCGTTTTGAGCCGAGGGCTGATAACGCTCGTCTTGCGAATAGTGGAGCGAAGCGCCGCGAGGCATTTCAAAAACGAGGCTGGACTGTTCGTCGCGAATGTTTTGCAGAAGTCTCGCAGAGGGCGCGTCGGCCAGGGCAACGAGCGGGACTCCCAACGCCCCCACAAACATCAAACTACGCCCCAAAAGTGCTTTCATGAGTTTCGGCCCTGCGCGGACCCTAGCAAAAAGCCTTGGAATGACAAAAGGATATCCATTGAGCGCCCACCACCCACAGCTAAGTCTCTGTAATCTCTCCTTTAAAAGGGAAACCTCCAAGGCCGCTAAGTGGTCGATCCTCAGCACCAATTCCGGATTTCTGGACGCTTTCCCGAATTCCAGACTTTTTACGATGAGGCTGCGCGTCATTCCCCCCAAGAAGCACCTCCCATCTGGCACGCAACTTGTATAGGACGCAGCGACCCTGAGCTCCGCTCTCGGCAAAGGAGTGCCCAATGTTCAAATCCCCTACCCAACTAAGATCGATGATTTGCGGTCTTCTGATCAGCCTTAACCTTTTTCAGATCCCTCTCGCTGCAGCCCAGTTTAGTGGAGGAAAAATCTGGCGAAATCCCCAGGCCGGCGAATACAACCGGTATTGTACAGGTGGAAAGACAGCTTCGTTTTGCCGCGACAACCGCGCGTATTCGACGGTAGCAAACCACGCCCTCTCCCAAAACCAGTTTGGCCCCGTGGTAAAGCTGGTAGCTAACGCGTTTATCAAAACTTACGGCGACCAAGAGTTCACCCCAGAATACCGCCGTCGCGTCTCCCAACAGATGCAGGCTACGGTTCAGAGATTTTCGGAAGCGTTCAACGATGCTCGCAATACGGCACCGCTAGGTGAAGAAGCCGTGGTCAAAATCATTGGCGGGCTTCTCAGCGATAGGGCTGCAAAAAATGGCAAAAGCGCCACCGCCGACGCCCTTTATGAAGTCCTCGTAAAAAAAATCGGCGATACCATCATCTATTCTGCGCGCGGCCAGCGCGACGCAAAAGAACAGCTCTACAAGCTGCAGACCGAAATGGATTCCCACGGCGACGTCATGAGCGACTACCACGCCTTCGTAAGACGACACCCAGAAGTTAAGGACGTTGTTGATCCCATCATTGCCGCCCACACCAAAGTGCAAGTGGACGACTCGGCGGAACAAATCGCGAACAACGATCTTTTTCTTAAGAATCTCATGCAGAGCGAAGAAGGCTTCAAACTGATAACCGACATGCTCAAGAAAAACGCCCAAGGGCAAGCGCTGACACTCAAAGCAGCCAAAGGCATGCAGGCCGGACTCGCGGAGCTGATGAAAACCATCACCGAACCTAAGACGCCCACACCCGAAGAAGTGCGCGCCGCCAAAGTCGACAACTATCTCGCGGTCGTACAAATCTACAGCGATTTGGGTTCGCTCATCAGCGACCCCGGAGTGCGCAATTTCGTCGTCAAGTCGTCGCTCGTCGCGAGCACGATCGGAAAAATTCAGCGCGCCATCATCAACCCCGACAAACTCAGCACGCACTTGCTCACTGCAAACATCGTGGGCGCTGTGGTTTCGCTCTTCCAAGGTTTCTTGGGCGGCGGCCCCAGCACCGATGAGATCATTCTCGAAGAAATCGGCAAGTTGCAGCAAAGTGTGAATGATTTGCACAAAAGCATGAACGCGCAGTTCGAGCATCTCAATCTCAAACTCGACGTGATGTTCGAACAAATGAATGCGGGCTTTGATGCCGTGCTGAGCGCGCAGGGCGTGAACCGCGTAGAGCTTCAGCGCATCCAGAGCCAACTCACCGCGATGTCCAGCGAGATCGAAGCGCTCACGGATCTGAGCCTGGCCGGCACGCAGGCGATCTTGTCAGAGATTCGCCTCTCTGACGTGTCGTACTGCCTGAACGCCTCGAAATACTTTAAAAAGGATCTGAACAGCGCGCGGGACATCACCGGATGCCTCAACCGCCTCTCCGATTTTGCGACTCGCACCGCGCGACAATCCGTGCTCTCGGGCATCGGCAGCGATGAAGCCAAACTCGTCGGCTCGGCGTCTTGGCTGGTGAGCCGACGTTCGGCCTACAACCTCTTCGCCGCGCCCAATACGGTTTCGGAAATCGACGCCGCCGAAGTCGCCAAGATGGCTCTTTGGAGCCCGGTGAGCCGACTCAACAACTTGGCAGCCATTGCCCGGGTCAGCTACGGATACGACATCTTCTCGGCCACCAATAGCGGTGGCGAAACCGGCATCGAGCTCTTTCCGCACCCAGAACATTGGCTGCACAATACTGGGGCCGCGCTAAATCTTGTCGACCACTATCGCGAGAAGCTTGCTTCCGAAGACGTCCTGCCTACCGCGGAGTACTACGAGACGCTCTACCAGAGTGGGGAGAGCATCCGCACAGCGGTGCATGCTCTACGTCAGCGTCCTTTGCTCGAAACCATCGTCGCCCGCAACACGACGGCGCAAGTGGAAACGCAGCTCCTTTTGAAAGCCCTCGAATACCAATTCCTCGCTTGTAACGGCCTCTACGCCGCGCCCAATTGCGTTGCGATGGGCAGCCAGCTTCTGGGGATCTTTCAAGAAGAGATCACAAAAATTAACGATCCTTTGACCGCTGCCCACTACGACCAGGTGATCGAAGCCGTCGACGCACGCCTCACCGATCCCAAGGGCGCCCTCGCGAGCGCCGGACTTTTGGAGCATCGTAAAGACTTTTGGATGGTGGTCCCCGTGTCTTCGACCCTGAAGATCAAGTTCCCCGAGCGAGCGCGAGCCATCAAAGAAAAGAAATCCGTGGGCGACCTTACGATCGGCGTTAGCGATGAATTCTTAAAACCCCTCACGCGCGTATACATTCAGCTAGGTCTGACCGAAGAGAGGCCCGAGAAGTGGTCTTTTGGCTACGATTACCAGTCGGTCGGCAACAATGTGATGAAGGATACCCAAGACGGATGGCTCATCAATAAGCTTGCTGTTAATGCCATCAAGGACTTTTCGAACTCTGAGTATCTCACTGGCAATGCTTACTCGACGATCGAATCCGTATTTCGATTGAGCGAAGCTAACCTAATCGCCTGCAAACAAACGACTCCAGTCAAAGTGGGGCAATTCTTACTTCACAGGTGGACCGGGATGTCTCGTTCGGCTTCGACTACGATCAAAGTTTCGGAAAACATCACATCCCGAGACTCCAAACGGCTCAAGCACCGCACCTCTCAGTTCAAATTGAAGTCTGTTGCCGAAGCGGTTGAAGATGAGGACTACTCCAAGCTCAACTGTGTCGACGAGCTAGACCAAGAAGCCGCCCGCAAAAAGATTGAAGAACGCATCACGGCACTGCGCACGGAACTCCAACTGCGCTTGCAGAACGCTTTCGGCGGCACCAGCGCGGCCAATGTCTACTACCCGATCATCCAAGCGATCTCCGAGCGCAGCAAACAAATCGCGGCGACCAACGTGTACTTCTCGCAGCTGCTCGCTCTCGCCACCGGCGCCAGCGAGGCACTGCAGAATCAGTTTGCGACGATGCTCGTCACGGGACAGGTCCTGCCGACCACTCAGATCACCTCTGAGCTGCTGAAAACCGAACCTTCCGTGTACACGCGCAAAACATTCGAAAGTGCGGAGACCATGGCGGCAGAGATCCGCGAGAAGGTGATCCCGGCGCTCACTGCGATCCCCAGCGATCAGACCATCGCCCCGATCGACCACGCGCTGCGCGAGCTCGAAACCTTACGGCAATAATCCCCTCAGGGGACGAAGCCTAAAACGGTGAGCGCGTAGTATAAACCCGCTACCGCGCTCGCCATTCCCGCAACTGCGGTTCCGGCGACCTTGTTGCGAAACGAGTTCAATACGGTCTGCTGCATTTGGTACTTGTCGACGTGAAAGTTCACAAAGTCTTCTTCACTCATGGTGACGGCTCTTTTAACGCTCTCGACAAATTTGGCGTTGAGAGCGTCTTCGGCGTAGCGCTGCAGAAGGCGATACAATTCGGGCTCCTGATTTTCGTTGAGCTTTTTCAGGAGTTCGGGACTGATGTGAATTTGCCTCGTTCCCTTTTCAATGCTCAAGACGCCCCGGCGCTGAAGTTCCGCTACTAGGGCGGGGTCTTCTCGCGAGGGGTATTCCCGCTGCAGTCTGGGCAGGTCGAACTCGGTATAAAGCTTTCTCGTCAGCCGGTACTGGGCCGTAAAGGCCGACCGCTCTTCGTCGAGCATCCCGCGGTTGGAAAATCCCCTCGCGAAGAACCCGGCAAAGTGGGGGTGACCACCTTTGGAGGTAAGATTTTCGAGGTGCTTCAATTCGTGGAAAAACGCGATGCGCCCGAAGGGGTGTTTTAAGACCGCAGCGGGAAAGCTTAACCTGAGGGACACCAGCTGCGGAAACTTCACCTCCACCGTCACCGCGCCTCCCGCCGGACCGCCGTGAGTGATATCAAAATCCCAAAGGATCTCTCGACCGTGGATGGTTTCCAGAATTCTCTCCCGTTGGGCCACGGGCAAACGGACCAGCAAGGCGTCGGTTTCGGCAATGAGAATTTCATTGATCCGTCGGAGCTCGGGGTGGTTGCCGCTAAAAATTGCCTCCATGAGAATCCGGCAGCTCTTCGCTTCGACTTGCGCCATCGCCGCACACGAAAACAGCAAACCGCTGAGCGCGATCTTGTTCACTAAGGATGCGAGCCAGCCCATTCGGCTTTATCGGCTGAGGCAGAAGGAAGCTAAACGCGTCAGATGCTTGACCTCCCCAGAGTAGGGGCTTTGTGAGAAAATCATCGTCATGAAATGGCAGCGCTGGCTCGGAGTAAAACCGCTACTGACTTGGACGCTCGTGGGATTGATCGTTTCGGCACGGGCCCAAGACGCAATCCCATCGCCCAATCCCTCCGGAAAGATTTCCCAAATTGTCATCGTTTACGCACCGAACCGCGACTGGAACGGTGCCTTTGGATCTTTTGATGAAAATCTCACTCGATTGATCGCGGCCGCCCGCGCGCGAGGCCTGCGCGTGGTGCTCATCAATACGGATCACTTTGAAGGCCCCAACGCCAACGAGCTCATCAAAAAATCTCTGCAGGGCGCTGTTGCCCAGCATCCAAGTCTTGTGATGCTCGCCACCCATGGCGGCGACGCTAAAAATGGTGAGCAATCAGACACGTCTCTCTCTTTCGCTGAAGGGATCGCCTTCAGCGATCTCTCTACGGTCTTCGAAAACCAAGCCAACCTCAAAGGCGTCGTGCTCCAAGCTTGCCACAGTGGCAACGACAAACTTCGCCTCTTTGGCAAGCAAGCACTGGCCTGCGGATCCTCGCCCGTGAACTCTACGGCTCCGGCCGTGGCGGTGGACGCCTACAACAACGTCATCTCCTCGGCCATTCGCGCCGGAAAAGTCGACGATCTTGCGGCATACGTTCGCGGCGGCATGCTCGCGCAGATCGAGCAGATGTCGCCCGACTCGCGCACAAAAATGCTCGGCCCCCAAGAAGACGCCTCAAAGTTTCCCGTCTTTGGCCCCAAAGGCATGGAAGTGGAATTTGCGGGCGACAAGCACGAAATTGTCGACCCTTTCGGCAATCCCATCACCCCCTGCTATTACCCCACCATCGAACGAGCTCCAGATCTCGCATCCAGCGCCGGAGAAAAGATCCCTTGGCTCAAAGCCTCTAGAGAAAAACGCATCGCCAGCCTGCCCTCGCGCACCCTACCGGACGGTGCGCTCAGCAATTTGGTGCTGAGCCACGTGAGCACTAACCTGAGCAACTTCTACTTTGAAACCTACTCACAGAACGTGCGTCCCCAGCAGAACCTGCGGGCGGAGTGCACCGACAAGGGTGAGATCGTCGTACGAGGCGCCGCCTCCAAAACGGCTTGCTTCGGCGGCGTCAAAGTGAAGGTTGGCGAGACGTGTGGACCAAGTCTGGCGCCGGCCTTTAAGCAGCTCTCCCAAGTCTACGGCACTCCGGCCACACCGACAACGCTCAAGCTCGAGAACACCACGGTCACCGATCAGTTCTGCCAAAGTCTCGATAAGGATTTTGCTGAACTCCGCGCCGCGGGCATCCGGGTCGAGGTCGAAGACCTCTGCATCGAAACTCAGTGCCGACTGCCCACCGTTTGGTATCCGATCGGCACTTGCACGCCTTCGGGCACCGTCTGCACTCCGACCCCCAAAGGCGCCTTTTTGCTGAAATCCAAAGAATGCCTCGGACTCAGCAACTATGCCGAGCTCTCCAAAGACCCATGCCGTGCCAGCGATGGCAACTTGGCCAAAGATGGCAGCTGCTTCATTCCCGCTCATCCCACTGGCCTACGATTGCCCATGAAACTTGATAGCCGGCTCCACACCAAAGACAATGACGAGGTGTTTCGCACTCTGCACCAACAAGTGGCCTCCTTCGAGTGCCGCGACGGCAAAGCCACCTACAGCGAAGAATGCTGCACCAAAAACAATGGCGTGCCGCGCACGGCCCAAGACGTAGACGAGAAGATGATCACGAGTGGCATGGACGATACCCAGGCGCAAGCCATTTGGCTAAACGTCGTGGTGATGAGCCAGAACCGCTGTGAGAAGAAAGCGGACTTCTATCAACCCGCTCCTGGCGGAGCGTCCGGACCTTTGCACCAAAATCAATATCCCGGTAGCGGCATGTCCTCGGGATATGGGTACGGCGGCGGCTACGGCGGGGGCCTACTCCCGACCCCACCCCCAGCGGCTCAATAGCCTTGTTTATAAACGCAGACCGCTGAAGACTTCGGCATCAAAACGCCAACGAGCACCGCGCTTGGCGACGTCCACTGCCGGACCCCATACCACAGGCAATGGGAGCGGACCCAGCTTGCCCGCGCCGTGCGTGGGCCCGAGCGACACCAGGTATCCCCAGTTCTGCCAGCGAAAGCCCGTCGAGGGCGCCTTCTCACCAAGGAGCTCGGCCGCAAAAAGATCTGCCAGATAGGTGCCCTGCTGCGAAGCCACCTGCGCCGTGCGCGGCAGCTCTTGCTTGGCCCAGGGGTAATGGGCGAGGTCGCCGAGCGCGTAGTGGCCCGACCAATCTTCGATATGAAAGTCGCGGGCGACTTTGATCTGCTGCTGTTCCGTCCACATGTCACCAAATTCACCAAAAAGCTTGACGTCAGGACTCGAGCCCTGAGCCACCACCAGAAGATCCCACGGAATCATCTGACCGTTTTCGAGATGCAAGTGTTTGGCGTCGACCCGTTTGGCGCTCGAGCCTTCGAAGTACTCGATGCCCATCTTGCGCATCTGCTCACGCAGAAGCTTATGGGCAAGAGTGCCGAGGGCAGGCTTGAGGGGTTCGTAGCGACCTTCGACGATGATCACCCGGCCCGAACTGCGGCGCTCGCGCATGGCCGCGATCTCACCGGCCATCTCCACGCCGGTGGCGCCGCCGCCCAGGATCACCACGAATTGGTCTTTTTTTGCAGACTTGTTTTGCCAGCCCAGCCGCCGCAACGCGTACCGAAGCTCGGAGACCTGCTTGTTGCTTCGGGCGTGGAAGATCCGGGGTTCCAAAGGATTCTGGTGTTGCAGCAAATCCTCGAGTCCCACGAGGTCGGTTCGAAGGCGGGTGGCTCCGGTGGCGACGATCAGCCGGTCGTATTTGAAATCCTCGCGCGTCTCGCCGCGCATGCGCAGGAGCTTGGCCCGGGGGTCGATTTCAAAGACCCTTCCCTCGCGAACCTCCACAGGTTTGCGGCGAAAGAGCTTGGGGATGTCGAAGACCTGGTGTTCGCCGCTGCGCAAAGTCCGATAAAGTTCGCACGTGCAATCACTGTGCGCAGAAGAGGTGATCATGTAGAGGCGGGGAACCTTGTTCAGGCGCCGCGAGAGCTCGCGATGATGGTGTGCCCAACGCGAAGCGAAGGCCAGGCCTCCGTAACCTCCCCCGAGAACCACCCATTTTTCGCTGCGAGGAGCCACCTCAGACCCCGTCGGGGATCATCGAAGAGAGGCGCCGCTTGGCAATATAAGCCCTAAGGACGTCCATTCCGGACTCGTTCAGGTCCATAAAGCGCAGACCGAGACCTTCCGGGGAATTGCCCTTGGGCTTGGCGCGCACCCAAACGACTTCGGCTTTGCCGCGGATCTCACGGCTCGAAGACGCCTGTGCGGCATCATCGATGGGGTTCGAGGCCGAGGCCGACGAGCCGCCTACCGAGGGTTGAAGGGAGAGGCAAAACTCCACATGTTCGCCCACGCGAACATCGCCGGGGGCCACTCGCACAAAAAGCCCTGTGCACGAGACGTTGATGGTTTCGGCGACGATGGCCTGCTCGAGTGACGCAATGCCCAGGGAGACTTTTTGAAGTGAGGGCACCCGCGGTGCGGTGCGGTGGTAGCCGAGCTTGCGACGAAGCACCTCCACCAGAGGGTCGGACACGAGGAGCGGATCAAAGGGAATCCTCACCACTCCGTTCATACCCATGTCGATCCAGGCCATGACCTCTTCGCGGTGCAGATCTTTGCCGCTGAGCAGGAGCAAACAGATTTCGGGATCGGAGTGGCGGAGCCCTCCGATCAGGCGATGAATTTCGCGAAGGGGGATATGTTCGAGATGCACGAGCACCACCTGCGGGTTGTAGCCTGTAGAGAAGGCGTCGAACATCTGCCCCGGTGCGCCAAAAAACTGCCACTCGCAGTCGAGCGAGAGGGCGTCTTCGAAATCGAGCCCAAAACGCTTCACATCCATCAAGTCTTCGTTAGCCAAACATGCGATTTGTCCCATAAATTAGCGCCAGACTATCACCCAAATTCGCCTTTATAAAACCCTTGTTGCGACTTCAAAAAGCCTATAGAAGATCTTTGCCGATGGAATCCCCCAAGTCGTCTCCAGTTAAGAAGCCCGAGTGGCTGAAAGTCCGGGCTCCGGGGGGCGAAGCGTTCAAAAGTATCAAAGGCGTGCTCGCCGAGCACAAGCTCCACACCGTTTGCGAAGAGGCCCGCTGCCCCAACATCGGCGAATGCTGGGCGGGTGGCACCGCCACCTTCATGCTCCTCGGAGACGTCTGCACCCGTGGCTGTAAGTTTTGCGCGGTGACCACCGGCAACCCCAAAATGCAGCTTGACCCCCACGAGCCCGAGAAGATCGCGCGCACCGTGGCCGACATGGATCTCACCTACATCGTGCTTACCTCGGTGGACCGCGACGACCTGGAAGACCAGGGCGCTCGGCACTTTGCCGAGACGGTGCTCAAAACCAAATTGCTCAGCCCCAAGATCCTCATCGAAACCCTCACGCCCGACTGGCGCGGCGATATGGACTGCATCGACATCATGGCCCGCTCGCAGGCCGACGTGCTTGCGCACAACGTAGAAACCGTGGAGCGACTCCAGCGCACCGTGCGCGATCCACGCAGCTCGTACAAACAATCGCTCGGCGTGCTCGAGCACTACAAAAAACGCCGCGAGTCGCTGGGCGGCACCGTCGTGACCAAAACCTCGTTGATGCTGGGCCTCGGTGAAAAAGACGACGAGATCAAAACCACCATGCGCGACCTGCTGAGCGTAGGCGTCAGCGTGCTCACCATCGGACAATACCTACAACCCACGCAGCGCAAGCTCGCCGTGGAAGAATACATCCACCCCGACAAGTTTTCGGAGTGGGCGCGCATCGCCGAAGACATGGGCTTTGCCTACTGCGCCAGCGGACCGCTCGTGCGCTCTAGCTACAAAGCCGGCGAATACTACATCGAAAAGATTTTGAGGGGGCAGAAGAGCCAGGGATCATTGCTCGGACCTGGTGTGCATCTGCAAGAAGACAGACATCAAGACCACGCATCACGGGAGGATCATCATGAGCAGCAGAAAGTTTCCGGCACAGCCGTTTAAAGACAAAAAGTTTTGCATCGATTTCTTCAAACTCATGGTGAGAAACCGTGTCCTTGAGGAACGACTCATCAAGATGGCCAAGAGCAGCGACGGCTTCTTTTGGATCGGTGGCCCGGGCGAAGAGTCCACAAACATCTCGCTCGGCCTCCTGGTGAACAAGGGCCACGGTCTCAAACACGATTTTCTGCACCTGCATTACCGCAGTAACGGCGTGCTGCTCGCCATGGGCCAGCCCATGCTCGACTTCATTCGCCAAATGCGCTGCGTGAGCACGGATCCCTTCTCCGGCGGACGCAACTTCGTCTCGCACGTATGCCGCCGCGATTGGAACATCGTGCCCGTCACCTCGACCATCGAAACGCAGTTCCTCATGGCTCCGGGCACGGCCCGCGCGCAGATGAAGCTGCGCAAGCAAGACAAAGATTCGGGCATCACCGTGGTGATCGGCGGCGACGCCGGCACGGCCGAGGGCGATTTCGCCAGCTGTCTGATTTGGTCGTCGCGTCCGGGCGAAGAGCTTCCGCTGCTGATGATCGTCACCAACAACCAATACGGCATCTCTACTCCTGCGGGCACGCAGCATGGCGAAAAACACATCGCCGATCGCGCCAAGGCCTTTGGCATCAAGTGCGAGCGCGCCGACGGCGTGAGCCCGGAAAAAGCCTGGGAGGCGATCTCCGAGGCCATGGAATACGTGCGCGAAAAAGGGAAACCTTATCTGCTCGAGCTGATGGTCTCGCGCCTCTACGGACATTCTTCTTCTTCGGGCGCCAACTACATCGACGGCGAAGAGTGCCCGATCAAATCTTTCGAAAAGAAACTCCTCAAGAACGAGTGGCTCAGCAAAGCGCAGATCGAAAAGGTCTGGAACGACGCGCTCGAAGAAGCCGCCACCGCGGTGGCCACCGCGCGCTCCGAATCGTGGCCCGACCCTTCGACGGTGCTCGACCATTCGTTTGCGAACAACCAAAAGGCCGGCCTTCCGGGGAGGGATTTCTAAATGGCTAATATGGCTCAAGCCATTCGCTTGGCTCTGCATTACGGCGAGACTCACCTCGGCGTGACCGATATTTTTGGCGAAGACGTGGGCGCCCCACTGGGCGGCGTTTTCACTTGCACTCAGGGCTTGAAGAGCACCTGGAACACCCCGCTCGATGAGCGCGGTATCATCGGCACGGCGATTGGCCTTGCGCTTGCGGGCGGCAAACCCGTAGCCGAGATTCAGTTCTGCGATTATATTTTTAACACCATCGATCTCTTAAAACTTGCGGGCAACTCGTGCTGGTCGTCGAACGGTCAGTATCCGCTCTCGATGGTTGTGATGACCCCCAGTGGCGCGGGCATTCACGGCTCGCTCTACCACTCGCACTCGTTTGACGCCTGGGCCACGCGCCTAGCGGGCTGGAAAGTGGTGATGCCTTCGAACCCGGCCGACGCCTACGGGCTGATGCTCGCTGCGATCGAGGATCCCAATCCGGTGCTCTTCATGGCACCCAAAGCGCTGATCCGCGTGAAGGGCGAGACGCTCATCGCGGGCGAACCCGCGAGTGAAAAAGAACTCAAAGAGATGATCGACGCGCCCATCGGCGACGCGCGCAAAGGGTGGAAACCCAAATGGCCCAAGCTCGAGTTCACTCCCGTGGAGCTGGGCAAAGGCAGCATCGCGCGCGACGGTTCCGATGCGGTCGTGGTGACCTACGGACGCCACGTGCACATCGCCACCAAGGTGGCCGACGAGCTCGCGAGCGAAGGCCGCGGCAGCGTGCGCGTGGTCGACCTGCGCTCGCTCTACCCTTACGATTGGAATCTCATTTCCGAATCCCTCCGCAACTGCGGCGGTAGGATTTTATTCCTCAACGAAGACACCGAGATCACGAACTTTGGCGAGCACCTGCTGCGCCGAACGATCGAAGAGCATTACTACGAGCTGCGCGCGCGTCCGCGTCTCATCGCCGGACGCCACGTGCCCGGCGTGGGCCTCGCGCCGCCACTCGAGGACGCGAGCATTCCGCAGGCGGCTCAGATCAAAGAAGAGCTGACGGCACTGCTCGCGGAGCGCACTTAAATTACAGATCGCGCACAGCGCGATACAAATCAAGCGTGCCGCCCGTGGAAGTCTTGCTCTTGAGCGACGAGAGCGGACGCACGTTGCGCAGCAGGTGCTCGCGCACTTGCTGGTAAGTCCACTCGGGGCGCAGGCCCCATACGAAGGCCGCTGCGCCCGTCACGTGGGGAGCCGCCATCGAGGTGCCCGAGAACGAATCGTAAGCCGTGGGCGAGGTCTCGATCGACGAGAAGATGTTCACGCCCGGTGCGCCAAGGTGCACCTTTTTCTTGCCGTAGTTCGAGAACGAAGCGAGCTTGGCGCCCGAGTCGATCGCAGCCACGGAGATCACGTTATCGAGGGGAATGTTCGCCGGATAGGTTGTGCTGGTGTCGTTGTTCTTGCCGCTGTTCGAGGCCGCCACCACCATCAGCACGCCGCGGGCGCGAGCGCGCTCGAAAGCTTCCTCGAGGGCGCGCGAAGAGCCGCCGCCACCCCAAGAATGGTTCATGACTTTGATCTCACCGATCTCGAGGGCCTGATCGATGGCTTCGATGGCGTCCGAAAGGTTGCCCTTGCCATTGCCACCGAGGAATTTCATGGGGAAAATCCGCGCGTTGGGGGCAATGCCCGCCACGCCAACGCCATTGTTCGCCTTGCCGGCGATGGTGCCGCTCACGTGCGAGCCATGGCCGCCTTCGTCGTCAGCCACAAAATCCCCACGCACGGTGTCGATGCCGCGCACGCTTTTGCCGTCGAGAGTGGCGGTGTAGAGAATGGGTTTTAAATCTTCGTGATTGTAGTTCACGCCGGTATCAAGCACGCCCACCACCACGGTGGCGAGGCTGCGATTGCGGGCATGGAACCAGGCGTGCGGGGCCCGGGTGGAGCCCGCCGTGTTCACGTTCGCCAGACCCCAAAGTTTGGAGAATTGCGCGTCGTTGGGAGTCACTTCAGGCTGACCGAGAGCCGGGTCTTCCACGGGGTCCACAGGATCTGCGGGCCTCGAGCCGCCGGTGCTGATCAGAATCACTTGGTCGCGCTCGATGTACTCAACACCGGGCAGCGAGCCCAGATCCGAGACGCTCATCGTGCCTACGGTTCCCGCTGCGGGCTCCTCGAGCTTGATCCAGCGCGACGAACTGCGCTTGTCGAGCACGCGGCCCTTGAGACCCGCGCTGCGCAGAAAACCTTGGGGGCTCTGTGTGCGGTTGAGTTTGACGATCCAACCACTTGCCCAGAGTGGAAGCGAAGTCGTCATCGTGATCGTGAAAGTGATGCCGGCGAGAATGATTTTTTTCATACGCACCCTTTCGGCATTCACAGCAATAAGCTGTAGACACGGAGCAAAACCGTGCTTAAATACCAAATGGTTTAAGGAGATTGACGCGAATGGCAAATTTTGAACTTCCTGAAATTGGCGAAGGTGTTAACGAAGGTGAATTGATCCAGTGGAAAGTCAAAGTTGGCGATTCCATCAAAGCCGATGAACCCATCATGGAAGTCATGACGGACAAAGCTACCGTCGAAGTTCCCTCGCCCTTCACCGGCGTGGTGAAAGAATTGAAGTTCAAAGAAGGCGACATGGTTCCTGTAGGTGCCGTGGCTGCCGTGATCGAAGAAGGCGCTGGCGCCGCCAAAGTGGAGGCCCCCAAAGCCGAAGCCCCTAAGGCCGCCGCACCCGCAGCTCCCGCACCGGTAGCCGCCGCTCCCAAAGAAGAAGCCAAAGCGCCCTCGCAAGGCGCGACCTCGGCACCGGCTACCGCCACCAGCAATTACAAATCGGCTACCGAAGAACTTTCGGCCTCTGACATTCCGGCCGCTCCCATCGTGCGCAAGATGGCGCGCGACGCCGGCGTTTCGCTCTCGAGCGTGACGGGCACTGGCGAGAGCGTGGGCGGCAAAGCTCGCGTGCTCGAAGAAGATCTTTTGAAATACATCAACTCGGGAGCCGGCGCCGCCAAGGGCCTCACTCCGAGCTTTGCTCAAGTTGCTGGCCAAGAACTCGAAGAGCGCAAACCGATTCGTGGTCTGCGCCGCGTGATCGCCCAGGCGATGACCAAGTCGAAGTTCACCGCTCCGCACTTCTCGTACGTCGACGAGTTCGAATGCTCGGCGCTCGTCGCCCTGCGCGAAGAAGCCAAGAAGATTGCCGACAAAGAGGGCGTGAAGTTCTCTTACCTGCCCTTCATCGTCAAAGCACTCGTGGGCGCGCTCAAAGAGTTCCCGCAAGCGAATGCTAGCCTCGAAGAAAAAGACGGCAAGATGGAGCTGGTGCTCAAAAAGTATTACCACATCGGCATCGCGGTCGCGACGGACGACGGTCTCATCGTGCCTGTCATCAAACACGCCGACCAAAAATCTCTGCTGCAAATTGCGGCCGAGATCAACGACCTCTCCGCGCGCACCCGCGCCGGCAAGGCGAGCGCCGACGAACTCAAGGGTTCCACCTTCACGATCACTTCGATGGGCAACATCGGTGGTCTCTTCGCGACGCCAATCATCAACTACCCCGAAGTGGGCATTATGGGCGTGTACAAGATTCAAGAAAAACCGATCGTCAAGAACGGTCAGATCGTGGTCGGCAAGACCATGCACCTCTCGCTCTCGCTCGACCACCGCGTGGTCGACGGTGCGGTGGGCGGCTACTTCTGCAACGCCGTCATTGAGCGCCTGCAGAACCCCGCCCGTTTGCTGCTGGATTTGAAATAATCTCGCAGGAAGCACGTTTTAGAATTTTTGGATTTGGAGTTTAGTGGAAATGTCGCAAACGGATTTTGATCTTGTCGTTATCGGTGCTGGCCCTGGCGGATATGTTGCCGCGATTCGTGGAGCTCAAGAAGGCCTCAAGACGGCCATCATCGAGGGCCACAAAATGGGTGGCGAGTGCCTCAACTACGGTTGCATCCCCTCCAAAGCGCTCATCACCGCCGGCCACCTCTATCACAAGATCGAAGAAGCCAGCACCATGGGCATCGAAGTCCAAGGCCTCAAGATGAACCTCGGCACCCTCGTCGACTGGAAAGGCAAAGTCGTTAAGACCCTCACCGGCGGCATCGCGCAGCTGCTCAAGGCCAACGGTGTTACCGCGTTCCAAGGCATGGGCTCCTTTGCCGGCAAAGACGGCGGCAAGTTCCGCCTCAGCATCAACTCCTCCAAGGACTCCTACACCGGCACCGAAAGCGGCGCTGGCAAGATTCAGGTCATCACCGCCACGAACGTGGTGCTCGCCACGGGTTCTTCCACGGTGGAGATTCCCACCCTCAAGTTCGACGGCAAACACGTGCTCTCGAGCAAAGAGGCGCTCGACGTGACCGCGATTCCTAAAAAGCTTGTCGTCGTGGGCGGTGGATTCATCGGCCTCGAGATCGGCTCGTTCTTTACCAAGATCGGCACCGAAGTCACCGTGGTCGAAGCCACGGGTGGCCTGCTTCCGGGCACCGACCGTGAGTGCGTGGACGTCGTGCAAAAGCGTCTTGTTAAAAAAGGTGTGAAATTTTACTTCGACACCAAAGCGCTCTCTGCCAAGGCCAAAGGCAAAGGCACCGTGGTTGAAGTGCAAACCCCCGATGGTAAAAAAGAAGAGATCGACTGTGACTGGGCTCTTGTTACCGTGGGCAAACGTCCGCGCACCGCAGGCCTCGGCCTTGAGAACGTGGGCCTTGCCACCGACGCGCGCGGCTTTCTCGGCGTCAACGCGCGCCTCGAAACCAGCGTGCCCGGCATCTACGCCATCGGCGACGTCATCGGTGGCCCCATGCTCGCACACAAGGCGAGTAAAGAAGGCCTCGTGGTCATCGAATGCATCAAGAACCCCAAAGCGAAGATGGACGTGCGCGCTCTGCCATGGGCGATCTTCGTCGATCCCGAAATCGCCGTCGTTGGCCACAACATGGAATCCGCGAAGGCTGCAGGTTGGGATCCCGTCGAAGGCAAATGTCCTTTTGCTGCCAACGGCCGCGCGCTCACCACGGGTGACGCCACTGGTTTTGTGAAACTCATCGCCGACAAAAAGAC
>DATLIP010000080.1:0-5315 GCA_035539375.1 Bdellovibrionota bacterium | reverse complement strand
ATTTTAAATTGCAAAAAATAGAAAATCAAAAGGAAGAATTTTTATGAAACCCCTGAATGCCAAACAACTCATTACCCTCGCGATGCTCGCCATTAGCGGCGCGGCGCATGCGGATAACCCTCTCATCCATATCGAAAGCGTGATTCGCGCCGGGGAAGACTTGAAGTCGATCAAGGTCGAACTCAAGAACACCCACGGTTGGGACATCTATTGCCCTAAGATGGTGGTGATCGCTCAAGTGCGCGACCCCGAACAGTACACTCAAGTGGGTGAGGCACGCATTACACTCGAGGATCTCTACCTCAACAAATTTAGCGAAGACGGATCGGAGTACAGCAAGCGCACCGGAACCTCGGAGATCAAACGCTTTGAGCGCGACACCCCCGCGGCGATCTACACCGAGTTTCGACTCGACACGCAGCTCAGCTCCTGCCAACTCGCAACTTTTGAAACTTACGTCGCTCACGCAGATCGCGGCCGCTCCGAAGAACACGCGCTGAAGAGCGTCTACCACGCGCTAGACGACAACCGTCCGGCCGAGATTCAGCGCCGCATCGGCAGCATCAAACGGTTTAACTTTTCGGGGTGGGGTTTGGGATCGCTGAAACCGTTGGAGTTTTTTTACGGTCTCAAGGAGCTCGACGTTTCGAACAACCCCATATCGAATCTCAAACCCGTCTCTTCGCTTGTGAATCTTTACTGGATCGACATCTCGGGAACAAAAGTGGAGACGCTGCGACACCTGCGCGGGCTCAAGGGTCAGCTGCGTGTGCGCGCCAACGGCACGCCACTCAAAGATGCTTCGGAGTTAGATGCGTTTCGTTAGGGTAGGGGAGGCCAGGGCGGCGTTGAGTTCGGAAACAAAACTCAGCGCCTCTCGGGTTGCGTGGGAGAGCAAAAGCTTGCCCCCCGCGCAGCGACTGAGCATGTTGTTCATGTCGGGTAAGTTGTATTTGAAAGAATCCTCGGCGGATTCGGCCTGGGTGCTCTTGGTACCGTGCAAATAAGAAATCACGGCGCCCGCTCCCATCAGATCTTCAAAATTGGGGCGAAAGCCCAGCATGCCGATCTCGTCGCCGAGGGCGATCACGGTGATGCGCTTGCCGAGTGCCATGGCTTCTTCAGCGACAGCCTTGGCGTTGCGCAGGCAGCCGAAGAGCACGGGTTGACGCATTTTGCTGAGCCTGGAGAGCTTTGAGAAGGCGGCCACGTTGTCCTCGTCCGCGTGTTCTACGAAATACGAAAACGAAAACACATCGATGGCCACAAAGACGTCTGTCGTCTTGAGGTGGAAATCAAAGGCCGAGCGGCCCCAGTCGAACTTGATATCGAAATTGGCTTGAGTGATGGCTCCCGAGTCGAACATCTGGACTTCGTCTTAGAGAAAATAATACACCGCGTCAATAAAAAAGCCCTCATCCAAAGCTGAGGGCCAGGGCCTATAAAAACAAGTCTTTACGATCTACTTACGGGTGCTTGCCACGGCTCCGCGATCCCCAGCGAGGGTTTCGAGGATAAAGACGTAGTCCTGGGCGAGCTCACGGTAGGCGTCGTAGCGTCCCGAGGCACCTCCGTGACCTGCGCTCATGTCCGTCAGCAGGTACAGAGGGGTGGAGTCGGTTTTGAGGGTGCGCAGCTTGGCCACGTACTTGGCCGGTTCCCAGTACATCACCTGCGAGTCGTGGAGTCCGGTGCGGATCCAGATGGCGGGATAAGCGCCGGTCTTGAGATTGTCGTAGGGCGAATACTTGGCCATGTACTCAAAATCTTTTTTCACCTTGGGATTGCCCCACTCTTCGAACTCACCCACCGTGAGCGGCATGGTTTCGTCGAGCATGGAGTTGATGATGTCGACAAAGGGCACGTGACTCAAGACGCCGCGAAAGAGTGACGGCTCGAGATTCGTCACAGCACCCATGAGCAGGCCGCCAGCGCTGCCGCCTTCGATGAAGACCTTGTCTTTGCCCGCGTAACCTTCACGAATGAGGGTTTTGGTGCCTTCGATGAAGTCCGTGAAGGTGTTCATCTTGTTTTTGAGTTTGCCGGCATCGTGCCAACGTTTTCCGTATTCACCGCCGCCGCGAATGTGAATCGTGGCAAAGACAAAACCTCGGTCGAGCAATGGCAAGAGCGCATCGTTGAAGGTGGGGTCGTTGGGATAGCCGTAAGAGCCGTAACCCTCAATCAGCACCGGAGCTTCGTTCTTTTTAAAGACTGATTTTTTGTACACGAGCGTGATGGGCACCTTGGTGCCATCGCTGGCCTTGGTAAAGATGCGATCGGTAAAGTAATCGTCCTTGTGGTACTTGCCGCGCGGAGGGTTTTCTTGAACGAGCGTCAGCTTGAGCGTGTCGAGATCCACATCGTAAAAACTGGGTGGGCTGATCATGGATTCGTATGTGAATCGATAGGCGTGGGAGTCGTATTGGTAGTTCTGCGCGCCGCCAATGGAGTACGACTTTTCTGGAAAATTCATACGGCGACTTTTGCCGTCCTTAAAGGAGTACACGATCATTTGGTCGAGGCCATCGGCCTTTTCGGCGATGATGAGGTGATCTTTGAAGTGCGAGAAATCCGAAAACACAGCGTCGCCCTCGGGTTCGAGGAAGGTCTTCAGGTCCTTCCACTTGCCGAATTTTGTGACGGGAAGGGTGGCGAGGCGGAAGCTCGGGCTCTTGTCGTTGGTCATCACAAAGAACTCATCGCCGCGCAGGCTCACGTCGTATTCGACGTCGTCTTTGCGGGGCAGGATCACACGGAACTCTGAGTGGAGATCCATGGGGGCGTAGCGAATCTCTGTGCTGGTGTGTGAGCTGGCGCTGATGTACATCGTCTTTTCGTCGAGAGAGCCGTAAACGTAAACGCTGAAACGTTCGTTGGGTTCTTCGAAAATCGCTTCGGCACTTTTCGGGTTAGTGCCCAGAACGTATTTAAAAACTTTGTAATGTCGTTTGGCGGCATCTTCGACGGTGTAGAGCAGGGTTTTGCTGTCGGCCGCCCAGGCAAAGGAGCCCACCTTTTCGGCGAGAACTTTGGTGTCTTTGCCTGTGTTCAAATCGCGGACGTAGAGTTTGTATTGGCGAAAACCAACCGTATCGACAGTGTAAGCGAGTTTAGAATCGTCGGGACTCACGTGGGCGCCGCCCAGGGTGTAGAATTTCAAACCTTTGGCTTCGACGTTTTCGTCTAGGTAGACCTTTTTCTTTTTGGGCTGGCCTACGGGGTAGCGAAAGCGCGTGACGTACTGCTGACCTTTTTTGATTTTGACGCCGTACATGTAACCGCCATTGCGGTAGTGCGGGCTTTCGTCGTCTTCGCGAATGCGGGAGACGATTTCTTTGAAGAGTTTGTCTTCGAGTTTTTTGTGCTGCTTGAGCCAAGCGTTGGTGTGGGCGTTTTCGGCTTTGAGGTACTTGGTGACCGCGGGGTTTTCTTTTTCGCGCAGCCAAAAGTAATTGTCGACGAGGGTTTTTCCGTGAAGCTTGGTTTCGTGAGGAATGATATTGGCGACGGGCGCTGGGCTCATGGAGTCTCCGGTGGTGTTGGCGTAAAGTTGAGTGCCGAAGCCCAAGGTGAGGACGGCGACAAAGAGAAGGGTTTTTTGGACGTGCGAAGGGTGTTTTTTCATGATGTGTGTTCCTAAGCGAAAATCTCTAAACGAAGATCAAAGTGTGAGCGCAGGCTTGGGTGCCAGCTCACGCTCTTTGTTCGAGGTGAGCACCGTGCTGCCGTCGAGATTCGCGTCGAATTCGAGCGAAACCTTGAGGCCTTCGACGGCGTCGATGCGCAGCATGCCGTCGATGTGCACTTTCTGGCCGAACTCGAGCCCTTTGGCCTTGGCTTTGGTGCGCGCTTCTTCGAAGCTGCTTGCGGCCACAATCAAATCGGCGTGCGATTCGAAAATGCCCTGACCCAAACCGGCATCATAATAACCAACATGTACGAGATATAATTGAACTCCGCCCATATACGGGGAGAATATATCCCCGAGCCGAAGGGTGGTCAATTTAGAGACCGCGGCCACGTTATAAGCTCAAACAAATCAAATCCTTAGCCTGGCCTCGCGGGGCGCGCGGGCGATTTTACTTTGTGCGCCCTGCGCAAATGGCTAGAGCCAACGATCATGCCCTTCCGTCGCCTCATGGCTTTCGCGTTGATGCTGAGCTGCGCGCATGCGCACGCGGCCGTGCGCGATTGCCACCGGCTGCTCGCGGTCGCTTCGTACCGCTCCTCGGCGGAGCTAAATTTTGAGCGCGCGCGAGAACTCGCGGGGGTGGTGCTCGACGATGCGGTGTGGAACCTGGCGCTGAGCCCCGGCGAGCGCGACGCGGTGATCGAGATCCACCGCAACCTCGAGAGCGAGGGCAAGGAGCTCGTGTTTGTCCCTTTCTCCCAGCACCCCGAAGCCTTTGGCGGTCTCGATGCCCACCGGGTGGCGGCCACGGGCGACGACGTAGGCGATCCGGTTTACGTCAACACCGAAGCCATCATGGGTTACACGCTCGATCAAGCGCTCGGCATTTTGATTCACGAATACGGCCACCACGCGGGCATCAAAGACGACGAGGCCCGTACGCTCGACGCCATCGCCGAGAAGATCGTACGCGCCGCAAAGTTTGAGCGTCACGCTTTAGACGAAAGTCTTGGCTTTTTGCCCACGGCTTCTATGGTGACTTTTGAAGTGACTTCACGCCCAGCGCACTTTCATGTCGATCCCCGCAACCGCCGCGACATCGGAGCCTGGTCGCGCCTCAGCCGCGAGGATTCGGGTTACGGCACGCACTTCATCGTGAGCGATGGTTACCACGAATTCGACGTGCGTGAACTCATCGCTTCGAGCTATGCCGCGAGCGGCAAGCTGCACTACCTCTCGCTCACGCCCAAATCTTGGAGCGTGGATGAGGAGTCTCGTGGCTCGTACGGAGACCCCGAGCTCGTGATCGGTGTCGAAGCGTCGTTCAACGACGAAGCGACGCTGCAAAACTACCTCGAGATTCGCATCCCGCTCGCGTACAACGTGTACGGCAAATATCTCTTCAAAACTTGGATGCCGGCTTACGTGCCCGAAATTCCCAAATTCGCGCCGTACCGCAACCAAGTGCTCTCGGCGCTTAGCACACCCCTGCGGCACGTGGACGGTGAATTGCAGGGCTACGACGTGGTGCTCGAAGACCGGGGCAATCGCGTGGAAGTTTCGATGACCTTCGACGCCAAGATGAAATACATCACCTATCCGTGGCCCTTCTGGGGCCGCGTGCTCGAAATCGACGGCGAGCAAATGACGGGCCTCTTGCCCGAATCTCACCCGCTGATGC
>DATLIP010000079.1:0-8889 GCA_035539375.1 Bdellovibrionota bacterium | reverse complement strand
CCCCTCGACCCGCCCCACTCAGGGCGAAGCGCGCGGGCCCCTGAACCCCAGCAAAAGCGCTGGCGGCGAAGAGCCCGTGGTGGCCTACTCGGCCGCTCGTTCGGCCGCCGAAGAAGATTCCTTCTCCGTATCGCTCGCTCTCGAAGAGCGCCGCATGGAGCGCGAAGGCGTCGTGGATTTCTCCAACACCTACCGCAAGCAAGAGCTCTTAAAGCTCAGCACCATCGAATACGCCAAGCTTCTGCAGGCGCAGTTCCGCCGCGAGCTCGAGCTCTTCAACGAAGCCCGCCGCTCGGCCGCCTCGTCGATTCAGCTCTACCGGGTTTCTAAAACCGAAGCGGATTTCATGCTCTTCCGCAACGGGGTGAAGCTCATCATCTCCGCCGCCCAGGCCGGGCGCATCCACTTCGCCTTTAACCAGTACATGGGCCAGGTGCACGCCCCTGCGCACTCTCCTCAAATGGAGATCGAGGCGCAGTGGGGAAGCCTCGATCAACTCGTGTGGATCTACCGCGGAGAAAAGATTGAAGCCAAGGACCTCGTGCGTTATTTCATGACCGAATTTGTGAAGCAAAGCTATCGCTAGTTCGGTCACCCTTTGTGGCCGAATGCAGGAATATCGAATGAAGATTCGCAATGCCCTTCGGGTCACTATTTTGGTTTTATTGGTGGTGGGCTCGCCCGCCGCGCGTGCGCGCACCAACCTCGGCATTGCCTTTCGCTGCAATTCTTTGCTCGCGAATATGGGGCTCATCAGCCGCACACATTTTCGCACCAACTCCCTCGAACCCCTGAGACCTGCGGACTCGCCGCTCGTCGAGGAGCACCCTTCTCGCTTTGGTCTCACTTACGTGCATTACGAATCGCACCGCGTGCGGCCGGATGGGCAGGAAGAATGGCTGAACAAAATCATTCGCGATGTTCAGGCTTCGGGGGGCGAAGTGCGGAAGTGGTCAACGAAGGGCTGGTTCAAGCCCACCGACGTCAGTGGACTCTCATATTTTGCCTTTGATCCAGAGACGGGCACGCCTCGACTCAGTTTTGATGACAATGCTCCGCGCGACTTCATTGAGCACGAGTACCAACATTATTTGGATTGGAAAGAAAAGAAGCTTGAGTTCATGGCGCAGGGGATTTCCGAGCGCGAGGCAGGACTGCGCGCTTCGCACTATACGCATTCCTCTCCGCAGAAAATCTATAGTACCGAAAAGAACGCCGTGCAGCGGCAGCTGCAAGTTCTCGGAGCCCAACATCGCCCGGCTCAGGAATTTTATCCTGAAATCAAGGCGGCGTACGAATGGGTGTTGCGAGAGCAAAAATCCGGCCAGCCCATGCGCAACAAAGACTCCGTGCAGGTCAATGCGTTTCTCACTCAAGCGATATGGGGAATTGCGAAGAGCCGGCGCGTGGAACTCGATGGGGCGCGCCGCGAAGGCAAGACGCCCGCCCAAATCGCATTCTTGCGCGACCCCCTCACCATCGGGCGCGAGCTCGAGATTGAGTTCGGGGCTCCCGAGGCCATTTTGCTCCCTCGTTACCAGAGGATTATGGCGAGCGAGCTAGCCGCTCTGATGGAATATCTCGAATAAGTTTCAGGACCATCGTCACTTGTGACAATCGTAGCGGAGGTTGTCTAAAACTCCCGTAATGCCGGTAGGCTTTGACTTGGCGCTACCGCATTTGGCCCAGAGATCGGCCGAGGCGCGGCTCGTGTCGGTGTAGAGGATGCGGGGTTCACATTTGTCTTTTGGAGACGGGCAAGCGACGGAAGCGGAGTTGCTTACCGTCGTAAGGGTCTCTGAGTAAACCGTGCACGTGCATGTCGCCGGCGCGTTGTCGTCTGAACTCGTCGGGGCGATGTCTTTGGAGAGCGCCTCGAAGACCTGGACCCAGGCGTCGTCGACGCGGCGGTAGCCGGCGCCCGAAAAGTTTTCCGAATTGGCATAGAAGGTCACTTGGCAGCTAGGTTTCGCTCCCGTGCGACTGAGGTAAGTGATCTGCACGTGATTTTTGTCTTTGAAAGACAATTGAACGGGCACGTCGTCGGCGCCGCGAACAAAACTTACAAAGGGATAAGTCTTCGCCGGAAAGGCACTAAAATGCAGCGCGCCCTTGGTGCGAAGTTCTTCGCTGGGCGTTGCCAGGGAGGGCTGGGCCGCGGCGATTTCGTGTAGCGGGGCATAGGTGGATGTATGAAGCGGCCCGTCTTTGGGCGCTTCGTCGCTTTGCTTTTGGGCGGCTGGCGAGAGCGTTTCGCTCAAGGTGCGCAGGTTTACCAAAGCTTCACCGCGACAGAGGCGGCGAAAGAGATCGGAGGCTTGCTGGGTAGCTTCGGGACTTTGTGCAGCGGAACCTTTGTTGTGCGATTTTTTCTGCGCGTAAGCGCCGGCCGTGCCGGAAACTAGGAGCGCTGCCAAAAGACTTAGGGTCCTTCGTTTCACGCGTTCACCCCACCGAATCTACGAGCGACAAGACTCGCGCGCGGGGCTGGCTCATCATCACAAATTCGCCGCGGCACACGCTGTGCGAAGGGTCGGAGTCGTAGTGCACGGGCACGTTGAGGCGGGTCTCGAGACCATCGAGGAAGCCCTTCAGCCAAGCGCCCCCACCCGTGATCACAAGACCACGTCGGGCGATCTCCTCGAAGGCGCTTTCGGGAATGCGTTCAAAGGCGCGCACGATGCCCTGCACGAGCATGTCGGTGCGCGGCTTCATGAGCTGGCGAATTTCGCGGCAGGTGATCGCGACGCGTTTGGGTTTGCGAGTGATCAGGTCAAAGCCGCGCACGTCGATCGTGGGCTCGCCTGTGAAGACGATGCGGCAGGCGCGCTGTTTGATGTCTTCGGCAGTGAGGGGGCCGATGATCAGGTGGTGCATTTGCTGGAGGTATTTTTCGATGTCCGAGTCGATATCGTCCGAACCCCAGCGCATCGAAGAGTGCGCGAGGATGCCGCGCCCTGAAAAGGCCACCGCTTCGATGACGCCCGCGCCGAAGTCGACGATCATTTTGCTTGAGCTCGACCAGTGGTCTTCAAAAACCGCCGCACCGGCCGCGAGCGGCTCGGCAACGAGCGAGACCTTGGAGGCGCCCGCATCTAAGCACGAGCGCGCAAAAGCTTTTTGCTCTACGGGACTCAGTTCGATGGGATGCGAAACGAGCACGCGGGGACCGCGTGCAAAGAAAGCTTGTTTTTTGGAAACGAGACCGACCTTCACCAGCGCGTGGTGTACAAGTTCGGCGCTGAGCACTTGATTGGCGACCACGCCGCGGGCGATGGGACGCACGACGTCGACGCTGTCGTTGGTGCGGCCGTGGTATTCTTTAGCGGCGGATCCGACGGCGAGAATTCTAGAGCCGCGGCCGAATTCGCGGCTCACAGCCACAAATGAGGGCATTTCAAATCGCGCACCGGAACTTTCGGTGACAACGAGTTTCGAGGTGCCGAGATCTACGGCGCAATCAAAGGTGCTTGAACGAAATATCATGGTGCGATCTGGAAGATCCTACACGAATTATTCCAGAGAGCATCCCCTAAAACTTCTTTCGTTTCTGGGCGAATTGACGCTAGCGCTTCGAAAGTTTTCTCTACAAAAGCGGGCTCGTTGTCTTTGCCGCGGTACGGAATCGGTGCGAGATATGGTGAGTCGGTTTCGATGAGCAGTCGCTCGAGAGGAATCGTCGCGGCCGTTTGGCGCAGCGATTCGGCGTTTTTGAAAGTCAAAATTCCCGAGAGCGAGATCATGAGTCCCAGGTCGAGACATCGCTCAGCGGTGGCTTGCGCTTCGGTAAAGCAATGCAGGATGCCAGGACGCGGCGAGCGCTCGTGGATCTTTGAGGCTTCGAGCTGCGAGAGGATCTCTTCAGCGGAATTGCGGCAGTGGATCACCAGAGGTTTTTGCGTGCGGATCGCCAAATCAATGTGCTTGCCGAAGACCATCTCTTGCTGCGGCCGATCCGAAAAGTCGTAATAAAAGTCGAGGCCCGTTTCGCCGATCGCGTTTGCGTGGAGCGCGTGCTCTTCCACTGCACGCCAGTACTCGTCATTGTAGGTGTCTGCCTCGTGCGGATGGATGCCCGCTGTGAAGGCGATTTGAAGCTGGGGGTATTCGGCTCTCCAGCGCGCGGCACATTCGGCCGTGGGCGCGAGGTCTTCTTCGGTAGAGGCGATGAGACAGACGCCACCCACAGCGCCGCGGCTCGCATTGGCGAGCAGCTCGCTTCCCTTGTCGCGCAGCTTGTTGCCGCTGAGGTGGCAGTGAGTGTCGAAGAGTTTCACGCGGTGCGCCCCTTAGTTGGGGGTTTCGCCGCTGGGTTTGTTTTGCGGAGAGCTGGGTTCGCGGTTCTCGCCTCCGCGTGCACCCTCACGGCCCTCGCGCTTTTCGCGCGGGGCACGACCTTCGCCGCCACCCGGAGCGCCGCCGCTGCGGGGGCCTCGGTTGTCGCGAGGGGCGCGATCCGCACCGCCACCTTGGGTTTTGCGTTCGCCGCGATTGCCGCCACGGCCTTCGCCGCGAGGGGCGCGATCGCCGCCGCGGGGTCGTTCACTCGGAGCGCCCGTGTCGTCGCCGTCGTCGTCATCACCGCGGCCGCCGCGTTCCCCTTGTGCGGGGAACTTGCGCTGCACGTCGGTGCCTTTGAACATTTCGTAAGAGCCGTCTTCCATGCGCACGCTCACCGTGCCCTGCAGAACGTCGAGTTTTGTCACGCGACCTTCGCCGGCTGGGGTGACCACCATCTTGCCGACTTTAGGCAGGTCTTTAACAAGCGCTTTGTAGTTTTCGTTTTCGTAACCCAGGCAGCAGAGCAGGCGTCCGCACTGGCCGTTGATCGAATCCGGATCGAGCGAAAGGCCTTGGTCTTTGGCCATGCGGATGCTCACGGCTTGGAAATCTGGAAGCCAGGTCGAGCAGCAGGTTGAGAGGCCGCACTTGCCGATACCGCCCGCTAAGCGGGCCGCGTCGCGCACGCCCACGGTGCGCATGTCGATGCGCATGCCGAAACGCTGGCCGAGCTCTTTGGAGAGCACGCGCGGGTCAAAGCGCTTTTGCTCGCAGCTGTAGTAAATGATCAGCTTTTGGCCGCCGTCGGCGCGCTCGATGTCGATGAGCTTCACGCCCGGCATTTGCTGGGCCTGTAGGCGCTGGCGGAAGAAGTTTTTCACATCCAAGCGAAACTCGTCGGTGATGCGATCGGTGCGGATGTCCTGATCGCTCGCGTTGCGCAGAACCACTGTGAGTTGGTCGTCGTCCATGCGTTTCACGCGCAGGCGCGGAGCCACGCTCACTTCGCCCACCATGGTGCCACCGCGAAAGGTCTCCACGACAACTTTGTCGCCGCGCTTTAACACCAAGCGATCGGGGTTTCTGAACTCAATGATTTTACCGGGCCAACGAAACTTGACCCGTACAATTTCTACACTTTCCACAACTGAGCCTCCGAGGCGCGCATTTTAAAGTTCAGCCAGCCGAGCTGGGGTTGCGCGTAACGTTTGATTTCATTTAATAACAACTCAAGGTGTTCAAACAAGTCCCAAACGCGCAAAGCGGCGTGGCGATCCCATTTGGACCAATATTCTTTGCTGAGCAGCCAGAGGGTCTCGCGCACGGACTGCATTTCGAGCACCGCACCCTGGCGATCTTTCCAAAAACCATCGTCGTCGGCAGGCGAGATCCACTTGCGTCCGGGCGTGGCCCCACCCTGGATCCACTCAAGGAGCGGCTCCCAGCCAGTCGGGATTTCGGGGGCGCGGTCGCGGCCGAGGGCGCGTGCGGGGTCGCGGTAGCGGAAGTGCTGGCAGCGCGAGCGGATGGTAGGCAGCAGCGCCTCGGGCATGGAGGAGCTCAGCACGAGCAGTGAATTGGGGCGCGGTTCTTCGAGAAGCTTTAACAGCGCATTGGCCGGCGCGCCGCCGCCCGCGGAGAGTTTGTGGGCCTGGCTGATCCACACCACCCGGCGCTTGGCCATGGCGAGCGAAAGGGCAAAGGCGGTGCTCATCTCGCGAATCTGCTCCACGCTGTAGCCCGTTTCATTGGCCGGCTCGAGGTAGAGAAAGTCGGGATGGGCGATTTCCTCTAAAATGGCGTTCGGCGAGAGGGCTTGGCACGAGGCGCAGCTGCGGCAGGCCTTGCCAGAGGGGCCGGGCGTGGGGCACATGACTTCTTGGATCCAGGCGCGCAGACCCACGGCGAAGCGGGGCCCGTCATTGGGACGGTGCGACAAAATCAGGCCGTGACCCAGTCGGTTGCTCTGAAAAGACTGGGATAAGCCGGTGAAGAGGTCTGCCATGAGTCTAGAGCTTGGTCATAGCACATTTATGGTCAAATTGTTGATTCCCCCTTTGGGGGTTCCGCCCGTATTCTAAGGTCAAGATGCGCGTGATTCGGCTCACCTCCACCCTGCTGTTTTTGAGCTCCGCGCTAGCCCGTGCCCAAATAGAAGTTCCCTCGGTGGTTTCCGGTGTCGCGGATTCCGGAGTCGTCTCCGGCGACGAAGCCAAAGCTCTGCGGCTTGAGGACGAGGTGCCTAGCGCGGGCAAAAGCGTGAAGGCCGGGCATCTGCGCAACTTGAAGTGCATCTCCCTCTACGGGCGCCTCAGTACCGGGGATTTCGAAAATTACCAAAACGTTCAGGCGCAACTCGCGGTCGCGGAATTTTTGCTACATAACCGCGAGCACAAAAAAGAGGCCGAGCTTGAAAAGCTCTTTAACGAACTCGCCATGGGCCGCAAAACGTACGCCGCCCTGAACCAGGTCGAAACTCGACTTGTCGATCAGGCCATCGAGCAATCGGCCCTCGTCAAGCGCCTCCAAAAGCAAAGATTTGCGAACGAGCACGATCTCAGCGAGGAGGTACGCCGGGACGTCGACGAAAAAAAACTCGAAGAGTACATCACCATGCAGGAGGGGTGGCTTGCTAAAACGCTCAAGTTTTTGCACCTCAAGCGTAACCCCAAGATCACCTTCGAAGATCCCGATGTGTACGCGGCCGAACTCGCCAAAGTCCCCGTCGACAAGCGCATGAAGGAACTGAAGCGCTCTTTCAATAAAATACCTGCCATTACGCACGCGGAGTTTTTTGAACTCATCAAGTCCTTTCCGGAAAAGGATCACCTTGCCTTGGTGCAGCTTTTAAAGCCGAAAATCGCGACGCATTTGCGCGCCCTCGATCCGCTCGAATTGGCTCTACGCCTCGCGCCCATGGAATACAGTGCCCGCATGGAACTCATCCGGGGCTACGCATTTGGTTTTGGCATCGACAGCGCGATCAAGTTTCGCAAGGCTTATCCCGACGTGCGCCTCGATAGCGTGGGCGTGATGATGACACCCGAACCGCTCGCGAACGTGTTCCGCCGCGTTGCCGCCGAGCCGCCCGAGCGTCACAAAGCTTTGCTCTACGAGTTTGTAACGAGGGACGCCGTCAACGCGGCCGATTGGGCTGAATATTTGAACCTCGCTAAAGAATTCCCGCCCGCCGCCCAGGCGAAAATCATCGAGGAAAAACCGCTGCGGGTTGTGGCAGTGAAAGATCTCGATCAATTGATGACGGAGCATCCGCTCTTCGGCGAGATGCTTCAAAAAAACAGGGAACACCTTGGGTTTGGAACGCCCCAAGGCGGCGAGCAAAACCCAAAAGACTGGGTGCGACTGCTGAAACTCGATGCCGACGAATTCGACGGGGTGCTTTACGATTATGCCACCACCACCAACGCCGCGGATGCGATGAAACTCTTATCGGCGATGCTACCCGAATTGGAGAGCCGCAAGCTCCAGGATCACGTCAAGTTCATGCTAAAGGACATCGCTACAATTCCCAGCGTTAAGGCGACGGACCTCATTGCCGAGGCGCAAGCGGCGAGCTCGAATGTTGCACGGGGTGAAATTCTCGTGAATCATATCAAAAAACATGGACGCCACATTTCCGTGGATGATGCCCTCGAGATTGCCAATGCTTCGTCGGACGATGCGGCCAGGAATGACGTGCTCTCGGCTTATATGGGCGCCAACAAACGTCTTCTTACCACGCACGCAGTGGTGCTCCTGCTGAACAAGGTGCCCGGTCCACGCATTGCGGATCGCCTTATGGAAGCCTACGTCAAAGCCAGCCGATCGGAGTTCCCTGTTGCTGAGATCCTCGAGATCGCGCAGGCTGCCCGTTCGGACGCAGCCCGGGATCGCATGATTGCCGATTACGTCAAGTTCGAACGCAAGGTCCTCGGATCCAAAGATCTTCGAAGCCTCGCTGAGAAAATCAAAGACCCGGCCGCACGCGCCGAAGTGCTGAGCTACGCCGAAGGCAAGTGATCATCATCGCAAAAGTACCCAAACGTTTCGCTATCTTGGGAGCCTTCAAGCTTTGAGGAGCTTTCTAGGCTCTTCATCAAGTGTACTTAAGCTCAACAGTGCCGGTACGATTCAGTGGCTCAAGCAGATTGGTCAAGAGACCGACACCGCATCTTCAGGCATTGTCGACGCTTCGGGAAGTGATGGTTTTGTAAGCATTGCCATCGACAAAGATGACAACCTCATCGCCGCGGGAACGACAGATGGTGACTTCGCGGAAACACAAGGTGGCAATGGGGATATCATGTTTGTAAAACTCGACACCGACGGCGACATCGTCTGGGCCAAACAGATCGGAGATGACACCGCGACTAGCTCAGCACTTGTGGTCTTGACGACGAGTCCTGAAGCTCTGGTCGGTGTTGGGGTCGATGTCGACCGATTTTTTCGGGCGAATATTACGGTGAAATTTACGAAGGCGATGGCGGCAACGAAAATGGCGACATTGCGATCATCAAATACAACGCAGACGGCTCTCTCAATTTGAACTAAGGGTTTTTTAAATAAAAAAACACAAAGCCCCGTCTTCTCACGAGGAGAAGACGGGGC
>DATLIP010000078.1:0-3859 GCA_035539375.1 Bdellovibrionota bacterium | reverse complement strand
TCTTTGGCGCGCGAGCAGAAGGGGCACTGGAAGTCCGAGAACTCGTGAATCTGTACTTTGGCGCTAGGGCTACCAACGGTAGGCGATTCTTTGTTCACGGGGATCGTAACGGTAGGCTCGGCGAGAGCGACTTTCATGTCGGCAGCGGTGATGAGCGAACGCACGTAATCTTGGCGAGCTTGCTGCATGCCTTGGTCGGTGAGGAAAGAGCGGAGCTCTTCTTTAGAAACTTTGCGGGTTTTGCCGGTGACTGGATCTTTGTAACCCTTTTCAATTTCGGCTTTGTTCTCTTTGTAGAACGCGTCCACTTGCTCGTCGGTGACGGCCGGAGCGGCAGCAACTTGCTTTTCGATGAGTTCCTGCGGAGTGGCGACGCCAACTTTTTTGGCTTCGGCTTCGAGGATTTTTTGTACCGCGACGTTCTGTGCGGTGCGCTTGTAAACTTCCATCGCCTCTTCGTTGAGCGACTTCAGTTGCGGTTCGACTTGAGCTTTGAGGTCTTTCGCGGTGACTTTGCCACCTTTGAACTCCACCACGACGGTTTCGTCGGGCAGGGGTTGTACGACGCCTTCGTTCTTGGCCGTCTTTTGGCAAGCTACGGCGCTCAAGAGAACGAGGGCCGAGATCGAAGCCACTTTAAATTGTTTGATCATGATAATGATTACTCCTTACGATTTCGATACGAACATTACCTAAGGATTCAAGATTAAACGCAATCACCAAGGGATTCGAGGGTCTAAAGAAGAAAATTGATGTGAAGGGGGCTAGTTGTGCGAAGCATCATCGAGCAAAAACTGCTCGATGAACTGCGTGTGCGCATCTTTGTAATCAAAGACCCGGGTGTAACCCAGCACGTCGCCCACTCGGATGCCAGTGGAGACCTGAAACGTAAAGTAACCCTCGAGGGCAAGCCAAAGGATGCCCGTGCTGACAAAAAGGAATCCCCAAAGTCCACCGAGCAGCAACCCGCAGTTCACTTGCAAAAAGGGCAGGTTGCGAATGAGTCCGTGGTAGAGGCCAACTTTGTGTCCCTTGCGCACTTCGATGGTGTGCAGGCCCAGTAGCCATTTGCCGGGCGATTGACCGCGGCCGATGGAATCGATCATTCCCCACCCTAGCACCGCAAAGAAAAACGGCATCCAGATCAGAAAAAACGAGAGCGACATGGTGAATCCGTAGATCAGCACCACGTCGATGGCTTTGGCCCAGAAGCGGTTCTCGGGATTGGCCCCGCGCTTGCCGGTGACATAGGGCTCTTTGGCGAGCTGTTGGTAGCGGGCTTCGGGGTTTACCATAGGGTTCCTTTAATTTACTCGTTCGCGATAAAATGAACAAGAATGTAGCCGGTGCTTGAGCCACTTTCTTCCATCGGCAAAAAGGTGATCTGACGGTTGATATCACCCGGGGCAAAGTCCACGCGTACCATTTGGCGCCCCTGCATGAGATAGTCCTTTTGGATGCCCTCACAGCGTACGAACATGTCTGCGCCGTCGTGGTGCTCGATGAGAACGAGCGGGGCGGTGTTGGGGATTTCCGTGCGGCGTGAGATCTTGAGCAGCTGTGATTTGAGGCCCGAAGTCTGAATGATGGGAGGTTGATAACCGTAGTGCATCAGCGACTTTTGCACGTCGGCGAGGTCGATGCCCCGGCGCAGAGTTTCGCGCTGTTTGCGGCGCACTTGGGTAGTTGTGCGCTGAATGGCAAAGGCACCCAGCACGAGAATTGCGGCTGCGGCAAAGGACGATAGGAACCAAATATGGTGTTCGGGCGAAGGACCGAGCAGTTGTGGCAGGATCCATCCGGTGCCAATGCCGGCGAGTAGGCATGCCACGCACAAAAGGGCCCAAACTTGCTGGCGGTGTCGAAAGGGTGATGCTACGCGGTAGTCGTCGGGGTTTGTCATCGGACCTCAGACTATGATTATACAAAGCTATGGAAAAGCTGAAAGGGCAATTGTCCGAATTTCAACGTGCTCCCGGTGCCTCCTCTGAGGAGCGCGACGTGGCCGCACGCATGCTTGCCTACCTTGATACTAAGGGTGAGCAGGCCTTTTACCGCACACAGCGTCCTGCGCACTTTACGGGCAGCGCCTTTGTGATCTCGCCCGATGGCAAGAAAGTGCTCCTCATGCGTCATAAAAAACTCGCAAAATGGTTGCAACCGGGCGGACACGCCGACGGCGATGCCGATCTCGGGCGAGTGGCCGTGCGTGAGACTCTCGAGGAAACGGGCGTTGAGGTGGAGTCTGCGGACGCTCAGCTCTTCGGTGTCGATTGGCACCCCATTCCCTCCACTCCCAAAGAAGACGCTCACGAGCACGCTGATTGCGTTTACCTACTACAAGCGCGCACTTGGCAACTTGTGCGTCAAGAAGAAGAGGCCGACTCGGTGGGCTGGTTCGACGCCCGCGAGGCGCTTGCACTTAGCGAAGACGGCTCCGTACGCCGTCTGATCGCTCGCTACTTCAAGGAGACGCTGTGAAAAAGCTGCACATCGACGAAGAGGGGTATCCGGTGATGGATGGTCTACGTGTCGACGATGCGCAGACGCTTAAAGAGATTTTTGCAGGTCTTCGTCGTCGCACACCGCCGGGACGGGGGCCCTCGGCTGTGGTCAGCACCTGGGGTGGCGTGGAGATTTTTCTCGAAGCCTTTTCTTCGCCCCTTATCGTGCAGTCGGTGGAAGTGCTCACGAAAGATCTTTACCGCGCCAACGTCTTTGGTGTGAGTTTTGAGTTTTCTCCCTCGCAGCTACAGATTGACGATTGGGATCGACTGCATTTTTACGCCGGCGCAGAACAAATCGAAGTCACCTTCTCGCGCAAGGCACAGGCGCAGTTTTTGTCGAGCCTGGGTGAAACAAGTGAAATCCAACCCGCGCCCTTTCGTTCGGCCGCGGCGGAAGTCTCACAATCCCAATTCTGGCAAGCGGCCTACGACAATCGCACCGACGGGTGGGATCTGGGTGCAATATCACCTTCGCTGCGCGCTCTTGCCGAACGCACCTTAACTGGCGCCCTCGACGTGCTTGTACCGGGCGCCGGGCGTGGTTACGAAGTTCAATGGCTCGCTGAAAGCGGTCACCGCGTGTTGGCCGAAGATTTTGCGCCCGAGGCGCAACGAGAGTTTCGCAAACGCTTCGCCCATTCTCCGGTCACCTACGAACTCAGAGATTTTTTTGCCGCCTCAGATGAGGCACGCTTTGACGTGGTGGTGGAGTTGATCTTTTTCTGTGCCATCGATCCCGCGCGTCGCCGCGAATATTTCGAATGTTGTCACGCGCGTTTGCGCGACGGTGGACGTCTGGTGGGCATCTTCTTTGTCAATCATGCTCCCGGCGGCCCCCCCTGCTCCACGACACTGTGGGAAATTCGTGAACTCAGCCGCGGTCTTTTTCGTATGACGCACGCGGCGATGTCGGAGCACTCGGTAGCCCCGCGCCTCGGCAAAGAGTACGAAGTCGTTCTCGAAAAATTATAGCGATTCTACGGCGATCACACGGCCTCGAAAGAGAAGGTCGACGCCCGCGAAGGGGTGGTTGCCGTCGACCTCTACGCGTGTGCCATCGCTAGAGAGAATGCGAAAGAGCTTAGGCTTGCCGTCGGGCCCAGGAGCCTCAAAGCTCATGCCGATCTTCCAATCCGGCAGTAGCCGGCTGATTTTGTTTTGGTGAATCTGAAAACGCAGGTCTTCGTTGCGCGCGCCGAAGGTGAGGCTGGGGTCGAGCCAATGCTCAAAGCTATCGCCCGCTCGCAGGCCAAGGAGAAGCTTTTCGAGTGCGGGATGCAGACGCCCCTGCCCCATTGGCAGCCAAAAGTTTTGCGAGCCGAGAACGCTCTCGAGCACCGTGTCTTCGGTTT
>DATLIP010000077.1:0-33348 GCA_035539375.1 Bdellovibrionota bacterium | reverse complement strand
GTCCAAGATCGTGGCTTTTGTGAGCGCCACCGCACAGAAATGCAACAAGATCTTAGAGCGCGCCGCCGTCTTCCTCAGCCTCTAGGCCAAGCGCGCGTGTCAATTCTCACGCGCGCAGCTCTTGCGTAGAATGCAGCGGTGGGCATAAAACGATGCTCATCTTATGTCATTATTACTGAATCCCCTCCAAGCTGGTGAACTCCATTTGCGTAACCGTGTCGTCATGGCTCCGCTCACGCGCTGCCGCGCCTCTGGCGACGACGGCCGCACGCCGAACGAGTTGATGCGCGAGTACTACGTTCAGCGCTCCGGCGCGGGGATGATCCTCACCGAGGCGACTTCGGTGACCCCGATGGGTGTGGGCTACCCCAACACACCGGGAATTTGGTCCGAAGCGCACGTGCGCGGCTGGCGCAAGATCACCGACGCTGTTCACGAGCGTGGAGGTACCATCGTGCTGCAACTTTGGCACGTGGGCCGCGTTTCGCATCCGCACTACCTGAACGGCGAAATGCCAGTGGCTCCCAGTGCCATCGCGCCTCCGGGACACATCAACCTCATGCGCCCCAAGCAGCCTTTTCCCACACCGCGCGCGCTCGAGACGCACGAGATTCCGGGTGTCGTCGACGCCTACCGCACGGGGGCGGCCAACGCCAAAGCGGCGGGCTTTGACGGCGTGGAGATTCACGGTGCCAACGGCTACCTTCTTGATCAATTTTTGCAAGACGCCTCCAACCACCGCAGCGACCGCTACGGCGGCTCTATCGAAAACCGCGCGCGGCTGATGCTCGAAGTTGCCGACGCGTGCATCGAGGTGTGGGGCGCCGGCCGCGTGGGCATGCACCTTGCGCCACGCGGTGACTCGCACGGCATGGGGGACTCCGACCTCGCGGCGACCTTTGGCTACGTCGCGAGCGAGCTGGGCAAGCGCCGATTGGCCTTTCTCTGCGCCCGCGAACATCAGGGCGATCCACGTCTCGGCCCCGCGCTCAAAAAAGCTTTCGGCGGCGTGTACATTGCCAACGAAAAGCTCACCGCACAAAGCGCCGAAACGCTCCTCAAAAAGGGTGAAGCCGATGCCGCGGCTTTTGGCGTGGCCTACATCGCCAACCCCGATCTTGTAGAACGCTTTGCACTAGACTCCCCGCTCAACGAACCCGTTCGTGAGACATTTTACGGCGCTGGGCCCGAGGGCTACACGGATTATCCCTTTTTGACCTCTCGTTAACGATAACGCGAGCTTGGCAAGACCGAATCCAGCAAAATCCGCCGGGGCCTTGAGGCCTCGGAGCGGGCCTGCTAACAAATTTGCCACGATGAAGAGAACTCGCGCATCATTCACACTCCTCTTAATCCTCTCGGTCTTCGCCCTCTCGTGCAGCAAACAAAGTGGCGAAACCAAAAATGCTCAGAACCCGCTCGTAGACACGGGCGACATGAAAGACTTCGTCGACGATCTCATGGGCAGGTTGACGCTCGAAGAAAAGATCGGCCAGCTGACGCTTTACACCGCCGACATGGACGTCACGGGTTCGAGCGTGCGCGACGACTACAAAAACGAAATCACCTCGGGCCGCGTGGGATCCATCTTCAACGCCTACACCCCCAAGTTCACCCGTGAGCTGCAGGACCTGGCGATCCATAGTGGCAACAAGATTCCCCTCATCATCGGCTACGACGTGATCCACGGACACAAGACCATCTTCCCCGTATCGCTCGGTGAGAGCTGCTCGTGGGACATGGGACTCATCGAAAAAACCGCACGCATTTCGGCCGTCGAAGCTACGGCAGATGGCATCAACTGGATTTACGCTCCCATGGTAGACGTGGCGCGTGACCCTCGCTGGGGCCGCGTGGTCGAAGGCGCGGGTGAAGACGCCTGGCTCGGCGCTCAAGTCGCCACCGCTCGCGTTCGCGGCATCCAGGGCACTTCGCTCGCTAATCCCGATTCCGCTCTCGCGAGCGTGAAACATTTCGCCGCCTACGGCGCCGCAAAAGGCGGACGCGATTACAACGTGGTCAACATGAGCGTGCAGGAACTCTTCGAAACCTACTTGCCCCCTTTCAAAGCCGCCGCAGAAGCAGGCGCCGCGACCTTCATGACCTCCTTCAACGAAATCAACGGCGTGCCCAGCACTTCAAACAAATGGCTGATTGAGGACGTCCTGCGCAAGCAATGGAAATGGGATGGATTCCTTGTGGCCGATTACACGGCCGTCGCAGAACTTATCGAACACGGCACGGCCATCGATGGCAAAGATGCCGCTCGCCAAGCGATTCTCGCCGGTACGGACGTAGACATGCAGAGCGGACTCTACCCCAAATACCTCGCCGAACTCGTGCGCGAAGGCCACGTGGACGAAGAAGTCATCGAGCACTCCGCCCGTCGCGTGCTCGAGGCCAAGTACAAACTCGGTCTCTTTAAGGATCCCTACCGCGGCGTCAACGAGGAACGCGCGAAAAACGAAATCATGAAGCCCGAACACCTCGAACACGCCGCCGAAGTGGCGCGCCACTCGATCGTGCTCCTGAAAAACGAAAAGGCCACCTTGCCTCTACGTCACCACCAAACCATCGCGCTCATCGGCCCCATGGCCGACAATCAACGCGACCAAGTCGGCAGCTGGTCGGCGGCGGGCGACTGGAAAAAGGTCACCACCCTCAAAGCAGGGCTCACCAAGTACATTAGCGAGCGCAGCGCACCGGCCAAAATCCTCTACGCCAAGGGCGCAAACCTCATCGACGATCCCACCATGCGTGAGTTCCTGAACCGTCACTCGGGCAACATCGAGCTCGACGCCAAGAGCCCCGAACGACTTTTGAGTGAAGCGGTGAACACGGCCAAAGCGGCCGACGTTATCGTGCTCGCCCTGGGTGAAGCTTTCGGCATGAGCGGAGAGGCCGCATCGCGCACCGAAATCCGCCTGCCCGCGAACCAGCAAAAACTCCTGCGCGAACTCGCCAAGCTGAACAAGCCCATCGCGCTCGTGCTCTTCAACGGACGCCCCTTGGTGCTCACCGAAGAGAGCAAGCTCGCCACCTCGATTCTCGAAACCTGGTACCTGGGCACCGAAGCCGGCACTGCCATCGCGGATGTGCTCTTTGGCGAACACAACCCTTCGGGAAAACTCACCATGAGCTTTCCCTACCACGAAGGTCAAATTCCCATTTACTACGGCGACAAAAACACCGGCCGCCCGATTACGGTGCACGACAAGTACGCGTCGCGCTACATCGACGCGCCCAACACGGCCCTCTATCCCTTCGGCTGGGGTCTTAGCTACACGAAGTTCGAGTACAGCCCGCTCAAGCTCAGCGCGAACGCCATGGGCACCAAAGACACCCTCCAGGCGAGCGTGACGGTGACCAACGCGGGCGACGTGGACGGCACCGAGATCGTGCAGTTCTACCTGCGCGACCTCGTGGGCAGCACGACGCGTCCCAAGCTGATGCTCAAAAACTTTAAGAAGGTTTATATCAAGCGCGGCGAAAGCCAAGAGGTCAGCTTCCCCATCACGGTGGAAGAGCTGAAATTCTACAACGAGAAACTCGAGTATCGCTCCGAAGCCGGAGCCTTCCGCGCCTTCGTGGGCGGCAACTCGCGCGACCTGCAAAGCGCGGACTTCACACTCACCGAGTGATCGGTTTTAGTAGCGGCCTTCGTCGGAGTATTTCTTTTTGAGTTCGGTGAGGCTGTGCTTTTTGTACCAAAAGCGCCACGACTTCACCTCTTTGATGGAACCCTGTAGCGCCTCAAGACTTTTCACAAAGGGGCGCGCCGGCAAGAAGCCGTTGCTCTGTAGGAGTGGCCAAAAAGCCTCAATCGTGTCGGTGCTGTAGAGCCCGCGGCTAGCGCCGCTCTCGATGGCGTCGGCCATCTCTTGAGGCGACACGTCGTGCTGGAGCACCAAATCGCGGGCCACCGAGACCACCGCGCGCGCGCGGATGAGGCCAAACTCGGCGAGCGTCAGGGCCGTCTGCAGCGAAGATTCGGTGGCAAACAAAAAAGGCCCCAGCCGGTCGTAATAATGTGGCTGTGATCCCGTTTCGAGATTGATAAAGGCCGCGTGTACCGGAAAGCTCGCCTCACCAAGATTGCGCGAAGCCCAGGCCACTTGTATCGCTTCGGGCCGGCCCACTCCGAGATAGCGCAGCAGTTGATAGAGCTCACGCCCGCGCACGCCCCCGGCCACGATCTCCGCGAAGAGCGAAAAAACCACCGCATCGCTCTCCGAATCGTCGCCAAAAAAGATCAGTTTGGCGTTTTTGGGAGAGCGCGACCACAGCTGCAAGAGCCCCGCGAGCTTGTACGAAAGCTGCTCGCGCAATTTGTTAAAGTTGCCGCTCTGGATGTGCTTGAGTTGGTTCTTGAAGATCACCCCGTCGTGCTCGACCCCGTCGAGCTTCATCTTGGCAAAAATCTTGGCCGAGATTTGCGGCGGCGAGGCGCTCAAAAAATAGAGAGGGTTGGCCTGGGCCACTTCAAAAGGACCGCGACGCACGGCGCGAAGAACGATCGAAAAACCGGGAATGTTCGTTTTGCGTTCGGGAGTTTCAAAGGCGGCGCGCAAGAGGCCACCCAGCGAATCGATCTGCGTGTCGAGATATGTTCGGTCGATGTCCGAGACAAAAATATAGCCGTCGAAATTCGGATCTAGCTTTTTGAGGGCTGCTGGGAGCACGAGCTCGAAGTGCTTCTCTAAGGACATGCTTTTATCTTAACGCAAGAAGTTGGACCCGTGTGAGCATATTTCGTATGTGTCAAAAGCATGATACATTCAGGGCCCATGAGAAAGATTCAACTTGCGCTTGGTGCATCCATCCTCGGCCTCTCCCTCAGCTTCGCCCCCCAGGCGAACGCCGGCTTTGCCCACTCTTTTGGCGACGCCGCCCCCGTGATCAATGTTGGCGAATACTCCGGCCGACTCCTCGCGGACGTCATTCTCAACAAAGGTGGCGGTCTCAATATCACGCCCCGCTTCAAAACGGGTCTCGTGGATCAGTACTTCGATCTCACCACGGTGATCGGCGCCGGCAAAACCGATTGGCAACTGGGTGCCATCGGCAAATACAATCTGCTTCCCGACATGGATGGCCAAGTGGGCATGAGCTTCACGGCCGGCTTCCACCTCTTGCACAACGTCGAGACCGCCATCAACCTCGGTGCGGGCATGGTGGTCTCTAAAAAACTTCAAGCCTCCTTCGGCGAAGTGACCCCCTACGGATCACTCGAACTGGATTTTGTTTTCGGCGACGGAGACACCTTCGTGCCTGTGCACCTCAACGTCGGTACGATCTGGGAACCCATGTCGACCGGTCCTTGGTCCTTCATCACCGAAGTTCAGTTCGGCCTCGCGCGCGGCTATTACGCCCTCACCGCGGGTACCAGTTACCGCTTCTAATCGCGCGGTTTATCGATGCTCGCACTTTGGCTAGGCTCTTCACCCGTTCCGCAGCCAGACCTTTTTCACAAAGGTCTGGCCAAACTCGATCGCGCTAAGATCGACCACGCCATCCTGGCGGATTCGGCCGTGAACCTTTTCCGGCCCGAATCCAAAGCACGCCCCTTCCTCGCGGGCCCCGACCAGGACAAGGTCCACGCTTTCGAAGGCGTGTGGAACGATGCGCACGCCCGAGATATCCTTTGCGTTCGCGGGGGTTACGGCAACCTGCGCCTCTTGCCGCTGCTCGATCAGGTCAAACTCAAGACGCAAAAAGACAAAAAGCTTTGGGGATTCTCAGACACTACTATCCTCCAACATTATTTGTTCTCGCGCCTGGGCGCCGCGTGGGTGCACTCACCCATGCTCACCTCGCCTTCGTTCTGGTCCCCCGGAGCCAAAGAAAAACCCTACTGGAAAGCGCTCCTGGCGGGTCAATCGCTCAGCGAAACGCTTTGCACTCATAAGTTAAAGGTCCTCCACGGCAAGTGGCGCGCAAAATCCTCGCCTCATCTCTTGGGTGGAAACCTCGTATCACTTGTCTCCATGATCGGCACGCCCTGGGAACCTGTGAGCCGCGAGCCCTTTGTGCTCTTCATCGAAGAGATCGACGAAGTCGGCCGTCGCCTCGACCGCGCTCTGCAGACCCTCGTGCACTCGAGCTTTTTCGAGACCTGTGCGGGTGTCGTGCTCGGACACCTCACCAATTGCGAAAACGGACAAAAAATTGTCGAGGCCTGGGCACAGGAATACGACATTCCCCTCGCCGTGGGCCTTCGCGCCGGACACGACCGCCCGAACCTACCCATCCTGATGGGCACCAAGGTCAAAATCTCTGCCCAGGGCAAACAACTAACCCTGCGAACCCCGTCATTTTCTTTGCGCACTTAGTGGGTAGCGAAGTCTCCGCCTAGCCTCTAATCTTAAAGAGATGAGGCTCATTGTGCACGGCGCGCGCGGCTCTTATCCCACCAGCGGGGACAGCGGTCGCATCCAAGAAATTCTCCGATGGGCTTGGAACTTCTTTGCGCAAAACAAATTCGAATCCTGGGAGGCTGCTCAGGCCGCCATGGCACAAAAGTCCTTTTCCAATTGGAAAACCTACGGTGGCCACACCACCTGCATCGAAATCCAGAGTGGGGCGCACGACAAAATTCCCCTCATGATCGATGCCGGCACTGGCCTTGGAGAAGCGGTCAAGAACCCTCGCTCGTACCTCTTTCAGGCCGAATACATGCGCGGCATGGGCCGGGCGAACTTTCTAATCACTCACACACATTGGGATCACGTCATCGCGCTGCCTACCTTCACACCGCTTTTCGTACCCGGTAACGAATTTCATTTTTATAGCCCGATCAAAGATCTCGGTAAGCGTTTCGAAGCGCTCTTCGACGAACGTTTCTTTCCTGTTAAGTACAAAACCGTTGAGCCGCAAATCATCGTGCACACGGTGAAAGAAGATCAGCCCTTCGAAGTCGAAGACTTTCAAGTGACCGCCACCCGGCAGAACCATCCGGGAGCCTCGTACCGTTACCGCATCGAATCCCAGGGCAAATCTTTTGTCTTTGCAAGTGACATCGAGATCAACACGCACGAAGCAGGCTCCGTGAATCCCGACGTGAACAGTGCTGACGTGCTGATGATGGATGCGCAGTACTTTCCTGAAGACTTCAAACCCGGCTTCGGACATTCACACTTTCAAGACGTTGTGGACTACGCCGTCACCAACAGCGTCAAAGCGCTCTACCTCTGCCATCTAAACCCAGAGTACAGTGACAAGCAGCTCGACATTCAGATCCGCCGGGCTCAGCAACACCTCGAAGAGGCCCACAGCGGCTCGGGCCTCAAAGTGCACATGGCCTACCAAGGCCTTGAAATTGAACTGTAAATTGATTCTGTTGAGATATCTTTGCATACTTTGTAACGATTTTGCGGGACAAGGACCCCCGTTTTATGGCATTTTGCGCGCCGCATGCGACAGCGCCCCCTCCTCATCCTAACCCTCCTTTGGGGGACCAACGCGGCCATGGCCAAACCGGAGATCAATCTCACAGAAACGGCCTTCGAGATGGCCGAGGCCAACGTCACGACCTTTCGCACTTTCGTATTGCCCGGCAATAGTGGACAAATCGGTCGGCAAGGCGGCATATGGAGTCAGTACTTCACAGATCCGGATCTTCGATCCGCGTTCTTCGCAGAGGCCGCCGCTCAGGGGCTCAGCGCACAGATTCTCTCACTTGTCGCTCGCTCCATGGAGCACTACAGCCCGACGTCTAAGGACAACCGGGCCGAAGCCTTCCAGACCTGGGATTTTTTCTTCAAGTGTTGCGAAGCCTTTTTAACGGATCCCGCCTTGAAGCATCGCGAGCAATTTATCGATTCCCTCTACCGCAAACCCCTTGCATCGCTCCTAGACGACGAATCCCCCAACGCGGCCCGCAAGCGAATGCCGCGCATGCGCCGACTCTCCAAAGTGTCCCCTTATAGGGACCCTCTCGACACGCTTCACCTCAAAGCGAGCGACATGCTCGACTTTTCCAAGGATCACGACAAACAACGCTTTGAAGCGGCCATGGTTGGCGTCGCCCAGAACAAATCCCTTGAAGCTTATTTCGCTTCACCGAGAGCTCGCGAAATCTTTTTGACTTATCTGAATCAGGCAAGCTTCGAAGCAGATCACCAGACCCCGGCCAACGAGTACACGCGGCTCTTGCTCAGCCCCGAAGCCACGGAACTTCGCCACTCCGAGTCCATGCGCCACGCTCTCTATTACGCGATCATGCTCGACACGGAAATCGCCCTCGACTTGCTCGCTCATGAAGCCTTTGCGCAGTGGCGCGCAAACCCGCTCATCAACGAGGTCGTCTTCAAATTACAAAGTCGCGTGAATGATCAGTCCCCAGCAGTTCGTGAGATTGTACAAGGAACCGAGGCTCGCATGAGCGCCTGCCAAGGCATTCTGCATTTGATTAAGACGCGCAGTCCTTAAACAAGACCAACGATATAGCAAATCCAAACATCGCAATCGTCTTCACCCTTGGTAGTAGGGCGAAACTCACCACCGAATTCCCAATAGACTTTGGTCTCTTTAAAACCCGCCTCTAACATGATCTCGGTGATTTCGGGAATCGACCACATTCGCCAATCATAGGTGAAGGCGCGATCGATGCGTACGCGGTCTGGCGTAGAAAAATGAATGTGAAACTTGGCTTCGCTCGTGATCGGATTGAAGGTGGCCTGTTCCCAGTAGTAGCGAAACTTTCGTCCGTCGCGCGCCTGGCACTGGCGAGCTTCGACCTGGGGATTGAGATTGGCAGGGCCACCGAAGTGATCCGCAACAAAAATGCCTTTGGGACCGAGCGACTTGCGCACGGCGCGAAAATACTCGCACAGCGTCTCGCGCCTTTTAAAAATGAAATACGAAAAGTTGAGGGCGCAGATCAAATCAAATTTCTGTCGACTGACTTTGCGAACATCTTGGTGCAAAATCTCCACGCGACTCTGCTGATCCTCGCTCAGCTTTGCATAATGATGTTCCATGCCATAATCGGTGGGTGAGGTAGAGATGTCCACCCCTACGGCCGTGCGTTCAGCGTGGCTTTTGACCCATTCGGAGCAAATCCAAAAGGTGCCACAAAAATCCTCGCGAAAACGCTTGGCCAGCTGGCCGCGCTCACGTTTGTAAATTCTCGATAAAAAAGGAACGTCGTCCTCAGCCGCCTGCACAGAAGATTCGTAGAGTTCGTACTTGGGGTAGCGGCTTTTTTTCACGTGCAGACGTTTTCAGCAAAGCGCTTGTTCATTGGCAAGCCCAATCCACCTGTATTAAGGGCTAGGTTCAGATGATTTCCGACTTCCTCATCGCCAACCGCTTTTATTCCCGCGCGAGCGCCTTACGTAAGGTTTTCGACGCCAACTTCTCTCCGGCTGCGGTGGCCCACAACAACCGCTTTGTTTGGGATTATTGGTATTTTGAGAACAAATATGTCCACTTCCGCACTCCTGCACTGCAGTATTTTCCCGCGGAGGTTATTCAAAACTTCACCGATCACCTGGTCCATTGGGGCCAGCGCACGCTCGGCTGCAACGCGATTACTGCGCCGTGGCTCAGCTACTACATCGATGGCTGCAAACAAGAGCTGCACGGCGACATCCCACACGGCCCCTGGGCCTACGTTTATTCGCTCACGCTCGACCCAAAACATTTTAGCGGCGGCGACACCATCATGCTGCGCGAATCGATCTTGAATTATTGGAACCACGTCGAAAGCTTCGACGGTCTGGATCACCATAAAATCTTCGAGAGCATTCGACCCGACTTCAACCGCCTTCTCGTTTTCGACGGCCGCATTCCCCACGGTGTTTCGACAGTACAGGGCCCTCGCGACCCCAAGCTGGCGCGTGTGGTCTTGCACGGCTGGTTCACCGAACCCTCGCCCTATATCGATGGCCCTCTGAAGGCCAAGGCCGCGGCAAAAACACTGAACCAAATTTTGCAAAAATGCTCGAACGATTTTACCGAACTCGAGGGCACCTCGGGCACACTCAGCCTTCGCCTCGACGTCAGCGCAGCGGGCGAGCTTCAAAAAGTGGTGCCCCTGATTTCAAGCCTCAAGACTCCGCACTTTGACACCAAGCGCGTGAGCCAATTGGTCACGAAAATCTTCCGCGACGAAGCGCGCGGCGCGAAGTTCGAGAAATCCCGCTCGGCCTCGAAAATCACTTTACCCCTCATCTTTTCTCAATCAGAATGATCGCCACTTTATGAACGCCTCAGATTTTGCAACATTCTTCCTTCTCATCGGCCTCGAACTCGTGCTCGGCATCGACAACGTGCTGCTGATCTCGATCGTCACAGGCCGCTTGCCCAAAGCCGAGCAAGCCCTCGCCCGTCGCATTGCCCTAGGCCTCGCCCTCGTGCTGCGGGTGCTGCTCGTCATGGGTGCTGCGTACATCGTCAAACTCAACGACGAAGTGATCTGGGGACTCAGCTGGAAAGGCATCGTGCTCATCGCCGGTGGCATTTTCCTCCTCTACAAAAGCGTTAAAGAGATCCACCACGTCGTCGAAGGTGAGCACGAAACGCAAAAAGTGGGCGCGATTCCCCTCACCTTTGGCGCCGCAATCACGCAGCTCGTGCTACTCGATCTGGTCTTCTCCATCGATTCCGTGATCACCGCCGTGGGCCTGAGCAACAGCCTGCTCGTCATCATCTCGGCCGTGGTACTCTCCTTCGCCGTGGTCCTCTACTCGGCCTCGGCGATCTCTGCCTTCGTGGATCGCCACCCGGCGATGAAAATCCTCGCGCTCTCCTTTCTCGTGACGATCGGCGTGACTCTCTTCATGGAAGGCATGGGCCACCACGTTCCCAAGGGTTATATCTATTTGCCGATGGGATTTGCACTCGCGGTAGAACTCTTGCAGATGCGTTACTCTAGCAAGCGACGGCCCCAGGCGTGAGTTTCTCCCTCCTCTCCGATCTGCTGAAGTCCCTGGCGAAAGATCTTAACGAAGATCAATCGCGGGGTTTGGAGATGCTCTCGGGAACCGACAACGTCTTTCTCACCGGCGGCGCCGGCACTGGCAAATCGTATCTGATGAAAACCTTTCTCCGCGGCGTCGACCGCGAAGCCGTGCCCGTGCTCGCCAGTACCGGTGCAGCAGCGGTGCTCGTGGGCGGACGCACCTTCCATTCGTTCTTCGGGCTCGGCATCATGGAAGGCGGTGCCGCCAGCACCATCGAGCGCGCTACCAAAGACCGTCGCGTCAGCCGTCGTCTTAAAAAAGCCACTGCCATCATTATCGACGAGATCTCCATGATCTCGGGCGAAACGCTCGCGGTAGCCGAACAGATCGCCCGTTTCGTGCGCGACCCTTCGCGCCCCTGGGGTGGCCTGCGCATCGTGGCGGTAGGCGACTTCGCCCAGCTGCCGCCCATCACCCGCGGCGCCAAAACTCGCGACTGGGCCTTTCTCAGCCCCACCTGGCAGGCGAGCGAATTTCAAAACGTTCACCTCAAGACCATCATGCGCGCGCGAGCCGACACGGAGTTTTGCCTTGCCCTGCACGACGCACGCCGTGGCGAGGTGAGCGAGCGGCTCGAAAATCTTCTCGAGTGGCGCAAGATGCACCCCTCCGACCAGGACGAAGACGCCACGCACCTCTACGCGCGCAAAGTCGACGTAGAAAAGATCAACCTCGATCGTCTCGCAAAAATCGAGAGTCCCACGCTTAGCTTTGCCACCACCTACGCTGGCGATGAGCGCTACCTCAAAACCCTGCGTACACAGGCACCGATTCCCGAAACCATCGAACTCAAAAAAGGCGCGTTCGTGATGCTTCGACAGAACGATCCCAAGGGCCGATGGGTCAACGGGTCGCTAGGACACATCGATTACCTGAGCGAAGATGGCATTGAAGTAAAACTCCTGCGCGGAGAGCAAGTGGTGGAGATCGACCCCGTAGCTTTCTCGATGCTCGATGCCGACGGACACGAAGTCGCTTCGGCTAAGAACTTTCCTATCAGCCTCGCCTACGCGATCACCATACACAAAGCCCAGGGAGCGACGCTCGACAAAATCGTGGCTTCGCTTGCAGGGCTATGGGAGCCTGGCCAGGCTTACGTGGCCATGAGCCGCGTGACTTCTTCGGGGGGTCTCTTTATACATGCCTGGGACCGCAAGTCCTTCTTCGCGGATCCCGCGGTGCTAAAGAGCGGCCTTGTAGAATAAGATCACTCGACGTAATCGAGGTCTTTCGAAAACGTTTCCTGCAGTCTCGTCATGGAATAGAGTGCGAGCCCTGTGCAAACCAGCAGCACCAGGATCGCGGCGTTCTTGAGGCCCACTTGCGGCTTCATCAACGTAATCACTGCGGTGATGGGAATTGTCGAAGCGCGCACAAAGTTGGGAATGCTTGTGGCCATCGTCGCGCGGATGTTGGTGCCAAATTGCTCGGCCGCCACGGTGACAAAGATCGCCCAATAACCCGCAAAGGATCCCAGAATGATGTACAGAGTTTTTGCCGCCGACTTGTCGAGGCCATTCGAGAAGAGAATCACAAGCGCCATGACAAAGGTGCCAAGCGTGAAAAACACGAGCGTCTTGATGCGACTGCGCAGGTATTGCGACACGAGGCCGCTGGAAACGTCGCCAAAGAAAAACCCAAGGTACGAGCAGAAGACGGCCTCACCGGCCGATAGAGGTTCTTGAAATCCAAGTGCCGTGCTCACTTCGGGAGCAAAGGCCACCAACACTCCAGCCACAAAGTAAATCGGCAGCCCCACAGCAATGCAGTGCCAGCAGCGCACAACACGCTCCCGCGTGGCAAAGGCATAGCGCACAGATCCACGCACCACGGAGCTCTCCTTGACCTTGGCAAAGAGACCCGACTCCAGTGCGCCCGCTCGGAAGAGCAGCAGCAAAAAGCCCAAGACCCCGCCCACGATGTAGGCCGTGCGCCAGGAGTAATGCTCGCTCGTGTAGCTAGCCGTCATAGCACCCAGCACACCCACGGTGGCGATCACTGTGGTGCCGATGCCGCGCTTGTCGCGCGGCAGAGACTCGGTGGCCAGCGTGATGCCTGCCCCCAGCTCACCTGCGAGTCCGAACCCCGCAATAAAACGTAAAACTGCGTACTGTGGAACGCTCGTGACAAAAGCGTTGAGAAGGTTCGCAATCGAATAAGTGAGGATCGAGCCAAAGAGCACTTCGATGCGACCGCGACGATCGCCGTAGGCGCCCCAGGCGAGGCCGCCCACAAGCATGCCAAACATCTGAATGTTCAGCAGCAACATGCCCTGACTCATCAGCGCATCTCCGCTCAGACCTAGAGCCTGGAGGCTAGGAACGCGCGTGATGCTAAAAAGCGCGATGTCGAAAATGTCGACAAAGTATCCCAGTGCCGCAACAATAACGACGAACCAGGCTTTTCTATTTTGATTCATGGGCTTTTCCTGTCTGTGAAAAATCGGCGCGACCTGCGGCAATTTCGTGGCCATTGAGGAGCACGGTATAGCTAATGGGAACGGTGGGATTTAGCATCGCGGAAACGCCGCAATAGCGGGTTTGCGAAAGTTGTACGCTTTCAACGAGGATCTTCGCGTCCACAGCGCCCGCCACCAAAAAGCTCAAATGAATTTTGGTGAAGACCTTGGGATGGCCGTGGGCACTCATTTCGGCTTCGGCCACCAACTCGTAGGCTTCGAGCGGTTGTTTGTGCTTGGTGAGTAGCGACAAGACGTCCATCGTGGTGCAACCACCGAGTCCGGCGAGCACGAGTTGTTTGGGACTCAACGCGGAATCCTCGCCACCAGGCGACTTGGCATCCATCGACACGGTGTGCGCGCCGTCGCCGGCACTGAGCTTCATTTTCGAGGTCCACGAGGTCGTGATTTTCATCGTGCCAGGGGTCTTAACAAGCAAAGCCCCGCCGGACAAGGATCTTGCCATAAGTTGGTGTGGGTTTTAGGCTAATTTGATGAGCAAAGATCTGGAACTCGTTCGCACCTACTACACCGCCTTCAACAACAAGGATTTCAATCAAATGCTCGGCTGCCTCGACGCCGACGTCGTACACGAGCTCAACCAGGGCCAGAGCCAAAAGGGCCTGGGGACCTTTCGCAAATTCATGGATCACATGAACGAGTGCTACGACGAGTTCCTCGAAGATTTAGAAATTATGGACGGACAACCTGGCCGCGTGGCCGCCGAATTTTACGTGCGTGGCACCTACCTCAAAACCGACGGCAAGTTGCCCGCAGCGCACGGCCAAAAGTACCGCATCCGCGCCGGGGCCTTTCTTGAAACCCGCAATGGCAAGATCACGCGAGTGACCACTTATTACAATTTGCCCGAATGGATCACTGCGGTCGATGGTTAAGGTCCGCACACTCCCGCGTTCCGAATGGGCCGGACACCTCGACGAGATCGCCGCTCTGAGGATCGAGATCTTTCGCAGCTTCCCCTACCTCTACGAAGGCACGCTCGACTACGAGACGTCCTATCTGCAGGGCTATCTCGAATCTAGCGCGGCTTGTCTTGTGGGAGCCTTCGACGACACGCGCCTCGTGGGCATTTCCACCGCGATCCATATGCCCGAGGCCGAAGCGGAATTTCAAACACCCTTTCGCGAAGTCCATCTTCCTCTAGAGCAAATCGTTTATTTCGGTGAGAGCCTGCTGAAGGCACAATACCGAGGTCAGGGCATTGGAGGACGCTTCTTCGACGAGCGCGAAGCCTTCGCCACTAGTCTCGGCAAGATCCACCTCACCACCTTCGCCTCAGTCGTGCGCGATGTGAGCGATCCTCGGACCCCCGCAGACTATGCACCCCTCGATGAGTTCTGGAACAAACGCGGCTACACCAAGCGGCGCGAACTGCGCACTGCCTTTGAATGGCTCGAAATCGGCGCGACCAGCCCCACTCGACAATCCATGGTATTTTGGTGCAAAGCATGGCCTTAAAAAAAATTGCCCTGGCACAATTTCCCATCCTCCGTCACGCGAGCCTCGAGGCTGCTCTGGACTCCCTCACAGAATGGATCGAGGGCGCCGCACAGCAGGGCGCCGAAATCCTGGTCTTTCCCGAATATGGCAGCCTCGATTTGCTGAGCACCATTACACAGATGGAAACGCTCTCGCTCGCCGAGCAGATGCAGGCCCTGCAGCCACTCCTTAAAAAGTACGATGCTCACCTTTCGCAGTTGGCCGCCCGACTCGGGCTCGTCATCGTCGCACCCAGTGTGCCGACGCAGAATCGCGACGACGACCTTGTCAACGAAGCCTGGGTCTATTCTCGGCGCGGAGAGCGCCACGTGCAGAGCAAGTACCACATGACACGCTTTGAAGCCGAATCCTGGGGGGTGGTCACAGGTCCTTCGGAGTTGAGGCTCTTTGAAGTCGACGGCTTTTGCTTTGGTGTGCAGATTTGCTTCGATGTGGAATTCTCAACCGCCTCTGCCTTGCTCGCGCGCGAAGGTGCGCACGCGATCTTCGCGCCCAGCTGCACCGAAACCATGGCCGGCTTGCATCGCGTGCATGTGGGCGCACGCGCCCGCGCGCTAGAGAACCAAGTCTACGTAGGCGTCAGCCAAACCGTGGGCACCGCAACTTGGTGCGAAGCGGTCGACCAGAACCGCGGCCTCGCGGCTTTCTACGCCCCACCGGATTTGGGTTTTCCAGAAAATGGCATTCTCGCCGAAGGGAAACTCGACGCCATCCAGTGGCTCGTACGCGAGCTCGACACCCAGTTAATCGACGCCGTACGCGAGCACGGCGCTGTTTTTAACCACCACAACAACCAGATCGACTTTCAAGGTACGAGCTGGCTTGCGGTGAAAAAGATTTCTCTATAAGGCTCTAAAGAATTTCGCTGACGGTGGCGCGCTTCAACGTCGCCGGCAACGGCTCACGTGTCGGCTCTTCACCGAGGGCAAGGCCAAAAAGCGCTTGCGCGATAGGCGACTTGCTCGACACCACCTTCACCCCACCCGACTCCTCGACATCAAGCCCACCCGAAAGTGGAGAGATGAAATACCATTGATGGGTGCCGGACGCGCTCTCCATCTGCACAAGTGAACCGATGGTGATCACATCAGCACCCTCGAGATTGACCGAGGGCAGGGCCTTGAGCGACTGGATCTCGATGATGATCTCCTCGAGCCGACGCTTTTGCGCGCCGGCGAGGTAACTGGCCTCGATGGCGCGTGTGTCGTATTTCCCTTCTTGTTTCATTTCGCCATCAATGGCGTCGAGACGCGCCTGCTCAGCGATGCGCTCGTAGACGGCGCGTTCTTTTTCTAAGTGGGCCACAAGCGCCGCAATGACGCCTTGCCGAGAAGGTTGCACGGACATGAGTTGAGTTTCATCCGCCCTTGGACTCTAATCAAGCGATGAAACAAATTTCCTCACCTCGTGAACACACCTCCCAAACGCAGCGCGCCCGAGGTGACACCGAAGGTTTTTGGAGCGAGGTGGCGCAGGCTTTTGACTGGCGCAAACCCTGGCAGCACGTGCTTCGAGGAAATTTTGGTGAAAAAGACATGTCCTGGTTCGAAGGTGCAGAACTCAACATCACGGAGAACTGCCTCGACCGCCATCTCCCCGAACGCGGCGAACAGACGGCTCTCATCTTTGAGCCTAACGACCCGAGCGCCCCCGTGCGTCGCTACACGTACCGAGAGCTGCATACCGAAGTCGAAAAAACCGCGAAGATGTTCCAAAAACTGGGCATACAAAAAGGTGATGTGATTTGTTTTTACATGTCGCAAGTACCCGAGCTGATGATCGGCGTGCTCGCCTGCGCGCGACTCGGCGCCGTGCACACGGTGGTCTTTGCCGGATTCAGCGCTTCGGCACTCGCTGGCCGCATCCAAAATTGCGGCGCTAAACTTCTGGTGACCAACGATCAAGGACTGCGTGGTAACAAAACGATCAACCTCAAGGCCATCGGCGACGAAGCGCTCGCCTCCTGCCCCGACGTCAAAAACGTGCTAGTGCTCAAGCACACGGGTGCCGAAATCTCTTGGACAGCGGGTCGCGATCGATGGTGGCACGAAGAGATCAGCGCGCACGAAAGCTTTGATGCCGTCAGCACACGCGCTGAAGACCCGCTCTTCATACTCTACACCTCAGGTTCTACGGGCTCCCCCAAGGGCCTGCTCCACACCTGTGCAGGTTATATGGTTTACGCGGGTTATTCCTTTGCGCAGGTCTTTCAGATGAAGAGAGATGACGAAGTTTTTTGGTGCACGGCGGATATTGGCTGGATCACGGGACACACCTACATGACCTATGGACCACTGCTGAACGGAGCCACGGTACTCATGTTCGAAGGTGTGCCCACCTGGCCCGACGTGGGCCGCTTTTGGCAAACTATCGCCAAGCACCGGGTCACACACTTCTACACCGCGCCCACAGCGATTCGTTCGCTGATGGGCGAGAGCCTGGATTTTGTAAAACGCCATGACCTGAGCTCGCTGCGCGTGCTCGGCTCTGTGGGCGAACCCATCAACGAAGAGGCCTGGCACTGGTTTCACAAAAACATAGGTCATTCGCGCTGTCCTCTCGTGGACACCTGGTGGCAAACGGAGACCGGCGGCATCATGATCTCCGCGCTCGCCGGCGTCACCGAATCCGTACCTAGCTTTGCCACGCTTCCGCTAGCGGGCATCGAACCCGTGCTTGTCGATGAGAAGGGTCGAGAGATCCCCTTCGTGTCCGGCGAAGACTCGAGCGGCAATCTCTGCATCCGCACACCATGGCCCTCCATCGCGCGCACCATCTACGGCGATCACGCGCGCTACCGCGAAGCTTATTTTTCCACTTATCCCGGCATGTATTTCACAGGAGACGGCGCAAGGCGCGACGGCCAAGGCCGTTACCGCATCACCGGGCGTGTGGACGACGTGCTCAACGTCTCCGGCCACCGCCTCGGCACCGCAGAGCTTGAAAACGCCATCAACCAACATCCGCGAGTCATTGAGTCGGCAGTGGTGGGATATCCGCACGAGATCAAAGGCCAGGGCATCTGCGCCTACGTGATTTGCGAGGGCAGCGTAGCACCCGAGAGCGAAAAAACTTTGCGCGAAGAGATTCACCAAACGGTGAGCAAAATCATCGGCCCCATCGCCAAACCCGATCGCGTGACCTTTGTCGAAGGCCTTCCAAAAACGCGTTCCGGGAAAATCATGCGACGCATTTTGCGCAAGCTCGCCGAAGGACAAACACAGGATCTAGGCGACACCTCCACGCTGCTGGATCCTGGTATCGTAGAGAAAATCAAAGGAAAAATGCGCTAAGCTCTGCCTGGGGCTTTTTTACGCGAGTGGCCGCGTCGGCATCGACGCGCTTGTTCATCTATCAAGAATTCTAAACACACGCTTAATACGGTTCGCAAGGCCACCGCATACACTAAATCCATAATTTAAAGAGTTGGTAAGGGCCGAAAACATCCCAAACACCACACTCAATCCATAGGAGGATTTAAGAGATGTCAAAAGTAAGTACCCAAGGAACGGAGATCAAAAGTGGATTCGAAAATTTCACGAGCTCGGCACGGGACGTGACCGAACGTGCGCGTGAAGTGGCGAACAACGCGGCCGACACTACCATCGGCTTCGCCAAGAAATACCCCATCCACACAGCCCTCGGTGCGCTCGGAGTGGGCTGCATCGTCGGTTTTTTAGCCCGCAGAAAGTGATGATCGGAACCCTTATGCCCGGACCATTAAAAAAGTTCATGGCCATGAGCGGTTTGCAAGGAATGGCTGGATCCGTGCTCGGTGAATTTGCCGTGACGTTTTTCAAAAGCCTCTCGCAAGAGTTGAAAGACGAGCATCACGCAATGAAGCAAGCATGGTTACAGAAAGCCGAAGCCACGAACAAGATAGCTTCGGCTTAGCTTTGGGATTCGTTGAAAGGAGTACCTGGAATGGCCGACATGATCAGAGAGTCGATCGTAAACTACCACAATCAGCACTTCGGTGAAGCCATCGAATCTGTGCACGTGAGTGGGGCTTATCGAGAGTTGTCTGATCTGGCCTTATGCCAGGACCAAGAATGGTGCCCCATTCACGGATCCCAAAGCAAAAGTTCTGGATACTTTTTTGAGTTCGACATGACGAGTATGGATCTCGAATCGCTCAAAATCGATGTCTTTCACGATGTTCTGTGCATCAGCGCCAGCCCACAAGGCGGGTTGATCGATGCCTTAGCATTCCACGGCGACGGTCGCGAATTTGGTTTGCATCAATGCCTTCATTTGCCCGTCGGAGCGGATTCCAATGCGGTTTCTGCGTACATAAAAGAAAGCACGCTCAAGGTGTGGGTGCCCCGCAACCACCCGCTCTAGCGAAAGTAGGTGAATCAAATGAGACAAACAGATCAAGACCTAAACCTGGACTTTAACCTTGAAATTGAAGTCTTCTGCGAAAACCAAATGGAAAAATTTTGGGCTCCCTGATGGGGCCACGCCCTTTCAGCGGTCCAAACTTAAAACAAAAAGTGCATAGGAGTTATAAAAAATGAAAAAGCACCAAAAGAAGCAACCTTCTCCATCACAAGAACGACGTAGTGAGCGAGAGCCCCAACAAGAACGACGGCAGGGAGAACGAGACTTTCCTGCGCGTGAGAGCGGCCGCGGCTCTTCTGATGTAGAGAACGATATTGAGGCACCGGCGAATCGAAATCGCCGCAACCCTCAACAGGCTGAATAACTCCGAGGCTTCAAACGCCAAAGAGCCCAGCCCCATGACCCGCCAGCCCCAAACTGGCGGGTCATTTTTTTTATCAAAACGTCCATAGGAGGGACCAACACCATGTACCAATCAGCATTCACCGCCGTTTTGTTCACCACCAGCTTAGCCTTCGCGATACCGGGAGCCTTGCCGCAAGAAGACAAGATCTCCAAAAATCTTGTGCGCGAATTTCAATGCGTAGGCACCTATGCGCTTCCCGAAGGTAAATCTCGAACGCTTCTCCCGGACGTTCCTCTGGCCTTCACCGCCAAGATGACAGACTACTCTCTCACCAACCCCTCAGATCCCAGCTATTTGGCCTATGTTGGATCTATGGAAGTCGCCGCTGGATTTGTTCCGCAGGCGGCCAAAATTTCGTGGACCGAACCGCGCAGTGAAGACATCGAAACCGATCGCGACGACGATCCGCATGGTCGCAACGGCTGGGGAGGCAAGGCCTTTTATGCCGCCATGTTGAAGGGCGACTTTGAAAATCCGCAAGAAGTTTTTGTGCTCGTCACCATGGCCACCAAAGAACAACAGGGCCTTGCCGTGCGCGAATACGAGATCGGAGCTATCAAGATGATCAAGCCCACCGATCAGTCTCAGCAGGAATTCAAACAAGAGGTCCTGGCCGAAGGCAAAATGACCTGCAAACAACTCTAAAACCGCGAGCTCCCGGTGAAATGGCCCTGAGGAAGGCCGGGAGCTTTCTTTGACATTCGCTCACCACCAAAGCTAAATTCAGGTCTATGCAAAGGTCCTTGTGCACAGCCTTTTTTTGTGTCGCGCTACTTGGGACCGCGGCTTGTCAGAGCCCCCGCGCGCCCGTGAACGAAGACGTCGAACTCCTCGCCCCCGAACGCATCAAACACTGCGGAGGTTTTCGCCTTGGGGAATACCCCGAACTCGTCGACCTCGTGGTAGCCGAAGCCCTGAACTCCGCCACCTGGGACTTGCGCCGCGGACGCGCCAAACTTCCCCAGCGCGGTGCGGACAATGAATTCGTCTCGCGCACCCTCGTTGCGAGTGCCATATTCACCAACATGCTCACACTCTGCCCCCCGGGCACGCGCCTCACAGGCGTTGAAAAGGTTTTCGTCGGCACGCTAAACAGCCTCGAAGTGCCCGAGAACGTGCGCAGCCAAGGTCAAGCAGGCGACAAAGTCCCCTACGACGCCATGATTTACCTGAAAACGGAGTAGCGCATGCAAAAACCTCTTCGCTTATCCCTAGGTTTTGCGGCTTTTGTTTTGCTGGGTCTGGGTTTTATCGCGCCTCATTTGAGCCGCCCTGCACTCGACACTTTCGTGATCAGCACCCTTCCGATGGGACTGGTTCTCTTGCTCATCGCTGTCCCCGTGCTCGTCATGGCCGCGCTTCGCAAGCGAGCGTTGCCACGTTGGTTTCTTGGAATGCTCGTCATCGCGGCCGGCGCCATCGCGCCCTTCTTGGGATGGCTCATGGGTCAGCAAATTTTTAAACCCGAATCCAAATGGAACGCTTACGTGTACACCGAGCGCGACAATGGATACAGCCACAAGCACGTGGGCACTTATACAAGCGCGGAGAGCTGCGAGATTGCGGCCAAGACTTTTTTAACTTTGCCGACGAGCCTTGCTCTGCCTGGTTGCAGCGAAAGCACTTGTTACGCCGATCGCTTCATGTGCGGCCGGGATTGCGGCATCGATCCCGAGCACGACGGCAGCTTCATCGGCGCTTTCGTGTGCCAAGAACAATTCTTCGGTACTAGAGATCCCTAGCGAAGCTTCGACACGGGCAACGCGTCGTTGTTTGTCCACTTCGAACCCAGCGAAGCGTTGAATTTGGGTGATTTTGCATAACCAAAAGTCACCACAGAAAGCACGCCCTTGATCGGCATGCCTGCCACGCCGACAGCACCCGCTACGGCATTCGTGGGCATCACCTCACTGAGCTGATTGAACGAAACCGAAGCCGCCCCTGCGCGATTCACTGCGAAGGTGATGAACTCTTGAGTGCGAATGCTTTTGACTTGTTTGAAGAGCGTCACTTGTAGCTTGCGCTTTTCGGCGCTCACTTTTTTGCAGTAGCCGCTGAGCGAAGCGTTGCCGTAGGTTTTGTGCTGGAGCACCTCACCCACACGCCGATCGATGTAGTTGTAAGTCTTGCGACCGATGATGTCTTGATGGGTAAAGGTTTTGCGCGTGTAGGATTCGATGCCCTCGTCGCCCACGGTGATCGATTGTTCCACGATGATGGGGCGCTTTTCATGGCTGCGACGATTGGCGGTGAGTACGATGATGCCCCCCTGTGTTTTGGCTTCGCTGGATTGGTAGGCGCCTTCGAAATTGCGGTTGAAGTCCCGCGCCCCTTCGCCCTTGCAGTAGGGAATCTTTTTCAAATCATATTGGTAGGTTTCCAGGGCTTTCCACGACGGATTGGCCGCAGCCATGACGGGAACCAGAAAAAGAGCCAAGCTAAGGCTAAGAATGGGTTTCATCGAGAGTCCTCCTTCGAGTCGGGGAGAAAAACCGCCCCCGCTTGGGACTAACGAGGGCAATACCATGTGTCAACTTGCCCACCTCACTTCGCAAGTTCATGATTTCTAAACTGGCGAAATCACACCCGCATCATCTAGACCATCACCATGCCGAGCGCCCCTATCAGCGAGTTTTCCCTGGCCATCATCGCGGCCATACGCAAAGTTCCGCGCGGACGCGTGGCCACTTACGGGCAGATCGCCGCGATCGCGGGACGCCCAGGTGCCGCGCGAGCTGTCGTTTGGATCTTGCATTCGTCCTCACAAAAGCATCGTGTGCCCTGGCACCGCATCGTCAACGCCAAGGGCAAGATCGCCTTCAACATCGACTCCACAGAATTTCAGCGCCAAGGGCAGCGCCTGAGACGCGAAGGCATCGCGGTGGACCACATGACAGGCAAGATCGACCTTTCAATGTTTCAATATCGCAAGAAATCGCCGTCCCCGACGAAATCTTCGCGAAAGAACAAGACCGCCATTATATAATCGTTCCATGGAAATTTTCGGCATTCTCCTCTCGCTCGCCCTGCTCATGTGGGGTGCCTATCGCGGCATCAGCGTCATTCTCATCGCCCCTATCCTCGCCCTCGCGGCGGCGGCCTTTCAGGGCGGAGTTCCGCTCTTTCCCACCTACACGGAAACCTTCATGAAGGGACTCGGCGGCTTTGTCATCTCCTACTATCCGATCTTCCTGCTCGGCTCGCTTTTCGGCGCCATCATGACCGATTCGGGGGCTGCGGCGAGCGTCGCGCGCGGACTCCTGCGCGCCATGGGCAAAAAGCACGCGATGTGGGCCGTGGTGCTCACCTGCTCGCTCTTAACCTTCGGCGGCGTCTCCGCGTGGGTCGTGGTCTTTACGATGTACCCTCTGGGGCGCGCGCTCTTTCGCGAAGCCGGCATCCCCAAACGCCTCCTGGCCGGCGCCATCGCCACGGGGGCCATCGGCGCCCCAATGGTTGCCTTTCCGGGCAGCATGCAGGTGCACAACGCGATGCCGATGCCGTACTTCGGCACCACCCTTTACGCCGCTCCCATTCTCGGCACCGTGACCGGAACGCTGATGATCGTGCTTTCGTGGATCTGGCTCAACGCACGCGCGCGCAAGGCGCAGCTCGCGGGCGAAGGCTACGGCATTCACCCCAGCGAAATCGCTCCGGACCCCGCACAGATTCGAGCCCTCCCGCCCTTCTGGCTGGCCTCACTACCCATCGCGCTGGTGCTCGCGCTCGTCTACGGATTCTCCGAACACTGGATGCCCAGTTGGGATCTCAGCTATATGAACCAGGCCATCTACGGCAACAAAACCCCCACGCAGGTGATCGGCATGTGGTCGCTGATCCTCGCGCTGCTCCTCACCACCGCCTTGAGCGTCGCGCTGCTCTTTCGCTACTTTGAGAACCTTTCGAAGACCTTCAGCGAAGGAACCCTGGGCAGCCTGCTACCTTCGCTCAACACCGCAGCCGAAGTGGGTTATGGCGCCACCATCGCATCGCTCGCAGGCTTCACCTACATCAAGGATTGGCTGCTCAGCTTTTCGGCCGGTAACCCCCTCGTCTCAGCTTCGCTTTCGACAAACCTCCTGGCGGGCATCACGGGCTCAGCAGCCGGAGGCCTCAGCATCACGCTCGGCTCTCTGGGCGAAACCTATAAGAACATGGCCCTCGCCGCAGGCGTCAGCCTGGAAACCCTTCACCGCATCGTGGTCATCGGCTGCAGCGGCCTGGACTCGCTCCCGCACAATGGCGCGGTGATCACCCTGCTCACGGTCTGCGGGCTCACCCACCGGCAATCCTACAAAGACATCTTCGTCACCACCGTGGTGATCCCGCTCGCGGTCTTGGTGGGCGCGCTGCTCGTGCTCTAAGCCGAGCTGCGTTGGGCCATTTGCCCCATAAGCGAGAATGCAACGATTTGCTGCGTTGACGAAAAGGGACTTTCGGCTAAGCTCGGTAGCAATGAAAAAACTATGGTTGCTTGCTCTAGCCCTTTTCTTTGGCGCTCAAACTCTTGTCATGGCGTCCGACGCAAAAAAAATTCTCTCGTTTTATCAAAACGGCAAGCTTGTCAAAAAACTCAATCAAGAAGATCTCAAAAGCCTTGTGGGCGAAGTTCAGCTCAAGACCATCGAACCGCACGACAAGAGCGCGGTGACCTATATCGGCGTGCCCTTTAACAAAGTGCTCAGTGCGGTCTACGGCGATGGCTGGACGAACACCAAAAAAATCAAGTTCACTTGCCTCGACGGCTACAACCCTCCGATCGATCACAACATGTTCTTCAAGCACGAGGCCTTCCTCGTTTATGCCAAAGCGGGCACCAAAGACTTCACCCTGAAAAAAGACAATGAGACGGGCAAGATCGTCGAGCTCGGCCCCTACTATCTCACTTGGGACGCCCTGAAGGCCACGGTGCTAAACAACACCAACAATCGCCCCTACCAACTGACGGCCATCGACGTGCAGCTCTAGGCCAACATGGCCTTGCTCTTGGCCAAGGCTCCTTGGAATCGCTAGCGATTTCCGCCGAGATGAAGGTTATCGATCTCGCAAGGGCAAGTGCCCGAAGATTTTAAATACGCCTTGACGTAAACCGAGCCCTTACCGACATCGTTGTCGAAGGTGCCCAGGTTAGCCTGTACGACAGCTTCACTGTTGGATTGCGTGGCGGTGCCGTTGGCCGTTACCCAGTTCGAGCCATTCCAGTATTTCCATGTGCTCTTATCAAGCGAAAGGTTGTAGCCGAGCGAGGCCGTGCAACCACTGCCATTGGTGCAGGCATTGGCTCCCTGGGTTTCTGTGAACGCGTTAAGCGTCGAGAAGGTCACGCTATTGTTTCCGTAGATGCTCGGAGAGCTTGTGTCGTAATGTGGAGGATCCACTGTAGTCGACTTGAGTTCGGGAACGTAGGTGGCGTTCTCCGACTCTAGGATCGCGCGGTATTGGAAGTATCGATTGTCTGCAACGCTGAGGCTTCCGAAATTGGAATACAGCATCTCCGGCAATCCAGCCTGAACGGTGCCCGTGAGTGAATTGGAAGTGGTGTTGTAGAGCTCCGAGAAAAAGGTGCCACTCGTGTTGTCAGGCCCTTTCCAAGCTGGAGATCCCGTGGTGCAGGTGTTGTCCGAACAGCTGCGCACTTGGTATTTCACGCGATTGGCACCGCGTCGGTAGAGTTTGAGCACTTCAGGGGTGCTGAGCGCACGTGACCAGATAGCGACCTCGTCCATGGTGCCCGAAAACTTATAGCCTCCACCCGAGTAACCGCCAATGATTGTAGGCCACACAGGAACCCCAATAGAACGGGCCGATCCCGTGGCAGATTCGGCTTCTTTCACCCCATTCACGTACATGCGGACGTAATTTTCATCTATCGTAGACACAACGTGATACCAGTTGCCAACGGTGGCCACGGTTGTCGAGGCGAGGCCACCTTGGTTCCATCCCGTGCCATCTCCAAATCCGTTGTTAAAGAGACCGTTGTTCACGCTCAAACGGAAGCGGACATCTCCGCCCCCATCGATAATAATGTCTTGAGAGGCGTCTACGATGTTGGGCCTCACCCAAGCGGATAGTGTCATTGCCGTCAGAGAGCCCATGCCACTAGTGGTGGGAATGCTAAGTTGGCTACTCGTTCCATCAAAGAGAGCCGCGCTGCTGAACTTTCCAGGATTGCCGAAGGTGATACCCGTGGGCGTTCCGTTGTTCGGCGTGGCTTGGCCCGATTTGTCGATGACGCTGCCGGCACCACTCGTGCCCGCCGCTTCATCCAAGTGCCAGAGTCCCACGATCCCGCTCATGAGGTTGTCCCCCTGTGAGGTGTAGTTGGTAGAGCTTTCGCTAGAGCCGCCATCTGGCAGGGACTTTAAAAAAGGTAGCGGTGGTACCCAAGAAAGCTTGGTCCACGAGGAGCTGCTCTTGCCGTCCATCACGCGCGAGGTGAAGGTTCCCGAATAAGCGGGGCGTTGACGATCGTAAATCGTTGCGATCTCTGCAGCACTGAGCGCAGTCGACCAGATAGCGACGTCATCCAGCTTTCCGGGGAAGAAGTTAGCGGCGTAAGTTTTATGCGCTCCTATGGCGTAAGATCCGGTGGAGGCTTCGGCGTTGAGCACTTGGGAGGCTTCAAACTTTCCATTGACGTAGATCGATACTGTCGAGGTGCCTCCACCTGTAGAGGTCATGGCGAGGTGATACCATGTGCCAGCAGCCGGGATTGTCGTGCTATAGGTCCAGTTAGCGCCTAAATAGCTCATAAACGTGGCACCTGAGTAAGAAATCCAGACTCTACCGGCACCCGTGCCGTCGAGTTGCTGAATGATTTTTTTCTCTCCACCACCAGTGGCATCCAGATAGACCCAAGCCATGGCCGTAAGAGCCGTCGTGTTGGGGTTGAGTCCGGCGTTTGGCGTCGAAAGATAACTGCTGGTGCCATTGAAGATGCCGGCGTGGGAACCCAATTTGGATGAAGTCGAAAACGTGGCACTGCCCCCCGCTGTCGCGTGATTGGTGCCTTTAGAGTCGTTCCAATCGTTGTTGAATTTCCAGTAATTCACAAGACTCGCCCACTGAGGTGTCCAGCTCGTGTTCAGTTCGTAGATCTCCGACGCTGTCTGTTTGGCACAATCAGTAGTCGCCCCGTTACAACCGCCATCGCTGCCGAGCTTCAAGCCTTGGGTAACGCCATCGGCAAGCGTTCCGTAAACGACGCCTACTTCAATGCCACTCGTGATCGCGTTGGCAGAAGTTTCTGTGGCTTCGCTATCGGTTTGCAAGCTAGCGGTGAGGCGGCACACACCACCCGAGAAATCCATTTTCGCCCAATCGCTTGATGTGTAATCGCCCGTGGTGAGCGCTGTGAAAGGCCAATCTTTTGTTACCGCGATGGCGGTGATATTGAAGAGGCTTGATACGGCTGAGGTGAGCGCACCATCCGATGCGGTGATGCGGTAACCCGTACCAGAGTAATCGATGGAGAGGTCCCCAAAAGTGGCGACGCCCGAAGAAGGCGCTTGGGTGAGCGTGCCCGAGAGCGTGCCGCTTGCGGGATTCGTGCTGATAGCGACCGTGACGTTCGAAGCGTAAGAGCTGACATCATTGCTATTGGCGTCTTGGGCCTTCACGGTGACCGCCGCTGTGATGGCCGAACCTGAAGCGGTGCTGGAAGGCTGCGTTGCAAAGACGAGCTTCGTGGCGACGCCAACATTGCCGGTGGCGCCAAAGGTGGCAGGAGTTGCGATGCCAGCCACCGAGGCTGTGACAGTGTTCGTTCCCGCAGTGGTCCCCGTAGTGAGCGAGCACTGAACAAGCCCGCTGGCACTTGTGGTTGTCGTGCAGCTCGAGAGAGAGCCGCCACCGGCGGTAACGGCCCAAGAGACGGTGACACCCGACTTGACGTTGTTGTTGGCGTCTTTGACCACAGCAATGAGAGGATTTGTGAGGGCAGCACCCGCCGTTGCGCTTTGCGAGTCGCCGCTCGACACGGCGATGCTCGAAGCCGCACCCACCGTACCTGTCGCAGTAAAAGTGGCAGGAGTTGCGATGCCAGCCACCGAGGCTGTGACGGTGTTTGTTCCCGCAGTCGTTCCCGTAGTGAGCGAGCACTGAACAAGCCCGCTGGCACTTGTGGTTGTCGTGCAACTCGAAAGAGAGCCGCCACCGGCGGTAACGGCCCAAGAGACGGTGACACCCGACTTGACGTTGTTGTTGGCGTCTTTGACCACAGCGATGAGGGGGTTTGTGACAGCGGAGCCTGCCGTTGCGCTTTGTGAATTGCCACTCGACACGGCGACGCTGGCTTCGGTGCCAGCGCTCACCGTCACCGTGGGCGGGGTGCTAGTCACGGCGAGGGTAGCAATGGTTGCTGTAATGCTGGTGGCTGTGCCGGCCGTGGTGCCCGTAAAGGTGGCACTGTAAGTGCCATCGTTATGGTCAGTGACAGCGCTGAAGGTGCCACTGCTGGTGCCCCCGGAACGCGCAAAGGTCACGGTCTCTCCGCCGCTCGAGAGCTGCGAGTTGGAAGAGTCTTTGACGGTGAGCGTGACGGTGACTGGAGATCCCGAGGTGACCGTACCACTCGACACTGTCACCACGGAATTGCTCAGTGAAAAGGTGCCATTGATGACGAGGACGGTAGGCGCGGTGCTGGTGAGTGCTTTACCATCGACGGTGGCGACAATCGTCTGCGCAGTGCCGGGATTCGTGGCCGTGTAGACCGCGGTGTAAATGCCATTGCCGCGATTGGTGACGCTGCCAATGGTTCCGAGGCTAGTGCCGCCCACCGCGGTGAACGTGACCTCGGGGAGCTCAGACGCATAGGGCATTCCGGAATCGTCTTTCAGGGCGAGCGTGATGTCCACCGTGCCACCCACAGGAACAGCGGTGGCCGAAAGGCTGAGTGTCGAATTCGAAAGCGAGATGTCAACGCCCGCAAAATACGCACGTCCGATCTTGGTATCGGAGAGGGGGTTGCAGGCACCGAGCAGAGCTGCAAAAAGAATCCAAAGAAAACGCAACTTCATCACTCACCACCCTCATCGAGGTCGAAATTCAGGCGAAGCCCGAGACTAAGTCGCATCTCAGATTGGGTGGAGATGCTCGTGCTCTGCATGCGGTAAGCCGCACCGAGATCGGTGCGGAAGCGCGAGGTCTTTTGATCGCGCGCCAGGTGATCGATGTAGAATCCAGCGCCCAGCTCATGGCCGAATTTGACGTCGTAGGCCGAGCTCGCTGCGGGCAGCTTGGCCACATAGGCGATCGTCGCTCCGATGAGAAAAGGCTGAAGGTGCGCGAGGTCATGTTCGCTCTTGAGTCCGAGCGAAGTGACGTTGATCGCATCGACGGTGTCTTGCTGCGTGTTCTGACCGCGCACAAAAAGTTCTTTGGCGACTTCGAGATGCGCTCCCAAGCGGTTGTGCTCGTTCCAGAAGTACTGAGCCTGGACGCCAATGCCGGAGAGGATCTTTTTGGTATTCGTGAGCGTTTTGGTGCTCGCCAGAGGCTCCTCGAAATCCACAGCTCCAAGTTTGAGGTAAAGCGAAGTCCAAAAGCTTCTCGACCACACTTGAACGTATTGCGCCTTGACCACGAGCCAGTACTTAGAAGCCAAAGTCGCGGTGTCTAGGGTGCTGCGATCTTTGGAGAAGATCGTGGCCAGAGCGTATTCTGGCTCGATGATGATTTTGCCGTGACGAGCGAAGGCTTTGGATTCATCGATGGAAGCGCGAGCCACGGGCGCAGGCTTGGATGCCGGTTCCTCCTCGGAATCTTCGGCAAGAGCGGGAACGGCGGGCAAGAGCGAAGGTGGCGCGGGGGGCGTGGGAGGATCGAGATTCATCACCGAGGCTACCGTACGAAGTTTGGGCTGATCGCGAAAAATTTCACGGGAAATTTTCGGCGCAACCTCGACGTGATCTTGATGAGCCTCAACTTGCGCCGGAGGAGTAATGTCGCCGTGATCGAGATTTGGGATTTCGGAATTTGACGCGCTAAGCACTTCCTGAGTCTGCGTGTGCTTTTTTTGCTCCATTTCAGGGAGCGTATCGCCGGGGCGAAGCACGTAAGCAGCCGCAGCACTAATGCCGAGAACCGCGAGCAGCCCTAAAAATCGTTTCCTCCACCGAGAGCTCATTACCTTAACCATTTCGGTTGCTTTGGCTCAGAGGATGAGCCCCGCTCCACGATGTTGCAGCATTGTCATGGGCTCGAATTTGGCGCGGTGCCCCGGCCTGCAAATTCAACAAGTTGGGACGGCACAGTTTTGGGCACCGTCCTAAAAGTTTTAGGCCGAAATCTCTTCCTTCGCAGGCTGTGCCCGCCCCAGAACATCGTCCCGCACGCTCTCGGCAATGCCGGCGACTTTGGCAATGAGCTCGTCGGGCACGTGATGCTCACGCAGGGACGCGCCCAAGAGCTCAACCACCGCATCGTAGTGCATGTCGTTCAGTCCACTCGCCACGAGTTTCTTATGGGCACCCTTCAACGAAGCGCCGGTGTATTTGTTTGGCCCTCCGAAGGCGACCGTGAGAAAGGCTTTCTGGTGTTTGCGCTGGCGGTTCATGTCGGTGTTCGCAAAAAAATGCTTGATGCGTTCATCCTGCAGAACCTTGTCGTAGAAAGTGTCGACCACCACCGAGATGGCGGCATCGCCGCCGAGAGTTTCAAAAAGATTGTTCATGGAGTGTTTTCCTTTCGTTGCATTCTTAATTGGATGCTCATATCCAATTTACTCTCCCTAACGTAGCTGTCAATGTGCAATAAATGTCATTTGTGGTAGAGCTAAATTCATGATTTCCCAGACAACCGAATACGCGCTTCGCGCCATGGTGCTGCTGTGCTCAGATACCGATCGCTCGTGGAAAACTTCCGAAATCGCGCGCCTCACCAAAGTGCCACCCGATTATCTCGCCAAAGTGCTCCAGCAGCTGGGACGCGCCGATCTCGTGGTGGGCACGCGTGGTGCAGGGGGAGGATTTCGGCTCGCCAAAGATCCCAAAGGCACCACTCTGCTCGAGGTTGTGAACGCGGTGGATCCCCTACCCCGTATTCGCACCTGTCCACTGGGACTTCGCTCACACGGCACACGCCTCTGCGCCCTACACAAACGCCTGGACGCCGCCACTCAGCTCGTCGAAAACGCCTTCGGAGAATCCACGCTCGCCGAACTCGTCGCTCAGAGCCACGAGCCCACGGCGTCGCGGCCCTGCGATTTTCCGCTGCGCGCGAGTACTGCCCCCACCAAATCGAAACGATAAGTTTTTGCCCGGAGTCGGTAACTTTTGACGTTGGGCATGTGGGAAAATCTCCCGGACTCCTTTAGAATTTTGAAATGATGAAACGCATTCTGCTCAGTGGACTCGTCTTCGCGGCCCAAACGTCTTTCGCAAGCGACCCCTCGACGATGCTCGAGGCACGATTCGCCGAATACTTTCCAAAAGAAATTGCGGAATACCTCTTGAAGTACCGCGTGTGTCAACACTTTGCGGGAGAAGAAGCCTACGATGCCAAACGGGGCCAAGAGATTGCGGCCCAAAGCAAAAAGCATTGCATCGATTTTAAAAAAGCCCGAGCAGAGATTCGCACCAAGATCAAGGATGCCAAGAAACTCGAAATGATGGATCTTACCATCAAGGAAATCGACGCCGGGGAATCGCTTCACTATTCCTTCGTCTGGGATGACCCTAAAAAACAATCCCCAGCCCTTAACAACCATTTCGAGTCCGAAGCCCGCGGAGTGCTTCAGAACGTGGCCGCCCAAATGAAAGACTACATCGCCGCGGAAAAGAGCGGCGATCGCAAAAAAATCGAAAGCGCCCGTTACGGCCTGAGTGTGCAGTTCAAATATTTCCAAGAGGTGCAAACGGAACTCGAACGGTTAACGTCCGCCACGAAAACGTCGATCGAAGCCCTGGGCGCCGATAAAGCCTTCCTCAATGCCGCCCTCCGCAGCGAAGTCGAAAACCTCATCGGCTACATTCAGACCTCTAAGACCCAAATGAAACAATACAAAGATCCCGAGATGCAAAAAACCTACGCTGGGCATCTCTCTGGTTACCGGGACTCCCTGATGAAACTTAAACAGCGATACGCCGACGCCCTAGCGCCCGAACTTTTGCGGCGGGCCGAGGCGGCTCTGCAATCGCCCTGAGCATCGCGAAGGCGACTCAAAAAACTCAATGCTTACAGCTATTTGTCGGGCGGCTGACGCGGCAACTTAAGGTCGTGCTGCTTCAACTGCTCAACGGTATCCTGATCTAAGGCGGTGGAATCGCGGTGCAGATCCTCGAGCCTATCGACCATCAGCACGCCGGTATCCTTGAGACGCTCGAGATTTTCTTCGGCCGTGATCCCGAGGAATCGCAAATATTCCGCAGTTTCCGCGCTCCCATTCACCCCGATCCACAAATAATATTTCGCGGGTCCCCGCGCGAGGCGCTGCGCTTCGCGCGTAAAGTCGATCGAATAGTTGGCGGGAATGCGCTCCGAAGACGCCACCAAAAATAGCCGCAAATTGTTCTTACGAATGAACCTCTCAAAATAATGAAAATCAAGATTCGGATTTCCGACGTGATCCATCAGCTGCACCATAATGCTCTGGGCCGCCGCCGCGTAATTTCCCGGATACTCCCGAATCCGAAGCAGGTTCTGCAACACGAGTTCCCCCACCTCCACGTCAAGCAAAAGCTCATCACAAGACTTATGAGCGTCACCCGCAAAGGTCTGAGAGCCAAACGCGAGTGCAAGAGCTAGCAGGATCGAACGAAACATACCTATGCCCATAGCCTTAACTAAGGCTCCAGCAAAGCACGTTCAGCTAGCGAACCACTAAGTAGTGAATTTCCCTCGCAAAGATCCGTCCCAACCGGCCATCGTGCGAGGACCACGCGCAGCGGATTTTCGTCGTAGCGGCTCGCTAAATTCGCACGCAGCGAGGATCGGCCCTTAATGGGCCGTGACGAGCGAGTACGAATTTAGTGAGTTGATACGGCGAAAAGACCAAGCGTGGTGGGCCCAGCAGGACTTGAACCTGCGACCTAGCGGTTATGAGCCGCCTGCTCTAACCAACTGAGCTATGGGCCCGACTACGGGAACGAACAGCAGAATGCCCGCTCGTTGCATTTCAATCAACGGCGGGCATTAAAAATAACGGATTACGATTCTACGAAGGTCTTGAGACGTTTCGCGCGGCTCGGGTGGCGCAGCTTGCGCAGCGCCTTGGCTTCGATCTGACGGATACGCTCGCGCGTTACCGAGAAGTCTTGGCCCACTTCCTCGAGGGTGTGGTCCGACTCTTCGCCGATACCGAAACGCATGCGCAGCACCTTCTCCTCACGCGGGGTGAGCGTGGCGAGCACCTTGCGGGTTTGCTCGGAGAGGTTCAGGTTGATCACCGCCTCGGAGGGGTTGATCACCGTTTTGTCTTCGATGAAGTCGCCCAGGTGCGAATCGTCCTCTTCACCGATCGGCGTTTCGAGGGAGATCGGCTCTTTGGCGATCTTGAGAACTTTGCGGACTTTCTCCACAGGCAGTTCCATCTTCGCGGCGATCTCTTCGGGCGTGGGCTCGCGACCGATCTCTTGCATCAGGTAGCGGCTCGTGCGCACGAGTTTGTTGATCGTCTCGATCATGTGCACGGGGATACGGATCGTGCGGGCCTG
>DATLIP010000076.1:0-5988 GCA_035539375.1 Bdellovibrionota bacterium | reverse complement strand
CAGCGCACTTACCGAATCATTTCGCTGAATTCGGCTGATGGTCTCGGCAATAAGCGGGCCTAGAGTGATCGTCGTGAGATTCCTAAGACTTTTGAAGGAATCGTTCAAGGGAATTGTGTCCGTCACGACGATTTCGTCGATAGGCGAATCTTTGAGCCTGTCGTAGGCCGGTCCGGAGAAAACTCCGTGCGTGAATGCGGCGACCACTTTGGTTGCGCCACTTTTCTTAAGAAATTCAATGGCTTGAACCAGGGTTCCAGCTGTATCCACCATGTCATCGACGATGATCGCCACGCGACCCTTCACGTCACCAACGAGGTTCATCGCCTTGGCTTCGTTTGGCCCAGAGCGCCGTTTGTCGACCATCGCGAGGGGCACGTTCAGGTATTTGGCCATGATGCGCGCGCGTTCCATACCGCCGGCGTCGGGACTTACCACCGTGACGTCTTGACTGCCGTAAGCTTTTTGCAAGTGCGGGTAGAGCACACTCATCGAAAAGAGGTGGTCCACAGGGAAATCAAAGAAGCCCTGAATTTGACCGGCGTGCAGGTCCACCGAGATCAGGCGGCGGTAACCGGCGACCGTCAGCAGGTCCGCCACGAGTTTGGCCGAAATTGGGGTGCGGGGCGCGGCCTTGCGGTCTTGGCGGGCGTAACCGTAGTACGGAATCACCGCGCAGGCGCTGCGCACCGAGGCGCGCTTCAGCGCGTCGCCCATGATCAGCAGTTCCATGATGTTCGTGTTGCAGGGGTTGTGGGTGCTCTGGATCACGTATACATCGTGACCGCGCACGTTTTCACGAATCTCGCAGCGGATTTCTCCGTCGGAGAAGGTCGTGGTGAGCGCCTGGCCGAGAGGCATGCCGAGGTGGTTGGCAATGCGCTGGGCTAAAGGAGTATTCGAAGAACCCGAGAAAATTTTGAAGGGACGTTGCTGTCGAATGTCGTGCATTTGATCGAGCGACGAGATCATAGCTATGTTTTGATAGATCGTAGAGCGCTTGTCCATAGGGGAAATCGAGCAAATCACGATGATTTTTGTTTTATGCGCACCGCCCTGAAAATCCGGGTTGATTGGTACGCTTTTCCGGAGGAGAACCACCGGAATGTCTCAAGAACTCGCCGTCACTCAACTCAAAGATTACCGCGCCCCGAACTACCGGGTGGACAATGTGCACCTTTACTTCAACCTGCTCGAGAGCGGCACCGAAGTCACCACCACGACGCGCTATACCCAGCACCCCGGCACCCCGGGCGAGCTCGAACTCCTGGGCCACGATTTTGAGATGCTTGAGATCCAGCTCAACGGCGAAGCCCCTCGCGAGCTGAGCCACACCAAAAAGGGCATCCGCCTGGGCCAGCTGCCGGCGACTTTTGAACTTGTCATCAAAACGCGGTTCAAGCCCGAAGAGAACAAAACCTTCATGGGCCTCTACAAGTCCGAGACGCTCTATTGCACTCAGATGGAAGCCCACGGATTTCAACGCATCACCTACTACCTCGACCGCCCCGACGTGCTGACCAAGTTCACCACCGTCATCGAAGCGGACAAAGCCAAGTTTCCCGACCTGCTCTCGAACGGCAATCTGGTGAGCGAAGAAGACCTTGGCAGTGGCCGCCACCGCGTGACCTGGCACGACCCCTTCGACAAGCCGGTTTACCTCTTTGCCCTGGTAGCAGGGAACCTCGATCACATCAAAGACACCTTCACCACCATGTCGGGCCGCGAAGTGGAATTGCGCATCTACACCGAAAAGGGCCAAGTCGAGCGCTGCCGTTTTGCGATGGAGGCGCTCAAGCGCTCCTTCAAGTGGGACGAAGAGCGTTTCGGTCGCGAATACGACCTCGACCTCTTCATGATTGTCGCCGTACGCGACTTCAACTTTGGCGCCATGGAAAACAAGGGCCTCAACATCTTCAACTCCTCGGTGCTGCTCGCCACGCCCGAGATGACCACCGATGCCAAGTTCGACACCATCGAAGCCATCGTGGGCCACGAATATTTCCACAACTGGAGCGGCAACCGCGTGACCTGCCGCGACTGGTTCCAGCTCTGCCTCAAAGAGGGATTCACCGTGTACCGCGAGCAAGAGTTCATGGCGGATTCGGGCTCGCGTGGCCTCAAGCGCGTGCAAGACGTGGCGGCGCTGCGTGAACGACAATTCACCGAAGACGCTGGCCCTCTGGCGCACCCCGTGCGACCTGAGTCTTTCGTCACAGTAGATAACTTTTACACCGGTACGATTTACGAAAAAGGCGGCGAGCTGATCCGCATGCAAAATCAATTGCTCGGCTGGGACACCTTCCGCAAGGGCTGCGATTTGTACTTTTCGCGTTTCGACGGTCAGGCCGTCACGATGGAAGATTTTCTTAGCTGCATGAGCGAAGTCAGCGGACGCGACCTCTCGCAGTTTTCGCGTTGGTACAGCCAAGCGGGCACTCCTGAGCTCACACTCACGCGCGGACGCTCTTCAGCGGGAGACCTCACAGTGACCATCGAGCAGCGCACGCCCCCCACCCCAGGACAGCCCACCAAGCTCGCCCTGCACATGCCCTTTAAAATTGGTTTCCTCAACGCCGGCGGTAAGCCGCTAGGTGAAAAGCTCATCGAAGTGACCAAAGAAAAAGAAACCTTCACCTTCGCCGGAGTTCCGGCAGACGCCGTGATCTCGCCACTGCGCGAATTCACCGCCCCCGTGAATCTCAAGTGGCTCGCGAGCGACCTAGAGCTCGAAACGCTCATCATGAACGACAGCGACGCGTTCAACGCGTGGGAAGCTTGGCAGAAATACTTCACGAGCGAATTCGGCAACCTCATCAAAACTCAGCAGATCGAAGCCTCGGCGCAAAAACTGGCTCGCGTGCTTCTCGGCGCGCTGCGAGGCCACCAAAAGGATCCGGCCTTTGCGGCCGAGTTCCTGAGCCTGCCTTCGCTCATCGACCTGCACAAACAGTTCGGCGCTTCGTTTAGCTTTGACGGTATCGTGATGACCCGCACCGAGCTGCTGCGGCAAATGAGCACCAAGCTCGTCAAAGAAATGCTCGAGATTTGCCTCGAAGCTTCGAAGCTCGAACCGGGCGCCGAGGCCGGAGAGCAACGCGCCTACCGCGCGTTGAAAAACGCCACCCTTGGCTTTGCCGCTTATAGCCAAAAAGACGAAGTGCTGAACCTCGCTCTCAGCCAAGTGAAGAGCGCGAAGAACATGACCGACGAAATTTCGGCGCTGCAAATCCTCAATCGCCACTGTGGCACGCACCGCGACCTCGCCAACGATCTTTTCTACAAGAAATGGCAAAAAGAGCCACTCGTTGTGGACTCGTGGCTCGCCACCAAAGTCACCTCGACAAGCGAGAAGCTTTTCGAAGAACTCGAAACACTCTACGCCTCGGAGTTTGGCCAGACCACCAACCCGAACCGCAACCGTGCGATCTACGCAGCTTTTGCCATCTACAATCCCACGCTCCTGCACCACCGCAGCGGTCGCGGCTATGCTTTCCTCGCCCGTCGCGTGCTAGAGATGGACAAGTTCAATCCGCAACTTGCTGCGCGCGTGGCCGGATTCTTCTCGGACGTGCAGTCGATGGACGCCGCCCGCAAAGAACTCGCTGCTAAGGAATTCCAAAAGATTCTTGCTCAGAAGATTTCTGACAACCTGCGCGAGATTGTCGAGAAGTTTTAATTCGTATCGTCGAGCAGTCGGAACGTGATATGCGGCGGAGTGTCGTCTTCGATGTTGACGATTTCTAGGGGCGGGATCTCGACCTCCACTCCGGGAACTTTGGTTATAAAATAAGCTCCCGTCCGCCGGCCCGGATGGAAAAGGCTTTCGCACTCATGCACGCGAATGCCCGCTATCGATTTGAGCCACTCAACGAGACCGACTTCAACGGCCGACTCCGAAGACTGAAAGCGCAGGCGCCGCTGATCGAGATAAAAGAATACAGGGGCGTCTTCGACCAGCAAATCGAGATAGGTTTTCAGCACCAAGTCCGGCCGTAAGGAATAAGATAAGGGACCATAGTAATCTGTGAGAATGTCGAATGGCCCTAGTTCCTCGACAGGAATATCTTCAATCAACCGACCGTAAAGCTGACGGTGATGGCCGTCGGGAATCGCGATACGCATCTCTTGCGCTCGGTACATCCGTGCCAGTTGAGACTTTAAAACGAATTCGTTGAATTCTGGTCTCGCGTAAGACACCGACACCAACTGCGCACGTGAGGCGGGTCGGAACTCAGCAAAATCCTCGACGTCGAAAATCCCGTGCAGCAACTTTCGAAAATCCAGGGGCAAGAGCGCCGTTTTGTATTCGATTTGAGGAGCCTCGAAGCCTGAGCCCATGTCTCCCCATCGATTTTGGGGCCCGAGAGATCGTAGCCGTTGTACAAAGTCACGGCCAAAGGTCGTAAAATGATCTTCGAGGTCGCGAGTGATGATGAATTTATTTTGGGCGACTCGTTTGAGCACCCGATCGCATTCCTTATTGCGGGCGTAAGCGGTAGTCCACGCGAGAGCGCCGAGTACCGAGGTGATTAGGAATGTACGGAGTGCCCCCTTCATCCGAGGGAGAGCCTAGAGGTTTTCGAGGGGCGGCTCAAGCGAATCTTAGTCGTGCCGCGCGGGGGTAACCACCACGGCACGACTAAGTTCTGAAAGTTTTTAGAGATTCAAGTCGAGCGTGATTGGCAGGTGGTCGGCAAAACCTTCGGCCGTTTTGAAATCAAAGCGCTTGGGACGGAGCTTATGGGGTCCCTCTGAGGCTTTGATCATCATGAACTCTTCGTTGATCACGTTGAAAGAAGACCAATCGGGACACATCTCTGCGGCCGTGGGTTCCAACAATAAAATCTTGTCGAGCGCCGCGTATTCGCCCTTGTACCAGTGCGAACCCGGGAGGATATCCGAGTGGGCTCCGGCTTCGAGATTGTGCTCGGCGCGCGCGTCGAGAAAGTGAACTTTACGTTTTTTGTTGATGACCCAATCGTTGATGCCATGGGGTTTGTCAGTATCAATCGTGTTGTAATCGCCCATCGAAATGAGCATGCGGCCTTCGGCGGCGGCTTTGGTGCCTACCTCTGAAAGGAGTTTGGCGATTTCGTTGCGCTCGCTAGAGGGGTTTGCCTGCGAAGGCCAGTGGTTGCTGAGCACGGTGAGATCGCGACCGCCACCCACATCAAAACGGGCCTCTAAGATGCCACGCTTGGCTTTGCCGTGACCACCGACGAAAAGTTTCTCGGCTTGAGCGCTCATGAAGCCCGAAAGAGCTTCTTCAGCAGAAAGCTTCGATAAAAAGTCGTGGTATTTGGGCGTGCCGCTAAGGGGAAGTTTGGAGATGATTGCGCCATCGATACCGCGCGAATCGGGACCTTCGATCAGGATGACCTCTCGGTAACCCATCTCGCGCAAACTGCGCTTCATCCAGTGGTTCAAGACGTTGAGGTTTTCCACTTCTTGCATCGCGAGGATGTCGGGACCTTTGCCGTTTGCCACAGTCTGTAGCACAGAGGTCAAGGAATCGAGTTTTTTGTTGAGCTTCTCGGGAGTCCAGTCGATGTCAAAACACTCGTCGCGGTAGAATCGCGAGGAGAGCGTTTTGCAATATTCGTAAATTTTGGGGTCTTGCTTCTTTACCCACTTGGGCAAATAGGTGAAGTCTTCTTTGCCTTCGTCGTGAAAGGTGTCGAAAAGATTTTCGACGTTATACGACATCACCGTGATTTTTTTTGCTTGAGCTGTGCCGAACAGAGTGGCCGAAAGAATAGAACCTAGAACGAGTCCCCGTTTAATGCTTTTCACACATCCCTCCCAGAATGACGAATCCCCTATGAACTGATCACATCAAAACCGGAGTTAGGTCGCCCGGCAAGGGCGAAGCATTATGAAATCTTATTTCATCATAAGAAAAGCTAAAGGATGGCTTCTAAGCGCTCGCGACACGACACCGAGCAATGCTTGCAGAGCGTCTAATCGGAGTGGCTGATGGGGGGG
>DATLIP010000075.1:0-8266 GCA_035539375.1 Bdellovibrionota bacterium | reverse complement strand
CGCTAAACCTATGCAAAAGCTCGATAATCTCGCATCCACCAAAGTTCGCACCGATCTGCCGGAATTCAAGCCCGGTGACCGCGTGATCGTGAAGTCCAAGATCAAAGAAGGCAACAAAGAACGCGTGCAAGCTTTTGAAGGTGTTTGCATCGCCGAAAATGGTTCGGGCATCACCGCTACCGTGACGATCCGTCGCGTGACTGCTGGTGTTGGCATCGAGCGTATCTTCGCATTGAACTCGCCGACTCTCGTGTCGATCGAGCGCAAGGTGGAAGGTTTCGTACGTCGCTCCAAAATTTACTACATCCGCGATCTCGACGGTCGTGCGGCGCGTATCCAAGACCTCAACCTCAAACTGCAAGAAGCTCAAGCGGTATCTGGTCAAGGCGCGTAGGTCTGTTTTATACTCGCTGACCTACCATGGTCAGACAGCAGGTAAAACCCCTCAGAATCAAAGCCCCTCGGGGACAATCGTTACATCCAAAATCGGATTCGGGATTAAACCCCGAATCCGATTTTGTCATTTTCGGAGTGGACGAAGTAGGGGCGGGTTGCCTGGCGGGACCGGTGGTCGCTAGTTGTTTTGCCTACCGCGCATCGAGCGAGTGGTGCGCACAGGAATTTCTTCCGGTGCGCGTTTTCGATTCCAAAAAACTTAGCGAAGAGCGTCGACGCGAGGCTTCGGATTATCTCATCGCGCGGGGTAGCGAAGATCATTGCGCGCACACGATTGTCGAAGTGTGCAACCGCCGCATCGACGAGATCAACATTCTCTGGGCACGCATGGAAGCCATGTGGAAAGCTTTTCTCGAAGCGCACGCACGCATGAGTGAGATTCTCGGCAGCGACAAATTTCTCTGGCGCGTTTTTGTCGATGGCAATCGCCTGCCGCGTGAAGCGGCCTCGTGGCACACGCATCCGAGCTTTGCCTGCGAAGAGTTTCGTCAGCAGATGCCCGCTTTGCCTTTTAAGACTGTCATCAAGGGCGACTCGGTGATCTTCGCCATCGCAGCAGCGTCGATCATCGCTAAGGAATACCGTGATCGCCTGATGGCAGAACTCGGCGACTTGCCAGCGTACGCGCCTTACAAGTGGGCGCAGAATGTGGGTTACCCCACGCCCGAGCACAAGGCTGCGCTCCTCGATGTGGGCTATAGCGATTTGCACCGCATGAGCTTCACGCCGAATATGGGGGGCGAGGCCGAGATCTAATCGGCATCCCTTTTGCACCGGCCGGGATATGAAATGGCTGGAAAAATTCTTAAAACGCAAACGTTGGCGCAAGGTGATCGAGCGGGACACGCGTCCCCGGGAATGGGGCGCGGGGGAGGTGGATCTGCTTGTGTGGGACGAGCCGCGGCGCATGCTGTGGGTGATCGAGATCAAAGAGCACCGACTGGCAACGCTGGGCTCACGCCCCCTACTTGAGGAGTCCCAGCGACGGCGCCTGCAGCGCTCGCGCTCTTATTACCGCTCGCTCTACCCCTATCCGGTGGGGTTGGGCCTTCTTTGGCGAGATCCGGATAGCGAAAGGCTCGAATTTCTCGAAAATCCCTGATACTTTTAAGGAATGGTGCAAAAAAAGTTCTGGGGTCGGGCTTCGCTGTTTTTGTCTCTGAGTATGGCGTTTGCGCCTGGGCTCGCCCGGGCCCAACAGAGCCGCCTCGATTCGGCTTCGGCCAAATCTAAAATTTATCTGCTCACCGCCACTTACGGTGTTGTGGCCGGCTCGCTCGTCGGTCTCGGCTCCCTCGCGTTTTACGACAAGCCTTCGGAGAAAACCCGCAACATCGCCATGGGCGCGAGTATTGGGCTCTACGTAGGGCTTCTACTCGGCGCGTACATGATCTACGGCGGCGAAGATCCTAACGATAAGAAATCCTCGCCCGGTGGGGCACCCGGCAAGAGTGGTCCCGTGCTCGAAGATCCCCTACGCCTCGGCGTTGCGACTCCGGTGGAGCCCGCATGGGCTCCCTACGTCACCTACGACGAAACTCGCCAGTCGATTCTCGCCGGCGTGAGTTTTGTTTACTAGCAAAACTTGTCAGCGATTTGGCGTCCGCGAGAATGTCGATCGGCTCCGTTTCCCGCTAGCATATAAGCATGCGCAAACTTTCTTTCGCGTTTCTCACCCTCATTAGCGTCGTCGCCTCGGCCGAGCCCGCCGTAGAGCATGCGTCCCAAATGGTAAAAACCAAAGTGCGGGGGGATCACGTGGAAGTGACGGATCTGAACACCGGAAAGGTGTCCAAGGGGTCTCCACTCGGCCTCGCGCCCGGAGCCTACCCCGAAGATTCGGGTGCCACGCGAAATGTGCCCTATGAGCAAAAGAACCCTCTCGTGTGGAGTGGTTACCAAGCCCTAAAGAAGCAAGGCTATGACGGCCTTTCTCGGAACGACAAAGACTTCGCCGAGATGGTGAATGCGTTTGCCGAGAAAATGTCCTCGGTGCAAGTGCGCCAGGAGGGCGCAGCCGAACAGATGGAGGCAGAGGTGAAGCGCTACCAAAAACTTCTCAGCGCCGGTCGGGGAAAGAGTGAATCGCTGAGGAATTGGACTCTCTATCAAGCCGCACTGACGCGAAAAATTCGCTCCCTTGAGACGGCGCTTCGAGAAAAGAATGAGCCTCAGCCCAAAGAGTTTTTACGTGAGCTCGCGCGCCGAATTGCCGCCACGCGACTCGTCGATGGTCAGAGAGCCACTGCGGCTTATTGGGAAGACCGGCTCTATAATTTTTACTTTTCTCAAAAGTAATTCAAGGTTCTTCGGCCGGTATCACGAGTTCAAGCCGATCAGCGGCTTGCCGCGGCTGAGCATGTCTTCGACATGCTTGCCTTCGCTCGTGCGGGCTTCCATCTCCGCGAGGAGTTTTTTGATGAGCGTCTCATCGAGTTTCCACGCCTGACGCTGCTCGAGGATCTCAAAACGTATCAGCCAGTCGTGGGGATGGTCGGCCACGGTGGTGATCACACTGCGAAACTTTACGGCGTCGAAGGCGCTCTTCTCGCGCATCTCGCGCACCAGGGCGTAGGCTTTGTTGAGATCCTCATTTTCGGCCGTGAGGTTCGACTTGTGTTTGAAGAGCTTCGAAGGGCCGCGGTCGGTCACGCTAAGATAGGCCGGACGGTCGGCGGCGCCACCGAAAGTGCGCAGCGCGGTTTTGGCGCAGGGAATGATGAGCGAGCGCTCTTCGCCGTGCACTTCAAAGACGATCTTTCCTTTGGCGTCTAGAATGCGTGCGTCGTGCAGCTCAAGAGCTAGGCGACGGCCGCCGCGGGTGATGGGCGAGGCGAGCACGCCCTCAACCACGTAGCCCGAGGTCCATTCGAGACGCGCCTTTTGGTTCCAGCGGTAGCCCATGGTTTGAAGTTCTTTGACACTGAGTTCGTGCAGAGACTTGTCGCAGTTCTTGAGCTTGCCAACAGGACAGAGAAATCCTCCGGTGAGACCCGCGGGGCCTAGGCCGCGCAGCTCGTGGTCTTCGTGCGCGAGCTGCATGGGGCCGGAGAATTTTAAAAAGGCGAGTTCGCCGGCGGCGTCTTTTTCAAAAGACTCGAGGATGCCGCAGATCTGCAGTCCGCAGTCGAGTTCTGTTGTTGTGACGGTCTGCGCTTCGCGCGCGCGCTCCAGGGCGTAAAATCCGCCACGGCGGAATGCCATGGTTTCGGCAAATTCGTCGAGCACCACGTTGAGCTCTTGAAAGTCTTTGGCGATGTAGAGTTGTGGCTGGGGCTTGGTGATGTCGTAGCTCTGTTCGATGCAGCTGGCGTCGAGTTCGAACTTCACCACGTGAGGGCGAATGCAGTTGTAGGACTCATCTACGGACGAGAGAAGTCCCGCGCCGTAGATCTTAAAGTTTTCGAGCGTGCCCACGAGACCGTACTCGATGGTCCACCACGACATGCGCGCCAGTTTGGTGGCTTCAGAGACGATGTCGAGGTCGGCGTAGGCTTTTTCGAATCCGCGCTGCGCTGCTTGTCGCATCTCTTCGGTGGAGTGCGGATCCTCTTTGACATCGCTCAGGTGGCGGATGGCTTCATAGAGCAGCAGATCCTTGTGCGAGAAGATCGCGCGACGCGCGACCTCACCGTAGTTGTGCAGATAGCGGGCGTAGTCGGGTGCGGCAATGATGGGCGCGTGTCCGGCCGATTCGTGAACGATGTCGGGCGCAGGGGTGTAGGCAATGTGCTCGAACTTGCGCATGTCGCAGGCGATGGGCAGCACACCGAGCGAGAGAAATTCAAGAAAGATCGCGGGCGGAATGAATCCCGCCACGCCCACGCAGTGCCAGCCAAATTGGGAGAGCTTCTCATCCATCTCGGTGAGCAGAGGAATGCGCTCGGGAGAAATGCCTGTGGCCTTGAGACCGTCGAGGTATTTGGGGTGGGCGTGTTGAGCGAAGAAGGCCATGGAGATCTTCATGATAAAGCGCCAGGCGGCGTGATCCATCGGAGTGTAGAGCTCGGGCTCTTGCGCCACCACATAGGGTTTCAGGTGCACGGGAATGTCGTTCAGGGTGGCAATCTTCAGTTGGGGGGACGCCGGTGTTGTGGTGTTCATATCTTAATCCCTCATCACTCCGGCTGCGATTAAACCACAACCAAGCTTTCCCATCCACCCACGTACCCCTTGACCCTAAACTTCCAGCTACCGTGGTACCTGGTTCCTCGGTAGCTGGAACTTATTTTGATAACGGCTGTCCTTTGGGGGCGAGAAGGGCGCTAGACTGGGGGCAAGACGAGATGAAATTCGGTGACTTAGCTTTTTTCAAAAAAAAGCCGCTTTTGATTAACCCCTCGGCCGCGAGCCGGGGTCATAAGGGTGCCAAAGTGTGCAAGAAGGCAGGGGTCTGCGGTGAGCGATGATCGCGAGTTGGTCGAGCGGCTCCAAGCCGGCGACCTCAAAGCCTTTGAACTTTTGGTAAGGCTCCACCATCGAGCCGTTTACAACGTGGTTTACCAGCTCATGGGCGACCACGCTGCGACGGACGATGTGGTGCAGGACGCATTTATGAAGGCACTCCGAGCAATAGATTCTTTTCGCGGCGACTCAAGTTTCAAATCCTGGGTCGTGCGCATCGCCCTCAACACGGGCAAAAACGCTCTGCGCTCTTCGGGGCGCGCGCAAATGGTTGAGATCGACGAGCGCGAACACAAGGTCGGCGCCGAAGCGCTGCGAGGCATGGAGCAGCTGGAGACTTCAGACCTTTTGCGCAAGGCCATTGAAAACCTTCCGCCCAAACAGCGCATGGCGCTAGAGCTGCGGATCTTTGAATCGCTCAGCTTTAAAGAGATCGCCGATGCGATGGAATGTCCTTTTGATACCGCAAAGGCAAATTTTCGCCACGCGATTTTGAACCTGAAAAAAATGTTCGAAGACAATGTGCACGGAATGAATATTGAAGAATTAAAACTCGCCTTTGCGAGCATGGGGGAACACGACCATGACGTCTAAAACCAATGAAATCGATTATGCCTGGCGACGCGCCCAAGAATTGTGTGATGAAGTAGACCTCAAAGGTGCCGATGCCGAGTTTTCACACGCAGTGCTGGTGCGTTTGCACCGAGATTCCAAAGCCAACTCCCGCGCCGAACCCCCTCCGGGCTATGAAGATCGCCTGGTGGCCTCGCTCATGGCCAAGGCCGATGCGGCACATTTGGGGAAGCGGGTTGTAGGAATTCCGACGGCGCGCGAGACGAGCGCGGCGGCGTGGTTCCGTCTCGCTTCACGCCTCATCCCGGCCACCGCATTTAGCTTTGTGCTGGTGGTGGGCGTTGCGCTTTTTCAATATTTCAAACCTGCCGCCATCCCGAGCGACGCCAAAGCGGATCTCTGGGCTCAAGCGGTCGAAGACGCTTCCAAGAGAGAAGTCTCTCGCTGGCTTGCTTCGGTGAGTGATGGTGGGGCGCAGCTCTTTTTGGGCTCGGACCTCAGCGTGCTCAGCGCGGAGATGAGCGAAGTGCAAATTGAGCGAATGCTAAAAGACAATGGCGGCTCTTAAACTTCGCCCAAAACTAAGCTAGGATTGAAGCAGCAGTGATGAAGACGGCAAAAACTTTCAAAATCGGTCTCATTTTTGTGCTGACCGCCGGCCTCTTCTCTTCGGCCTTCGCAAGCAAGTCTCGCCTCGAAGAGCGTCTCACGCGTCTTTTCTACTGGCAGATGTCACAGGCTCTCGACCTCTCTACGGCCGAAGAAAAACGCATGAGCGAGATCATGGACTCGCTCAGCAAGCGCCGTCTTGAGACGATCGACCGACGCGACCAAGTGCTCGCCAAGATGGGCGCGTGGCTCGCGCAAAACGGAGACAAGGTCAAAGGCAAAGACCTTGCCGTGCCACCCGCCACCAGCGCGCTGCTCAAAGAATACCGCACGCATCTGGAGACCCTGGCTCACATCGACGTCGAAGAACAAACGCTCCTCAAGGAGCTGCTGGGCGAATTCCGCCTGATCAAATTTTACAACGAGCGCAAGATCATCGTCGAGCGCATCAAAAAGGCACTGAATTGAAATGAGCCCGTGGCGAAACGCCGACAAACGCCTTGTGGCTCTCACGCTCGTGGTGCTCGTCGTGGGCTTTGCGCAGGCGATGCGTTCCTCCAACGACTTCGCCATTTACTTTCACGAAGCTTGGGAGAAACTCGCCTCGGGCAATTTTGAAATCTACGAAGTGAGCCGTCCCACGCAGGGCGGTTATTATTACTCGCCGTTTTTTGCCCTGGTGGGCTCTTGGTTTGCTCCGCTCGGCTTGTCGGCGCTGAAAGTTCTTTACGCCCTGGCCACCGCGCTCGGCTTTGTGGTGGGCTGGAACTACATCAAGCGCCTGGTGCGCGAATCTGGCGCTGCGGTCGGTTTTGGAGTGGGCGCGCTGAGCCTGCTCTTTGCGACCAACAACATTCTCGGGCAAATGCTCACGGGCAACGTTTCGCTGCTCGTGGTGCTGCTGGCGTACTTGGGACTTTACTTTTCTACCCGCCATCGCCCCGCTGCCGCAGGTTTCTTTTGGGCGCTCGCCGCCAACATCAAAGTCTATCCGATTTACTTGGGGCTCTACTTTTTGTGGAAACGCGACTGGCGCGCTCTGGCCTATGGCGCAGTCTTCGCACTCACGCTCCTGCTAGTACCTGGTCTATTCTGGGGCATGGATCGCAACATCGAGATCCACTCGCAGTGGATCCAAATGCTGCGCGCCTTTGGCCCTCAAAGCGACTTCGGTCGCCTGGCGCTGCAGTCCTTTGCAGCGATGGGTTATCGAAGCTTTATGGCCCTCGGCTGGAGCGCCACGCTCGGACTCAAGTTGATGCAGCTCTTCACTCTCGGGCTCAATGTTTTTGTTTTGCTCAAGCTTCGCCGCAACTCACCGGGCGATAACGTTTGGGCCATCGCATGGTGTGTGACCTTCATGGCGCTCGCGACGCCGGCCTCTTGGGTGCATCATCTGGGTGTGGCCTACGTGCCGCTCTTCACCTTGGTGCTGGCGCACGCCATAGGACTGCGCGACCGTCTTGCTTACGCGCTGCTGGCGCTGGGAACTCTGCTCTACGCAGGCACCACGGATGCTATCATCGGCCGCACGCTGAACGACGTCTTTGAGGCCCACAGCGTGCCCACCTGGGGCCTTGCGATTCTCGTGCTCGGAGCTTACCGCGTGCAAAGCCTGGCGCATAAAAAAACGCCCGCCGAAGCCTGAGCTCCGGTCGGGCGCCTGAACAAATCTCTTGAGACTCGTTATTCGTAATAAGCGTAAATCAGCGAACCGTTTTTGAGCTTGTTGATGACAGCGGCCGAGACGCTCGGGTCTAGTGCCGGGCAACCCCAGCTGCGACCGATCGGGTTCATGCCGGCGCGAACGTAGTCGGCAGGGTGAATCACGATGGCGCGAGCGCGGGCCGCGGAGTTCGTCGTGCTGAGGCCGTCGAGCTTGAGCGAGTAACCGTGCGAGCCGTTGTAGGTTTCGGCCGTCAGGTAAAAGCCCTTCGAGGAGAGGTGCGAACCGTTGGAGTTCGACACGCCGGGGATCCAGCCCGTGTTTGTGCCCTGCGAGCCCGCACCGTGAGCCGCCAGGTGTTGTTCCACAGCTCCCGAGCTGAGGTTGATCACGTAGAGGCGCTTCTTGGAGGAGTGCTGGGTGAAGTCGAGCACGGTGAGGTAATTCTTGTTGCGGATCTTCGACTCGTGCAGCTCAAAGTAGTGCAGTGCCTGGTTCAGCAGCGTCGAGGGCACCACGTTGCGGGGGTCGAGGTGACGCCAGCGCGAGGACTCTGAG
>DATLIP010000074.1:0-47536 GCA_035539375.1 Bdellovibrionota bacterium | reverse complement strand
AAGTTTGGCAGCTAAACGCCGGCTTCGGCAACGCGCACGTGATCGATCCAGGAGCCGAGCTGCGCTTCAATCCTGGCAATCCCAATGCGGCGCCGGCTTTTGCGGCCACGCTCGCCAAAAATGCGAGTTACGATTACGGCGATCTGAACGTATCCTTTGCGCCGCCCACGCTCCTTGAACGCCTCGAAGCCACGCTCATCGCACAGAGCGACGGTAAGATTCCGCCTTTCCGTTCCTTCTTGCTCACCGATCGCGTGCCCACCGTGGGCCGCATTCCGCCGCGCCAAGATGAGCGCTACCTCTACGAGGGCGGAGAATCTTTCGACGTGCCCGACGTGCAGGACGGCACCTACTCGATTGTGCGCTGGGAAAAGTTTCGCAACATTTCAGGTTACCGCGTCTTCTGGATTGGTGTCTTGAACGTGCTCGACGGCAAGGCCACTGTGGCCAAAGCGTTTTCTGAAATCCGCAAGGGAGATCTCATCACGCCGCGCCTCTTTTTGCTCTCGCCGATGGCCATTCACGAAGAGAAGATCGGCGAAGAAAAGCGCGCGGACATGCAGCTTGTGCCCGTCGAAGAGGGCTACCGCACTGCCGCAGCCGAATACATGACCCTAGGGGTGCGCTACAAGTTTGACGACGCCGGACCACAACCCGGCGCGCTGATGAACCTCACACGCCTCGGCAAAACCGTGGGCAAGGCCATGCTCATCGATCGCGATCGCCGTTCGGGCACCCTCTGGGTGATCGAAAGCGATAACGAAATCACGGGCGCTTACGATTTAGAATAAAGCGCCGGGAAGACCGGCGTTTTTGGGTTTGGCGTGGTTCTTGTAGGGGACCGCGCCATGACCATCCTTCTCGAAAAACAATCCGCACAAGTTTTGGGTTCTGCGTACTGGGAGCGTTTGCGCAGTCTCGGTCGCCCCTTCGACACGCCGGTTGATCTGTGGGTTCGCTCGAGCGCGGCGTGGCAGTCTGAGCCTCGCTCTTGCGTCGTGGCGATCGTCGGCACGCGGCGACCTACGTCCTATGGGCTTCGCTTTGTCGCCGACTTTGTGCGCGAGCTGCGCGCGGCCGATTCCGAGGCGATGATCGTTTCGGGCGGTGCTCTTGGAGTCGATGCTTGGGCTCACGAATCGGCGCTGCGCGAAGGGCTGCGCACCGAGAGCTGGGTGGTGGGCCCGGTTCGCGATCCCAATCCGCGCAGCCACCGCGCGCTCTTCACCGCCATTGCGTCACGTGCCGATGGCTCGGCGGTGATCTGCCCCGACTCGCTCGAGCCCGTGACGGGGGAGACGCCTTTCAAATCCGATTGGGTCGAGCGCAACGCCTATCTCGTGGCACGTGCTCAGGCGGTGGTGGTGCCCGAAGCCACCGAGCGATCGGGCACTTGGTCTTCGGTGCGGTGGGCCAATCGGCTGGGAATTCCGGTTTTTGCCCTGCCGGGTCCCGTGGACTGCACCTCGTCGAGCGGCACCAATTTAATGATTTCAAGTGGTTATGCTCATCCTGTGGGGGGTGCCACAAAGTTGATAGAAGACTTGGTTGTGGAGGGGGTTGTGGCTTCTTATAATGATAGTAGGGGCGCCACGGAGAAGCTAGTCGCGATCGGGGAGCTGGAGCGACGGTTGTGCCGGTCGGGCGGTTTACAAGTCGTAGACTTGCCTGGACTTTCGGCTCAATTGGGACTGAAACTAGAAACGTTGTGCGAGTATTTGTTGAGCGAACTCCGGTCAGGCAAGCTTCGCCGAGTAGGCAATGGATTTGAAAGGAGAGGCTAGCGAATGAATCCGAGAATCAAGGACGTGGTGGGGCTCATTGGTCACTACATCAGCGACCACTGGGAATCTTATATCGATCGTGAAGAAATCTCTGACGAGCTGTTGCACCGCGGCTATTCGAGCCGTGAGATTCGCGACGCCTTTCATTGGATTGACGAGATGACTCTCGGCGCTCTGCGCGACGCCATGGCCCAGAATACCATCGTCAAGAACCCTCCCTCACAGCGCGTGCTCTCTTCGGTGGAGGCCACCAAGATCGGTTCTGACGCCTGGTCGCTGCTGATGGGCTTTTATTCGCGTGGGCTCATCGACCCCACGCTGCTCGAAGAGATCGTGGATCGCTGCATGCAGGCTGATGTTGATGAAATCAATAAGCCTGTGGTGCGCGAGATCACCGCCCTCACACTATTCAAACATTTGCACGACGAGTGGAAAGAGTTTTTGCATTCTTCGAGCACGCTATTGCACTAGAAATTCACTCGTGTAAGCATGGCATTCCGTGGAGGCGTTCGCTTCACGGAAACCACTTAACCCACCGTGGCCGTTCTCCACTCCAGAGGAGAGCCCATGCATCGAAATCGTCTTGAAGCCCTGAGACTCGTACAAAAACGCAAAGTCGCCCCCGTCAAAGACCGTGTGACCAAAGTCGCCGCTCAATTTGGCGAGCGCACTTTTGGCATCGCGCAGATGAGCAAATACCTCACTGCTGCCGACGTGACTCAGCTCAAGAAAGTTGCCGCGGGTGAAAAGCAGCTCGACAAAGCGCTCGCTCTCAAAGTCGCCGAAGCCATTAAGAAATGGGCCATGACTCATGATGTGACTCACTTCACACACTGGTTCCAACCGCTGACTGGCCTCACTGCTGAAAAGCACGATTCTTTTATCAACTACGACAGCAAGGGCAAGGTGATCGAGAAGTTCTCCGTCGGTCAACTCATCCAGTCCGAGCCCGACGCTTCGAGCTTTCCCTCGGGCGGCACGCGCACGACTTTTGAAGCCCGCGGTTATACCGCTTGGGACGTCTCCTCGCCGCTCTTCATCATCGAAGACCATGGCACCAAGATCCTCTGCATCCCCTCGGTTTTTGTCTCGTACAAGGGCCACGCTCTCGATACCAAAACCGGTCTGATGCGCTCGCTCAAGATTCTCAATCACGAAGCCATCGAAATGCTCAAAGAACTGGGCGACAAAAAAACCAAAAAAGTTTTCACCACGATCGGCTGTGAGCAAGAATACTTTCTCGTAGACTCCGCCTTCGCGAACATGCGCCCAGATTTGATCTCGGCCGGCCGCACTCTCGTGGGTTCCGACATGCCCAAGGGGCAAGAGCTCGAAGACCATTACTTCGGTTCGATCCCTAGCCGCGTGCTCGCCTACATGGCCGACGTGGAATCGGAACTCTACCGACTTGGCATTCCCGCCAAAACCCGTCACAACGAAGTGGCTCCCTCGCAGTTCGAACTCGCACCGATCTTTGAAGAGGCGAACCTTGCCGCCGATCACAACATGCTCGCCATGGAAGTGCTTCGCCGCGCGGCTCTGCGCCACAACTTCATGTGCATCTTGCACGAAAAGCCCTTCAAGGGCGTCAACGGTTCGGGCAAGCACAACAACTGGTCGATGAGCACCGATGCCGGTGAGAACCTCCTCGAGCCAGGGGATTCGCCTTCCGAAAACGTTCGCTTCCTCGCCTTTCTCTCGTGCGTGCTGAAGGCCGTACACTCCTGCCAAGTGGGTCTGCGCGCGGCGATCGCCACTCATGGCAACGACCACCGTCTCGGCGCCAACGAAGCGCCTCCGGCCATCATCTCGGTGTTTCTCGGTGCTACGCTGAGCGGCGTCGTCGAGAGCATCTCCAAAGGTGAGAAGATCGAACCCGGCAAGAGCGGCAAGGGCACCATCAGCTTCGGTATCAACCAGCTGCCCGAACTGCCCAAGGATAACACCGACCGCAACCGCACTTCACCCTTTGCCTTTACGGGCAATAAGTTTGAATTCCGTGCGGTGGGTTCGTCGCAGGCGATCTCCTACCCTGTGACCATGATCAACGCCGCCGTTGCCAAGGCCTTGCATCAGTTCACGCAGGAGCTCGTTGAGGCCAAGAAAAAAGAAAAGAACACGCAGATCGCGACCCTCGCGGTGATCCAAAAGTACCTCAAAGAGTCGAAAGACATCATCTTCGAAGGCAACGGCTATTCGGACGAGTGGAAGCTTGAGGCCAAGAAGCGCGGTCTCTACAACCTGCAAAAAACTCCTGAGGCCCTTTCGGAATTCGCGAAGCACGATCACCACAAGTTCCTGATCGAGTCGGGTGTCTATTCCGAAGCCGAACTCGAGGCGATTCTCGAAGTTCAATTTGAGCGCTACGCCAAACACCTCAACGTCGAAGCGCAGACCATGCTCACGCTTGCGCGTCAGCTGGTGCTCCCCGCTGTCTACGCGCACCAGCGCATGCTCGGTCAGACCGTGGCGTCGCTTGTTGCGGCCGGGGTTTCTGCGACGGACTCCAAGACGGTGCTCGAAGAAGCGGTCAAACGCTCGGTCGAAGTGAATGCAGGCGTCGAGAAATTGGCGGCAGCAGTGGGCGAACTCGAGCGCAAAGGCTTTGGCAAAGAAGGCGCTGCGTATGCGGCTTTCGAACTGAGCACGTGCATGAACAACCTTCGCGAGGCCCTAGACAAGGCCGAGAAGGTCATCGGTGATGATTTCTGGCCGCTGCCAAAATACCGAGAGATGCTCTTTTTGAGATAAATTGCGGTAAAATGGGATCCATGAACAAGTTTACCAAACTTGCCCTCGTGGGTCTCATTTCTGGTTTTTCTTCGCAACTCCGCGCCGAGGCGCTCGACGGGTATATCGCCCTGACCGGCGGCCTTATCAAGCACATGTCGGCCTCCGACCAATCCGCCGGCAAGGCCTCACGCTACATGGGCCGCCTGGATTTCGTAAGAGTGCAAAAAAACGTCGCCCTCGACCTGCGTTTTGGTTCGGGCATGGACTATCAGGACATGGGCGGCGCCTTTAAGGTGTTTCACCACTTCGCATTTTCGGGTAGCACCGCGACGGGGATCTCGCTCGGTGGCGGTCTTGGTGGCATGTACAGCCGCGCTGGAGTTGAGGGAACGAACGCGACCTTCTACGAACTCTTTTCGCCCGTTTTTGCTCGTGTGATTTTCGACATGGGTCTTGGTTTTGGTCTGCTTCTGGATGCCGAATACAATGCCATGTTTCAGCGCCGTTATCCGGACGGTGAGGTTTCGGACAACTCCAAGGTTGCCAATCGATTTTTCTTTGGTGCTGGCATTGCCATCACCGCCATGTGATTTGCTACGGAGAAGCCAAGCTCGGATAAGTGCGGGTTTTGCCCACGCTCTCATAATAGGGGTTCAGTCCCATCTGTTGCCATGGAATTTGCGTGATGCCCAGCTGCGTGAGCGCGGGTGAGGTAGAGCGCAGGGTAAAGTCGCCCGCAGCGAAATCGTTAAAGAGCGGATCGCCGATCAGCGAATTCACGTCTTTTTGGTAGTTCTGCACCCAGCTGCCGAAAGTTCCCCCATAAGTCTGTATCGAGTTCATAAAGTAGCTGCTCGAGGTGTTTGAGCGGAAATAATAAAAGTTGCGGTCGATGCCCGCAGTGACAAAGTTCTTGAGGCTCACGACTTTGGCCGCGGCCGAGTTGAAACTGATGATGTTGCGCTCGACCTTGTTCGAGGCCTGCTTGGAGCTGTCGACGTTGTCGATGCGGAACTGAGATACCCGTGCGTCGATAAAGACGTTGTTATAAATCGAGTTGTTCCAGCCTTTGTGAATCATGATGGCCCCGTCGGAGGTGTTGCGGATCACGTTGCCATAGACGTCGGTACCGCTCTGCGATTCGTCCATATATATACCGAAAGTGTAGTCGTTTTGAATGATGTTGCCGTTGTCGTCGACGTGCATGCCGTTGGACTTTTCGATGAGGTTGTAGCGAACTACGTCGCGGTTCGTGTAACGACCACCGTTTTTGAGATAGATGATGCCGCAATCGTGCGAGAGACGGCAGCCGTTGCGAATGATGTTGTGCTCTAGCAGCAGACCCTGGCTTGCCAGGTCGGTACCGCCAAGGTTTACAGCGTATTGGTCGACGTCTTCGATCAAGTTAAAGGCGATGCGAGTTTTAGCATAGTCCACTTTGATGGCAGCGCCGCGTCCGCTGGGTTGTCCGGTGCGGGTGAGGTGGTTGCCGAGGATCACGGTATCCGCGCTCGCGCCCTGCACGGTGATGCCCGCGTCGACGATGTCGCTAAAGGCGCTCTCTTTGATAAGCGAGCCAGTGCTATTTTCGATAAAGACGCCCTTGCTGAGCGAGGCAAAGCGGCAGTTGATGATTTTGTTGTTCGCACCGCCACGGATCACCACACCTGCTTTTTCGTCGAGACCCCAGTAAGGAATCATGAACTGATCGCGGAAGGTGATGCCAGAGATCTCAACGTTCGAAGCGCCATTGAGCACCACGAGATTCGGCGTGTTGAAGCCATCGCCCATCGAGGCGTAAACTTTAGAAGTAGAGGTAAATCCCGTGCGCGGAACGATCGAGAGCCGCTGGTTCGCGCGGTCGTGATAGAACTCGCCGGCCGCATCGAGCGCGCTCTTGGCGCCCATCACGTAGTAGCGGGTTTTGTGGTCGATGCCGAATTGCACCGAAGTTTTGACTCTGACCGAACGGTTGGTGACGTTGTAGGATTCCAGCTCGGGCACGCTAGAGGCCCAGCCGAGCTTGTCCCAAAATACGAGGCGCACGCGTTCGCCGGTGAGTTTGTCGGCGTTGAGGTCTCCCGAGCGGTAGCGGAAGTTGCGCACGTCGGTGTAGTAGGCTTCCCATTCTTCCACACGGCTTTGCCCGCTGGCGAGAATGATGTCTTCGGTGATGAGCCAGCCTGTGGCCTTGGGATTCGCTGCCGATTCGTCGATGTTTGGATAGCGCGCTTGGTAGTAGTGCACGCCGTCCACGGTGACCGACGAGATGATGTCATCAAAAGTGCCACTCGCTACGGGGGCCGACCAGACGCCGGTCTGCGCGTTGCGAGTGAAGCCCGTAACGGGCAGGCCGCCCGAGATCACGACGCTCTCTCCGGGGTAGGATTTGATTTTGATGCCACTGTGGCGCGAGTCGAGAGTGATGGGGTTTGCGCGTCGAACGCTGTAGGTTCCGCGGCGCAAGTAAATGGTTTTGATGCTGCCCGAGGTGACAGCCTGCAGGGCGCGCGGCACGCTCGCAAAGGGGGCGTTCACGGCGCCGCTATTTTGGTCCGAACCCGTGGGCGACACGTAGTAGGCCGACTCCACCACGGGAGGCGTTACGGGAACTTCGGGTTCCGTAGGTGTTGTGGGCGTGGTTGGCGTTGTGGGTGTCGTCGGAGTTGTGGGAGTGCTCGGTGTCGTAGGCGTGGTGGGTGTATTATCCACCACGAAGGTAGCGCTCACGCTTTGGTCGGCATTCATGGTGATCGTGCACTGAGTGAAGACGTGACGGCAAGCGCCGCTCCAGCCCGTAAACTTTTGTCCTGCGGGGGTGATGGCTTTGAGGGTGATATTCGCATCGGCGCTCACATCTTTGGTGCAAGTGGCGGCGCAAGATTCTGCGGCGCTTTCGTTCCGCACGCTGCCGGTGCCGATGATTTCGATTTGCAGGCGATGGATGCCCGGATTTTCTTCCTCGTTCGCGTTGGGATCTGGGTCGACCTCAGGGGGGGGCGCTCTAAAAATACTGGATTCGATTTGCAGGGCTTCGCAGCCCGAAAGGGTGAGTCCCAAGGCCAAGCTGCTCAGGAGCGATGAGAACTTCATAACGACCTGCAAAAGCGGATTTGGATGGGCAATGTGACGATGGCCACTTTCAGCAACGTCCCGAAACCATCGATGCCCATAATCAAGAGTTTCGCTCAGTTAAGGGGGGCGGGCCAAACCAAGATTTGGTTAACCCGCGCCGGAGCTAAGAGATGGAATTTCTGGGGCTTTATAGGAGGTCTGGGACGTCTGTTTTACCCCAAAATGACCTTACCAATTTGAAGGAGGGTCGGAGGCCGGAAACGATTCCCAAGAGGCCTCATCCACTTTGTCCCACTTCTTGGCGCCCTTGGGAGAGAGGATGGGGCCTTGCCGGCGCTTTTTGATCGTCGAAACGGCGTACATGGTGCCCGCAACGGCGGCAACACCGAGACCGATGGCCATCATGGAAGGGTTTTTGATTTTTTCAATGAGGTTCATGCCTATGCACGAGCAAAGGCTGTGCCGAGTGAGTGTGCGGGAGGGGCGTGTTGCGAAAACTTATTTGCCGTAAACCACGGTGCAGTTGCGAGTGTAGAGCACGAAGTTGGTGAACTCGGTATCGACCACCGAAACGTTTTGAATCTGGGCGTTCTTGGCGGCCGTGGCGATGTCGTTATGCCCGTAGATAGGAATGGTGTGCAGGAGCGTGTAGCGACAGGTCTTGCCAACCTTGTCGCCGATGGGGTTCGAGGTGGCGGTGAGAGGGCCGCGAGTGGCGCAGGCTCCGAGAATCCCAGTGGCGATCACTAGGACCACCAGACGCACAGCACGCTTCATCTACTTGGGTACCGTGGTGAACTTGATCACGTCTACAGGGCAGCCTTCGGCAGCAGCAGCGATGGCGCCAGCGTTGTCCAGTGGAGCGTTGTCGCGCACGATGCAAGTGTCTTCTTTGACCCAGAACACGTCGGGCGCTTCGTTCTCACAAGCGTCACAAACGATGCAACCGGGTTCGATCCAAACCTTGGTAACGATGAAGTTGACCGGAGCGGCGGGGCCACCGGCAGCTTTGGGCGCACCGGCTTTTTTGGTGGCACCTTCTTCGGCACTTTCGGAAACTTTTTTCCAGGCAAAAACGCGTGTCAGCAGCGACCCGCGATCGTGTGGCAGAGGATCCAGCAGATCCACCGAGCTCGTTTTCTCCATGACTTTGCCTTCGGCGAGCACTTTGAGGATTTTGGCTTTGGAGATTTTGTAGCGCTGAGTTTGGTTGGAAGTCGTCTCGATTTCGATTTGCACGTGCGAGTTTTCGATCGCGCGCTTGGAGCCGTCGACGCCTTCGCCGGTGAGCATGAGCTTTTGCTCGTCGCTTAGCACGAGAGGGATCACGAAGCTTTTCTTTTTAAACGATTTGCCTTCGAAGGTGTACGAGAAGGAGGCCGAGCGGCCGCCGCGCACAAGTTCGTAGAAATCTAGGCGCACGCGGTAGACTTCGTAGGGATAGGATTCCGAATCCCAATCGATCTTCAGACCCAGGGGGTGTTCTGCGGTATCCAGGCGCACAAACGAAGCGCGCAGACCGCCGAGAGTCCGGCTAATGAGCTTGATGATCGTGAAGATCACCAGGGGGCCCGAAACCAGGACAAAGAACACCAAAACCGCGATCAGAAGATTGGTCATATCTCTTTATAATTACTTCAAAAAGCACTCGGATTAAACCCACGCGGGGACTTTCTCTTCGTAATCAGGTGAGGGGCATGGTCTTCTTATAAATCTTTAGCAAATCCGCAGGGTTAATATGGGTGTATTTTTCGGTCGTCGCGAGCTGTTCGTGGCCGAGGAGCTTCTGGATTTGCGGAACTTTGGCGCCCATTTGCAAGAGATGCGAGGCGATCGAATGGCGGAGCTTGTGCGGGTGCCAGTGACCGGTCTTTTCTTCGAGTCCGAGCTCGCGTCCCCAGCGTCGCACCCAGCTGCGCACCGCGCGCTCGCTCGGGGCTCCGGCCACAAGCAGGCCTTGTCGCGAAGGGGCTCCTTGGAGAAGTTTTACGAGGGCGCCCACGACCGGAACGATGCGCTCTTTGGCACCTTTGCCCATGATCTTAAGGCTCGCGGTCTTGGGGTGAAACTTTGACCACTCGGCGCCGAGCGCTTCGGAGATGCGCAGGCCCGAACCGTAGAGCAGGTAAAACAAAATCTGTTCGGTTTCGTTTTGCTCGGCGATGTAGGCGAGGATTTTTTCGAGATCTGCAAGTTCCAAGATGCGCGGCACACGCCTGGGAATGCGCGGGCTGCGCACGTGTTTGTTGAGCTGAGCTTTGGCGGCCGTGTCGAGGCCCGGGCACCATGCGATGTAATTTTTGAGTGCCGAAGCACGCTGCGCTTGCGTTGCCTTGGAGCTTGCAGCGGCCGCGTCTTTGGTGAAGTCGCGCACCACGGTGATCGCATCACCCCCGTGCACTTCGGCGAAGCCCGCCAGCTGACGCAAGAGTTGCATGTAGGCGCGAACGGTGTGCGGGCTGCGATTTTTTTGAAGCGAGAGATGGGCTTCGTAAGACTTTAGACTCTCGGAATCCAGTGGTAGACTGAAGCTCATGTCTAGCATCAGGGTATCACACATCGTTTTGGCATTGGCGTCAGTTTTTTCGGGGTCCGCCATGGCGGCACGCCTTTCGGGCAACCTCAGCCGGGCCGACATCCGTGAATCCCTCAAAGTGCTGGGGTGGGGCACCAACCACCGCGGTTACGGCGCGCACGCCATCACCAACGAAAACTTTGGTCTCGATGTGGGCCTCGAGGTGCCCTTCTTCTTTAACCACAACATCGACAAGCTCGGGAACAACGATGGCTACCTGCCCACTGTGTTTCCGCTGCCGCGGCTCTGGCTCTCTTGGGATTTCCCTGAAGAGTTTTCGGTCGCCATGTCCCTCTCTCCGGGCGGCCTCTACAGCAGCGTGACCACCTTTGGACTTTCGGGTCAGTGGGTTTTCATGCGCGACGAACGCCTCGCCTTCTCCGCGCTCTTTTCGTACAACTATGCCAACGCCTTTGGTGGCGACCTCATCGCACACAGCCCGGGTCTGATGGTACAGGTCTCTAAGAACCTCGACATCTGGCAGCCCTTCGCGGCCTTTGGTTTTATTTCGGCCAACGGTTCGGTGAAAAAAGAACTCGCCGCTGCTGGTGTGGATTCGGGTCCCTACACGGCACCTGCCACGCACCTTGCGCTCGGCTTTCGCCTCGATGTGATGGCGCAGATGGTTTTCCAAGTGGATCTCATCGGCACACGTCCCTCGGCGGGGCTGCTGTTCTCGCACCGCTTCTAGTGGGTCAAAATATCGGCGCCTGGTCTTCGTTCGTCGCGTGTTAGCGTAGACGGATGAAGAATTTTTATCGTCTCACAGGAATGATGCTTTTGGCCGCGACGTCGCTCGCCTTTGCGCAGGAGCCAGTGAAGATTTCCATCAAGAACTTCAAGCTCACCAAGGTCGAGACGGTTACAGAAGGTGAGGACATTCACTTCGGCAACAAGGGTGAAACCAAAGTACGCGCCACGCTTCAAGTAGAGGGCCTCAAAACCCCAGTGGTGGTGCATTTCCCCTTTGGCGTGGAAGCCGGCCTCATTGAAGGCTATCTCAAACAAAAAGAATTCCTTGTGCAGAACGAGAGTCGCCTCGATATTTTGGCTGAAAAATTTTACAAATTTGATTACGAGGGGCCGCTCAAGAATCGCAATGACAGCAAAGATCTCTACGAACTTGCCGAGCAGGACCAGGCGACGATCAAAAAATTATTCTTGCAGCAAGCCGATGCCAAACTGCCGGCCAACGACATTCCCATGGGCGCGCTTCTGAGCTTTGTTTACAAAGCGCAAAACGCCGCGCAGCCCGCAAAGGGCGGCGCGGACGTCAAGCCCGGTCACTAAGCCTAGAGACAGTCGGTGCGAATGGGGCGGCCGGTAGCATCGGTGATGCAAACTTGATCAAAGGTCACGAGCATCGACTTGCCGTCTACCGACACGCTTTGTCCGAGGAGAATCAAGTAGCCGTCGTATTGGGTCACTACAGGCAGCTGGAAATTCACCGTTTCGATGATGGGTCGCGAGATGGTTTCGCCGCCCACTTTGCCGAGAAGTTCCGTGCCGAGCAGTCGCGAAAACTCGTATTCCAGCGCGGTGTCGATCACAAAGTCGTTGCCACCGATCGTGGCGTGGATGGCGACTTTGGATCCGAGAAAGCTTTCTTTGTAGATGACCTCTCCGTCCATGATGGAGTCCGGCGCCACGATGGAGCGTCCGCTTGAAAGGTCGCCGCGCTCGCCCGTTGGGGTGAGGAGGGTGTCGCGGGCTAGCAGTTCCGCTTTTTGCTGAGGGACCAGTGTCCGGATTGCCTCGCGGTATTCATGCGGGTTGTCGAAGCCTTGCGACGCCTTCGGCATGGCCGCGCGATCTACGCGGTAGGTCTCGATGCGGGTGCTTACCGCTTTTGGATTCGCGTGGGAAACGGACGACAAGGTAGCGACAAAAGCTAAGGCTAAAAAAGATCTCATCCTTTAGTCATAAACGAAAAGATCCCAAAAAAAAGACCCGGCGCAAGAAATGCACTTCGCCAACGCGGCTTGGCACGCTCCGCTTTAGGCGGAGACGGGTTTGATGCTGCCGTCTTTAGCGCACTCGTAAAAGAGCGGCGTGCCGGTGGGAATTTCGCGCTTGAGGATCTCGGCCGGCGTGAGCTTTTCGATTTCCATCACGATCGATCTTAAGGAATTTCCGTGCGCGACAACGAGCACATCTTCACCAGATTGCAGGTGTTTTAAGATTTCGCTCTTGAAATAGGGCAGTGTGCGTTCGGCGGTGTCCTTAAGCGACTCCCCGCCCGGAGGGGGCACATCGTAGCTGCGGCGCCAGATATGCACTTGCTCGTCGCCAAAGATCTTGGCGGTTTCTTCTTTGTTCTTACCCTGCAAATCGCCGTAGTGACGCTCGTTGAGCGCTTCGGATTCGAGGGTCTTAAGGCCGTTCTGGTCGAGCTCCGTGAGGATGAGCTTCAACGTGTTTTGCGCGCGCTGGAGCTTGGAGGTGAAGGCGATCACGGGGTGAAACTTTTTGTCTTTGAGAAGCTTGCCAGCTTTTTTGGCTTCTTCGATGCCCGCTTCGATAAGCGGAACGTCCATCCAGCCTGTGAAGCGGTTTTGGTCGTTAAAAGCAGATCTTCCGTGGCGAACGAGTACGAGTTTTGACATGCCTATTCTTTGCCTTTGGAAATCCGTTCAATCAAGCTCGTTGTGGATTTTCCGGGAACGAAAGGGATGATTTTAACGCTGCCGCCCCATTCTCGGATGACTTTGGTTTCGGGGAGCGATTCCACTGTATAGTCGCCGCCTTTGGTGTGCACGTCGGGCTTGAGGAGACGAATGGCGTCTTCGGGGGTTTTCTCGCCAAAAAGGCAGACGTAGGAAACGGATTCGAGTGCGGCGAGCACGCGCATGCGATCGTTTTCGTTGTTGATGGGGCGATCGGGAGCTTTGCCCTGCGCCTTGACCGAAGCGTCGGTGTTCACGAGCACCACGAGCGCGTCGCCCTGGGCGCGCGAAGCTTCGAGGTATTCCACGTGACCCACGTGCAAGATGTCAAAGCAGCCGTTGGTGGTGACAAGTTTCGAGGGACGCTCTTTTTTAAGGTGCTCTGCAAGAGCCCGGGCATCCGGGAAAATTTTGCGTTTCATGTCGACGATCTTAACACACTCAAGGCCGCGCAGATGGCGGTGGGCACTTTCAGTACGATGGGGCCCAGCGAAGCGCGGCTGACTTTTAGCGAGGCGAAGAGCTCACGCTCAGCGGCAGACCATCCCCCTTCGGGTCCCACAAAACAAGCGTAAGACGCGGCGGGGGACTTCACTTTAAAGAACGATTTGGTTTCTGCGAGGCTCTCATCGAAGCTGAGCACTTCTTTGGCGTGCCGGTGAGCCGTAGCCACGAGCTCCGCGAGCGAGACCCGGCCGTGGTCGATGATCTCAGGCAGCCAGGGGTTCAGCGATTGTTCGCAGCTCGACTGAGCGATGCGACGCAGGCGGCCGAGCTTCAAGGTCGTTGTGTGCGCCGAGTGCTCCGATTGAAAAAGATGCAGGCGGCGTACGCCAAGTTCAACGCAAATCTGCAGGCTGCGGTCGAGGTCATCGCCCTTAGGTGGTGAGAGGTAGAGATCGATCGGCAGCGCGGCGGGCGCGACCTGGCGGTGGTCGAGGGTTTTTACCGCAAAGGTTTTGCTGTCGATGAGCTCCACGCGCGTGATTTCGCCACGTCCGTTGAGCAAGAGACAGGCGTCGCCGTTTTTGAGACGCAGCGCTTTGAGGTGTGCGCAGGCGTCGCTCTCGTCTGCAGAGATTTGCCAAGTTTCGCCCGCCGAGCTCACCACGGACTGGGTCGTTAAAAAGACTCCCGGTAAATGACTCATGATCCGAATTCCTGATTGGAGGCTTTCGCGGGCAGCAGCACCGCGCGGTATTTGCCCTGGCGCTTGGCTTCGAGCAGAGCGCGGTCGGCTTCGTGCACGAGCGCGTGCGAATCTCCCGCGTGGGCCGGAAATTCAGCAACGCCGAGACTGATCGAGATGCCCGTCTTGGCTTTGACCTGCACCATCAGGCGCTTGGCGATGTCGAGGGCGATGTTGGCTGAGGTTTCAGGCAGAATGATCGCAAACTCTTCGCCGCCGTAGCGAGACATGGTGTCCATGGTGCGGAGGCTCGTGGCGAGAGCGGTGGCGACTTTCTTCAGCACATCGTCACCGACTTGGTGGCCGAATTGATCGTTGTATTGTTTGAAGTCGTCGATGTCGAGCATCACCAGGCTCAGCGAGCGGCCGTAACGTTTGGCGCGTCCCATCTCCGAGCCGAGTCGCTCCCAGAAATAGCGATTGTTGGAGACGCCGGTGAGCGAGTCCGTCCAGGCCATCTTGCGCAGCTCCAGGTTCTCGTGGCTGAGCAAGTAGGTTTTTATTGCCTTCTTGACCGTGTTGACGAGTTCCGAGCCTTCCCAAGGTTTGGCGAGTAGAAAGTTCAACTGGGCCTTGTTGATGGATTCGCTGAGATCCGCAAATTCCGAAAACGCGGTGAGCAGGATGCGCTGGCATTGGGGCTGCGTTTGTGCGCAGTGCGTGAGCAGTTCTATGCCGTTCATGCCGGGCATGCGAAAGTCCGAGACGACCACGGTGTAGGTTTCATTCTGCAGTTTGGCCAGGGCCTCGCTTGGATCTTCGCAAAGGTCGAGGGTGCCAAGGGGGCTGAGTTGCTTTTCGAGCGTGCCCAAAACTTCCGCGTCGTCGTCAATCACCAGGATACGGATTTCGCTGGGGTGCTGCAGCGTCTCAGTGCTCATCACTCTTTTTTACGGCTTCGGCCATCATAAGCCAAGGGTGCTGGATAAGACTTTTTCCGAATTGCACGGCTTTTGTGCTCACCAGCTTGCCCGGCGCGCGCCCGAGGGGAACAAAGGGGACGCTGTCGGTGAGCCGGAGCGTGAGGTCGTGAAGAATTCGGCGGCGTTCTTCGGCGTTGCGGCTTACCTGCAAATCGCTGAGCAGGACGTCGACGGCGGGATCTTTCAAGTAAAAACGGTTCTTTTGAGGAGGCAGCTGTGAAGAGTGCAAAAACTCATAGAGCGCAACGGCGTCTTCTTCGCTCGGAAGGGTCATCACGAAGGCATCGTAAGCGCCGGCCGCGAGCTTCGAGTAAAAGACCGAAGACTCCTGGGGGACTACCGAAAGCTTGAAAGGTTTGGCGATGGCGCGCGTCAGAGGAACGCCCAAGAAGGCAAAATTTGATTGTGCGGGATAAGCGAGCGTGCCGCGTTGACATTCTCTATCGGCCGGAACTTCCGTCGATGCGGACGCCTTTAAGAGGTAGGGCGCTGTGGGGCCGAAGGGCGCTCGCCAGGCGGGATTCTTTTCGAGGAGTGCTGCGAACGCGCGACGAGTGGCTAATTTGGCAAAGCAGCCTGAGCGTGTGTTGAAACCGATGACGGTGACGTTGGCGTTGGGATACTCCAAAACCTGCAAGTTTTGGGCGTCGCGCTCAAGAATGGGATCCATGTCGCTGGGCCACTCGAGCAATAGATCCAACTTGCCACTCTTCAGCCATTCATAGCGGGCGCGGGCGTCGGGCACGTAGTAAATCTCGATCGTATCGCTCTGTACCTTGAGCGGACCTTTGTAGCCCGGATGCTTTTGCCATACAGATTTTTGCGCGTTGGTGGAGACAAAGCGATAAGGACCCGAGCCGATGGGATGCTGACTCTGGGCAGGGTAGGCGCCTTTGGGATAAATGCGGATGCCCGAGACAAGGCGCTCCACCAGGGCGTAAATGGGGCGCTTCAAGTGAATTTCAAAAACCCCGTCCCGGCAGGTCCACTTTTCAATGGCCGCAAAGGTGGAGCGGTAGGGCGATTCGGCGCGGTTGGCGTCGTCAAAGCTCCACACCACGTCGTCGCAAGTGACGGCACGGCCATCGTGAAAGGTGGATCCGGCTTTGACTTTGATACGCACGAGCTCGGGCGAGGCGATCTCCAGCGATTCGGCCAAGTCGCCCACGATCTCCGAGGTCTCTGTGCGCAAGAAAAGGGCCTGGGCAAAGAGCAAGTTGAAGTTCCAGACGTTCTTTTGCAGCGAATCGCCGAGATAGAAATTTGTCACTTCAAGGCTAAGGGCCGCGCGCAGTGTGCGGCTGTGGGCGTCAGGCGAGGGGCTCGATTTGGGCGAGCAGGCGATCGCCGCGGTGAGTGTCAAAAGTTTTGCCCAGTCTCTTCGTCGTCGGCGCATCCTCACGTCTTAAGGGCTGTACCTTTGTAAGTACAGCCCCTAAAATGATCTAATGACTAGCGGCGCGGCAAAGCTTTTGGCAGTGTTCATGATGGGATCTTTTGGGGCCGCATCGGCACGAGCTCAAGGCTCCGAAGCGTCCACTTCGCGCGAGGCCCTTGAGAAGCGCTTGAACTCGATCTTCTCCGACGATGGTATCCGTTCCAGCAAAGTGGGGGTTGAGGTTTACTCTCTCTCCGAACAGGAACTGCTCTACACAAAAAACGCGCGTCAGGCCCTGACACCCGCCTCTGCGGTCAAGCTCTTTACGGGCTACACCGCTCTCAAAACGCTTGGAGCAGATTTTCGTTATCTGACCACCGTTTACGCCAAGGGCGTTTTTAACGACGGCACCCTCAGCGGAGATCTCTATTTGCAAGGCGGCGGTGATCCCTCGCTGGTCTCCGAACGCGTGCATCTGCTGGCCGAACAGTTTTTGCGCTCCGGCATTCGCAAGGTGCGCGGCAATCTTTATGTCGACGCGAGCATCTTCGATGACGTGCTCATCGATCCCAAGCGCATCGACACGTCTACCGACCGCGCCTACAACGCTTCGATCTCGGGTTTGAGTTTTAACTACAACACCACAAGTGTTTATTTTCGTCCGGGCGAAGGCGTCGGCAGCCCCGCACAAGTTTTTATCAGCCCCGACACGGGTTATATCGGGCTTGCCAACAAAGGCAAAACTGGCAAGTCGAACACCCGCTACGGACTCATCGCGAGCCGGGTGCCGGCGAGCGACACCGATCGCGTGCTGGTGCAGGGCCTCATTCCGCAGTCGTTTCCCGAGCAGGTTTCTTACTTCAACGTCAATCATCCCGATGTCTACGCGGGTTACGCACTGAAACACTACCTTGAGATGTTCGGGGTCAAAATCGAGGGTAAAGTCTTGCGTGCCAAAGTGCCCGACGGCGTGCGCAAAGTGGCCGTCATCGAAAGCATCCCCCTTGCCGACATCGTCACGCTCATGAACAAGTTCTCAAACAACTTCATCGCCGACACGCTGGTGAAAACCATGGGTTATCATTTCAAGGGCGCACCGGGCACCATGGAAAAGGGTCTCGAAGTGCTGCGCGAAGAGGCCACCAAGATCGGTATCAACAACGAGGGCTTCAAGCTTGTTTCGGGTTCGGGACTCACGCGCGACAATCAACTCAGTGCGCACCACTTCATTCAAATTCTCAATTCAGCGTACCTAAGCTTTGACATCTTGCCCGAACTCTTGACCTCGCTGCCCATCGCGGGTCTCGATGGCACACTGCGCTCGCGTCTCAAAGACACTTCGGCTTATGGTTCGCTGCGCGCCAAAACCGGCACCATCAATGGGGTGGCTTCGCTCGCAGGTGTCGTGCAGTCACGCGGCGGAGAACTTCTCGCCTTTTCGGTGATCATGGATGAGTCTGGCAAGGGGGCGGCACAGTTCAAACCCGTGCAGAACCGTTTCGCCCAGGCGCTAGCCGAATTCTCTCGCAAGTGAGCAATGCCCTGAGGGAAATTTAGACTTTCTGGCCCTTGCAAGGAAATGCAAAGACGCCCTAGAACTAAGGGGATGAATTCACCGACGCTCAAATGGACGCCCTGGGGCGGAGTTGGCGAAATCGGCATGAATTGCATGGTCTTGGAATTCGGTGACCATGCTATCCCCATCGATGCCGGCGTCATGTTCGCCGACGACAATGATTACGGTATCGAATCCATCTTTGCCGATTTCGAACAGCTTCTACAAAAGTACCATCCCAAAGAATGGTTCATCACGCACGTGCACGAAGACCACATCGGTGCCGTCCCATTTATTTTTCTTTGCGCACAGTTACTCGGCATCGCGCCGCCCAAAATTTTTGCGCCACCGCTCGCAGCCGCCCTCATTCGCGAAAAGATTCGCGATGTGCTGCCGCTCAAGTATCACGGCGCTATCGATCAAATTCACGCCGTGAACATCGGCGATCACGTGGACCTGGGGCCGGTTAAGGTAACCTTTGTGGGCGTGGCTCACAGCACTCCGCAAAGCACCGCACTCGCCATCGAGTGGCGCGTGAGTGGTCGCTCCGAGCCCGTGCGCCTCTTGCACACCGGAGATTTCAAAGAAGATCTCACACAGCCCCGACGTGGGCTCATTTTCGACGACCAGTGGCGCGATTATCGCCCCGATCTCATGTTCGTCGATTCCACAAATGCCAACCGCTCGGGACACTCCACAGCCGAGTCCGAGATTGTCGGCCCTCTACAGACGCTCATCGACCGGGCGCCCGGTCGCGTTTTTGTCACGCTCTTTTCGTCAAACGTCGAGCGAGTGGCGTCCCTCACCAAAGTTGCCCGCGATGGCCACCGCCGGCTCGCACTCGCAGGACGCAGTTTGCAGACGATGATGCGACTTTCCGAAGAGGTAGGTCTGCTCAAGGGTGAGGCGTATGCGGGAGAAGTTTTTTGCGACGTCAGCGATCTCAAAAATCTTGAAGACCGAAGGCAGATGGTGATTTGTTCGGGCTCGCAAGGAGAGCTGCGTAGCGTGCTGAGCCGCATGGCCAACGGCACGCACCCCGACTTTTACGTCAAAGAAAACGATACGATCATCTTTTCTTCGAAGGTGATTCCCGGCAACGAAAAGCTCATCTTCCGCCTCATCAACCGGCTGATCTCTCAAGGTGCGCGAGTGATTTGGGACGAGTCCACTGGTGAAGATCACCCAGGTCCCATCCACGCCAGTGGCCACGGCCGACGAGAAGAGATTGCCGCGCTTCTCAAATGGGTAGATCCCAAAGTACTCATTCCCGTGCACGGCAACGTCTTTCAAATGAAAGAGGTCGAAAAGCTCGCCCGGGAACTTCGCGAGCGTGGCGAGCTGAGCGACGTGAAAATTCATAGCGCTGAGAACGGCGACATCTTTGAATTCGCCCTGGACGTTTCGCAGTTCAAAGAACCCGAGCGCACGCGCTACGCCGAGTACATGCCCAAATTTTTGCGTTTCGATGGTTTCGTGAGCCCGTCGCTCGATCCCTTCTTGCGCAAGCGCAAGCGCGCAGCCAGTGGCGGCGTGGTTTCGGTGGTGATCGACCAGAGTGGACGTTTCCGCACACGCATCGATGGCCTCGCTCCGCAGACGGGTCCACGCAAGGATTTGCTGGAGCGGGCTCAAAAGCTCGTCGACGATTTTTGCACCTCGTCTTACCGTCAGGTTTCGCGACGCTGGCCCGTGGGTCAAGAAGCCGAAAAGCTGGAGCAAGAACTCTCTGAATCGCTCGCACGCGATTTGCGCAAAGTAGTGGGTGCGCGTCCTGCGACCATCGTGCACTTGGTGGGCCTCTAGTCATGAAGATTTTTCTTCAGCGCAGCTACGGCGCCACCAAGATCGAATCCAAGTGGGCCGACAAAACGGAGACCTTCTCTTTTGATGGCGTTGGGCTCGTCTGTCTTTTGGGCTGGACTCAAATTGACGAAAAGCGCAGCCTCGCCGAACTCGAAGAGGCCGAGCGCTGGCTTCTCAAAAAGGTCATGGGCATTCGCATTTTCCCTGACGACAAAGAGCGTATGAACCTCTCGCTGGTGGATTACCTCGAGATGCACAAAAAAACCGGGGGCATCTTGTGGGTGCCACAATTCACGCTGGCGGCGTCGCTCGACTCGGGCTTTCGCCCCTCGTTCACGCATGCCATGAAGCCCGACTTGGCGGCAGAGCGTTTTCGCCGCTGGAAAGATCATTCTCACGAAACGAGCAACATCCGCATCCGTCAGCTTTACGGTGTTTTTGGTGCGGACATGCTGCTCTCGTTTCAAAACTGGGGTCCGGTCTCGATCATGTTGGAGAGATAGACGATCATGGCAAAATTATATTTCAGATACGGTACCATGGGCAGCGCAAAGACTTTAAACCTGCTCGCAGTGGCCCACAGCTACGAACTTCAGGGCAAAGAGGTTCTGATCTTAAAGCCTTCGCTCGACGATCGCTTTGGTCAGGCCAGCGTGCGTTCACGTGCGGGGCTCGAAAAACCTGCCGATGTTCTCGTCACAAGTGACACGCGTCTCAACGCGAGTGATTTGGTGGGCCTCTCGTGTATTCTGGTGGACGAAGCGCAGTTTCTGCGTGCGGACTTTGTGGAGCACCTGCGCGCCGTCTCACGAGATCAAGACATTCCCGTGATCTGTTACGGGCTGCGCACTGATTTCAAAACCGAACTCTTCGAGGGTTCCAAGCGTCTGCTCGAACTGAGCGACTCTATTGAAGAGATCAAAAACACGTGTCACTATTGCAACAAGAAGGCGATTTTTAACGCCCGCTTCGTCGCAGGTCGCGTGGTGAGCGAAGGCCCCCAGGTTTTGCTCGGAGCCGAAGAAACTTATTTGCCGGTTTGCGCCGGGTGTTTTGAATCGCGACGATCGGCGGCAGTGCAGACTTCCCCCGAAGCGCCCCTTGAGGTTTAATTAAGACAAATGGCACCCCCAAAATTGAAAACCAAATTCTCGGACGCTTACAAAGTGCGTCGACGCATTCGCGACCTCGGCATCAAAATCGGAGCCCTTCCGACGGGCAAGCTGAACAACATCAACGACGTCAAGGGCGTGCGTGTGGGACAGGCAAGCATCGTCGAAGGCACCGGTCGTCGCAAAACTGGGGGCGGCCCCGTGCGCACGGGAGTTACGGTGGTGCATCCCGCGCCGGACGTTTTCGAAAACAAAGTTGTCGCGGGCTCCTTCGTGCTGAACGGCGCGGGCGAGATGTCGGGTCTCATTCAGGTAAACGAGTGGGGCCTTATCGAAACTCCCATCGCACTCACCAACACGATGTCCGTAGGCCGCGTTGCCGACTCCATGAACAAGTGGATGGCCCAAAAACACGCGCGCATTTGGAACGACCAGCAGGTGGTGATCCCGGTGGTGGGCGAGTGTGACGATTCCTATTTGAACGATTCGGTAGGGCTGCACATCAAAACAAGCGACGTCTTTGAGGCCCTCAATTCCGCCGCGGGCGGCGTGATCCAAGAGGGCGCTGTGGGAGCCGGCACCGGCATGGTTTGCTGCGATCTCAAAGGCGGCATTGGCTCTTCGAGCCGAGTTTTTAAAATCGACGACGACGAGTTCACCGTGGGGATCCTCGTGGAGTCCAACTTTGGAGTGCTCGAAGACCTGCGCATCGATGGTTTTCCCATGGGTCGCATCATCCGCAAAAAATGGGGTGAGTTCGAACGTCGCACCAACTCTTACGGTTCGATCATCGTGGTGATCGCTACAGATCTTCCCCTCACTTCGGGCCAGATCAGCCGCCTCTGCAAACGCTCGGGCCTCGGCATCGGCCGTGTGGGCTCGTACGCTGCGCACGGCAGCGGTGAGATCATCGTAGGCTTTTCCACCGCCAACCGCATTCCGCACGTTAAGAAGCATTCTCTGCGCTCGTTCAAGTACGTGGGCGACCACTCGCTAGATCTTGCCTACCAGGCCGTGATCGAGGCCACCGAAGAGGCGATTTTGAATTCGCTGACGATGGCTGTGGACACCGATGGCATCGACGGGCACTTCGTGCGCGCGATCGATTTAGAGCTGCTGCAGAGCGTGTTCCGCGAGCGCGAAGCGCTGATCGACCGGCTTTAGTTTTAATAAGGGTCGATGATCACGAGGCTGCCATCGGGCTTCACGAGAAAATTGTCCATCTTGATCCAAAACCGATGGAGACCCTCTGGACCTTTCAATGTAAAAATAAGGTTGTCGTACTTATCTAAGTTTTCGAAGACAGCGTTGCTGCTGTCAAAGATAAGGCCTCGCTCCTTGGCCCAGCCCGGGATGCGCTCACGGATTTTTTTGAGGTGCTCATTGTAGGCGCTCAAGGCTTCATCCTTCCATTCCTTGGGCACTTTGGAGTTCCTAAGGAAGTCGCGGAGGTTGACGCCGCGCTGGTCTTGAAGCACGAGCACTTGATCTTCCTCCCTCAGAGGTCGCGTCACTTCAAGGCCTTCGAAGCTTTCTGTGAACTGGCTGAGCAGATCCAAGGCTTTTCGCTCGCTGCGGGCTCTGGGTTTGCGGAAGACTTTAACATCTATGGAATGACCATCGGTGCCCTGCAATCGGTATACAGTCGCGTTTTCGCCATGACCTAATTCGTGCACAGAGGGAGGCTGTTCGCCAAAGTTTTCGCGAATGAAGTTCGCTTCTCTTGTCATGAACTCACTGAGACGTAGGTAGGCTGGATCCCTTGTGCGGTTAGCTTCGGGAGAGGGATGCCTTACAAAGTCCGAACGCTCCAGCATCGCCGCGTCCAGCTCTTTAAGAAAGTTATCGATGTCACCGCCAAAGAGGCGACGGAGGTTTCGGTTCCCCATAAACTCTTCGGTGATGTAATAAAGTGACTCTCCACGACCGAGGTAACGCAGAATCATCTGGTAAGCCTCGATTCTCTCAGAGCGTTTGAAGTCGCTCACGTCGACGGCCGCGTCTTTGAGCGTTTCGAGGTGTTCGATCTTCGCGCCAACGTCGAGAATGAGGCCGGGTCTCAGCTTCGTCTCGGCGAGCTTCACCCAGTACTTCACGAGTTGGCCGTGCACGCGTTGCCACTCAGGATCGGCCTTCACCTTGGCTTTGATGAAAACGTCTTCGGCCGCGTTGGCGTGCAGCTTTTCGTTGTTGATGGATTGCAGCTGTTCGCGCGTTCCGATGCTCTCGATGATACGGCCATTGGACTCGAGGCCGAGTTCTCTCATGGCCATCAGCGAGACTTCGGCCCCCTCGGGGCCCGGACGCAACTGCCCTGAACGGTTGGTGACGTAGACCCGTCCTCCGCGCGGCACGCCTTCGCCCGCGTCGATAATGTCCTTCGGGTCTTCGCCCATCTCTGCGATCATGCCAAGCAGCGAGCCGTGTCCATTGTACTGAGTTTCTGCGTGATTGGCGGGTTTCTGTCCGTTCTCGGGATCTCGCTTGGCCCAGAGAAGGCCGAGCTTGCGGTGGTACACGTAGACAAAGGCTTCGTCTTCTCCGAGTTGGTCCATGCGCTGGCGCGTGCCGGCTTTAGGAGTCTCGACACCGACAACGTGGGGGCCGCGAAGGTGGCGCGTGAGGGGCGGGAGGCTCGCAATGAGCTCTTGGCAGCGTATCGGATCCATGGCGAGCGCCGGAACAGACAAGAGCAGCGCCAAGAGCCAAACGATCGAGTTCATTAGCCTTAAGATTAGCAAAAGATGGCCTCAGGCCGAAGTCAATAATTGGGCGTGAGGGGGCTAAGGGGCGTCTTCGGTGCCTACGCGGCCCAATTTCACTTCGCTCTGGTGGTAAACCAGCGAAGCGGCGGGAACGCTCGAGGTGATCCACACGTTGCCACCGATGACGCTGTTTTTGCCAATCACGGTATCGCCGCCGAGGATCGTGGCCTGCGAATAGATCACACAGTCGTCTTCGATGGTGGGGTGGCGTTTGGTTTGTGCCATTTCTTTGCTCACGCTCAGGGCTCCGAGCGTGACGCCCTGGTAGAGCTTCACGCGGTCGCCGATGGTGGAGGTTTCGCCGATGACCACGCCGGTGCCGTGATCGATGAAAAACGATTTGCCGATGGTGGCGCCGGGGTGGATATCGATGCCCGTTTTTTCGTGCGCGATTTCGGCGAGCATGCGCGGCAAGAGCTTTAGTCCCGCGAGGTGAAAGTGATGTGCCAGGCGGTAAGTGGCCACTGCGTGGAGTCCGGGGTAGCAGGCGAGCACCTCTTCAATGGAACTTGCGGCCGGATCACCATCGAAGAGTGCCTGAGCGTCGGCTTCAATGGCATCGCTCAGGTCGAGGAGCTGCTGCGGGTAGGCTGTGAGTAGAGTTTCGCGTCGATCGGCTTCCACGCGAAAACGCGTTAGGAGCCTGTCGAGGTTTTCAACGTGTTCACGAAACGCTTCTTCGAAATCCGCTTCGTCGGCGTAGGTTCTGCGGAGCATGCCCGGAAAAGTGAGGTCCAGAAAATCGGTGAGGAAAGCTTCCACGCAGTCGCGTTCGGGCACAGGCCAGTGGAGAAACGTCGCTTTTTTTCGAAAAAGTCGCTGGGTAAGGTCGCGAAATGACATGAGCGCGAAGACTAGTCGGAAACCGGAGCTTGTCGCCCCTTAAATTGCGTTAATCGTGAAAACAAGGAGTAGCGAAAGGCGCCAAGGCACTTTTTGCTATAAGCATGAAGCAAAAAGTGCCTTGGCGCCTTTTTAAATAGAACTTAGAGGCTGAGGTCTTGGAACGAGGCTACGGGAACTCCGCGACGGGCGGGCGTGAAGTCAAAGCTCGGTACTCGCTCTGAGAGCGCGCGCGACGGGTTGTCCGCGTACTCGAGGAGGTAGAGCATGGGCTTCAAATTCGCCTGGAAGGTGGGATGAATCGCACGCGTGCCAGGGTAAAAACCACCGTCCCACATCGATTTCGGGCTCAGCTCAAAGGTGAACGCGATGATGCGGTGAGCGCCGTAGGCCCAGTCGGTGGTGTCACCGCTGGCGATGTAGAGCTCCGACGACTGCTGAGGTGTGTAGTTGTTCCAGCGAGACATGTTGGAGGCCATTTTTTCGAAAACCGCTAGGTCTTTGGCGTCGCCGTCCTTCTGACCGATCTTGTCGTAGCTGTTACCCCAGGGGTAGAGCACGAGTTCTGAGAAGGTGTGGAAGCTGAGCATCGTGGTCATGCGCGGCTGCGAATCCACAAAAGCTTTGACCGCTTGGGTTTCGGGTTCGGAGAACGCATGTGGCCCCATGTAGATTTCCGAATCGGGATCGCTCGACGAGCCGCCCGTGTTCCAGCCGTAGCCATAGTTGCGGTTCAGGTCGACACCGAAAGAGCCGCGACCGTTGTTGCGACGGTTTTTGCGCCACATCTTGCCGCGCGACGAAGGGCCTACGAAATCGTAGGTGTGTCCGTCGGGGTTGATGATGGGGGCGATGTAAACTTCGCGCGTGTTCAGCATGTCTTGAATCTGGGCATTGCCGGCGGCGTATTCTGCGGCCAGATACTGCGCAAACATCAGAGGCACTTCTACCGAGAGGTGTTCGCGAGCGTGATGGCAGCCCATGTACATGATCACGGGAGCGTTCGACGTTTGGGCGGCGGCTTTGCTCATGCCGCTGATGCGGATCATGGTCATGTCGCGGTTCTCGTGGCTTTTTCCTAAGGATTCCAAGCTCACGAGTTGTGGATAAAGGCCGGATAAGTTTTCAAGTTCGCGGACCACGTCTTGGTACGAGTGATACACGAGGCCCGGGCCGAAGCTTTCGAAAACTTCGAAGCGCTCCTGGTATTCACGCGGGGTGACTTTGTAGCCAGACTCGCTGAGTTTCTTGACGTCGGCGTCGCCACCAAGAACGAAGACCTTATCGCTCAGCACTTCGTCGATCGCATAACCGAGGTCTGTAATCTTTGAGCGAATTTCTTTGTTCGGGGCGGGGATTTCGATGATCCACTTGGGCGCAGCGTTCGCCTGGGCGGATAGCGCAATGATGGCTGCAAGGCAGCCGCGGGCATTGATATTCATGGTGATTTGGTCCTCCTCCAAAGACCAAGACAGATTAACGGCTAGCTAGTACAATAGCTAGTGATGAGCGCGTCACACGAAGTGTTTTTTAGGCTTATTAAGACGGAGCTCTGGCTCTTCGAAGGGCCGGATGCGTTGCGTTTTTTGAACGGCATCACGACACCGCACCTCAGCCGCAGCGCAGCTCCCGGTCATGCACTCTCAGGTCGCGGCCTCTTTCTGGATCCCAAGGGCAAGCTTCTCGCGCCCTTTGTTTTCGTCAAAGAATCCGAAACACGCGTGCTCTTGCGGCTCGATATTGGCTGTCACACAAGCGGAGCGTCTGTGCTCGAACTCAACCAATCTCTCTATGACAACGTGCAGTCGGTGATCATTGCCGACGATCTGCGAGTCACGCGCCACACGGCTTCGGTGGTGCAGGGCTGGGGTGGTGATCAAGCGCAAGCGATAAGCCGTGCGCCACTGCCGGCGTTGCGACCGCAAGCGCAGGACGAAGTTTTTGAAATCCCCCTGGGCGCGGATCGCTACGGCATTCCCACACCCTATCTTGGCGATGAGGCCTTTGAAGTGTGGCCGCACCTCGGCACCACGCTCCCTCTGTGGGGCGCTCAAGAGGCGACGGCACTGCAGATTGCAGAGGCCTTCTTCAATGCCAATTATTTAGAATTCCCCAACCAGCTCCACGTCGGCGACTTGCCGCTGGAATTTGGTTTTGCCGACGCGATTTCTTTTTTTAAGGGTTGTTATCGCGGCCAAGAAACCATTGCGAGGGCCACTTACCGTGGCAAGCTCGTCAAGGGTCTTGCGCGGCTCCACTTCGCACACCCGGTGGAACTGCGCGATACCCAGCTCACCGATGCCGAAGGGCAGATCGTGGGCGAAATTCGCGTGCTCGACGCTGAACGTACCTGCGCTCTGGCGGTGCTCCGATTTTCCGCGCTCGAGGGCCTTAGCACCGCTCTTGCAAAAACTAGCGTGACCCAAGTCGAAAGGCTCGTGAGCGAAATCAATGAGCGCTTTCGCTGAACAACTCGACGATTTCATTTGGTACCTCTCGGCCGAAAAGCGTTTGGCCGACAACACCGCGCTCGCCTATCGCCAGGACCTGACGGCGTGGGCGGAGCTTTTGCCTTCGCTTGCTGCCGGCCAGCGCAAGCCTCCTGCTAAAGAAGAACTTTTTGCCGCGCTCGAAACCTCGCGGGGTCTCGAGTGGTCGCGCGCCACCGAAGCGCGTCGCCGGGCCTCGTTGCGCCATTACGCCAAGTATCGCGCACTCTCGCTCGCGGAGTGGGAGTCTGTGCTCGAAGCGCTTCCCGCCTCCCGTGGCGAAGCCAAGTTTCCCAAGGCCCTGGAGCTCGAGGAGATCGAAAGCCTCCTGGATTTTGCGCCCGGACTCGAGCTCGAAGACTATCGCGACAAGGCCCTGCTCGAGATCATGTACGCTTCGGGGCTTAGGGTTTCGGAGCTGAGCGCTCTGCGCTGGGCCGACGTGCACGCGGAAGACGGTTGGGTGCGGGTCATCGGAAAGGGAGACGCCGAACGTTTGGTGCCGACTTCAGAACGTGCGCTGCGCTGGCTGCGTGAGTACCGCGAGAGGGCGCGTCCTCTTTGGCATGAGAGCGCCGGCCCCAGCCATCGAGAGGTGGTGTTTTTGAGTCGTCGCCGTGCGCCACTGAGCCGCATGGGCATTTGGAAGATCGTGCAGCGCCACGGCCAGCGAGCGGGCATTGAAGGCATGCATCCCCACATCCTGCGGCACTCCTTTGCGACCCACCTGATACAGGGCGGGGCCGACGTGCGGGTGGTTCAAATTCTGCTCGGGCACCGCTCACTCAGCGCGACCGAGCGCTATCTCAAAATATCTGATCGGGAACTCTTTAAGCTCTTTACTGAGTTTCACCCCCTGAGTTAGACCTGTGGGCCTATGAAAACGGCCGAAATTCGCGAGTCTTTTCTCAAGTATTTTCAAGACCAAGGTCACACCCGCGTGCCCTCTTCGCGTGTCATTCCCGCCAACGATCCTACGCTGCTGTTTACGAACTCCGGCATGGTGCAGTTCAAGGACGTTTTTTTGGGGCTCGATCCGCGTCCCTACACCCGCGCCACCTCAGCCCAAAAATGCATCCGTGCCGGCGGCAAGCACAACGACCTTGAGAACGTGGGCTTCACCTCGCGCCATCACACCTTCTTTGAGATGATGGGCAACTTTTCCTTTGGCGATTACTTCAAAAAAGAAGCGATCCACTACGCTTGGGAATACGTCACCAAGGTGCTCGGTCTGCCCAAAGACAAGCTCTCGGTCACCGTGCACATCAGCGATGATGAGGCCGCCGACATCTGGCATAAGCAAGAGGGCGTGCCCCGCGACCGCATCCGCCGCTTCGACGAAGACAACTTTTGGTCGATGGGCGACACGGGCCCCTGCGGCCCTTGCAGTGAAATCTTTTACGACCAGGGTCGAGAAGTCGACGGCGAGCGCCACCTAGAATTCTGGAACTGCGTGTTCATGCAGTACGATCGCGACGCTTCGGGCAAACTCACTCCGCTCGCCAAGCCTTCGGTAGACACCGGCCTTGGACTTGAGCGCACCGCCGCCATTTTGCAGGGCGTGCCCAGCAACTACGAAATTGATCTCTTACGCGATCTCATCAAAACCACGCAGGCGCTGGTGGAAGACCGCACCAAAAAGAAAATCACTTACGATCCGCTCAAGCTCGGCGTCGAAGGCGCCGCACTGCGCGTGATTGTGGATCACCTGCGTTCGACAAGCTTCCTGATCGCCGATGGCGTGCTGCCGTCGAACGAAGGTCGCGGCTATGTGCTTCGCCGTATCCTTCGCCGAGCCGTACGCTTCGGCAAGCGTCTGGGCGTCGAAGAGCCCTTTCTCACCGATCTCTACCCTGCATTGATGAAAGAAATGGGAGCTCAGTACCCTGAGCTCGTGCAGCGCGAGAGCGTGGTGCGCGAAGTTCTGCGCCAAGAAGAAGGCCGCTTCTACGAAACTCTCGACAAGGGCCTCGGCATTCTCGAAACCGCTTTTGGCAAGGCGAGCTCGAACAAGGTGCTTCCCGCCGACCTCACCTTCCAGCTTTACGACTCCTTCGGTTTTCCGCTCGACCTCACGGCGCTCATCGCCAAGGAGCGCGGCTACCAGGTGGACGAAGCCGGCTTTGATACGCACATGAAAAAACAGCAAGAGCGCAGCCGCGCCTCTTGGAAGGGCTCGGGTGCTCGTACGATTCCCGATGCCGTAAAAGAGTGGAAAGCCGCAGGTGTGCAAACCAAGTTCACCGGTTATGCCACTGCCAAAGAAGAAAAATCCAAGATCCTCGCCGTGGCGCCGGTCGAAGGCGAAGCCTCGATCGCCTGGCTTGCGATCTCGCCGTGCCCCTTTTACGCGGAATCGGGCGGTCAGGTGGCCGACGTTGGTGAACTGCGTTTGGGGTCCACTGTGATTGACGTGCTCGACGCACAAAAAGCTTACGATGGTGCCATCGCCCTGCTCGTGCGCGGAGAGATCCGCGACTTCGTGGCGGGTGCCGAAATCAAAGCCACCGTGGATGACGTGCGCCGCGCGCAGATTCGCGCCAACCACACGTCCACGCACCTTCTACACGCTGCCCTGCGCGACACGCTTGGCACGCACGTGCAGCAGGCGGGTTCACTGGTGAACGACGAAAAGTTGCGTTTTGACTTTTCACACGGCAAGTCGATCTCGAGCGAAGAGCTCAAGACCATCGAAGAGCTCGTGAACCGAGAAATCCAAAAACGCACCGATGTGAAGATCCACGACGGCCTCAGCTTCGACGACGCTGTCGCGCAGGGCGCGATGGCGCTCTTCGGAGAAAAGTACGGCGACAAGGTGCGCATGGTCGACGTGCCGGGCTTCTCCAAAGAACTTTGCGGCGGCTTGCATGTGGGCAACACAGGCGAGATCGGCCTTTTCCGAATCAACTCAGAATCGGGCGTCGCTGCCGGCACTCGCCGTATTGAAGCTGAGAGCGGCGGCGGCGCGCTGCAATCCCTGAAGCGCGAATCCGATTTGCTTCACGAGATCGCTGCGCAGTTCAAAGTACCTGTGAGCGAGCTCGCCGCTCGCCTGCGCAAATCTCTCGATCACCAAAAAGCGCTCGAGAGCGAAATCAAGACTCTTGAAAAGAAACTCCTCAGCGGCGCCCCCGCTACGGCCACCAAAGAGTTCAGGCTCGGTTCCACAACGCTCGTGGTGCATGACCTGGGCGATCTCGATCCCAAGCTTCTACGCGACAAGGGCGATCAACTGCGTCAGGCCGATCCGGGCAAGGCGCATGTGCTCCTGAGCGGAACCAACGTGCTTGTGACCTCGGCCCTCAGCGATTTTCATAGTGGCAACTTCGTGCGCGATCTTACCAAGGCCATTGGGGGTCGCGGCGGTGGCCAAGACAAAACGGCTCAAGGCGTGCTCAGTGTTGACGCAGACAAAGCTAGCTCGGCACTTGAGCAGTGGTTAGGTTCGCGCACATGAAACCCTTTCTCGCATTTTTGATGATCTTCGCATCGGCGGCCTGCACCGAGCGGCCCTCGCGCGAAAAGTTTCCGGGCCCGCAAGGACGCACGACCGACATTGGTTCTGCCAAGGCGAGCCAAGCGGTGCTGGGTGGCTTTGACCCCAACGCGGAGTTCACCGAAGTCGAGTCCGACGACGCCTCCTTGCGTGGCATCGCCGAAGTCCCCTCGAATCTTAAAGTGCCTCCAGGAGTGACAGTCTTCGTTTCGGCTCGTCCGCTGCGCGACGGAGGCCCTCCGCTCGCCGTGACTCGCTTTCCGTACACACAAACGCCCTTTCGCTTTTCGCTGACCTCGGCCAACAAGATGCTCGCCGATACCAAGTTCGAAGGCATGGTGGAACTTTCCATTCGCCTCGATCAGGATGGCGATCCGCTCTCGCGTACGCCGGGCGATTTGTTTGGTCAAACCACGGTGCGCGTCGGCGCCCAAAACCTTAAGGTAAAAGTAGAGGGCGTTATCTCGCCTTCAGGTAACGACTAATGGGAACCATGACTCACTTTATTACCCAACTCACTCTCGCTTTTGTGCCGCTCTTTTTTGCGATGAACGTCATCGGAGTGGTTCCAATTTTTTTGAACCTCACCGAAGACCTCTCACCGCAAGAAAAAAGCAACCTCACGCGCAACGCCTGCTTTGCAGTGCTCGGCGTGTCGGTGCTCTTTGTTTTCGCCGGTGCGGCGATCTTCGCCGCCATGGGCATTACGGCCGATGATTTTCGTGTGGGTGGGGGCATCATCATTCTCATCATCGCCATCGTGGATCTTGTCTTTAAACAAGAAAAGAGCCGTCGCGATCCGAGTGCCACCGTAGATGCGAGTGGTCTTGGCATCGTGCCCGTGGGCATTCCCCTCATCGTAGGGCCTGCGGCCCTCACCACGATGCTCATGCTTGTCGACAAGTACGGTTACTTTATGACGATCGTGGTGCTCGCGCTGAACCTTGCGGCGGTGTACGCGATCTTCACCAAGAGCTACCTTATTGTGCGTGTGCTGCGTCCGGGTGGCATCAAAGTGTTCTCCAAAGTGGCGTCGCTTTTTCTTGCGGCGATCGCAGTGATGATGATCCGCGTGGGCATTGTGAACATCATCTCGCATTCGCGATTGATGTAACCTGATATCGGCACTTTAGCTTTTCTCTCGGCGATTGCGGGTTGACAGCGTCTTGCGCGCCACGCTAACGCCGAAGGTCGAAGGAGAAACTCAATGAAAAGCTTGAACGTTCTTTTGCTCTCATGCTCTGTATTTGGTCTCGCCCATGCCGGCAAAGGTCCCACGAAGTGGGTGCCGCTTTACTCCACCTCTTACGATCTCACGAAAGTTCCCACCTGTGACAACCGCGCGCCCAAGGCCTCGAGCTCGTCGCTTGTCGGTACTTTTTCCGCGCCCCAGAAAACTCATTTCAACAACATTTACGTACGCCGCAAGCGCGCTCCCCAAACGGTGCAGCCCACAGCTTACCAAACCATTATTGACATTGGTGTTGTCGTCGGCCCGGGCGGCATCGATAAAATCACCCGTACGCGCTACGTGAGTCTCGATGCCATCGGCCAAGTTTACTACCACGACACACAAAATCGTCCCATTCGCCAAGTGGAGTCCACGAACAAGACCCTTTCCAGCCCCTGCAAAAAGATCAGCCAGGGCCGCTCCGAAACCACGGTTAAGATCGTTTCTAAAAACGCTAAGACCGGCGAGAACAACTACATCACCGTGACCCTGAGAAATTCGAACGGCGCGTTTACGGTCGATTACGATACCTTGTTCGAACTCAAAGCCACGAGCGGCATCGATCACGCGTTTAACATCAGCACCAAACCCGCGGCGGCGCTCGCCAGCCTTCTGAGCTTTGGTCAACTCGTTCCGTTCCGATCGATTTTGAATGGTTCGATGATCGGGGTTCGCGATCGCAACGATCCGCTCGCCGTCAATCGCATCAAATAACGAAGTTCGTAGTGCCTGATGAGCCGGCGGGGAGTCCCCGCCGGCTCATTTCGTTTCGTAAATAAAAGCTTGGTATTGATGAATGAGAGTGGTGGCCTGCTCTTGGAGCCAGGGCACTCGCGCAAAATCTTCCAAAATTTCGTTAGACCATCCCGAAATCACGACCACTCGAAATCTCAATCCGCGGAACCATTTTTCACGTAGATCCTCGATCACCCGCAGGCGCGCCGCTTCGGTAGTGGGATCAAAGAGAAAGTACACATCGGCCGGAGCGAGGTGAAGGTTCGGGCTCTGCAAATCCTGCTCGATGTAGCGTACGCGCTCACCCAGACCGAGTCGTTCGGCGTTGGCGCGAGCGGCGTGGACTCGTTCGGGAGCGATCTCATAGCCAACAAAGTTTACTCGATCCCATATCATGCCCAGAGTGTGACCCACGCGGCCGTAACCCGAGCCCACGTCCACCAGGGTTTGACCCGGTTGCAGGTCAAGCAAAGTGAGCAAATGAAAAAGTCCGTAATAACCACTCTGGATGCTGTGCACAGTCATGCCGCCCCAGATATGATTATCCAGCGGGCTTACCCGCGCGCGCACGGCGGCATCGGCCGCTCGGTTGCGCGCATCGACGCCGAGGAGAACTTCGATGAGATCCGTGAAGGGACGAAGGTCCAAAGGGCCCGCGGTGGGATGCCTCTGAACGTGCGCGTAAACGGCTCGAAAATAACTCACCGCCTCGGGCGTGGGCGCATCCCGCCCGAGCGAGAGGAGATAGCCTTCGCGCAGAGTTTGGAACGACGACCAAAAGGTCTTTGCCGACCCGTCGATGCCGTGGGCTTTCATCAGAGTTTTGAGGGTGTTGAGATTGTTGCCGTAATGGGCGAATTCCACGAGCCGCTCGATACGCATCAGAATCAAGTAGTGGTAAAGCCGAGTCATAAAAGTCCACTCGTCAATCTCGCGAAGGCGATCGTCGCTCAAGTGCTGGACCCGTTGTATCAGAGCGTCGCGCTCGACCTCGCTGATCTCGGACATCGCTCGATTCCAGAGTTCCCGTTCTAATTGCGGTAGGAGTTCCCGGGGGATACTGTTCACGTTGACGGAGCAACTGCGCGTATGACAACCTTTCATGAGCAGTGCGGCGCAGATCTCGTTCGTCATTGCCCGGGATATGCATGGCCCGAGCGTGAGCCCAAGGATGCCGAGTGCGCGTAACCACATGGGCAAAGCCATAGTGAAGTTGCCAGTCCCGTGTCGATGATTAGTTAGCGGCGAAGGGTTGCGGTGGGGCTAAGGCGCTGAATATACGCAAAAAACTTAGGGCTCCGAATCACTTTTTTGTAGGGTTCTTGCTTGAGAAAGCGCTGCCCACCTTTTGAGCGAGTCTGATGCATTCCATGCTGAAGCGTAGCATGATGTGAGGCTCTGACTTTTCAGCGAGAACTTCGGCGTGGTGAGCGCGCTCTTCCTCGAGCGCACGGTGGACGCGAACAAAGGCTTCGTTCAGCTTGGCATTTTTGCTGAGCGGGTGGTCGGTGATCTTGAAGAGAGCCATTTCGGATCGCACGGAGTTCAGGAATTTCACCAGCCGAGCCACTTCAGGATCCGACGGGTTGCCATTGAGGATTTCTAAAAACGCGGCCTGAACTTTTTTGCTCTTAAAGAAGTGATCCAAGGAACGGGCGTCATGCGTCTCTTCGGCCCAAGCCGAACTCAGAATGAGGATGGCCGTCTCGCGCGAATCTGGCGAGGCGAGAAGTTTTTCGATGAACTTCACTTCTCGGGCATCGTTGTCGCTTGCGTGGATCAGATCCCCATAGATCACGCTGAGCTGACGAGCCGAAAAGGAGAGCAGCTTGCCATCGATCGTCGCGCCATGAATACGTTTTTCGATCGCGTCCATCAGCTCTTGGTCCTGAGCTGCGGCTCGCATCACCATGGGGTCGTTCAGCCAGCCATGCATGTTGCCGATGGCCTTTTGTAGGGCGTCTTCGTTGCCAGAGAAGTCCCGCATCGTACTCTTCACAAGGTCGATCTTTGCTTGAGGGGGCGTCTCGGGCTCCACGTGGATGCGCTCCACCGAGGCTTCCACTTCTGCGGCCTCCTTGGCGGCGGCTTCGGCGGCGGCGACTTCTTCGGGCGAGGGCAAGACGGCTCGCGCGCTCGTCGAGGTGATCCCCATCAAAGCAATCCAGAGGTAGGGGCGTGGATCACGAATCCAGCGAAGCATAGTGACCCCTCAGGAAGTCCAGAGCTTCCCGGTTTTCGGGGTCGTAGGCGAGTGTGTTCTGCCACTCGCGGCGGGCGTCGTTGAGATGGCCCAGTTCGAAGAGGATTCGACCCAGCACCAGGCGTCCTTTGACCCATTCGGGAAACTCATAGAGTTGTTCACGAAGAAAACGGATCCCCTCGAGGCCCCGTCCCATTTTATGCAGCACTTTGGCATAGGCCTCGCCCGCGAACTGGCTTTTCTTCCACTGAAACGAGCGGTGGTAGGCCTCGGCGGCGTGCGAGTACTGAAAGAGGGCGTCGTAGATCTTGGCCAGGTCGAGCTCCTTTTGCGCGAGCAGGGCTTTGTCTTCGGGCTTGAGACGCGTGAGCGAGGCGGGCGCTTCTTGCTTGATGGGCTTCACGGTGGGAGCGGCGTTTTGCGAAGGGTATTCGGTGAAGTACTTTTTGGCCTCTTCGTTTTCGGGTTCAAAATCCAGAACCCGGCCATAGGCATAAGAGGCGCGTTCAAAATCGTTTAGCGCAAAAGTTGAGCGGGCGAGCCAGCGAAAGCCTTGGGCCGAGTTGGGTTCCATCAGGATCCACTGGCGGGCCCAGCGCTCCATGTTCTTCCAATCGCGCGCGAGGAGGGCTTCTTTGACCCGCTTTTTCAGCTCGTCTTTGAGATAATCTTTCAAAGCCCCTCCCTCCCCAAAGTTTTGGACCCGTTATTTTATTCTAGCGGTTAGCTCTTGGCTTTGCGAGAGGGCTTTTTGATACAGCTGTTGGGATTCCGGCAGCTTAGACTCTTTGAGGTCCGAAAACTGATTGACGATGACGTTCCAGCGCTCAACCGCCGCGGGCCACGACTTGCGTTTGATATAGAACTCGGCCACGTAGGCTTCTTTTTGGGCCAGCTTCAGGCGTGATTTTTGAATGATTTCGCGAGCCTCGGGGACGTATTTGGATTGCGGATAGCGCTCTGTCAGGCGACGGGCGCGGAGCAGGGCCTGACCAGCAGAGCCCTGATCTCGTGCCGTGTTTTCGGGCGAATCGCGGAAATACGACTCGGCTTCGCGGAAAAGGGCGTAATCGGCTTGCGTGTGAGTAGGGTAAAGTTTGACGAAAACGCCGTAGAGCGCGGCGGCTTCGGTGTAATTGTCCTGCATGAACTCCAGGTCGGCTTGCTTGAGTTCCGAAAGGGTCGCAAAGCGCGACTGCGGAAAACGGCGGCGCACTTCATTAAAGAATTCCGTGGCAATCAGGTAATCGTGTTCTTCTTCAAGCAGACGCACGCCCTCGTTGAAAACGACTTCGGGATTGTCCGAGCGTTTGAGACGGTCTGAGGCGCAGCCGCCCACCAAGAAGAGGGCCATGGCGGCAAGGGAGAGAAGGTTGAATTTGCGAAGGGTGATTTTCAAGTTGTCGATCATCGGATGGGATTCCTTCATTAGCGTTTAAATTTTGACACCATTTTCTTACGGGGTCTAGGGCCGCGGGGTTTTGCAACCTCTGCGGCAACGGCGATTTCGCGGGCCGCTTGGGCGGGGGATTTCTTTTTGAGGCCTACCAGCACTTCCAGCTCTTCGATCTCGCTTGGCGAGAGGTAGCGGAATTCACCGCGCTTGAGGCCCTTGATGGTGATGGGGCCGATGCCTTCGAGTCGCACCTTGTCGACGGGGTGGCCGACGGCTTCGAAAACTTTGCGGATCATGCGGTTTTGCGGCTCGGTGGTGATCGCCACGAGCCACTCTTTGCCGTCGAGTTGTTTGGTGAAGCGGATCTCTTTGAGGGCCACTTTTTTGCCTTCGACGGGAACGCCGTGGTTCAAGCGGCGAAGTTTTTTCTCGATCATGTGGCCGTCGACTTTGACCATGTAGCGACGTTCGATTTCATACTTGCCCTTGGTGAGGCGCGCCTTGAGGTCGCCGTGGTTGGTGAGCAACATCAGGCCCTCGGTGTCCGAGTCGAGTCGGCCCACGGGGTAAACGCGTTCCTTGACGGTGCGGATGAGCTCATAAACCGTGTCGCGGTCGATGATTTGGTCTTGGGGACGGTCTGCCAGGAGGCCGCGCGGTTTGTAAACGGCCACGACGACTTGGCGTGGAGAGTTCTGCCACTGAATCAGTTTGCCGCGCACTTTGACGTGGTCGACACCGGGAAGAGCTTGATCGCCGAGTTTGGCGACTTGGCCGTTGAGGGTCACCTCGCCATTTTCAATCCACTCTTCGGCTTCGCGACGCGAAGCCATACCCATTTGGGAGAGGATTTTTTGCAGACGGAGGGCTTTGGCGGGGGTCTCAGACATGCGGGCACTTATAGCACAGAAGACCCCCCGATCGCCTGAAAAATGCCAGGTGTGGGCTTCAGGGGGATTCGGGCGCAAGATTCTTGATCTTTTGGCTGCGGATGGGGGGCCATTCCCCGCGTTTGCGGTACCACTCGAGGGCGTTGGTCACCGAAAAGTGCGATTTCTTGCCGTCGTACTCGATGCCCGCCTTGAAGGTCTCGAAGCGAAACCAGGCCACGTAGCGGTGCTGCTTGTCGAGAAATCGATAGCGACCGAGCAGATCTACGTCCGAGGAGTTCACACGCACGGAGGCGAGGTCAAAGAGCTGGGGGCCGATCTTGAAGTTGCCGCTGCCACTCACCTTATCGACCGAGGCGAAAGCTTTGAGCACGCGGATGAGTCGGATCTCAGAGCCGAGCATGATGAGCATCGGTTCGGCGTTGTCGTATTCCATGCCGAAATCGCCGTTCACGATGACCGAGTGGTTGGGCTGCAATAGGGCTTCGGGCACCACAAAGGTTCCCGCCCAGTTTTTGATTTTGCGTTCCGAAGAGGATTTGGGCTTGAGAATGTTCACCCGCTTGATCTGCAGTTTGGCGTCGGTGACTTCGAAGGAGTCGATGCCCTCGTCGCTGTCTTGTACCTCGCAGCTAAAGAGCATGTCGCCCTTAAAGTCGAGTCCACGAAATGAACTATGCACATCGCGCGCATCGAGTTTGAGAAAACCCCGCTTGGTAATTTCGCGAGTGGACACGTAGACGCGTGTGTTGAGAGTCGCCTCACCCTTTTTGATGACGAACTTGTCTGTAACAGGAATGAAATCGTTCAACACGCTGAGATCCGTGACCTTGGCTTTTTCGATGTTGAGATCTACGGAGAGATCGCGCACGCGCGAAAAGAGTTCGGTGAGTTTTAAACCCTTGGTGTTGGCGTCGATGCGCAGTTTTTTGCCTTGCATGTAGGGCTTCTGCTTGCGGTCTTTGTTTGGGAATTTGTAGTCACCTAGGAGAACGGACATCTTGAAGAGATCCTCAGGGAGCGACCAGCGCACAAAGCCCCAGCTCTCGCTGCGATAAGGCCCGAGTTCAAAATCGATGCGGTCGGCGCGCACTTCGCCGCTGGTGTCAGGAGCGAGGTGGCCATCACGCACTTCGATTTTGGTTTTGAGCGCGCCCTTGAGGCGGCTCACGCCAAGCCAGGGAATGCTCTGCAAATACAAGTTCACAAAGTTGGGGTCGCTGAGGTCGCCCGAGACTTCGAGCGAGGCGCGCTTGATGTGATTGAGCACTTCGATGCCCTTGTCCTCGGGCGGGAGGTAATCCAGCAGCGAAGCGTCGAGCTTGGCGCGCAGGTTGTCGAGCACGGGAGTATCCTGTTTGGTGACTTTGCCTTGACGAAAGTCGAGTTCCGCGTTCCACACGTTGAGTTCGCGTCCGGGCCAAAGTTCAAAGGAACCGTCCACCGAAGCTTCGCCGCGGTAGAGGTAATCGTGAATGGCGACTTCGTAGAGGTTTTCGATTTCCACGTCGTGGAACTTCAGGCGGAAAGGATCGCGCCGCGAGGGCGGCGAGGGTGGCAAGCGCTCTTGCCAGAGCTGGATGCTCGTCGCGGCGCGCTCCACGTCGGCGCGGTTCACTTCGAGCGTGCGCCACAGCAGGGGAATCAGCGAGAGCTGCGCGCTCACGTTCTCCGCGTGAACCTGCCAGATCACGGGGCCGTTGTGACCGCGCACGTCGAGCGCGCGCATGCGCGCGTGCCCCGGCCAGTACGAATAAGCGTCGTGAAAGCGGATCCAAAGTTTTTCGGGACTACCGTTGAGCAGCTGGTCGAAGGTCTCGCTGCGCAGAAAAGCGTTCGCCGCGATGACGTAGACAATTTCAAAAACGAACGCAAAGGCGGCGATAATCTTAAGGGCCTTTTTCCGCGAAGCGTCCATCCGAATAAAGTAACAGAAGACTTAAAATCATGACAGACTTTTAAAGAACTAAGCGTTGGACCTTTGTGTGGAGTGATTTTATCTATGGGCGTGTGAGAGGGTTTGGGGGAATTGTTTTGTTGGTGCTCTTTGGGGTGTGTTCTGTCGCTCAGGCCGATTGGTCGAGGCGAGGACGCAGGGGGGAAGAGCGCCGGTTGCGTACCGAAGTCATGCGCACCGCAATGGAGCAAGAGGGCAAGCCTTACGTTTGGAACGCGAGCGGTCCGGACGCTTTCGACTGCTCGGGCTTTGTGCATTATGTGCTCAAAACTTCGCTCGGCACTGAGAGATTTTCACTACCTTATTCCCTGGACAAAGTGCCCGCTTACAAGCACCAATCGCTTTATTATCGCGACCAGCTCCGCGCGCGCGGAGCCCAAATCGACTGTGCCAACGCTCAGCACGCCGACATCGTCTTTTTCTCGCGTTCCGGTGAGAACAACCACATCGGTCTCATCACAAATCCCGAACACCGCTACTTTGTCACCGCCCAGGGCAAAGGCCTAGGCGTGGCCGTGCACTCCTACGCCGAAAAAAGCTACTGGGGCGCCCGCAACCCCGAATGCTACCGCAACGTCTTCCTCCAGTAGGCGCCCGACTCCCGCACATACCGGCACCGTGTCATTTGCCCTTGTGTCCCTTTGCCGCAATAATGAATCTATGAAGATGCTGAAGTTCCCCGACGGCGGCGAAGAGCTGCTCGCCCTATGGTCCAAGTTCCAGTCCCTGCCCTTTGGCAAAGGACTTTTCTCCAAAGCTTTGGGCTGGCTCATTCCCTATACGGGCTCGGTGTCGCCTTCCGTAGATGTGCTCGAACGCGGCCACGCCATCGTCAGCATCAACGACACGCGTTCGGTGCGCAATCACCTCGCTTCGATCCATGCCATCGCGCTGGCCAACATTGGTGAATTCTCCACGGGCCTCGCGCTCACCAGCCAAATGCCTAGCGGGATGCGCGCGATTCTGGGCTCGCTCAAAACGGATTATCTCAAAAAGGCACGCGGCCATTTGCGCGCCGAAGCCAAATGCCAAAGCATCGAGCGCGCCGCGAAGGCCGAGCGTGTGGTGATCGCCGAGATCTTTGACACCAGTGGCGCCTGCGTGTCGCGTGTCACGGCCACCTGGGTGGTGGGCGAGGTGAAGCGATGAACCACTGGCAGGGCTTCACGCAAAAACTTGGCATCCATTACCCCGTGATCTGCGGGGCTATGTACCCGTGCGGGAACCCGGAGCTCGTGGCTGCGGTCTCCGAAGCTGGTGGTCTGGGCATCATCCAGCCGCTCTCGCTCACCTACGTTTACGGCTACGATTTCAGAGCGGGCCTTGATTACATCAAAACGCTCACGCAAAAGCCCCTGGGTATGAACGTGCTGATCGAAGCTTCGTCGGAAGTTTACCTCGAGCGCATGCGCAAGTACGTGGACATCGCTCTTGAGAGCGGCATACGTATTTTTGTTACAGCGCTCGGAAATCCTGAGTGGGTGGTTAAAAAGGTGCACGAGCGAGGCGGCATCGTGCTGCACGACGTGACCGAGCGCAAGTGGGCCGAGAAAGCCATCGCAGCTGGAGTCGACGGGCTCATCTGTGTGAACGGCAGTGCCGGCGGCCACGCGGGCACGATCACGCCCGAAGCTCTGTACAACTCGCTCAAAGATTTGGGCGTGCCTCTCGTCTGCGCAGGTGGAGTGGGCGACGAGAAAAGTTTCCGACGCATGTTGGACCTCGGTTATGCGGCCGTACAAATGGGCACGCGCTTTATCGCCACCGAAGAATGCAAAGCCTCGAGCGAATACAAGCAGGCGATTTTGGATGCAAAAGCCAAAGACATCGTGCTCACCGAAAAGCTCACCGGCGTGCCGGTGGCGGTGATCAACACGCCCTACGTGCAGCGCATCGGCACGCGGGCGGGGCCCATCGCGCGCTTTCTCTTGCAGCACCGCAAGTTCAAGCACTGGATGCGCCTCCTCTACCAAATCAAATCGGTCTACGGATTCAAGCAGACCATCGTCAAGGGCAAGGGCTACGACGATTACTTGCAAGCGGGCAAGAGCGTCGAGGGCATCGAACGCGTGGAAAAGGCCGCAGCGATTGTCGAGCGATTCGGTAGCGCGGCGTTTTAGTTAAAGAGAATCACACCGTCGAAGTCGTTCCATTCGACGAGACCAACTTCTTTGATCGGAGTTCTGTATAGAATCTGCGAAGGGCTGCGCGGAGGAGCAAAGGCTTTGGGTGACTCGAGGGATGGTGGATTCCAGGGGGCGTCTTTCCATACCCAGGGGGACGCGTCCAACTCCGCTTCACTTTTTTGGCCCTTGTTGCCGGGAACGTCGGCGGTCTTGAGCAAGGCGATGCTAAACGTGGTGTAACCATCGCGTTGCAAGAGGGCGCCGAGGCTCTGCTCACCGGCCAAATGGGCGTAACCGCCGATATAGAGCGAGTGCTGGCACGACTCCTCACGAATGAGCGTGGTGATCCTCGGTGCCATGACGCGGTTTCTTTCGTTCAGTAGATAATACCCACGCCGAAAATCGGACTCGGAAAGTTTTTCAACGAACTCGTTCACGTTGTAATCCACGGCGAAGAATTTCGCGGGATTGGGGTCATCGATATGCGCCTGGAGCGAGTCGAGTGCGTGTCGGGGATGGGCCGACGGAAAGCGGCGGAGAAAGTTTTTGATCGCGATTTGCTTGGTGCGAACGCGTTTCAGCGCGTGACGTTGTCGCACTTCGAGTTCAAAGAAGATGCAGTCTACCGTGAAACCTACGGCCCTTAACTTCTCAATGATCTGCGAATAACCGAGGTCGCCGGCCCCGACGGCGTGGTTTTCGCCAAAAAGAATGATGTCGGGGGCGGCTTCTTTGTGCACCACTTCGAAAAATTCTGGGAGGGGCATCGCGCGCTTCAGAGACTCCTCCAGGAAGATCTTTCGCTGGATCGGTGAGTAGGTGTACAGTTCGTTCGCGAAGAGGGCGGGGTCGAGGCTCCAATGGAGTCGCGTCTGCTTTTCTTGCGGCTCCGCTGGTTTCTTCGACTGACTCGCGGACTCGGAGTTGCCTAGGTCAACGTCTTCGTAGTCGTCGCGAGCTTGGCAGCCCAAATTCAGGGCCAAAGCCACGGCGCTCCAGAGGGTCCACCGAACGACGGATCTTTGCATGGGCTACCTATAAGCAAAGGCCATTCCACGTGTCCACTATAGAAAAACCACGACTTAGCGCACCCTCATTGTCTAAGTCCCCGTCATTGCGTGACAAAAATTGGCCGTGGATAGGCCTTTAGGAGCGAAACTGCGCGTGTTCGCGGATGCTCGTCTCAAGTTCGGCACTCGGCTCGCAGCCGAGCGGCGCGCGCGCGTGGCTGCGTTGCCATCGCTCGAGCCATTCGCTACCGAGGAGTTTCGCGCTCGTCGAGCTTTTAGAAACTTTGGTGAGTGCGATGGTGGTGGTGGACTTGGGTCCCGTGCCGCGTCCTTCGGCAACCCAAAAACCGGCGGCGAGAAAGGTCGAACGCACGGCTGTGGAGGCGGAGTAAGTAAAAATCTGTACGGTCTTGGCCTGACAGTGCGCAAAGAGTTTGCGAAAGGCGGGCAGCGTCCACAGCTCACCATCGGCCTTGGCGGAGAAGGGATCGTAAAAAACCACTTCCGGTACGGGCGCCACGGGCATCTGCGCTAAAAAATCACCTTCAAGAAGGCGCCAGTGGATCGGAGCCTTGCGCGATTGCCACTCGCGCTCTGCGATGAGCGTTCGCGGTCCGGCGTGACGAAGGTGTGCAAAGCGCTTGGGGTGCGCAAGCGCGAGGCGCAGCGAATCCATATCGTTCTCAAAGCTGATGATCTCCACCGGGCGCGCCAGCGTGTCGAGCGATTCTAGGGCGTGAATCGCGGCCATGGCATTGTAACCCGCGCCGAGACCCACGTCCCAAATGACGAGCGGCTCCTCGGAGAGCTCACACGCGCGCTCCACGAGTCGCGGCTGCTCTACGTAAAGCTGGCGGGCTTCTTCCACGGGATCGTTCACCGAATGCATCACCTCGCCTGAGCTCTTTTGGCGAATGCGCCCGCTGCCGTCGGGTGCGATGTGCACTTCGTAGTTGCCGAGTTCCATCGCCGGCACTTTGCTCTTGGCTTTGGCTTTGGGCGGCGTGATCGGGTGATCTTCGTCTTGGCCGGCGAGGCGTTCGCGCCATTCGTGGTAAAAGCTCATAAAGGTGTCGTCCAAGATCGACTCGCGAATGCGTCGCATGAACCCGTGGTAGAAGGCCACGTTGTGCTCGCCGATGAGGCTCGTGCCCAGGGGTTCTTTGGTTTTGATCAGATGGTGCAAGTAGGCTCGCGAGTAATGCTGGCAGGTGTGGCAATCGCATTCGGGATCGAGTGCGGCTTCGGAGTTTTTGTAGGCACCGCGCGTGAGACGGATGCGTCCGGAGGAAGTGTAGGCCACGCCCTGCGAGGCGAGCGCGGTGGGAATGATACAGTCAAACATGTCCACTCCGCGGTGCACGGCCTCGAGCAGATCGATCGGCGTGCCCACGCCCATGAGGTAGCGCGGCTTGTCGGCGGGCATGAACTGCGTGGTGTACTCGCAAAAGTCCTCGCGCTCGGACTTGGTTTCGCCCACGGCGAGGCCACCGATGGCAAAGCCGTCAAAGTCGATGGCGGTGGTGAGCTCTGCGGACATCTTGCGCAGGTCTTCAAAGCAAGCGCCCTGAATGATGCCGAACATGGATTGCGGCGAGTCTCCGCGCGCGACGAGCGATCGCTTCGCCCAGCGGGCGCTTAGCTCCACCGCGAGGCGCGCCGTGGTGTGATCTACCGTGGAGGGCACGCACTGGTCGAGCACCATCATGATGTCGCTGCCAATGGCCATCTGGGTCTCGATGGAGCGCTCGGGGCTGAGCAAAATCATATCGCCGTTGAGGTAGCTCTTAAACGAGGCGCCCTCTTCGGTCATCTGGCGCGACTTGGGGAGCGAGAAGATCTGAAAGCCGCCCGAATCCGTGAGCACGGACTTGGGCCATTTCATAAATTTATGGATGCCGCCAATTTTTTTAAAAACCTCGGGTCCGGGGCTCAGGTGCAGGTGGTAGGTATTGGCGAGCAGGATTTGCGAGCCGAGCGCGTCCATGGCCTCAAGGCGCTGGTTGCGTACCGTCGCACGCGTCCCTACGGGCATAAAGAGCGGCGTGAGCACTTCATTGTGTAGGGTGCGGAAGCGGGCGGCGCGGGCGCGCGAGCCCGTGGCGACGGCTTCGAGAGTGAAATTGAGTCTAGAGGAGGACGACGACGCCATTCACGGCGTGTCTATCAGTTTGCGGACGGTTCTTCCTCAACTTTTTCATCGCTAAAGTCGGCTTCCAGGACTTCATCCTCGGCCGGAGCGTCGAAGTCCCCGCGGTCGGGCTCAGCCGCCAGCGGCGAAGATTTGTCATAGAATTCGGCGGCATCGGCGTCATAGGTGTCCGATTCACCGAGTTCGCGGCCCGTGTCCTCGAGGCTCGGCAGATCGTCGAGCGACCCGAGCGAGAAGACTTCGAGGAAATACGGAGTGGTGCCATAGAGGAAAGGCCGCCCTGGAGTTTCGGCGTGGCCCGTGGTGCGCACGAGGTTTTTTTCCATCAGGCCGCGCATCAGGTGGCCCGAGTCGATGCCGCGAATGGTGTCGATTTCGGCGCGTGTGATGGGCTGCTTGTAACCGATGATGGCGAGCACCTCGAGGGCGGATTTGCCGAGCTTGGTGGGTTTGTCTTCGAGCATGCGGCTCAGCACCTGGGCGTTCTTGGGGTGCGAGCGGAACTGGAAGCCGCCAGAGATTTTGACGAGCTGGATACCGCACTCTTCGTACGACTGCTGCAGCGACTGGATGATGTCGGCGGTGTTCGAGGTGTCGTAGCCACCGGCCTTCAGCAGGTTCTTGATCTTAACGAGCGAGATGGCCTGGGGCGACGCGAAGATGATCGATTCGATGGCGCTTTCGATTTCGCTCACGGCGGTCACGAGGTTCGCGTTTTCGGCGCCCTCGCTTGCGGTTTCGGTGGTGACTTCGAGCGCAGCGGTTTCCACGATCTCTGCGTCTACAAAAGACTCTTCTGAGTCTTGCGAAGAGGCCGCTTGCGGAGGAATGAACTCTTCCTCTTCCTCTACAAGTACGCCGGCTTGGCCGCCGCGTCCGCGGGTAGATTCGTCTACGTTCACCACTTCTTCTTCGACCAAAGTGTTTTCAAGTTCGGTGTTTTTCATGAAAATCGTTTCCCTCTAAATCAGTCCCAGCTCATGGTCTTCACGCCGCTGCGGAAGGTCTTCAGGTCCTCAGAGCTCACTTTGCGGCGAATGCTAATCGGATCAAACGTGCTGGGTTGTTTGATGGTGGTCATTTGCAGTTTGGTCATCTCGAGCATCCCAAGGAATGTCGAGATCACATGCGTGGGTTTGCAGGTTTCGGGCAGCAGCGACTGGAAGGAGATCTCTTCCACGCCATCGAGCGCATCGCTGATGAGTTCCATGCAAGTCGAAACCGGCATGTCGTCGTAAACCACGTTGTGCACGACTTCTTTGCGGCGGCTCATGAGGTCGCGGTAGGCGACGACCATCTGGAAGGGGTTCGTGAGCGCGACTTCGGGATCCAGCGTGTCCTGGATCTCATCGGTGCCGGTGTTGCGGCAGGGAAAGACTTCGCGGAAAAGGCGCGGGCGATCTTCCATCAGCTGCGCCAGCTCTTTGTAGTTTTTGAGTTCCACCAGACGGCGAATCAGCGAAGCGCGCGGGTCGGTGCCCGTGCTCTCGTTCGATTCTTCTTGCGGCAGGATCACCTGGCTTTTGAGGTAGGTGAGCGTGGCGGCCATCAGCAGGTATTCGGAGGCGAGGTCCAGGTTCAGCTCGCGCATGTAGTCGAGGTAGGCCAGGTACTGCTTGGTGATTTTGGCGATCGGCAGGTTCAGGATGTCGACTTCGTGGCTCTTGATCAGGTGCAGGAGCAGGTCCAGTGGGCCCTCGAAATCAGGCAATTGCACACGGCAGTCGATGAGGACCTGGCTTTTGGTGTCCAAAAATGACGGAGTGGAGGCCACGGTAAAAGTTTTAGCACGCCCCCGGCCAAACGGTACATCCAAATCCTTAAAAATCCCTGATTTGGCTGTGTAAAACAGCAATTTTGAGGTCGCCGGACGCTAAAAAGGATCAATGATTTTAAAGCTTCCGTCGGGCCTTACAAGGATATTGTCCCGGTGGAACCAGTAAGTGAGATCGACGCCGTCCTTACGGAGCGTCAGGTACTCAAGGGCCGAGCGCCAGTAGTCGACCTCGTAGCCGTGAGCGGGACCCCAGGCTGTGGCCCTTTTTCGCAGATCCTTGAGGTAATCCTCGAAACGTTGGCTAAGTTCGTTTTTCCATTCCTGGGGAAACGAGGAAGACTTTAAAAATTCCTGGAGGGTGATACCGGTCAGGTCGGGGTAAAACTCAATGTTCGCATCCGCCGTCGGTCCGTTCGCCAAGGGCATGTGCACGGTTTCATCGCCGGCCAAGATATCGTTGAGGTGCGATCGCATCTGCCGTTCTTTTTCGGGGTCGTTTTTTGCGGAACTTTTGCGCATTTTGACAATCAAGGATCGGCCGTTGCTACCGATCAAACGGAAAACGATGCCGTTTTCTCCGTCGCCCAAGTGTCGGTACGAAGTTACTGTTCCGAGCTCGGCTTTTACGAAAGCCTCTTGCTCGGCGAGCCGTTGTTTGAGGAGGGTGAGGACTTTGCTTTTTTTTGCTTCCTGGGGGTGTTTGATATAGCCAGCTTCGGCCAATGCGAGCAGGTGAAAGGGGCAGGCGAGCGGGAGCTTTTCCTTGCGCGCCAAGGCTGTAGAACTCAAGAAAAGGATCAACGTCACCAGATTTGAAAATGAAAGAAGCCGCAACACTTCTTCAATTTATCAAGGGATTTGGGGCGGCGTAATGTCAAAACTTAGCCGACCGGCACGCCGCAGAGCTTAAAGAGCGAGAGCTTAAAAAGCATCACCGGCACCACGAGCCAGCGCATGGCGCCGAAGAGAAACAAAAAGAGCAAAAGGATCTGCGCTTGAAAGGCGTACTTGTGCATGAACATCGCCAGGCCCCGGGGGCCGTAACCCGCCAGAATGCGCCCGCCGTCGAGGGGTGGGATCGGCAGCAGGTTGAAGACCGCGAGGAAAAGGTTCAAGTCCACGGCCAGCGAAAAGAGCTGCACGGCCGCGCTAAAGGGGCCTTGGCCGAGCGCCGTAAAGATCGCTTGATCCCAGTGCGCAAAGGCCGAGAGCAGGAGCGTGAAAATGAGTGCGAGCACCACGTTCGAGGCAGGGCCGGCGGCGGCCACAATGGCCATGCCCTTGAGAGGGTGCTTGAGGTTTCTTGTGTTCACCGGCACGGGGTTTGCCCAACCGAAGAGCGGGGCGTGGGTGAGGTACGAGATGATCGGGAAAATGACGGTGCCCACCCACGAGATGTGGGCCATGGGGTTTAGCGTCAATCGCCCGAGATAGCGCGAGGTGCTGTCGCCGAGCTTGTCGGCAGTCCAGGCGTGCGCGGCTTCGTGAATGCTGAGACTGAGAACCAAAACGGGAATAAAAAGAATCAATCCACGGAGAGCGTCAACGCTTAGATAGTCCATACTTTTGGCGACAATAGAGCAGCTTTGCCATGAAACCAAGTACGCTTCGTGAGAAACTATCGGTATGGAAAACCTCAAGGGCGAAGAGCTCTTTCAGGCGCTGCTCAA
>DATLIP010000073.1:0-4961 GCA_035539375.1 Bdellovibrionota bacterium | reverse complement strand
AGGTCTCAATCTGTATTTGGTCGTCAGCAACCTGGTAGGAATCATTCAACAAGTCATGTTCCTACGGGCCTCAAAAAAATCTGCACTTGTGCAAGAAGGAGCATAATTTATGGTTGGTTTCATGAAATCCGCACTCAATTTATTGGGTATTAAGAAAGAGGGAGAAGCGTCTTCGGTAGGTCTCGACGAGTTTTTACAAACTCTTCCCGAGCTGATGGGCTACGACATCCACTTCAAAAAAGAAGAACGCGATGGCCGCCCGCATTACGAAGTTGAGGGCTCGGAAGTTGAGTCGCTCATGGCCGAGTGCCCGAACCTGCTCGAAGCCCTCTCCCACATTTCGATGCGTATCATCCGCAAGGGTGAAGGCGCTTCGAACACCCCACAGTCCGAAGGCGAAGCCACCACAGGCAACAACGCGTTTTACGTGTCGTTCGATGCAGGTGGTTTTAAAGAGCGCAAAACGCTCGAACTCAAAGAACTCGCCGCCACACAGCGTCAGAAGGTTCTTGATAACGGTGGCAAGCCCGCCTACATCTCGGCCCTCTCGCCGGCCGAGCGCAAAGTCATTCACACCCATCTCATCGAACTCGGTGATGTGGTTTCCGAGTCGATTGGAAAAGGCAATTTCAAACGCATTCGCGTTCGTCTCAAAGACGACTCGCCTCTGCGCCGTCAACGTCCTCAAGGCGAACGTGCGAACAGCGCTGAAGGCGGTGGCAACCGTCGCGGTGGTCGTGGTGGCCGAGGCGGTCGCGGTGGTCAGCGCGGTGAACGCGGCCCCCGTCGTGAATTCAACTCCAACGGCGGTGGCAACCGCGGTCCGAACCAACCCGAAGTCAACGGCAACCGTATCGCGCCAGAGGATGATTCGAACATCGATGACAACATCGGTAATCGCCTGAAGCCGGGTGAAGAGTCTCCGTTTTACTCTTCGACCTACGGTTCGGGTTCGAACAATTAGTTAGATGTCGACCACGGCCCAGTATTTTTTGCGACGTGGTTCTCCGATCATCGCGCCGGCGACGGCACTCGGGGGACCCGTGGCGATACTCCGGGTGAGTGGTCGAGATTTGTCTATATATAATAGTCTATTTTCAAAACCACCCTCGCCGGGGGTCGTGACCTACACCAAGGTTGCGGACCTGGACCGAGCGGTGGTTTTGTCGTTCAAAGCTCCCCACTCCTTCACGGGAGAGGACGTGCTCGAGATCCAGTGCCACGGCGTGCCCGCCCTGGTGAACGCCATCACCGATGCCTTTCAAAAGACCGGGGCCCAACTCGCCCTGCCCGGAGAATTTTCTTTTCGGGCGGTGCTGAATGAAAAGATGACCTTAGAGGAAGCCGAAGCGCTGAACACCGCGCTTTCGGATACGTCTCTAAACGTCGCTTGGGCGAAGCATTTGGTCGGCTTTTCCAAGCTCGGCGATGCGGCCGCCAAGGAACGCATCGCCTCGGCACTGCACAAGATCTCCCGCGCCCGCGGCCGGGTGGAAGCGGCGATCGATTATCCCGAAGCCGAAAGCGAACAAGCCTCCGAAGTTCGCGCAGCCCAGAACCTCGTCGAAGAGGCGCTGGTTTCGGTGCAGTCGCTGCTCTCGAGCTATGACAATTTTTCTAAGAACAAATCCGCCCTACGTGTGGTGATCCTCGGCGTGCCGAACGTCGGCAAGTCGACCCTGCTGAATTTGCTTTCGGGCGGGGAGCGGGCGCTCGTTTCCGATGAGGCCGGCACGACCCGCGATTTCGTGGATGCCCAGGTCCGCCTGAGGTCCGGGGTGCGGGTGACCGCCATCGACACCGCCGGCATCCGCTTCGGCGATGAGGTCGGCCGGGTCGAAGGGGCCGGGGTGCAACGGGCCCTGGATTTGGCCGAAGAGGCCGACGCCATTTTACTGGTCAAAAGGGCCGGAGCCCGTGACGAGCTCGGCGAAGTCGGCGCTCGCCTCAAGGCCCCCATTCTAGAGATCTACAGCCACGCCGACCAGCAGCCCTCTGCCCAGCGTGCGAACAACCACTTTGATTTATTGAGCGAACAGGGCCGCGTGATCCAGCACATCGAAGCGTGGCTCGGCGAGACCCTGGCCCGCAAAGAGCTTGAGGGCAAGCCCGGAGACTTTTGGATTTCTGCCCGCCAGGCCACGCTGATTGCTTCGGCCGTGGGATCGCTGAACGAAGCCCTTTCCGCACTTGGCGAAGATTTGCCGATTGAGCTCTGCGGGCAATCTTTGCTAGAAGCCGAATCCCACCTCAGGACCAGCATCGGAGACCGGGTCTCGGACGAGTACATTGCAGAGATTTTCTCGCAGTTCTGTTTGGGTAAGTAAGAGGAAAGAAATGAGCGATACCAAATTTGACGCCATCGTCGTGGGCGGAGGGCATGCCGGCATCGAAGCCGTGCGCGCGCTTTCGAGCCGTGGCCATCGCGTTGCGCTCGTGACCCTCGACCGACTCAAGATCGGCGCGATGTCCTGCAACCCCGCCATCGGCGGCGTCGCCAAGTCGCACCTTGTTTTCGAGGTCGATGCGCTCGGTGGTCTCATGGGTTCGGCTGCGGATGAATCCGCGATTCAGTCGCGCCGGCTCAACCTCAAAAAAGGTCCCGCGGTTCGCTCCACACGCCTTCAATGCGACAAGCTTCGCTACGCCTCGCACATGGTTCGCGCTATCGGCGCCCTACCCGGCGTGAGTGTCCTTGAATCGGAACTTCTTGGTTTTGACTGGGAGAGAGTCGACGGCAAAGAACGGATCTCGAAAGTGCTTCTCAGCGACGGCACCTCTATCGCGGCCCGTGCCGTGGTAATCACCGCTGGCACCTTCATGCAAGCGGTGATGTTTTGCGGAGATGAACGTTCGGTGGGCGGTCGCTTTGGTGACCAGGCGGCGAACGGACTTTCCAAATCGATCGCGCGCACCGGTCACTCGCTCAAGCGACTCAAGACCGGCACTCCCGCGCGGCTCAAAGCTTCGACCATCAACTTTGCAAATCTCGAGCGGCAGTGGGGAGATCCTGAACAGCGCCGTTTCTCTTGGCGCGAAACTTCCAATCGCCTGCCGCAGATCTCTTGCTTCATGACTTATACCAACGCGCGAACGCACGATGTGATTCGCGCGAACTTTCATAGGGCACCGCTCTTCTCCGGCGAGATCGTCGGCGAAGGTCCTCGCTATTGCCCGAGCATCGAAGACAAGGTTCGTCGCTTCGCCGATCGCGAGCGACACCAAATATTTCTCGAGCCCGAAGGTTTGGACCTGAAATCCATTTATCCCAATGGCATGAGCACTTCGTTGCCCGCCGATGCGCAAGTGGATTTCTTTAGAACCATCGAAGGTCTTGAGAGTGTCGAACTCGCCCGCCCGGGTTACGCTGTCGAATACGACTCCATGAATCCTATGGAGCTCACGCCGGGCTTGATGTCGAGCTTTGTCGACGGACTCTTTTTCGCAGGACAGGTGAATCGCACTTCGGGTTACGAAGAGGCTGCGGCGCAAGGACTCTGGGCCGGCATTGCCGCGAGTCGCTTTCTTAAGAATGAAGAAGAGCTGCGTCCGGATCGTTCGCGCTCTTATCTTGAAACGCTCATCGACGATCTCGTGGGCAAAGGCACCGAAGAACCCTACCGCATGTTCACTAGTCGCAGCGAATACCGATTGCTCCTGCGCGAAGACAACGCCTTTGAGCGCATGCGCTCTCTGGGCGAATCGCTAGGACTTGTGAGCGAACAGCAACGACGCTATCACGACAAGGTCGCCGGCGACGTGAGCACGCTCAAAATCAAACTCAGCTCGCATCGTCACCGCCTCAGTGCCGACAAGATGGTCTCGCTCTTTGAACTCTTGAAGCGCACTGACGTGCAGTGGGAAACCCTGGCACCCATGATGGACACTGAAGATCTAGGTGATCTCTCCGACCGAGCCATTGAGAAGATTGAGATCGACGCCAAGTACTCGGGCTATCTGCATCGTGTAGAGTCCGAGCTCAAGGAGCTTCGTCGCGCCCAGGCTTGGGGGCTCAGCCCCAGCTTTGACGTCGCCGCCATCGCCGCCCTCTCCATGGAAGACCGTGAGAAGATCCGCAAGGCCCAGCCTCGCAACGTGCTCGAACTCTCACGCATCAGCGGCGTGACCCCTTCGGCCGTGCTTGCCATCATCCGCCACCCTGGCGCCATCATGAATCCACCCCCTGAAAATGCGGTTCCACGTGAAACAATCTAGGTACCGAGGGAGCTTCAAAAAAGCTCCCACTTCCACCTCTTTTCCCTTTCCACGTGAAACAATCCCCCCTCAGGGGAGCCCTCGAAAAGCCCCCCTCCTTAAGGTTTTCTTCTTAAAAGCCCAGTTCCACGTGAAACAATCACCCCTGTGGGGACTTTGTATGGAGGCCCTTTAAGTGTCCTGGATCAATGAATACGCCAATCAGATCACCGCTTGGGACAAAGTGCACCGCCTGGTGGGCAAGTCCAAGCCCCAGCGGCTCATCGAAGAGTCCCTTGAAGCGCTGAACTCCTTGGACCCAGAGGTGCTTTCGGGGCCCAAATTGATGCTGGATGTGGGCGCGGGCTCGGGAATTCTGGGGATCCCAGCCATGCAATTGTTTCACGTTTTACATGTCCTTTTTGTGGAGCCTGACCCCAAGAAGGCGGCCTTTATTCGGAACTACGTGAGCAACGTTCAGCCCAAGCTTCAAAAGCGCTGCTGGATTGCGACCCAGCGCCTTGAGGATGTTTCACGTGAAACCGTCGAAAAGTGCGGCGATCTGGAGCCCGTGCTCCTCGCCCGTGCCTTTTCAGGCGACGTGGCTCTCGAAGAGGCCGCCCAGAACTCCATTTTTGCTGGGCGACATTTATTTGCCTTTCGATCTGAGGGGGCTAGACACTTTTTTGAGAAACTGTGTTAGAAATGTCTTTGGTTGAGAGGGGTTAGCAAAAAATGAAAATCGTTGCGGTCATAAATCAAAAGGG
>DATLIP010000072.1:0-10987 GCA_035539375.1 Bdellovibrionota bacterium | reverse complement strand
GGCACACCCATGGCCATAACATCGAAACGCACACTCCGGCATGGCACCTTGCCGAAGCCGTCAAGGAGCGCGCCTGGATCGTCAGCGGTTCGGAGCGCTCGTGCATAGAAGCCGTGGCGGACCTCATCGGCATCGGGCGCGAACGCGTGGTTGCCACCGAACTCCAAGAGATCGACGGGATCATGAGCGCCGCTTTCGAAGAGCCCGGCATCAACTGGGAAGCTAACAAAGTGAAATCGCTCGACATGCGCCAAATTGGCGCGGCCTACCTTTGCGCCGGCGACAGCACCGGTGATTGGGAACTTCTGCAGCTTGCCACCCATTGGCGCTGGTGCGTGGTGGAGATTGGCGAAAACGGTGCCGCCTACAAGCGCATTTTTCGCGACCGCATCCTCGAAGAACTCAAAATCTCGGTGGACGACCTGGAGCTCGGCTTCTATGCGTTCGAAAACCCGAATGGAATGAACACCCTTCTGCAAGTGGTCAACGTTCACGAATAGTTTGTTAATGACACAAAGCGCGCGCTTTGTTTTTGTAAAGCCGAAGCGCTAATCTTGATAAAGGACACACCATGCAAACGTACTTAAACTTGCTGCAAAAAATCTTAGACGAAGGCACCGTAAAAACCGACCGCACCGGCACGGGCACCGTGAGCATCTTCGGCCACCAAATGCGCTTCGATTTGCAAAAAGGCTTTCCGCTGCTCACCACCAAAAAACTTCACCTGCGCTCGATCATCCACGAGCTCCTGTGGTTCATCAGCGGCGAGACCAATATCCAGTACCTCAAAGACAACAACGTACGCATCTGGGACGAGTGGGCCGACGAAAACGGCAACCTCGGCCCTGTTTACGGACACCAGTGGCGCTCGTGGTCGGGCCCCGATGGCAAAACTTACGATCAGATCACGAACCTTGTGCATCAAATCAAAACCAATCCCGATTCGCGAAGGCTTATCGTGAGCGCCTGGAACGTGGCCGATGTCGAGAAGATGGCCCTGCCCCCTTGCCACACCCTCTTTCAGTTTTACGTGGCGGACGGCAAGCTCTCGTGTCAGCTCTATCAGCGCAGCGCGGACGTCTTCCTTGGCGTGCCTTTCAACATCGCCAGCTACGCGCTATTCACTCTGATGCTCGCGCAAGTTTGCGACCTCGAGCCCGGCGACTTTGTGCACACCATGGGCGACGCGCATTTGTACTCGAATCACCTCGACCAGGCGCGCTTGCAGCTCACGCGCACGCCCAAGGGGCTGCCCAAGATGAAAATCAATCCGGCGGTGAAGGACATCTTCTCGTTCAAGTTCGAAGATTTTGAACTCACTGAATACAATCCCGAGCCCCACATCAAAGCGGAAGTCGCAGTATGAGCCTTGAGATCGCCTTTGTTGTGGCGATGACCCGCTCGGGCGTCATGGGCAAAAACAACGCCCTGCCATGGCACCTGCCCGAAGATCTGAAGCATTTTAAAAAGGTCACCATGGGCAATCCTATTGTGATGGGCCGCAAGACTTACGAATCGATCGGTCGCCCACTTCCCGGTCGTCGCAACATCGTGCTGAGCCGCCAGACAGATCTCGATTATGCGGGTGTGGAAGTTTTTTCGTCATTCGCCGAGGCGCTCGCGGAACTTCAAAAAGACGCGTCGATCAAAGAAATCGACATCATCGGCGGCGCAGAGATTTTTAAGCAGACCATTGGCTTCGCCACCAAGCTCCACATCACGTGGATCGACAAAGATTTTGAAGGTGACGTGGTGTTCCCGGTAGAAACGCTAACGGGATTCCGGCTCGGGGACAGCGATGTCCACACTGAGCACGAAATCCCGCACACATTTTGTACTTACTTTAGAAACTCACCGAACGAAGGTTAACAACCGCCGCTGGGGGGACTTACGTACTCGCCGTATTCCTTGGTCGTGATCTGGTTCGCTTTGGTACCTTCGACCTTCACTTCATAGTTGGTGAAGCGGTATTCGGCGGTTTGGTTCCCACTGCAGGTCACGGCAAACTTTTGTTTGCCATCGATATCGATTTCCAGCGAATCGTAGGCCTCGAGCTTCACTGCTTTCTGAAAAGTCACGTTTTCCTCTTGCGACCACTTTTGTTCAAAGCTTTTGTTTTTTGCGTTGGCCGAAAGGCCGCCGAGCGAAGCGCTCGTAACGAGGAGGGTAGAGGTAAATTTGGTAATTTTCATATGACGATCCTTTCTTAGCACATGCCCTGGGAGGGCTCGGGAGTGGTTTCGCCGTAGGCTTTACGTTTGATTTGCATTTCGGATTGGGCGCTGACCTTCACTTCGTAATTGTTGAAGGTGTACTTGGTTTTTTGCTCTCCGCAAGAAACCACGAGTTGACGGTTCCCAGGAAGGTCGAGCTGAAACGAATCGTAGAGCTCGAGCTTCACATTGTTTTCCGCTTGAGCGGCTTCGGTTTTGGCCGATTTCTCTTCGAAGCTCACGGCGTGCGCCGAGAGGCCGCCGAGAGAAGCGCCCGTGACGAGAAGGGTAGAAGTGAATTTGGTGATTTTCATAACGCACCGTGTAATGCGTGGTCTTTATGGAGTCAATGCTTTTTGGGTTTCGGGTACTCTAGAGAGAAGATGTCCAAAGCAAAATTCCTCCTCATCGGGGCCGGGCCTTTCGCAAGAAACACTTATATTCCTTGGGTTTTTTTAAGTCCCGGCGCTTCCCTCGAAGCCATCATCGATGTGGAGTCCCAGGAGCGCACGCTGAAGTCTTTTCTGAAGAAAACCCCGGCCGGGGACCTCGAATTGGTGCTGATTCCCGACGCCCTCAAACACGAAGCGCGGCTGCCGAGCGACATCTCCGCGTACATCCTGGAGATCATCCGCGCGCGCGGCATCAACCGTATCATCTTAAGTACGGAGCCGAGCGCCCGACAAATGTACTTCGACTTGCTGGCTCCGCTGCAGATCCCCGTACTCTGCGACAAACCTCTCTTCGCAGAGCCCAGCGTCTGTACGAATGCGGCGGTAGCCCAGCGTTACTTCGAACGAGCGGAAGCCACCATCAAAACATTTCGCGACCACGCCACGCCCCTCTCAATGAACCTCCACCGACGACACCGCGAATCTACGCTGGAACTTTTAAAACAGCTGAAAAAATATCGACGCCGCGGAGCCGCGCTCACATCGATGCAAATCTATTATTCGGGCGGCTCTCACTACACTTACGAAGAAATGCTCGAGCGCGAAAATCACCCGCTCAACAAAGGTTACGGCATGCTCTACCATTCGGGATTTCATTATATCGATCTGGTCTCCGAATTTGTCGAAACGCAGGAATGGGACTCGCTAGACTCGGTCGACGTCGTGGCCTTCAAACGCACGGGGGATGATTTTTACCGTCGTCCCGCCGGGGGCGCCTCGGGCGAGATGGATCTGCATCTGCAAATCGCTTTCAAATCTCGACAGAACGTTTTGTGCCTCGTACAACTCGCACTGCACACCACGGGTTACAACTTACGCAAAAAGAAAAACCTGCCCGCAGATCTCTACACCCAAATGGGCCGCGTGAAGCACGAATCCATTTCGCTCACACTCGATCCCTCGGTGCACCTTGTATATGACAGCCTCGACGAGCACCGGCACGATGCCAAGGGTCGCTACCGCCCCAAAGTCATCCGCGAGGAGCTTCTCGCCTTTGACGGCAAACGAAACCGTGTGGAGCGAGTGAATTTCTCATCCCAACGCCAAAACAAAGGCTCTAAAAGTTCCCTGCTCGTCGATTTTGCCCGCGGCAAAGTTGTCGAAGACACGCTCCATCCTCTCGCCCAGCGCCTCTTTTGGCTGGCTACACGCGCAGTCGCTTCGCCGGGAGAGACCTTCAACGCTCGCGTGAAAAACGAGTCCGCCACTGCCCAATAGTTAGACAGTCTCGCACTGTTTAGGCCCCTGGTTTTATTGAACTTTATCTTGGCGCCCCTTTTGCAGTATTCCCCCTATCCGGGGGGATCACATGCGCAAAGCCTTTTCGACCAAAGCGGTTTTCATCACGATCTTAGCCATGTCTACGGGCGCACAGGCCTGGGACAGCAAAACCTATGAACAGGTACGCGAAACCGCAGTGCTCAAAATCTCTAATAATCTGTCTTCGCAAAAAGGCAGCGACGGCGTTTTACGCCACTTCTCTTGGGATTCGCGCGATAATACGTTTGCCGAATCTCTGGCCGCCAAGATCGCGCAATCCGAAGACGCTGCCGAACGCGCCAAACGCCTCAACACCATTTTCAACGAGCTCGCGCCGCGCTTCAATTTGAACGAAGCCAAAGAGAGTAGCTACAACGACCACAATCCGCATGTGAACGCCCAGCTCGCCTGGAGCCTCGCAGAACAAGCGAGCAAATCGGCAGGGCTCACGAAGACTTTCTTAGAATTTTCGCGCGGCATTCCCGACGTGCGCCAAGGCGGCTCGGCGGAAATCAAAGCCAATTACCTCACCGCTCTCGAGCGCGCCATCATCATTGAATCCACTCCATCCATCTCGGTCGAAGCTACCGCATCGAGGACTTACGTTTCCGAGCCAAGCTCACACGAAGCTCACGCCACAAACACAGGAGAATGATCATGAACAAGCTTACGCTAATCCTTCTTTCCTTTGCCGTTTCGGTTCCCGCGCTCGCGTGGAACCAAGATGTGTATGATTCGATTCGCGAACGGGTCGTGATGGAAACCACACGCGTCACCGTTCGCAAGGAAGTGGTGATCAACGGCAAGACCCTGCACTTCGCGCATGAAAAAGGCTTTAACGAATACGCCGAACTCCTCGCCTCGAAAATCGCCTCCAAGCCCAACGCGGCCGAAGTTGAAGCTCGACTGTGGACAGCCTACGAGTCCATGGTGAACCATCTGTTTAAGGCCGACACCTTTACTGCCTTCTTGCTTGCCCAACGTGTTTGTCATTCGCCTGAGCTCTTCGAGGCCTTTCTCGCCAACCTGAACGACATGCGCTTTGACCGCCAGACCCGCAAAATGGTGCGTCCGGCAAACTTTCGCCTCGCCTACAACGATGCCTTGAACGCCGTGTCCGCGCCCAAAGACGCAAAAATGCTGGCCTCAGAATCCGCAAACACGGCACCGCACAGCGCAGCCAAGTAGCTGATCTCAAAGGGCCCTGGACACCGCTCACCCCGGTGTCAAAAAACTTGCTCCGCCTATTAAGATGCCCCCCTAAAGTGCCGATAAACAAGCCATATGGGATTCGTAGGCTTATTAGTATTATTCGGTACGGTGTTCGGGGGCTTCTTCATGGCTGGCGGCGCCAGCTCGATCGGAGTCTTCCTCCACCCCGGTGAATACGTCACTATTATCGGTGCCTCCATTGCGGCCCTCATCATCGCCACGCCTTCGAAATACATTTCGCAGATCGTGAAGATGGGCATCGGCTCGCTCAGCATGAAAGACAAAAGCAAAGCCGAATTCCTTCAAGCTCTGCAGCTGATGTTCGAACTCTTCAGCGCTCAAAAGAAAGATGGTCTTCAGGCGATCGAAGGTCATATCGAGAACCCGGAATCTTCTACGATCTTCCAAAAGTATCCCAAGATCCTTAACGATCACCACGCTTGCGATTTCATTTCGGACTCGATGCGTACCTTTATCTCGGGCGGCCCTTCGCCTTACGATATGGACGACCTCTTAACGGCCGACATCGAAATCATGCACACCGAAGAACACAAGATTCCCGCACAGATTCAAACCACAGCGGACGGTTTCCCGGCGATCGGGATCGTGGCCGCGGTACTCGGGGTTATCATCACGATGGGCTCGATCTCCGCAGGTCCCGAAGTGGTAGGTGGTAAAGTAGCCGCCGCTCTCGTGGGTACCTTCCTCGGGATTTTCGTGGGTTACGGCATCGTGGGCCCCATGGCCACACGCCTCAACCACCACCTTGAATCCGAAGGCGTCTTCTATAACGTGCTGAAGGCTGGAATCCTGGCAAACTGCCGCGGACTCCCGCCGCAAATCTCCATCGAATTCGCCCGTCGCTCGATCTACGTGACTGAGCGTCCGTCGTTCCAAGAAGTGGAAGAAGCTTGTAAGAACGCCGGCTCGGCGGGAGGCGCGCAGCAAGCCGCCTAGTGGGGTGAGTAGCGCGTAGCGAATGGCTGACGAAAACAAATCTGAAGGCTCAACGATCATCATCAAGAAGATCAAAAAGGGCGGGCACGGCCACCACGGCGGCGCTTGGAAAGTAGCTTACGCCGACTTCGTAACGGCGATGATGGCGTTCTTTCTTCTGATGTGGATCGTAGGCCAGAGCCAAACCACCAAAGAAGGCATTCAGCGCTACTTCAACGATCCCATCAAATACCTCTTCGGCGCCGAACAGATCTTCACGGGTCTTTTTTCGGGTAACAACGGTCGTCAGATGACGAGCGAAGCTGGCAAAGGCGGCGTTACCGACGGCAACCGCAGTGGCGGTATCTCCAAGCTGCACTTAGTTGCGAACAACATTCAAGAGTGGACCAAGCCCTTCAAGTCGGAGATCTACCAATTCAAAGTGCTCCCCGACCGCATTCAGTTTGCGATCACCGCGCAGTCGCTCTTTTCGCCCGGCTCGCAGCTCCTCAAGGGCGACTCACAAAACGTGCTCGACGCCATCGCCAAGTCGCTCAAACCCCTGGGTGCGAACATCATGATCGAAGCGCACACGGACGACCTGCCCGTGGAATCGCCAGACTTTAAAACCAACTGGGAACTCTCATCGGCCCGCGCCGCCACTGTGGTGCGCTACTTTATCGAAGCGCACGGTTTTGACCCCACCAAACTCACGGCCATGGCCGCCGCCGAGTTCCGCCCCATCGCGGACAACTCCACCCCCGAAGGCCGCGCCAAGAACCGTCGCATCGACGTCTACGTGATCCCCGACGGCTCGAGCAAATTCAACATCCGCTCGGCCGCTTCCGAAGGCATTCGCTAAGTCGCCTGGGTCCTAAAAAACCCAGCAAAAAGCCCAAGAAACCTGCATTTTTGGGCTTGAATGATCCTCCAAAACAGAGTTTATTCGGGCCCTCGGTTTTCGGACCGAGACCTGCGCACCCGTAGCTCAATTGGATAGAGCGTCAGACTACGAATCTGAAGGTTATAGGTTCAATCCCTGTCGGGTGCGCCATTTGCGTCGAAGACGCCTACTGTATCCCGGATACCGGGCCCAGTATCCAGGATCCTGACCTGTATACTGAATTCAGACAGAATCCCGAATCGACCGATTCTCAGCTTTCATCAACTTATACAAACAAGCACCAAGGTGATCCGCTAATTTTTCTAGCTCTTCATTTTTGTTCGGTAACAATCTAAAAATCGTTTGGCACTCTTTAAGTGAGGCATAGGCAACTTGGTAAAAACGCTTCTTATCCCTTGAGGTTGGCCGTGCATTGCCCTCACTCAAATTCAGCGCTATCGATGAAGCCGCTCGAGTCAGCTGATCCCTCAAGTTTCCTGAGAGCCTCAACTCTTCCGATTTTTTGTAAAACTCCACAGCCAAATCTAATGTCCTAAATGTCGTCATGCCCTAGGCCCATACAAAAACCACGCCAACGCGCTCAATCCCTTTTAATGCCTAAATTTGCCGAAACTGGCGGCTTGCATCTCGACCACGTTTTTTTATGAGCTAAAGCGACCAATGGCCCGCGTTTCGGAGATTCTGAACTAGGCAACCCCAACCAGCTAGGTTCGACATCAGCCGAATGTCGAACCAGAGCAACCACTCAAGTGGCATTGTCCAGTGTACGCATGAAATCCAAAAGTCTTGAGCACTTTTCTGCATCGAGTGATTCCAGCCTTGCCTTGATCTGCGATCTTAGCTCTGCCCCATCGGCCAATCCCGATTCGAGATTCAACTCTTTTCGAAAATAATCATCACCCGGAGGCAGTCGATCTAAAGCAACCTTGTCGCGAAAAATTTTGAAAATTGGATTGGTCACATTCGGACGCGTGCCCATGAGTTTTTCAATCACCGCCCTTGATTCATCCGTTTTGGCATAGTCATGCCTAATAGTCCGAAGGCGAAACTCTGTAACACCTTGAAAGCTGGATGGTGCCTTTCTGAGCGCTCTTTTGGTTGTGTCACGGCCCAGTACTGTAGTGAACAAACCAACGAGCAGCGTGTAGTCGATTGGATCGGCACTCAATATTGGTCCATGCTTTGCCAAAAATAACTCCGCCATTTCGGACTCATTCATCACTCGGCTTGTGGCATCGATCATCATTTTAAAGTCTTGCGGCGTTGGCAACTTCTCGCGTTTATCGATGCTTAACAAAACATTTTGCCGATCAGCTTCACTGCCATGAGTCCCCAAAATAACCGTCATCTGTTCTATCACCGATGGCATTGATTCGGTGCTCGGTGCGGCCAGAGCCATTGAAGCGCTCAAAAATATCACCCTCAGAGCAAGCTGGGGTGTCATCGCAAGTTTAACCATTCCGTTAGTATAACGACCACGCCCGCACTGCCAACGCGTCAAAAATCAGACTGCCCAACGTGCGATTAAGCAGCCTCGAACAACGCGGTTCGAAAGTTCCCCAGCTGGGTGCGCCATTTCAATTCCCCCAAAGATTACTTTTTCAGTACTGAGGTCTGAGGCATTTCGAGCAGGAGCTTCTTAACTCGGTCGTGGGGGAGGGCAAATACTTTGTTGCCGTCCCGACCGTCCATGGTTTTTGATTCTAGCAATGAATTGATTGCAGCTTCTTCTCCGGCATCGACCACGGCTTCAAAAAAATTGTTCATGGCGGAATCGGTCACCGTCTGCAGACTTACGATGGCTTTATCAGATTCCGTTGAGATTCGATTCGCCGTAGTAAAGGCCACCGCGAATTCCCCACTCCCATTGTAGACAACCACCCCGAGACGTCCCAGCGAATACATCACGCGCTTGGCAAGACGATTCAACTGTCTGGCATCCATGAGCGCATCCGTAGCGACCACAAACACCGCGGAACCCGCACCCTTTTCTGCGCGAAATTCTTTTTCGATCGGCATCAAATCCGGGATGGCCTTGGCCATCGCCACTCCGCCCAGACGGAAAATTCCTCGAGTTCCCGTGCCGATATTGAGATTAACTAAGACCCCAACGGTGTACTTTTGTGCCTTGCCCCGCGCGTTTTTTATCGAAACGATTCGCGAAGAGCTACCGATACCCGACTTAAAATCAAAAGCGGCCATTCCCGTGCCCGCACCCACGGAGCCTTCGGCAAAATCAACGCGAGCCTTCTCGATGGCCTCGCTAATGTGATCCGGTTTGACATGCTGCCCATGGATATCATTCAGGGTGCTGTCGTCACACTCGAGCACCACCGGCATCAACGAAGAAACGCTGGGGTGCCGCCGCAAGGTCCAATCTAGCAATCCCCGTTGAGCCGCACCGACGCTGAGGGTGTTGGTCAAGGCGATCGGCCCCTCTAAGGCTCCGGACTCCTGAAGCCAAGCCAGCCCCATGGCTTCACCATTGCCATTGGCCACGTAAGCTCCCGCCGGCACTTTTGAAGTCCACAGATCGCCTTCCGTGGGCACCACCACCGTCAAACCCGTTCTTACCGGTCCCTTGCCCACTTCAAGCTTGCTGGCGCCTTCTGAGATTAACGTGACATGCCCAATGCGAACGCCTTTGACATCGGTAATCGCGTTTCGTGGGCCCGAAGGATAAGGACCGATTTGAATCCCCAATTGACGGACAATTTGTCCGGAGTGAGCGGCCGAAATCAGCAAGAAGAAAAAGACGAGTGTTCTAAACGTCAAAAACGTCTGCATAAGATTATTGAAGAGCTTAGATGATGATGCCCACAAAGAGAATAGCGCCGTTTGAAACTGCACACGTTGGGTGCGGTATGAGGTCCAAAACTTAGCTTCGTAAGGCTTTGCGTCAAGAAGACCGCATCCGTAGTAGAAAAACGTCGTTTTCGTACTAAGGTCAATTTTGGAGGACCAAAATGAATCGACTTTTTATCGCCTCGTTTTTCGCGGTTTCGGCGACCGCCTTCGCCAGCCCCTTCGACGCCTTCGTTGGCAGTTACACGACTTCATCCAAACCGTCCGTCGAATCGGAGAATGCCAAATTTTGCAATCGTTTCGGGTTTCGCGAAATTACCGGTATGAGCATCGAAAAAAATGACGGGAAAACTGGCCACAAGCAGTCACACACCGTTCTGGTGACAACTCCTAGCAGCACCTCGCGCCACCCCATCGAAGACTACGATTACTCCAGCGATTGGAACCTGGGCGGCAGCTCCGCGGGCACCTCCGGATCCGCGGCCATGGCCGCCAACCTACGTCGCAGCTGGAACAACCGACGCGAAGAAGAAAGTTTCCGCGTCAGCATCGAAAAAACTAGCTCGGGCTACCTTTTCCGTATGGCCGAAGAGTTTCACACCGAAGGCCAGCTGGAATCCGCTTGCTATTACCAAGTGGCTCTAAAAAACTAATTTAGGTTATTGGGTTAACAAACGAGGGACGAAGGTTTCGACATCTCGGACAATGTAATTGCCGTTTTCGTCGTGATAATTCATGATGTTTTTTAGCACTCCGCCCGCAAGACGGAGCTCGCCCTTGATGTTTGCTTGAAAGTTTCCAGAAGCATCCAGAAGGGTTCCCTCGTAGAAAGCCTTTCCGTTGTCCCAGAAGTATCTTCTTTTGAAGACATATCCCAGCATGTCTTCGTCGTAGATCTTTCCATCAAAAACTGCATTGGTGTTGTACTGCATAGGGACCCTATAAAAACTTCTCAACAGCTGAACGGAGTCGCATCCCTTCTGAACGACCACAAGATCAAAGGGCTCATCCCCACTCGGGACATCTGCCGAATAGGCACCCTGAAGATTTTCACATTCTTGCGCGCTGGCGAGCATCGGCAAAAGAGCCAAAGCTAGAAACAAAGCATACTTTTTCATTAAACCCTCCTCGAGATTCCCGTTGGTAGGTTTATCTTAGGAGGTCCTAGAAAATAGTCAATTTCTCCTCAAAAACCACCGTGAGTG
>DATLIP010000071.1:0-7958 GCA_035539375.1 Bdellovibrionota bacterium | reverse complement strand
CTGCCTACCCCTTACTGGGCTGACAGCATCCCTCCGTAGGTATGCTTGCTTTCTACATTCAGTCGTCCAGATCCCCCTCTCTTCAACCCGGACCATCTGTAGGCTCCCTTTGGGAACCGTGTCCGTGTCAAAAAACTTTCGGTACATGGTGTCTATCGGGAATTTGACGCCTAACTTTAGGAAAAAAGTGGAAGAAAATTGGGACCTTGCGCATGGCTTTGTGCTGCTGCGCGTAATGTGTTCGAATCCATTTTGAAAGTTTCACGATAAGGTGCCAAAAAATTTTCGCAAAAATCACTCTAAAAACTTCGTGCACGCGAGCTGTGCTACAACAAATGGCGTAGATGCAGCATAAATCTGTACTTCTCGACGAAGTTCTCGTGCAAGTTCCAAGCGCCAACGCGGGGCGGCTGCTCGACGTGACGGCCGGCGGTGGCGGACATTTCTTTGAGATCTTGGCGCAGCGTCCGGCCTGGACCGGAGTCTGTCTCGACCGCGATCCCGATGCGCGGGCCCGGCTCGAAGCGCGCGCCAGCGAAAAAGGCATTCGGCCCGACCGTTGGACCTTTTTACCGCAAACCTTTTCGCAGGATGGCGGTGTTGCGGGCAGCTTTACCTTTGCGCTCGCCGACCTCGGCATCTCGTCTTTTCAACTAGATGACCCCGCGCGCGGCATGAGCTTTCGCTCCGAATCGGCGCCGGATTTTCGCATGGATCCCACGCGTGGCATGAGCTTTCGCGAGTGGCTAGCCACCCAACGAGAGTCAGATTTGGTCTTTCTCTTTGAAGAATTCGCGGAAGAACCGCGTGCCAAAATCTTGGCGAAAGCTTTTGGCAGCATCGGAGACGCAGATTTGCGTAGCGCTACGACGCTCGCGGATTTCGTAAAGCGCGAGCTTCGCTACGGCGCCACCAGCAAAAAGCATCCGGCGGCCAAGATCTTTCAGGCTTTCCGTATGGCGATCAACGCTGAGATTCCCGAGCTCAAAGCGATGCTCGCCTGGGTGCCCACGCGGCTCGAGCCCCACGGGCGTTTTGGGGTGATTTCCTTTCACTCCATCGAAGATCGCTTCGTCAAAAATACCTTCAAGTCCTTGGCCGAGTCCGGAGACTTCGATATTCTAACCAAGAGGCCCGTGGCACCAAGCGCGGGGGAGGTTGAATTCAATTCGCGGGCTCGCAGTGCCAAACTGCGCGTGATTGAAAAGAACGTCTAGATATCGACAACGATGATCAAACGGCTCACCCCAGCATCCAAAATTTCGCTCATGCTCGCCATGTGCTTTCTCATCATGCTCTTTCATGTGTGGCTTCGTTCGCTTGCCGTGGCCGAAGGGTATCGTGTGGGGCAGATCCGTCGTGATCTCAAAAAGGCCAAGGCTGATTTGCTGGAACTCCACGTGAGCGAAAACCAGCTGATGGGTCCAGTGCGCCTGGAGCGCATCGTAGAAAAGCAAAAGGACCTCTACGGCGAAGAAACTTGGGTACGTGCCAGCGAAGCGAACACGCTTTTTGTTAGAGAAAGCATGGCCGCCAAATGAGGGACGTGCGCCGAAAGGTTCTCTTTGGCTTTTTTGTGGCCGGTTTCGGCGCCATTCTCGCTCGCACGCTGCAGTTGCAGCTTTTTCCCGGCTCGCGCCTGAACGCCTTGATGGAGCGCAATCTCGCACGCGACATCTCACTTGTGGGCCGCAGAGGAACGCTGCGTGACCGCAACGGCGCCGAACTTGCCGTCTCGGTGGATTCGCTCTCTGTATTTATCGATCCTAAGCTTTTTCCGAAAAAGCGTTCGCGCGATCTCATGGAGCGTATCTCGCGCGTCACGGGGCTCAGCGTGGTCCAGCTCAACCAAAAGATTCAGGAAAACCGTAAGCGTCGTTTCGTGTGGATTCGCCGCCAACTCGACACCGAAGCCGTAAAGCTGTGGTCAAAGCTGAAGCTCTCGACCGTGCCCGGCCTCGGAGCTCTGCCTGAATTCCGCCGGGTTTATCCCTTTGATTCGCTCGCTTCGCAGGTGCTGGGATTTGTTTCGGTTGATGGTCGGGGCCTAGAAGCCGCCGAGCGCGGTTTCGACAAAGACCTTGGTGGTGAGCGTTTGCGCGTGCGTGTGCCCACCGACGCCAAGGGGCGCCCCGTCTTTAAGCAAGAAGAACAAGTACAGTTTCGCGAGATGGCGGGCAAAGACATGGTACTCAGCCTAGACCATCGCATACAGTTCGCGGCCGAGCGTGCGCTCAAGAGCGCTATCGACAAACACCGCGCCCACGCCGGCAGCGTGGTGGTGATGGATCCACACACGGGCGAAATGCTCGCGATGGCTTCGTTGCCGACCTTCGATCCCAACCTCGTCGGCGAGTCGGAATCTTCGCAGCGCCGCAACCGCATCGTCTCGGATTGGTTTGAGCCCGGTTCTGTGGTCAAACCCCTTGTGGTGCTCGAGGGTCTGAATCGCGGTCTCTTTTCTCCCAAAACCATCATCAGCGGCGGCGGTGGCAGTGTGCGCATCGGTCGCAAGGTGATCACCGAAGCCGACACCAAACACTACTTTGATAAGATTAGCGTGCACGACACGATCAAGTTCTCAAGCAACGTGGGCATGGTCTCGCTCGTGCAGCGCTTTGGTTTTGACTTTGTGCAAGACGCGCTCACCAAGCTCTCCTTTGGCAAGCGTACGGGCATCGATTTGCCAAGCGAAACGGCCGGACTCTTTAGGATTCCCAAAGCTAAGCAAAACCTCGAAAAAGCGACCATCTCTTATGGCCACGGCATCGCGGTGACACCCTTGCAACTCGCTTCGGCGTATTCGGTGATCGCCAACGGTGGCTTCGAAGTGAAGCCCACGGTGCTGAAAGTCGACGAAACGCATCCGGCGGTGGTGAAAAACCGCAAGGCGCTTTTTTCCAAGCAAGCCATTGCCCAGGTGCGCGGCATGCTCAGCGCGGTGGTCAACGACGGCGGCACAGGCACAACCGCCGCGCTCGACACCGTGGCAGTGGCCGGCAAAACCGGCACGGCCTGGAAGGTCGATACCGAGGCGGGCGGTTACAAGAGCCGCGCCTATGTGTCCTCTTTTGCGGGTTATTTTCCGGCTGAAGAGCCGCGTTTTGTGATTGCGGTGAGTATCGATGAGCCTTCGGAAAACGGTTATTACGGCGGCGCCGTGGCCGGTCCGGTGGTCAAAGAAGTCGCCTTTGAGATCATGAGATTTTCCGAGTCATTCCGGTCGCCAATCGTGAACGTCATGGCTAGATAAATAGCATGTATGAGAAATTTCCCATCCTCACGCTCGGGGGCATGCGCCTCATTTGGGATCTGCGCCAAGATTTCGCGTCGGTGCCCGAAGCCCAGCGTCGCGTTTATGTGAAAAGCCATTTGGACGCCGAGACCCGCGCCAAGCTGGGCGCCATTCCCGCCGCGGAATATGTCACGGAAGATCAGCCCGAGGTGAGTCTCGCCCAGGACGCCGCCAAAGCGCTCCGTTACCCGAGTCGCGAAGTGCGTGTGATTGCGGTCACAGGTACCAACGGCAAATCGACCACAGTGGCGTTGCTAGGGCAGCTTTTTTCGCTCGAGAGCGAAGGGGAAGTTGCGGTGCTCGGCACCTTGGGCTTGCAAATCTTTCGGGCGGGCGAAGTGCGTGAGACCGTCGAGATTGGTTACACCACGCCTGACGCTCCGGGTTTGCAATATTTATTGCGCGCGTGTCGCGACCGAGGCATTTCACATCTGATCATGGAAGCTAGCTCGCAGGGCTGGTCGCTGGGACGCCTTGCGGGTCTCGAGATCGAGGCCCTCGGGTTTACGAACCTCACCCAGGACCATCTTGATTTCCACGGCTCGATGGAAGCCTATGCGCAGGCTAAGGCCAGCATCTTCCATCACGCTCTGCGTGGGGTGGGCGTGATGCACGCGAGCGAAGATCCGTGGAGTGCACGTTTCGTGGCGGATGTGAGTGCGAAGCTTGGTTTGCGCGGACGCACGGTCAATTTTCAGAGCGATTTTTTAAATCTGCGCTCGGAGCTCGACGGTCACCACTTTGATTTTGATGGCACCTCTTATCACGCCAAGCTCGTGGGGCGGCACAATCTCGAAAACCTGCGTGTGGCCTTTGAGCTTTTTCGCACGCAGTTCGGTCGTTATCCCGCACCCGAAAACGTGCTGCGCTTGGTGGCGGCTCGGGGACGGCTCGACCTCTGCGGCTCGTGCGCACGACCCTATGTGTATGTGGACTATGCCCACACACCCGACGCTCTGGAGAAAAGTCTTACGGCTCTCGCCACACTCAAGCGCCCCGAGCAAAAACTCTGGGTGGTCTTTGGCTGTGGCGGCGATCGCGACGCCACCAAGCGTCCCCTTATGGGCGGCGTGGCCGCGCGTTTTGCCGACGCGGTGGTGGTGACCTCTGACAACCCGCGCACCGAAGATCCGCTGCGCATCCTCGAGGCCGTGCGATCTGGTGTGACGCAGCACTTGCGCCTAGCCGAACCCGACCGCCGTCGCGCCATCGAATGGGCGCTCTCGACGATGTCCCCCAGCGACGTGCTGCTCATTGCGGGCAAGGGCCACGAAGAATACCAAATCATCGGCACCGAAAAGCGCGACTTTTCGGACTTCGCCGTGGTGCGCGATTACCTGAATCGTTAAGTTCCAGCTACCATCAGGTAACAGAGTGCTACCTGATGGTAGCTGGAACTTATTAACCAAATCTTCATTACTGTGGGTACCGCCACTCGCCGATAATGAGGATATGTCGTGGTTTCGCGCCATTATGACCTCTCGCGGCGCTCGCGCGCTGCAGCTTGGACTTGCGCTCACCTTTTTGGCGAGCTGCATTCCGACGACCTCTACTGGGGCCCTGACCTGCCAGACCGAAGGTGGGGATACCGTAAACGTGCGCGAGATTTACGGCACCTGGAAACTCATCCGGGGCTACACCGACGGCAGCCGTACCGAAGAAGAGCTCGAGCACAATTACGACGTGCTCGTGGTGCAAACCGGTGGCGGCCTCTGCCGCGTCGGCTACGAGTCACAAAGTCCCATGGAAACGGTCATGAAAGGCGTCTACAGCCACGACGTCACGGGCAAGACTCTCGACATCTCGCTCTCCATTCCCTACGACTTCGATGTCTCGGCGCGCTATTCCTTTAGCGGAGGCTGCAGCGACCCCACGATGACGCTTAGCTATACGAACGGCGCGGTAGAGACCTACCGCTTCCGCGGCAAAGACATCGGCCAGGGTTGTGAGTTCTAGAGAAATCCTCATCAAGACGAGTGCCATATTGCGTAGTTGGCGCATGGGTGTACAGGGAATGCCACTAGACGAGCGCACGCTTTGGTGGTGAGATAAATGTCATGAGCACAACGACGACCACGACCAAAAAAACGACTGCGCCCAAAACACTCCGCGCCGGCAAAAAGAAAGTCGCGCCTAAGGCCCAAGCCAAAACCGCTCAGAGTGCCCATGTGCTTTCGGAGCGATGGCAGTCGCAAATGAAAAAATACCAAAAAAATCTCGAATCCCTCGTGGGCGATCTCAAGAAGCTCGACAAAGATTCTGCCAAGAAGATGATCGAGCAAGCCAAGAGCATCGGCGAGCACGAGTGGAAGAAAGTTCGCAAGAACGTGGAAGCTCCGATGGAGCATTTTCTGCACGACTTGCACGACGCTAAGCAAACCCTCATCCGCGACTCGGAAGAGATGGTCAAGCAAATGCGTGCGCGCCTCAAATTGCTGCGCAAGCAGATCGGAAAGACGCTGCACAAGAGCGCTTCGGCCGCAAAAGAAGTCTAGTCCGTTTTATACAAGCAGCAAGAAACGGGGAGGGGAGAACCTGTGACGAACGATGTCGATTTGGCCGAGTTGGAACGCTACCTGAGAATTTTTCAGGAGAATCCGGACTCGCGCGTTTTTGCTCCTCTCGCCGATCTCTACCGCCGCCTCGGCCGCCTGGACGAAGCCGAAAAGATTTGCCGCGAAGGGATTCGCCGCCACCCGTATTATGCCGGGGGCCGCGTGGCGCTGGCACACATTCAACTCGACATGGCTCATTTCGAGGAAGCCCTCGAGGAGATCAATTCGGTGGTTACCTACTACCCCGACAATTTGCTCGCCCGTAAGATCCTCATTCGCGTGCTCGGAGCCCTTGGCGATGCCGACGGCGCGACCCGGGAGCTGGATGCATTGCGTCACATGGCGCCCATGATCGCTTCTGATCCGGATCTCGAAGCCGCCGCTCGGGGCGAAGCACCCTCGCGTCGCGGATTTCCCGAACATCCCGGAGAGCGCATCGAGATTCCCGCCCCCGAACAGGGCATTCGTCTTGTGCTAGACCCCACGCTTCCCGAAGCCGTTGCCACTGCCGCCGTACCTAACGCTCGGCGCAAGGAGACCACCCCACTGCTCGTGCAGGCGCTCAAGCTCAAGGTTCGCAAGAAACTCGTGCTCGAAAAGTACCTCGATGCCCTGGGGGAATTGGGCTCATAATCCGCCCCTTTAGGCTTGAGCTCCTTTCAAAACCTAGCCGCAAGCTCTGCAAAATCAAAAGGGTGTGAATGCGAGGCGATGGCGACGACGCGTGGTGGTTCCACACGAGGAGCCGTCAACAACGCAGTCGCCCCCTTTTCATTTTGCCCTATGGGCCGAACGGCCACTTAGCTTCTCCTTTGTCGCTCCTCCGTCACAGGCAACCAGCATGCTCCGTCGTCCCTTCGCGGATAAGCTAAGTGGGCGTTTCGGCAGAGCTTGCGGCTAGGTTTTGAAATGAGCTCTTGAAGATTTCCGCGCTGGGCCGTAAAACTACGTCCCTATGATCGAAATCAACGATATCAAGAAAAATAGCAAAATCCTGATCGACGGGGATCCGTACACTTGCGTCGATTTCCAGCACGTGAAGCCCGGCAAGGGCGCTGCGTTTACTCGTTGCAAACTCAAGAACCTCAAAACCGGCCAACTCCTAGAGCGTACCTTCAAGTCGGGTGAGAAGTTTCCTCAGCCCGATCTCGAGTTCCGTGACATGCAATTCCTCTACCCCGAAGGTCTTTTTTACACCTTCATGGATCTCGAGAGCTACGAGCAGACCTCGGTAGACGAAAAACTCATTAAGGATCAGATTCCTTTCCTCAAAGAAAACACCCAAGTGCAGGTGATGTTCTTTGACGGCAAGCCCATTAACATCGAATTGCCCACCTTCGTAGAACTGGCGATCACCTACTGTGAGCCGGGCTTCAAAGGTGATACTGCAACTGGCGCATCGAAGCCCGCGACCCTCGAAGGGGGTCTTGTGGTGACGGTTCCGCTTCACATGAAAGAGGGGGATATCTTGAAAGTGGATACAAGAACGGGGGATTACGTTGAGAAAGTCAATCGCTAGCAAGCCGGGCAAGAAGCCCGCTGCTAAAAAAGGTGCCGACAAGTCGGCCACCAAAGTCTCGCAGAAAGTGCTCGCCAAGGCCACTTCGCTGGATGCGCTGCTGAAAAAGTCCGGTCCGATCAACTTTCGGGCCGTGCACGATGCGTGGGAATACATGCAAGAAGTGGGCATCGAAGAGTTCGAATACCGTTCGCCAAAATTTGAAATCAAACTCCGCGCTTCGTTGGGGCTCACCGTAGCTCCTACTCCGCGTGCAACTCCGTCGGCATCCACTGCAGGGCACGCTGCGCCGATGGCTGCCGTTGCTGCGCCTGTCGCCGCTCCGGCCAAAGCCGCCAACGTGCACGTTGTGACGTCGCCCTTTGTGGGCACCTTCTACCGCTCACCTGGCCCCAACGAAGACTCCTTCGTTGAGGTGGGTCGCGTGGTTCGCCCCGGCGATGTGCTTTGCATCGTCGAAGCGATGAAGCTGATGAACGAAATCGAGAGCGACGCTTCGGGCAAAATCGCCCGGGTGCTCGTCGAAAACGGCACGGCCGTGGAATTCGGCGAACCGCTCTTCGAAATCGAAAAATTGTAAAACACCATA
>DATLIP010000070.1:0-12302 GCA_035539375.1 Bdellovibrionota bacterium | reverse complement strand
CGCCGTAATCGTAACTCGCATTTTTGGCGAGCGTGGCCGCAAAAGCCGGCGCCGCATTGGGATTGCCAGGATTGAAGCGCAGCTCGGCTCCTGGATCGATCACGTGCGCGTTGCCGAAGCCGGCGTTTAGCTGCCAAACTTTGGGCCAGAGATAAGGCGTTCCGAAAAGTTTATCAGAGATGCCCCACAGCGTGTCGCCCTTGCGAACGTTGTAGCGTTTGTCGAGCATCTCGCCGGCCCATTTGATCCAGTTGGATTCGCTCATGGGCGGTGCCAGCGGAACACGGTAAAAGATTTCTTCGGGCGCGAGTGAGGATTCTACCTGGTACTCCGAAGTGGTCTCGCTAAACTCTTTGGCGAGCTTTTCGGCAGTCTCGGCATCGGGGCTGCGCGTAGTCGCTACAGCAACGGCGGCGTTCGCGGTTAGAATCAAAGGGATCCAGCGGAGAGTCTTCATTGCGCATTCACCTTTTTGGCCCAGTCGCTCTGCGGGAACAGTCGCAGCAAAAGCGATTTTTGAATTTCGGCCGCGCTGCGATCGCCGCGCTTGGTTTGGGCCGCGTATAGCATGTACGAGAGGCGCGGTTTGTCGGTAAGGCTGAGGCCTGGATCACGTTCTAGGTCTTTGAGCCAGAGCACCATCTCTTCGAGTCGCGTTTGGCGTTCGTAAATTTCGGCGAGCATGAACTTCACGTCCACGCGCTGTTCAGACTTGGGATAGGTGCGCAAAAAATAATAACCTGTCAGCTCCGCAGCGGACTCCTGCCCCGAATGCAGCATGGTTTTGATATCATCGAAGGTCGACGACGAGAGACGTGCCTGCGCCGACGCGAAGACGAGCATGCCTAAGAAAAAGATCGAGCGCATTAGTTCATTGTGCCATCTCGAGACCAAAAATGAAGCCAATGTCATATCATTGACCAGGCTCAGAAAAGGCCCCTGCTCCGGTCCAGGGTCAAAATTTTGTCAGCCTTAAGCGTGCTCGGAAATCACCACTGTCGAGCCCACGCCGATCTTGCCGGGCTCTAGTCCCAGCGCGAGCCGTGCGCCCGTGGTGTAATGCCAAAGCGCATCGAGGCGACCGAGCCTCTCGAGTGGATTGGGATGTGTGGCGGCCGCAGCGATGATCTCGCTTGGCTCCCAGCTCGCGATCGGAGCATCGGAGCCTAGCCCTACGCGTAGGTCAGCAATCGTGGTGAGCGAGCGCAGGCGGTAACCTTCGTTATAAAACCTGGTCGGCCCCAGGCGCTTCATCGCAAAACCTTGATCCGCAACGCGGTGGTAGGGCTGCACCAAAAAGGACCAATAGCCCTGCGTGGTGAGCGCGCGCAAGAGATCATCGCCCATCACCTGGGCGTGTTCGATGCGGTGGAGAGCGCTGTGTTTGAAAAACGGTGAGTACTCTGGGCGGAGCGCGTTCTTCAGCAGATCGCGACAGTGCAGAGACAAGCGGTAGATTTGATCGAGGGCGCCGTCGCCGATGGCGTGAAACGCCAACAGCCAACCGTCGCGCAGCGAACGCTCGGCCCACTGAAAGAGCTCTTCGTCTTTGAAGAGGGAATCTCCGAAAACCTCATCGTCGTCGTAGGGGGCACGCAGCCATGCGGTGCGCGCGCCGAGGGATCCGTCGAGAAAACGTTTCACGTGGCGAACTTGCACCTGAGCAGGTGTGCCGAGGGGCCCCACGTCGGAGGCGTTGAATTCCACAAAGGGACCGGCGCGCAGTGTGGTGGCGCGCACCTCGTGGTCGAGCACCACCTGCACATCGATCTTGAGGCGGCCACGTTTGGCAAGGTCCAAAATCCCCTGCAACTGACCATCGTTGACACTCATCTCAGAAATGCCGGTGATGCCGCGCTCGAGAAAGGCGGCCTGCGCGCTTTCAAAAAGTCTCGCCGCCTCTTCGGGCGACCAGCGAAAGAGCTTTTCGTGGACGGGGTCGAGCTGGGCATCGCGCAAAAGTGCCGTGCCCGCAGCGAGAGACCAACGCAAGCGCAGCCCCTCGGTGACCACGGCCATGTGCGCGCATACGCGAAAGGCCACGCACTCGATCTGCCGCTCGCGGCAAAAGCGCTCAAGCCCCTGGGCAAAGTCCTCAGACGAAACGCCGTAGACTTCTTGATCCCAATCAAAGGCCTGCACATATTCCGTGGGGCTTTCAGCAGCAAACTTGGCAATGGCATGGTGAACCGCGTCCACGCTCGTCAACCCACGCAAACTGAGTTTGTTTTGCTGCGAGGCCATCCACACGGCATGCAGATGGGTGTCGCAGTAGCCTTTGTGCAGGACAGGCAAATGCTCAAATTCTTTGGGCATGGCGCGCGCCGGGAATTGTTGAACGATCTTAAAAGCGTCCAGAATACCCCAGGTGCGATCGACCCTATTGAGCTCGACGTCCACGATGGCGTTGACATAGCGGTCGGCGCCGAGACTCGGCCGTTGAATAATGCATCTCACGGATCCCAGTTCTAGGGCGCCTTGCTCAAAAGCGCAACCATCGCGGATCCAGTTGATCCTCGTCACGTTCGGCTCGAGGGCGTGTTTACATTTCCTTGCAAATGCCTGAAACCCTAAATTTCTTGCAGACGCGAAGTGAGGAGCGATAAGGGTGGTTCCCTTTGAGCGACAAATGACAAAGTATGCGAGAAATTTAGGGTTTCCCGAAGGGCCGGAGAGAATTTCCCCGCAAACGTTGTCGCCTCTCGGCAATGTGGAACCACCACATCGCCTTCAAGGCTCCTAGTTGCGAGCAAATTCTCTCACAGCAGGCACTTGCAAGGAAATGTAAACCCGCCCTAAGCTCGCCCCCGTGAGCCCAAAATCCAAACGTGTTGCCATCCTTACTGGCGGGGGTGATTGCCCCGGCCTCAACGCCGTCATCCGCGGACTCGTGCGCCGCCTGAAGCCCGAAGGTTACACCCTCTTGGGTCTCTTGGACGGTTGGGAAGGCCTGCTCATGAACAAAACCATGGAACTCGATTTCCGCTCGGTGAGTGGCATCTTGAACGTGGGCGGCACGATTCTCGGCACCTCGCGCACCAACGTGCTCAAAGATGAGACGACCATCAAAAAAGCCTTCGAACAATTCAAAGCGCTCGACCTCGATGCGCTCGTCGCGATCGGCGGCGAGGGCACTCTCTACGTTACCAACGAGCTCTTCAAACGCGGCATGCCCGTGGTTGGCGTGCCCAAGACCATCGACAACGACATCAATGCCACGGACTTCACCTTTGGTTTTAACACTGCAGTCGAAGTCGCCACGCAGGCCATCGATCGCATCCACACCACTGCCGAATCGCACAAACGTGTGATGGTGGTCGAGGTCATGGGCCGTCACGCCGGATGGATCGCGGCCTATTCGGGCATTGCCGGCGGTGCCGATGTGATCCTGATGCCCGAGCACGTGCTCAGCTTTAAAGAAATCTGCGCGAAGCTCGAGAAACGCTTCCAGCGCGGCAAAAAATTCTCCATCATCGTCGTGGCCGAAGGGGCCAGATTTGAAAAAGACGGCGAAGAGATCTCGGTCGCCAAGTCACGCACCGACGCCTTTGGACGCCCTCAGCTCGGCGGCATTGGCCAAACCCTTGCGAACATGATCGAGGACACCATCCACATCGAGTCACGTGTGACCGTGATCGGTCACGTGCAACGCGGTGGCACCCCCACTGCCCAAGATCGCATCCTCGCATCGCAGCTTGCCTCAGGCGCTGCAGACCTCATTCTCGAAGAAAAATTCGGACAGATGAGCGCCCTGCGCGGCACCAAGATCGTCAGCGTTCCGCTGAGCGACGCCACGGCCAAGCTCAAAACGGTTAGCGAAGATATCCAAAAGCTCGTCGAAAATTTCAGCGAGTAGGCATCGGGTGAGCCGCTTCGCCGTGGATCGTCAAAATATTTGCCTTGGTAGAGACCTCAAAGGTTTTCTAAGATGACTTATGGCTAGAGCGTTTCGCATGGGATGGATCTTCGCATTGGTGACGATCCCGACTTTGCATGCTCAACCCGCACCCAAAGGTTCTTCGCTGTGCGGAGCCATTCTCGAAATGCTTTATTCCGTCTCTACCGGACGAGGCGCCCACGGAAAAATTCGCTCATTTGGTTTTTACGATCCCTATCAGTCCACGGGCATCAGCCACGCCATGACTCAGGCCATGAAAGCCATGATGAGCGAAGATCAGCCCGAGGCTCTGAAAGCCGCCATCGACAAAATCGCCGCTTCGCGCGCCGCCAAGAGTGCCTTGATGGCCCTCGACCGCAGCATCGGCTCGTACTCGTACCGCTCTCGACCCGGCACTTCGCTGAGGCGCTTTCCCAAAGAGCACTTTGTCGCTTTCGAGTTCGCCGACCTCATTCGTCATTTGCCGGAGCTGGAATTTTATGTCGGCGCCACGCCGCGCACGACAAAACCCTACGATGACATGCAGGAGTTTCTTACAAAGACTCCCCCGGGTTACCACCTGATTCAGGATTATACGGGTCCTGTAGTAGGTCTGAAATACGGACTTTACGAACGCGCGGAAAGCGCCAATGAGTCCAGCCCTGGCTTGGTGCTGGCCTTTGCCCCCACCCAACACCTCGACGATTGGCTTTCGAATATGAACTATGCGATCGACCAAATCAGTCACCCCGAGATCACACGCCTCATCGACAGCATCATCGCAAATCCGAAGCGTCCCGAAAAAATTCTGATCACTGGCCACAGTCTAGGCGGCGGACTCTCACAGGGTTTTGCTTACCTTCTCAAAAAGGCCCTCATCTCTCGAGCCCTAGAAACCGGCTATAACCCGAAAGTTGAGGTCGTCACCTTCAATGCCTTCGGCAGCCAGAGCCAAATCGAGTGGATCGAAGGCGGTTTGAATCCGGGGATTGCGAACTCTTTTGAGGCCACCCATTACTTTATCAAAGGAGACCCCGTGACGCCCTTGGGCCGACACATCGGAGCTCCGTCGAGCGCCATCGGAAACATCCTCGACACCACCCCTAGCGTGAATTCGATCAGCGTCGGTACCGATGAGGTGATCGGTTGGCGTGTGCACGGCGTGTCCCCACTGCGCAAAAAACTTTCACTCTTTAGCAACGATCAATTTGCTGCCGAACTCAGCCCTCGTCTCGATCAATCGGACATCGTGCCCGGGCTTCGCTTTGCCGCTCCCATCGGACGACCGCTGCTCAACATGTTCCGCCTGGCTCGCCTCGAGTTGCGGGCGCACAGCATCGCACGAGAAGTCGCCAAAATGCGCCAAGAATACATGGCTAGCGTCCGCCAAGATCGCAGCCCCGAGGGCGACCCCTATTTGGGGTGGATGGATTCAGAAATCATCGACCTCAACACCTTCTTCCAAATCAACGGCGATGACGAGGGCATGGAAATCCTGCGCCCTGTGCTACGCGAGCTCCCGCCCCGCCCTTAGCTCAAGGCGCAGGTTAAGATCTCGTTAAGGCGTCAGGAAATTTATGCCCCTCGCTCCACCCCGACTGGTAAAATACCGATAGAGGGGGAGCTATGTCTAAGGGCATCGAAATCCTGGGAAGCCTCGAAGATTTCTTTCGCGGCGAGCTTTTTGAAGTAAGCCGCAAACAGAATCTAGAGATCGACGCGCCAGTGTCGGCTTATGTCGCGCAACTGCTCGTGAAATTTTCTCAATCCTCTTCGTTCGTAGAGCAGTACCTGCCTTCGGGAGAAAAATCCAAAGACCCCGTGCTCGCGTTGCTCTGGCTTGAGGGCCTGCAGAAGCGCCCCTCTGAGCAGCTCACACAAATGCAATACTTGGGCGACGTGGCGCTCTTCACGCGCGGATTCTTTTCGGATCGCCTAGAAAAAGCCCTGCTCGATCGAGATTACTACACCGCCATGGGCGAGCAGGCCTACCACCAAGCCGCCTCGCTACAAACCGTGCTGCGCTCGGACCTTGCCCTCAAAGAACTCTTCCAGCGTCTTTCACATTCGTTTCCCAACGTGGTCTCGGTGCTCGAAGAAATCTCCCTGCGCTCCCAAGTCACGCAGTCGGACGGACTCGTAAAGCTCTACCAAAAGTGGCTTCAAAGGCCCGATCAAAAACTCGGCCGCATTCTGCAAGAAAACGGTGTGATTCCGCGCGCCGCCGGTCGAGGCGATAAAAACTGATGGAACTGATCCGCGACTTTCAGCGCGCCTGGGTGTGCCTTGGCATCCGCTGCGGCCAAACGCACACGGGCCTCATCACCAACATCTCGGTGAGCGGCGCCCAAGTGCGCGGCATCGCACCACCTCCGGGAGAATATCTGGTTGAAATTCCGCTCGCGCCCGGCACCACGCTGCGCCTGCGCGCCGAAAACATATGGGTCAAGGACGCACACTTCGGCATGAAGTTTCTCGAGCTCAGCAAACGTGAGTTATTTTTGTTGCGTGCCCTGGTCTGGGCTCACAGACGCGAAGATTTAGAATAATTGGGTGCCAGGTATAGGTTCCAGGAACCTATTAGTTTATTAGTTCCACAGACGCGAAGATTTAGAATAATTGGGTGCCAGGTATAGGTTCCAGGAACCTACTAGTTCCAGGTGATGGGCTGACCCTTATCGCCCGTTTTCACTTCTTCTTCGTTGTTCACCACGAGGCTGAGACGACGCTTCACCTCTTCGCGACTCATACCGCCGCCCGAAGATCCCCGGCCACCGCCGGTAAGATTGGGTCCGCGCCAACGCAAGATCAAGTAACCGGTGATGAGACCACCGAGGTGCACAAGATGCGCCACACCCCCGCCTCCAACTTGCGGTGAGGTATAAAAAACGGCCGAAATGACTTCGATAGCCGTCAGTAAGATCACAAAATTCTTGGCTCGCATGGGGAACATGAAGAACACGAGCACCTGCGAGTTCCCGTAGAGCATGCCAAAGGCCACAAAGAGGCCGTAGAGAGCGCCCGAGGCGCCAATGATGGGCGTATAACCCATGAACTCCGAAATCGAAGGGATCGCCACGAGCGAGATTCCCCAGATGATCATCTGCAGAACCGCACCACCCACGGCACAAGCCGCGTAGTACCAGGCAAAACGCTTCGTACCCCAGCGACGCTCGAGCTCGGGACCGAGCATGTAGAGCACCATTCCATTAAAGAGAATGTGCGTGAGCGAACCGTGGAGAAAGGGATAAGTCAGAATCTGCCACACGGCGCCTGCAAAGAAGAGCACCGGAGCAAAGCCCAGGAGTCTTTCGATGGCGATGCCGGCGAATTGTCCGAGGGCGAGTTGCAAAACAAAAACGGCGACGATCGCAATGAGCAACACTTTCACCGCCCGGGTTACCCCGGGGCGATAGTACATTCCCGATTGCGATCCGCCGCCGTACATCTAAGTTGTCTCTATCCTAAGCAAGCTTAGAACTTAACTTGGAAGTCGAGGTTGTAAATGTTCGAAGCTTTCGTGAAAAGCTTGAACTTCTTGTTGAAGACCACTTTCTCGACACCGATACCGGCTTCAACGGCATATTTGTCGTTGAATTCGTAAGTCAGCACGTGCTGGTGAGCCAGAGCTTTTTCGTTAACGCCTTCGTCAGCGCCTTTCGCTTGCCCATAGTAGGTGTAACCTGGGGCCCAGTAGGTCGTAGCGCTAAACTTAGGAGTGAAGTTATAAGTAAGGAAAATCTCTTCGACCGCGGAGAAAAGGGCGTTGCCTTTAGACGGGTCGAGTTCGCCGAACTTAGGGCTGCGCGGGCTGTACATGGCGTAGCCGTTGCGGTTCAGACCGAGCGAAATGATCGTGCGCGACATGAAACTAAAGTTAGAACCGAGATCGAGAGTTACCACCGGACGAACGGCGAGAGTGCCGTAAGAACCGGACATTTGTAGCGCGCTCGAGAGCGGAGCGGTGTAGCGGTAGTCGATGCGGAACTTGCTCTTTGCTGACCATTCCTTCACCGAAGGACTGCTCACAACAAAGCGGAGACGGTCGTAGGCCAGGCTGAAAGCGCCTTCGCCGTTAGCGGTGTAGTTGGCGTTAAAGAAGTACTCAATAGCACCGAGCCAACCTGCGTCGAATTTGAACGAAGGAACGAACTGAAATTGCGTGTTCAGTGTGTCCCCGTTAGCTTCAACGTTGTTGTTCAGAACCAACGTCGTCCCCGAATAGGTTACCGAACCCGCTTGCGCGCTAACGCCCGCGAAAGCGAGGGCCAAAGCCCCAATCATCAACATGTTCTTTTTCATTAACGTCTTTCTCCTTTTTCCCTCTTTTTGAGGGGTTTCATACCTTCCCCGCACAGCTCCTCAAGGCGAAGCAATTCATTGTACTTCGCCATGCGGTCGCTGCGGCTGGCCGATCCGGTTTTGACCTGGCCAGCTCCCGTTCCTACCACAAGGTGCGCAAGCGAAGTGTCTTCGGTTTCGCCACTGCGGTGGGAGACGATGTTATTGTAGTCGTTGCGCTCGGCGAGCTGCATGGTTTTCAGCGTCTCCCAGAGCGTTCCTACCTGATTGAGCTTGATGAGCACGGCGTTGGCCGCTTTCTTCTCGAGGCCCATCTTGAGTCGCGACACTTGAGTCACGAACAAGTCGTCACCCACGAGTTGCATCGAAGCGCCGAGCTTCTGGGTGGCAAGCACCCACGAATCCCAGTCGTCTTCAGAAAAGCCATCTTCGATCGAAACGATCGGATAGCGTTTGGCCCAACCGGCGTAAACGTCTACGAGCTGTGCGCCCGAGACATGGCCGATCGAAGCGTCGGTAAATTTATAAACTCCGTCTGCAAAAAATTCCGTCGAAGCCACGTCAAGCGCGAGCGAGATTTGGTCGCCGAGCTTGTAACCCGACACTTCGATGGCTTGCGAAACGAGCTTCAGGGCTTCTTCGTTGGAGCCGAGCTTGGGCGCAAAACCGCCCTCGTCGCCGACAGCTGTTACGAGACCCTGTTTTTTGAGAATCGCTTTGAGGTGATGAAAAATTTCTGTGCCAGCGCGCAGGGCGTCCGAGAAACGAGTGAAGCCGTGGGGCACGAGCATGAATTCTTGAATGTCGAGGCCGTTGTCAGCGTGCGCGCCACCGTTCACAACGTTCATGAGCGGAACAGGAAGCGAGAGCTTGGTTTGGTAACCGAGACCAGCGCACTGGAGCTGGATCCACTGCGCGAGCGAGATTTTAGAATCTGCAGCCTGCGCCTTGGCCCATGCGAGCGAGACGCCGAGAATGGCGTTCGCACCGAATTTGGATTTGTTGGGAGTGCCATCGAGTTCGATGAGCGCTTTGTCGAGCGATTCGATCGAATCAAAAGTTTTGCCGACGAACGCCTTGGCGATCTCGCCGTTCACATGGCCGACGGCTTTCAGCACACCTTTGCCAAGGAAACGAGACTTGTCGCCATCGCGCAGCTCTAAGGCTTCGTGTTGACCGGTGGAAGCGCCCGAAGGCACAATCGCACCGCCAAAAGAGCCGCTTGCTAGGGCCACGTCCACTTCAACGGTTGGAAAACCGCGTGAGTCGAGTACTTCTCTGGCTTTGATGCTTTGAATCTTTAACCCCATGATTTAGGGGATTTGAGTTAGCACGAGTGCCACTAGGGGCCAAGTTATTTGAGCCCGTTTTTGGTAAATATCTGCAGCGGAAACGGCAGCCCCGCAGCTTGGATATCACCCGCGAAGCTGGGCACATTGCCCGTCGTCACGTGCTCACCGATGATCTTGCCCTTTTCGTCGGTGCCGGTTTGCTTGAAGACGAAGAGGTCGCGCATGATATAACGCCCATTGTCATCAACTCCGCAACACTCGGATATATAGGTCGTTTTTCGAGAACCATCGCGCAAGCGGTTGGCCTGCACGACAAGGTGCACGGCATCCGCGATTTGCGCCCGGATCACCTGCGCGGGCACGCCCGTGTCGGCGATCATGCACAGCGTTTCGAGGCGATTCATGGCCTGCACCGGGTTGTTGGCGTGCAGAGTGCCGGCCGAACCATCGTGACCCGTGTTCATGGCTTGGATGAGTTCGAGCGCCTCAGCGCCGCGCACCTCACCCACGATGATACGGTCGGGACGCAGACGAAGCGACGCTCTGATGAGGTCGCGGATGGTCACCTCGCCCTTGCCTTCGAAATCTTTGTGTTTGGTTTCAAAGCGCACCACATGGTTCGATTTGATCTGAAGTTCCGCCGTGTCCTCGATGATCAGCAATCTTTCGTTGCCGGGAATGCGCGAGCCGAGCACATTGAGCAAGGTCGTTTTACCCGAACCCGTGCCGCCGCTGACGAGAATGTTCTTTTTGAGAATCACGCAGAGATCGAGAAAGCGCGCCATGTCGGCGTTCATCGAACCAAAATTGATGAGGTCCTTGAGACCGAGCTTTTCTTTGGAGAATTTGCGGATGGCGATCGTCGTGCCGTTCTTGGCGCAAGGAGGGATCACCGCACAGATACGCGAGCCGTCGGGCAAACGCGCGTCGAGGATGGGCTCTTCTACCGAAACCGGTTTGCCCACGAACTGCGAAATGTTGCGAGCGGCGGCGAGCAGCGACGCTTCGTTCTCAAACTTCGCCGCCGTCTTGTGAATCTTGCCCTTGATCTCCACGAAGATCTCGTCGTGACCGTTGATCATGATCTCGGTCACGCTGGGGTCCGCAAGGAAATCAGAAACGGGCTTCAAAAAGCCCTTAAGGGCATCTTCAAAGAACTCCGTCGATAAACCTTGCGCTGCTCCACCCGCCATCACACCCTCCTTGTTTTGTACCAGGTACCTTTCGGTACCAGGTACAAATCTGTTCTACGCATGCGCCACCGGGAAGCGGGGAGCGAAGGATTTGAATTCGCCGTGACCCGACTCGAACCACCAACGGATCGATCGCGAGAGCAGAAACATCACGCAGATGAGACGCGAACGGCGCGAAACGCGAATGAATTCTTGACGACGTTTGAACTCACGCTCGCGCGTGAGGCGGAAAATCAGTGCCATGTCGTTCGCCACTTGCGAACCTTCTTGTTTCATGAGGTTTTGCATGTCGGCGGGATTCATTTTGTGAAATTCTTCGAGCACGCCCGCAGCCGACATTGCTTCGAGCACAGAATCCCAGATCCAATCATTTTCAGGTAGTTTCTCGTCCATGATTCACTCCTTAAAGGTTCGAGAGACATTCCCGTTCCTAGGAGATTCATCGGAGTTTCTTCATAGGATCTTTACCGAGTGACAAAGCGTTGACGGCACGGACACTATTAAGGTCATTTAATTTGCCGCCGCCATCCAGGACTCCTACTTTGCCGGCCATGAAATCCTTATTGATGGCCACCTTAGCCCTTTCCGCATCTGCCCACGCCTTTGAAATTCACCCCAATTTTGCGTTGGGACTGGATTTCGGCGGGGAGAAATTTTTCGAAGCCTCACTTACCGACGGTTCCAAACGCAGCTTCAACGCCGGTTCGCTCGCTGTGCTCACCGTAGGCGCCGATCTTCGCCACCCCATCGGCGAAGTGCCTCTAGAGACACGTCTCGCGCTCGGCTTCAAAGCGGCCGGCGCCCAAGCCGAAAACGGCAAATACGATTTCTTTCGCTGGATCCTTGAGGCTAGCGAACACTATCGCATCGATGCGGTGCCGCTGCTTGTAGGCGCTGGTGTGACCTGGCACGTTTCGAACAAAGTCGTCACCGACGGCATTTTCGAATCCTACGCGACAGACGTGGATCCGAGCTTAGGTTTCTTTGTGCAAAGTGATTACGTCTTTCGCCGCGATGGCGGAGAGAATTATCCGCTGGGCGTGAGCGAAATGCATTTGGGCGCGCGCGTGACGATTCAAAAGTACACGCAGAAGGCCTTCAACAAGGAAATCAACGCCAACGCCTTTGGCATCCATTTCCGTACGCTCTGGCTTTAGTACGGACACACTTTTGAGACTCGCCGAGTCTCAAAAGTGTGTCCGTACTAAAACAAAAATCCCCGGCTCCGCTGCGGAGTCGGGGATTTGTATGACGATTAAAAAAAAGAGCTAAGCTTAGCGGCTATCGCGCGACTTGTTCTTTTGCGAATGCTTGCGACGCGAAGCTTTCTTAGGAGCGCGCTTCGAACGACCAGTTTCGCTAGGGGTGATTTCAAGAGCTTTCTTGAGACCCAGCTTGTTGATCGTGCGGATTGCGGAAGCAGAAACTTTTAAAGTTATCCACTGGCCGCTTTCTTCGTCGAAGAAACGCTTTTTGCGAAGGTTGGGCAACTGACGAGTTTTCTTCTTCACGTTAGAGTGAGAAACCGTGTTACCAACGAGAGGTTTTTTACCAGTGATTGTACATACTCGAGACATAGAAGCGGCATCCTGCACCGAAGACCCCTCCCTTAGCAAGTAAAAATCCTCGAAAAGTTGG
>DATLIP010000069.1:0-11559 GCA_035539375.1 Bdellovibrionota bacterium | reverse complement strand
CCACCGAGCACGACGGAGAACGTTAACCATCCCAGCCAAAACCAAGACAAAAATTCGCGCCGTGTTACGCCCTGATCACTGATGTTGTTTTTATTTGACTCAGCCATTTCCTTTGTCTCCACAACTAGCGCAGATTCGTGCCCATTTCACCACATCTTCAGTCGTTCCGCCATTTTGCCACATGGCGTTAGTCCTTAGATTTCAGAGCAGCTTTTGCTCCTTGTCGGATTTTCAAATCCGGGTGCTGGTCGGCGATCTCGACGACCTGTTTTTTGAGGGTTTCGTAGGTTGCCGCATTCATCGGAACCTTCTGCGCTAAGTTCAGAGCTTCTAGGTAGGTGTCTCGCTTGAGAACGAGTTGCGTTTCGCGCGCCTTGTCGGGCGAGCGCGACAAGTCGGCATGCAATTCCGCGACGAGATCGGCGAGCTGAGCCTGTGCGGATTCGAGGTCCACACCGAGGCGCAGAGCCGAGAACGCCGCGTTCCAGCGCACGTCGGCGGCCGGATCGCGAAGCAGCGACTCCAGCACCACGCTCTTGCGTGTCCAGGTTTCGGTATCGGGCTCGCCTTCTCCAGCAAAGCCCAAGCCGTAGGCAATCGCTTTGCGCAGCGAAGCGTCCGCGCGACCTTCCGCGAGGATCTTGGCGAAGGTGTCGAGCGTTGCGGGATCCTCGGGTGAACGACGTGCAAGACCAACAACCGCTTGCACCTGCGCACGCGACCACTCGGCATCGCGAGATGTGGCCAGAAAATCACGGAGCGCGTCGTGCGCGCGAACCGAATAGGAGTGGCCCAAAACGCCCAAGATGCCGGCGATGAGATCTACGTTCGGCTGTGCAGAAGCTTCTAGGGATTTGAGCTCTTGAGCGAGCACGGCGGTCTCTTCTTCGCTCGGCAAATAGGCGCGCGTTTTTTCGAGATTTTTTTGGCTATCAGCGTTCTGAAGTTTGGTGGCCCATTCGAGAGCGGCCATGCGGCGCACCTCGGCTTGGCCACGCATCACTTGGCTGTAGAGCTCAGTTCTCGGTAGGTCTTCAAACGCGAGGCGTCCAAAGATCCAGTAGATGCCAAAGAAAATCAAAAATAGCAGGCCGAGTACTGCGAAGGATTTGAGCACCATCGCACCGAAGGTTGTCGCCCCGGGCTTCGTTTTTTGAAACGAAGGTAGCGGCCCCGTATCACGCTCAGACATAGGGGCTACAGACTAGGGCGTGGTTGCATTTCCTTGCAAGTGCCTGAAATTCAAAATTTGCCGCAGACGCGAAGTGAGGAGTGATAAGGGTGGTTCCCTTTGAACGACGAATGACAAAGTATGCGGGAAATTTTGAATTTCCCGAAGGGCCAGAGAGAATTTTCCCGCAGGCGTTGTCGACTCTCGTCAACGTGGAACCACCACGCCGACTTCGAGTCTCCTCGCTGCGAATAAATTCTCTCACGGCAGGCACTTTCAAGGAAATGCAACCACGCCCTAAGCCTTAGGCAGCGGGTTGTCGTCGTCGAAGTTGAGGTAATCGTAGTACAGCTTGTCGCGATCGAATTTCGAGTATTCGAATTCGGGCGTGTGCACGAGGCACTCCGTAGGGCACACTTCAGTGCACAGGCCGCAGAAGCAGCAGAGCGCTTCGTCGATGCTGAATTTTAACAATTTCAACTTGAGCGGCTTGGAGCCGAACTCAGGGGGCGTTTTGGCGTCGAGATCTTCGTCGGCAGTTTTCTTGCGCGATGAAATGTCGATGCACTCAACAGGGCAGATCACCGCGCACTGGTTGCAGGCGATGCAACCTTCAACGTGGTTAAAAAGGCGGTTGCGCGAAATCAGCGGAATCGCATCTTTGACGTCGGGATACGAGATCGTGATCGGGCCGGCGCCGTAGTCGTAGCCCTTGGCGATCTTGCGCATGCCGAGGGTTTTCATCAGCGCGCGCATGGTGATGCTCATGCCTTTGTAAACCGTCACGGTGGTGTAATAAATGTTATAAAACCACTGACGAATCGGGCCGCGCGTTTGGTTCACGGAAGATTCTGTGGATGTTTGCGGAGCCAGGCTCATTATCGATCTACCTCACCTAATACAATATCAATACTACCGAGGAGTGCCACCACGTCAGCGAGCATCATGCCACTGCACATTTCGTCCATCGAAGAAATCGAAATGAACGAAGGCGACTTGGCCTTCACTCGATAAGGTTTTTTGGAGCCGTCGGCCACGATGTGATAGCCGAGCGCGCCACGTGGACATTCGGTGTCCATGTAAATTTCGCCCGTCGGTTTGACCGATTTGGCAACGCGGCCCATGTGACCATCGTCAGCGAGCTGCGCGACGGCCTGTTCGATGATCTTGATGGACTCGAACATTTCCTTCACGCGTACGAAGTAGCGGTTCCAGCAGTCGCCCACAGTACCCATTTCGGCTTTGCCATAGCAAATGTCGAATTCGTACTTTTCGTAGCCGCTGTAGGGAGCTGCGCGACGCAAATCCCACGCGATGCCCGAACCGCGAAGGTTGGGACCCGAAAATCCATAGGAGATGGCTTTGTCGAGCGGAATGATACCGACGTTCGCCGTGCGGTGAACGAAGATGTTGTTGCCCGTGAGCAGCTCGTCGATTTCTTGGAGCTGGGGCACGAAATATTTGCAGAAGTCTTTGATCTGGTCGATGACACCGGGGCTGAGATCGCGCGCGACGCCACCGGGACGCACATAGTTATAAAGCAAACGAGCGCCGCAGATCTCTTCGAACATGCGCAGGATCTTTTCGCGGTCGCGGAAAGCGTAGAGAAAGGGCGTGAAGCCGCCAAGGTCGAGCGCGTAGGTGCCGAGCGCCAAGAGGTGTGAGGCAATGCGGTTGAGCTCGGCCACGATGACCCGAATGCCCTGAGCGCGCACCGGAATTTCAGCGGCAAGAAGCTTTTCGACAGCCAGGCAGAAGCCCAGCTCCATGTTCATGGCGCCAAGGTAGTCCATGCGGTCTGCAAAGGGGAGTACCTGCAGGTATTCGCGATTCTCCGAATGCTTTTCGAAGCAGCGGTGCAGGTAGCCGATGTCGGGATAGGTGGCTTTGATAACTTCGCCATCGCTCACGATTTCCAGGCGCAGTACCCCGTGAGTTGAGGGGTGCTGCGGACCCATGTTGATGGTCATGTCCTGGGTCTGGAAGTGGTCGTCTTTGTAGGTGACTTGATTCTCGGTCGACATCGATACCTAAACCTTCTCTGTTAGAGCGGAACTTTCATTCCGTTGTATTCTTCGGGGAATTCGTAATCACGGCGCAAGGGGTGACCTTTCCAATCGGGCGGGAGCAAGATGCGCTCGTGGTTGGGGTGACCTTCGAAGGTCACACCAACCATGTCGTAGCACTCGCGTTCGTACCAGTTGGCCGAACGATAGATGCCGGCGATCGAAGCGATCTTGGGCGCGTTGCGATCGAGCTTGGCCTTGAGCATGATCTGAGTTTTGTGCGCGAAGGAGTCCACCACATAGACAAGTTCCACGCGTGGCTCTTGGGGCTCACCGGCTTCGTTCTTGTCGAGGTAATCGACAGCCGAAACCACGGCGAGGCCGATGCCGCGAATCTTGTCGTTGTCGCGCAAGAATTTGAAAATCGCGAGGGTGTCGGCGGGGTTGAAGAGGATATAGGGCGATCCGGCATGGGCCTTTTCAACCGAGAGCACAGAGCCTGAGCCAACGCCCGACTTGAGGGCGGCAGCCACGTCATCGATCACAAGCGGTGTGGCCGTGTCGATGCTGATGGTGTCGAGATTCTTGATCCCGTGCGGAGGGACGGGTTCGGTAGAAAAGGTAATTTTTAACGACGTGGAGCCCGATTGCGACATCTCTTTAATCCATTGTTCCTTTGTATACAGATTTAGTGGCAATTGTGCGGATTCACAAGCAAGGAAGCCAGAGCGCGCCTCATTCCCTGCAGCGGGCCGGGGAATATGTTGCCGTGCACCATATTCCTCTGCGGCTCTTGAGAGTCGCTCTCAAATGTGGATCTTTGAAAGGTTCACATGACTAGTCTCTGGCTCGTTCTCAAAAAGTCTTATCTCGTGGGCTGGGTCACCCTGACCACGTTCTACGGATTTCTCGCCGTGTACTTCAATTTGTGGACCAAGCCGCGCGAAATCGCCGACGCCGCCAACCGCGGACTCACGATGTGGTGGGGCAAGCGCTTGATGAACGGCCTTGGAGTGCAGATCACCACACAAGGTGCGCCAATATCAAAAGAAGCCACGCTCTTTGTGGGCAATCACATGAGCTACATCGACATTCCGGTTTTCTATACCTTGCGCAACGCCACCTTCGTGGCCAAAAAAGAAGTCGCCAGCTGGCCCATCTTTGGCCCGGCAACAAGCTCGGTGGGCACCATTTTCGTAGAGCGCGAATCCATCAAATCGCGCGTGGCCACCACCGATGCCATGCGGGCGGCGATCTTGGATCGAAAGCAGAGCATCGTGATCTTTCCCGAAGGCACCTCCTCCGTGGCCGGCAAAACCTGGCGCGCGGGCGCGCTGCGCATGGCCGCCGATGCGGACCTGGTTGTGCAACCCTTTGTGATTTACTACCGCCCCACCCGCATCGCCTCGTATATCGACGACGACAACTTTGTGAAACATCTATGGCAGTGGGTCGCGAGCCACCGCATCGAAGCGACGATCCACTTTTTCGAACCGCGCAAAGTTACCGACGCGCACGAGTCGACGCGCGAAATTCAAGAGCTCGTGCAGAGCAAATGGCGCGAGATCGACGCGCGCAACTAAAGGAGAGACCCGCCTTTTACATTCGGGCACGCGTTATTTTTTTGAAGTTCCCGCGCTCCCTATGCTAACCACAGGCGCATGCTCGTGAACGACATCGACGTTTCGCTCCTCAAGCACAAACTCGTGCCCTCGGAACTGCGCACCAAAACGCGCCCCGAATGGAGCACGGTTGCGCTGCAAAACTTCAAAGCCTTTTTGCAGGACCACGCCGCCTGCGAGCGCAAAGCCGCCGCCTCGGCCATGAGCCTCATCGCCAAATTCCCCCACCGCATCACCCTCGTCGACACGCTCGGCAAGCTCGCTCAAGAAGAACTCGAGCATTTTCAGCAAGTCTTTTTGCTGCTGCGCGATCGCGGATGGGATTTGGGCACGCCGCCCAAGGATCACTACGTGAACCTTCTGCGCAAAGAAGTGCGCCACGCTCCCGACGAGCATTTCATGGACATGCTACTGATCTCAGGACTTATCGAAGCGCGCAGCTGCGAGCGTTTTGAGCTGATGGCCACCGCTCTGGAAACTCGCGAGCCCGAGCTCGCCGCCTTTTACGACCAACTGGCGCGCGTCGAAGCGCGCCACAACATTTTGTTTGTTCGCCTTGCTCACGGTTATCTCAATGGCGACGCGGTGGACGCACGGCTCGACGAGCTGCTCGATATCGAAGCAAAGATCGTAGATTCGCTGCCCGCAAACGGTCTCGTGCATTAGACCGCGCCCAACTTGACTCGCCCCTTTGAGTCGATTGGTTTGGGTTGCCGATGATTCGCCTCCACCACACTCTAAACATCCTTGTGATCTCCGGATACGCGCTGTTTTCGGTCCCTTTGCTACACGCCGAAAGCGAAAACCCCTGCAAACGAATTGTCGACGACGCCGGCGCACCCGCCGCTCAAGCCTACGACGCCACCCTACTCGGCGAAGGGGCCATTGTGGTGGTCAAAGAAAATTCTCGCACCCCCGAGACGATGCGCACGCTGATCTCCACGCTTCCCGAAAAGGGCATGGTGGTTTATCTCGGCGAGATGCTCATCGACAAAGTCTTTACGGTGCCCCCGGGCGGCAAACTCACCATGATTCGCGGCCCCCACAAGCTCGACGGGCGCATCAACGTCGTGCGCGTACGCTCCGAGGATCTCGACCTCGAAGGTTATGTTTACGTGAGCGAATTCAAAAGCCGCATCACCATCGAAACGCCCGTCGCCATAGCCCCCAAAGCGGCCAAAGCGCCCAAACCCAAATTTCCTAAGTTAGATTACGAGGGCTATGGCCCCAGCGGCGAAACGCCGCGCGTGGGCGACCTTGTATGGATGTGGACGCACACGCGCCTGATGTCCCTCTCGAATGTCGGCCGCATCACCGAGCTTACGGGCGAGCGATCGCAAATGGTGTGGGTGGAAACCCTCGATGGCCAAAAAAAATGGGACAACCACGACCGGATCTTCCTTCTCCCCCCCGACACGCTCAAAACCACCGTGGAGCACTACGGTGCCAACCGAGTGAACGTCGATTGGTTAGAGGGCATCTGACGCACGCAACGCACTAGAGTTCAAGCCGAGTCGCGCAAAGAGCGCCGCGTCTGTGCTCGCGTCGGGATTGGCGGCGGTCAAAAGCGTTTCGCCGAGAAATACCGAATTGGCTCCGGCAAAAAAGCACAAAGCTTGAAACTCATCGGACATCTGCTCGCGACCCGCAGCGAGACGAATCCAGCTCCCCGGCAACATGATGCGGGTGAGTGCCACGAGCCGCACAAAATCGAGGGGATCAACGCGCGCGGCCGACTCAAGCGGCGTGCCCGCGATGGGGATTAACATGTTGAGCGGCACCGAATCGGGCGGCGTGGAGAGCTCCGAGAGCCGCACGATCATCTGCACTCGATCTTCGTAAGTTTCTCCCAAACCGAGAATGCCGCCGCAGCACACGTTGATGCCCGCATCGGCGACCACGCCCAGCGTTTGGATACGATCTTCGAAAGTGCGTGTGGTGATGATCTTTTCGTAAAAGGATTCCGAGGTGTCGAGGTTGTGGTTGTAGTAATCCAGGCCCGCGGCCTTGAGCTGCTCGGCCTGTGGGGCTTCGAGCATGCCGAGCGTCGCGCAGGTCTCGAGTCCGAGCGCCTTGACACCTTCAATCATGCGACAAACCTTTTCGAGATCGCCCGCACGTGGACGGCGCCAAGCCGCGCCCATGCAAAAACGAGTGGCCCCTTCGGCCTTGGCCACAGCGGCCGCCTCGAGCACCTTTTCCATTTCGGCGAGCGGCGAAGAAGCCACCCCGCTTTGGTAGTGCGCGGACTGGGGACAATACGAACAATCTTCGGGGCAACCGCCCGTCTTGACACTCATCAGCGAGCTGAGCTGGACCTGATTGGGATCAAAGTGCTCGCGGTGCACCGAATGGGCGCGAAAAAGAAGGTCATTCAGGGGACTACGGTAGAGCGTTAACGCCTCGTTGAAATTCATGCCGGCCGAACTTACAACTTCACCAAAGAACTTGGCACTCTTTTTTGCATGGGGGGCGAAACTTCTTTAAGAAAACTTTGCGCGACATCGCTTGCGACCCCCGGAGCGCAGGCGTAAGTTGCCTTCTATGAGACTTCAACTTCTTGCCCTCACGATGCTCTTCGCTGCTTGCTCGAGCCGCAATCAAGCTCCCTACCAGGATTCTCAGCCCGTGGAAGCGGCCTTCACCACACTGCTGCCCATGAACTACGTTTTTCCGCAGATGCCCACCACCGTGGGTGTGCTGCAGGCGGGCGGCAAGATCGTGCCCCACCCCAAAGTGAAAAACTACGCCGTGCGCTTTGAACGCGGCACCTGGAAAATTCGCGGAAAGCACTTGGTACTGAATTACCAAACCTTCAACGCCTACGGCTGCGAAGTGCAACCTTGCTCGAACGTGTCCAAAGAGCAAACGATCGAGCTCGAACTCGGTGCTAAGGGCGAGGTCAAAGGCCTACGCACCTTCAACGAATCCAAAGTGGGTTTTGATCAGCTCTACTACAACGAGAGCGTCGTCAAAGACGCGCCTGGAGTCTTCTAAGCCGCGCTCCGAAGGTACGGAGCAGCGAGTCTTGTTGCAGCGCACTCGATGCCGCTACCACCAAGATGCGGCGCTCTTCCTTAAAAACTCTTTGAAAGAAGCCAGCCGCTTGGCCGTGCGGAGAAAATCCTCTATCCCTGTAACAAGCCTTAGACCAGACTTGAAATGGTACTGAGGGGGTGGGATTCAAAATCAATCAATGTTCGTGTTCTGGGAGGGACCAACACATGCAAACTCAATCGAGTGTCGCAAAACTGTATGCAAAAACTACCAATTTGAGCCGCGGCCTTTGGCGTCGCCACAAGATTCACGCGGCGGCGGCCCTGCTCACGGCCGGCAGCGTGGTGAGCGCTCGTGCCGAAGGCGCCATCGACCAAAAGTATCTCGAAATTGGCTCGGTCAAAATCGAAACTCGCGACATCAACATGGGCAACGTTTGCGTTGACTGCAAAGTCAGCGAGTACACCATCAAAGAATGGAACCAGCAGCAAGATCTCATCGCCAAGCGCCGCGTTCAAACCCGCCGCGACTTCGGTATGCTGAGCGAAGAGGGTGCGGGCAGCATCACTTTTGATCAAATCATCAACTACGGTACCAAGCTGTGGAAACTCATCGAAGCGGGCAAACCAGTATCGAATTTTGCCGACGCCATGGCCAACGCTCTGCCTCAGAGTGCCGAGAACGGCAACTGGATGGCTCTCGAGAACTGGCAATCGCCCAAGGGCCGCATTTACACCGCCACCTACAAGAACCTCTACGGCGCCGAAGTTGTGCGCTTTGAATATCGCATCCTCTTTACCCCAGGGGGCTCCTACGAAGGCAAGGGCCTCTACCTCTCCAACGTCAACGTGCAGGCGCAAAACCTCTCGGTGTCTTGGGGTTACAACGTAGACGCCAAGGCGAAGGTCGTGAATGTCATCAACACGGGCTCCAAAGCCAGCCCCGTGGCCGGCATGGAAGTGCTCGTCGACTGGCGCGTCAAAACCGTCCTGAAGGACATGCGCTCCACGACCTCGTTCTTTATGAAGGGCGACGGCAGCTTTGTGGACCTGAACGGCGAATAGAAGCCCGTTAGATCAAAAGACTGGCGACAATCGTCGTTGACGGACGGTGGGGCCCAAATCTAAACTTAACGCATGTCGACATTGCGTCAGGTCTTAGCCGGGTCCCTCACCGTTCTCGCGATTTTGAGCACCCCGCGGGCCGAGGCAGGCATCTGCAATTACGTGATCGACGCGCTCAGCGGGGGTCGCATCTCGAGCGCAGCCTTCGAATCGGCGCGCTTTAGCCTCTCGGTAGCCTTCGACCCCAAAGCCAGCGAGAGCACCCGGCAGCTGCACCGGAATCGCCTGCTCGAAGTGAAAGATCCCGCGACGCTCCGACTGGTCGGCGACGTGATGATGGAAAAATTTCTGAAGCCCATGGGCCGTGGTGAGGCTGACCATTCCGTCGATACGCTGATCTGGGCGAGCCAGCTTTACCCTAGGGCTCTCGCCATCTCGGTTCGTAATGCCGAAGATTTTGCGCGCTACCCCAACCTCAAGCCTTACCGCGACAGCCTCGAAGCCGTTGCGATCCTCGCGCCGGGCCTTCTCACAATGGGGGCCATGCGGACCAACGGCCCCTTCTCACGCGAAAACCTATTGAGCTCCGCCAACGGTACCCCGATGGATGTGGTAGGGGCCCTGGTGCCAGCCTTCGGCACCACCATCAAGTCCGAAAACTCCGTCGAAGTCGTCACCGCGGTGGAGACCATCGCGGACTTCGTACGCCACGAAGGCCTCGCGCGCGACCGACCCGAAGTGCGCACCATGGCCCTCGAAGCGCTCAAAATCACTTCCGAAAAACTGGAACAGCTCTACACTCCCGATTACGTCATGCGCCGCGTACTGGCGATACAGGCGCAGGCCATCCGAGAAGGCGTGTCTTACGATACGGTCAAAGGCTACGAAGAAGAAAACCACCGCACCGCCGCGGCCCTACAGAGCATTCGTCAGCTCTTCGGTGTGGGGCAAAAGCTTTCGGACACGGACGTGGTGACACGCCTCGAAGCCGAGTTGAAAAACGCCGAGCGCCGTGACCGCGACAAGGTCAAACGCAATCTCGGCTTCGCCAAGTCCGACTCGCCGGTACTGAAGGAGCTCGCCAAGACCTTCCTTATGACGATCGACGACCTCAATGCCCCAATCTCCGAAGAACCCTAATTTTAAAAATTCACTTCGCGGGCCTGACAGGTGAGCGCGTCCGTTTGGTTCAGCACTTCGGTCACGAGCGGCAGCTTGCGAAAACCACCTTTGAAGCCCGAAAGCAGCACCGTGCGGAACTCCACCACTTCACCCATGCGATTGAGCAGCACATTGGGCACCAGCACGGCGTAGGTCGTGTCGGGAGCGTCAGCGAGATCTTTGCGCTGAATCACGGCCGCCACCAGATTGCCCACAGCCGTCTCGTCGCTCGAAAGCGTGAGCTTGGCGCGCGCTTCGTCGACGGGCACGAGCGATTCCTCGCCAACCTTGAGACTGAAGGTAGGCTGGCCGGTGAACGACGAGCTCGTGTACTTGAGCTGTATCGCCTCGCCCTTGGCGTTCTGTCCGACGCAGTCAAAGACATTCGCCTCGGAAGCGCGAGCGTGGCCCGCGGCGCCGAGGGCGCCAACCAAAGTTAATAAAGTAGAAATTCGTTTCATGTGGGAACCTCCTCTAAAGTGGGCTCGCCGTGACCGTCATCGCGGTGATCGTGCGAGCGAACGTACTTGTTGAACAAACGGTAGAACCAAACCTGAAAGCGGTCGATGTACTCGTAGGCCGCCGGAATCACGTACAAGGTCAAGATTGTCGACGAGATCGTGCCACCGATGACGACAATGCCGAGGCTCGTGCGCTGGCGCGAGGCCTCGTTGAGACCGATCGCGACGGGGAGCATGCCCGCGGCCATCGCAAAACTTGTCATCAAAATCGGACGCAGACGCGTGCGCCCGGCCACAATAAGTGCGCGGGTGCGGTCCAGGCCCTCGCGCATCTTAAGCTCGGTGTAGTCGACGAGCAAAATGGAGTTCTTAGTGGCCATGCCCATCAGCATCACGCAGCCGATCATGGAGAACAAGTTCAGCGATTGCTGAGTGACAAAGAGCGCCACGAAGGCGCCGCACGCGGCAAGCGGAATGACGAGCATGATGGTGAACGGCGTGATGAAAGACTCGTAGAGACTTGCGAGCACGAGATAGATAAAGAGAATCCCGAGTCCCAGCGACACGGCGATGTTCGTGATCAGTTCCTTAAAGCGCTCAGCCTGCCCCACAAAGGTGAAACCCATGCCTTCGGGCGGCGGCAGCTCTTCGCTGATGATCTTCGAGATGTCCTGCATCGCACCGCCCAGGCCCGGCCCACCGGGAGCGATGTCAGCCGATATCTGCACGTAGCGCGAGCGGTTCTCGCGCAGAATGTTTGCCGGCTGGACGGCGTCTTGGAGCTTGGCGACCATGCCGAGCGGAATCGATTGCCCATAGGTGTTGGGCACACGTACCCGTGCAAAGTTGTCGACCAGATCGCGCTGTTCGGGCTCCATGCGCACGCGGATGTCGTAGTCGCGACCGTTCTCGCGGTAGACTCCGGCGAGCGAGCCTTCGATCTGCGTGCGCAGTTCCATACCGATTCCCGTAGGAGTCACTCCGGCAGCAAGCGCGGCGGGGGTGTTGATCTCTACACGCTTTTCGGGTTTGCCCTGGCGAAAGCTTGTGTCCACGTCGAGCAGCGCCGGATGACCC